>CAMYMG010000079.1 GCA_947259295.1 uncultured Rhizobiaceae bacterium
CGCAGCTCCCGCCCCATGCAAGCGGCGGCGGCCATGCCGCGCGGCGACAGCGGCCGGTCGACATCGGCAAGCGCCGCATCCTGCCAACTCGACTTTCCGTGGCGCAGGAGAAGGAGCGTCCTCATGCCGTCTCTCTTGGCATCCTGGTCAGGGCGTCGACCGCGCCAGCGCCTCGAGGTCGATGTCCTCGCTCCACGACGACGGCGAGAACAGCCGGGCGAGCCCCGCCTTCTCGTCTTCGTGCAGCGCCGCGAACACGCTGCGGCCGTCGACCATGCCGACCTTGCCTTCGGCCACGAGCTTCAGCGCCAGCGGGTAGAGATGATGCTCGGCCTTCAGCACGCGCGACGACAGCGTCTCTTCCGTATCTGTCACCAGCACCGGCACCGCCGCCTGCGCGATGATCGGCCCGTCGTCCATCTCTGCCGTCACGAAGTGGACGGTGCAGCCATGGACGCGCACGCCGGCATCGAGCGCCCGGCGATGCGTGTCCAGCCCCTTGAACGCCGGCAGCAGGGCAGGGTGGATGTTAATCATCTGGCCGGTCCATTTCTCGACGAAACGGCCCGTCAGCATGCGCATGTAGCCGGCCAGGCAGACGATCTCGGCGTTGAGCGACTCCAGCGCTTCGTGGATGGCGCCGTCATGCGCCTCGCGGCTGGCATAGTCGCCGCGTGGCAATACGCGTGTCTCGACGCCCCGGCTTTCCGCGAAGATCAGCCCCGGCGCATCGGGCGTGTCCGAGATCACCCCGACGATCTCCGCCGGAAACGAGGCATCGGCCGCAGCCTCGATCAGCCGCGACATGTTCGTTCCGCGTCCCGAGATCAGGATCGCCGTTCGTTTCGGCTGCGCGCTCATAGCGAAATCGCACCACGGTAGATCACGCCGGTATCCCGGCGCGGCACGATGCTGCCGATCGACGTCACCGTCTCGCCGGCTTCCTGCAAGACCGCCGCCACCTGCGCGGCCTGGCCCGACGCGACGACCAGCACCATGCCGATGCCGCAGTTGAAGGTGCGCATCATTTCGGTCGCTTCGACGCCGCCGGTCTTGGCGAGCCAGGAGAAGACGGCTGGAACCTCGATGGCATCGAGGTCGAGTTCGGCGGAAAAGTCCTTCGGCAGCACGCGCGGGATGTTTTCCGGGAAACCGCCGCCGGTGATGTGCGCCAGCGCCTTGATGCCATGCGTGCCGCGAATGGCGCTGAGCACCGACTTGACGTAGATGCGCGTCGGCTCAAGCAACGCCTCGGCGAGCGGCAGGCCGTCGGCAAAGGACGCGGGATCCGACCAGCCGAGTCCCGATTGCTCAACGATCCGGCGCACCAGCGAAAATCCGTTGGAATGTAGGCCCGACGACGCAAGGCCGAGCAGGATGTCGCCCTCGACGATATCGTCGGTCGGCAGCATCTGGCCGCGCTCGGCCGCACCGACGGCGAAACCGGCGAGGTCGAAATCCTTGCCGTGATACATGCCGGGCATCTCGGCCGTCTCGCCGCCGATCAGCGCACATCCGGCCTGCCGGCAGCCTTTCGCTATTCCTCCGACGATCGACGCGCCCGCCTCGGGGTCGAGCTTGCCGGTGGCGAAATAGTCGAGGAAGAACAGCGGCTCGGCGCCCTGGACGACGATGTCGTTGACGCACATGGCGACGAGGTCGATGCCGATCGTGTCGAGCTTGCCCGCATCGATCGCGATCTTGAGCTTGGTTCCGACGCCGTCATTGGCCGCCACCAGGACCGGATCGGTGAAGCCGGCGGCCTTCAGGTCGAACAGGCCGCCGAAGCCGCCGATCTCGCCGTCGGCGCCGGGCCGCCGCGTCGAGCGTACCAGCGGCTTGATCTTCTCGACCAGCAGATTGCCGGCGTCGATATCGACTCCCGCTTCGGCATAGGTGAGACCGTTGTTCGGCTTGCTCATGCTTGGTCCTGATCGCCTCGATTGCTGCGGCTCTTCGCATGGAACGGCCATGGGCTGCAAGAACCGGGGGCGCCCGTCGCGCGTCCGGGACCGTGAAAGCGGTGGACGGATGCGTCACGGCCAGTGGTATCTTGCCGCCGGCAAAGCATTCAGATTGTATCCCGGCACTCGCACAGGAGGACAAGGCCCGTGACCGTGGCCAACATGATCACAATCTTACGCTTCATCCTTGTCCCCGCGGTGGTTTACTGGATGCTCAACGGCCAATGGCAGATGGCCTTCGCCGGATTTCTGGTTGCCGGCATTTCGGACGGCGTCGACGGGTTCGTGGCGCGGCACTTCGACCAGCGGTCGGAACTCGGCGCCTATCTCGACCCGATGGCGGACAAGCTGCTCCTGGTGAGCGTGTTCGTGGTGCTTGGCCTGGTGGGTGAAATGCCGCTCTGGCTGGTCGTCCTTGCCGTCAGCCGAGACGCGCTGATCGTCTGCGCCGTGCTCCTGTCGACGGTGATGCGCAATCCGGTCGAGATGAAGCCGCTCATGGTGTCGAAGGCCAACACCGCCGTGCAGATCATCCTGGCGTCCATCATACTGGCCGAACTGGCTTTCAGCATGGAGTTCGGCCCGGCGCGGCCCATCCTCATTGTCGTGTCCGGCCTCTTGACCGTGGCTTCCGCCGCAGCCTATCTCGTAGCCTGGCTGAGGCACATGGGCGACGATGGCGAAGGCAAAACCTCTGGCGGATGAACAGGCGGCCGACGCCCAGGCCCATTCGATATTCCGCCGCCAGATCCGCTTCTGGCTGATCACCGCCGCCCTGATCGTCCTGTTTCTCTACATCTTCAGCAGCATCCTCTTGCCGTTCGCCGCCGGCATGGTGCTGGCCTATTTTCTCGATCCGGTCGCCGACCGGCTTGAGCGTGTGGGTCTGTCGCGCACGGCCGCGACACTCCTCATTCTCATCGGGTTCGTCATCATATTGACGATCGGACTGGTCGTCCTCGTACCGGTGCTGGTGTCGCAACTCTCGGATTTCCTGGCGAAGCTGCCGGACTACCTGACCCGCCTGCAGACATTGATCACGAATTTCGACCCGCAATGGCTGGAACAGCGTTTCGGCGTCGACGCCAACAGCCTGCGCGAGGGCCTGAACTCGCTGCTGACCACCGGCGTCGGCTTCTTCACGACGATATTCCAGTCGATCTGGAGTTCGGGCGTGGCGCTTTTCAGCATCGCCGGGCTGTTCATCGTTACCCCGGTGGTGGCGTTCTACATGCTGCTGGACTGGGATCGCATGGTCGCCGCAATCGACAGCTGGGTGCCCCGCGACTATGTCGAGACGGTCCGCACGCTTGCCACCGACATCAACGCCGCCACGGCAGGCTTCGTCCGCGGGCAGGGGACGCTCTGCCTCGTGCTTGGCCTGATGTACGCCTTCGGCCTGACCATCACCGGCCTCAACTTCGGCATCCTGATCGGGCTGTTTGCCGGGCTGATCAGCTTCATCCCCTATGTCGGGTCGATGGTCGGTCTCGTGCTCTCGGTCGGCGTGGCCTTCGTGCAGTTCTGGCCGGACTGGACCATGGTTGCCGCCGTCGCCGGCGTCTTCTTCGTCGGGCAGTTCATCGAAGGCAACATCCTGCAGCCAAGGCTGGTCGGCAAGAGCGTCGGCCTGCACCCTGTATGGCTGATGTTTGCCCTGTTCGCCTTCGGCGCGCTGTTCGGCTTCGTCGGCCTGCTGATTGCCGTCCCAGCGGCGGCAGCCGTCGCGGTGCTGGTCCGCTTTGCCATTGCCCGCTACCTGGAATCGCCGATGTACAAGGGCGCCGGCGAGGAGATAGAACCGGCCGCGACCAAGCCTGCCCCAAGACGCGCCCGCACGCCTCGCAAACTCTAGGGTTGCGCATGAGCGAAGTCGACAAGCCCAGGCAGCTGCCTCTCGATCTCGGTCATTCGACTGGGCATTCGCGCGACGAACTCGTCGTGTCGGATGCCAACCGGCAGGCCGTTGCGCTGATCGACCGCTGGCCGGACTGGCCGGCGGCGGTCGTCGTGCTGGCGGGGCCCGCCGGCTCGGGCAAGTCGCATATCGCCTCGATCTGGGCTGATGCGGCCAATGCCGTTTCGCTCGACGCCGCCTCGATCGAGGCCTGGGTGGAAGACACGCCGCTGTCGCATCCGGTGCTGATCGACAATGCGGACCGGGATCTCGACGAGCACGGCCTCTTCCACCTCATCAATGCGGTGCGCGGCGCCGAAACGCAGCTGCTTCTGACATCGCGGCGCTTTCCGACCGCCTGGGGTGTGGCACGTCCCGATCTCGTCTCGCGCCTCAAGGCGGCCGCCACGGTAGAAATCCTTGAGCCCGACGACCATCTGCTTGCCGCGGTGATCACCAAGCTGTTTGCCGACCGGCAAATCGAGGTCGAGGCGCATGTCGTGCAATTCCTGGTCCGGCGCATCGAGCGTTCGCTGTCGACCGCCATCGACGTCGTCGACAGGCTGGACCGCGCAGCGCTCGAACAGAAGACCCGCATTACCCGTGCACTGGCCGCCGAGACGGTGAATGCCATGGACCAGGGTCAGGTCGAATTCGACCTTTAGGCCCGTGCCTGGCCTGCGGCGTTGTTTCGCCGGAAGGATCGCCCGGTGTTTCCCGTGCGGCAGTCGATTCAGGGTTGCGCTCGAACCGCGAAATCTCTAGGCACTGCAGCGCCGGAAACGGTCACGGAGCGTAGCGCAGTCTGGTAGCGCATCTGGTTTGGGACCAGAGGGTCGCAGGTTCGAATCCTGCCGCTCCGACCACTCACCCTTGCATCGCCGGAAGCATGGCAGAAGCCCACAAAGTGGGTTGACGAGGCAAACAGGTTAGGGGAAGGCTGCACCTCGAAATTGCAGTCAGGAAGAAGCAGGCATGTCAGCACGCATTTTCAGCCCGGCCAAGACCGCAATGCAGTCCGGCAAGGCCAAGACCGGGCTCTGGGTCCTCGAATTCGACCCCGAATTGCCGCGCAAGATCGATCCACTGATGGGCTACACGACGTCCGGCGACATGAAGAGCCAGATTCGCCTGGCCTTCGAGACGAAGGAAGAAGCGGTAGCGTACGCCGAGAAGAACGGACTGGCTTACCGGGTGCAGGAGCCCAAGGAAGCCAAGCGCCGGCAGATTTCTTACGCGGAGAACTTCCGTTATGATCGCAAAATTCCGTGGACACACTGAACGGCCCCCAAGCAGCAAAGGTCGGTGTCCGGACACCGCCATGCGGTCCCGTAGCTCAGCAGGATAGAGCACCGGCCTTCTAAGCCGATGGTCGCAGGTTCGAATCCTGCCGGGATCGCCAGATCACTTTAGGCATTGATCTTATTGACTTTTCGCTCACCCCGCACCGGGTGAAAGGTGTGGGAATAGAAGGTTCGCGGCCTGTTCCGCCATGCGGGGGCGGTTCATCTTGCGCGTGTAGACTTCGGCCATGCGCGGAATCTTCCAGCCGTACATCGCCGCGAACTGGTTAGTGAGGCGCCGTTCTCGGGCGGCAAAGGTCGCGCCGGCCCTGCGGAGCCCATAGGCTCGGCCAGGCACGCCGGCGGCCTTGCACTATTCGGCGAACCATGTGCCGAAGGATTCCTTTGCCCATGGCCGGCCGTGCCCCGTGACCAGAAGTACTAGGTCGCCGGTTTTGGTCCCATGGATCGATGTGGCAAGCGGTGCAGCACCGGCAGCACGATCTCGACGCAATTCTTGGTCGTGCGGTAGCGAATCACGCCATCCTTGATGTGCTGGCGGCGGAGCAGCACGGCATCGGGCCCGGCGCCGGCCGGTGAACAAGAGGATATAGATAGCCAGCCGCGGCCTGGTGCCGGTCGAATGAGGCGCCATAAAGCGCTCTACCTCGTCGATCGTCCAGACGTGGTGGCCGTCCGTTGCCGTTGCCGAGCGATCGACAGTGGCGGCCGGGTTCTGCTCGAGATAGCCGGGGTCGGCGGCGAAACCGAACAGCTCACTCCAGGCAGAGGCCGCCTCGGTCGACTACCGGCAGGTCGTGGGCGACGAACTCGGCAAGATCTTCATGCGGACTACGCATGTGGAATCGGACCTCGCCTCGGTCAATCAGCGGGTCGATGCCAATGGCGCGGTGACCGCCGATGTCTTGGCGATGCGCGAGCGGACAATTGGCGTAGGCACGGTCGGGCACTGGCTGGGCAAGATCGGCATCGGCGTGGTCGCTTTCGCCGGCTGGTTGATCGGCATCTACACCTATCTCACCGAGAAGCCGCCGCCTTGTAAGCAGTTCCGGAGTTCTTGCTACGGCGATCTTCACAAGGGTGGTGCATGGCTGGGCCGGCAAGCGACACTTTGCGCTGCCGGCCCGGACCGTGGTCCGTTAAGTCGGTGGACAGTCGTCCTAGAACTTGTACGCAATACCTATGCGGAGATCGTGGATATCCGTATCGACGCTATAGTCTTCATCTTCTGGCTGGGTCGTGAAGTTCTCGTCGTCGAAGCTGGTATAGCGGTATTCACCGCGCACGATCCAATTGTCGGTAAAGGCGTACTCGACGCCTGCACCGAGCGTCCAGCCAACCTGATTGATGCTGTCGTCTTCCGAATAGAAGGCTCCGCCGTCATATTCGGTGAAGTCTGAACTGCCGAAGGCGACGCCGCCCGTAACGTAGGGAAGGAAGCGATCCATCGCGTAACCCAACCGCAGTCTGGCTGACCCCGTCCAGTCGACACTGGTGGACGCGCTATAAGGATCACTGTCCGCAGTTGCGCCTGAACCGTTGATGTCGCCCCAAGCGATATCTGCTTCGGCGCCTAGAACGACCTGATTGGCGAACTGGTAATTGTACCCGATGTAAACACCGCCAAGCCAACCGTCGAGGTCGTGGCTATAGTTGTAATCGGAGTCGTCGTAAGTGTAGTCTGCCTTGCCCCCGACGGCGTAGCCCGCCTGAGCGCCAATATACATTCCTGACCAGTTGTAAGCGCCCTCGACGACGACGACTTCTTCGACTATTGCATCAGCAGCTGCCACGGTTCCGGCGGAACCAAGTAGCAGGGCGATGGCGATCAGATGGGTTTTCATGGTTGCTCTTAAGCCCCTAACTCGGCACGTTAATCCCTCACATGTTGTGTAGCATGGGAACCGGGCGCACGGCTGTTACCCGGCGGTAACAGCTTCCGCCTATTTTTCAGATTGTCACAACTCAATCCTTGCGGATTTCACAGCGACGCAACGCTTGACCTTCCCGAGCCGCAGTTGCATACCACCCGCCAAACGGTGCGGGGTGCGCTTGAAATACCGCAGTGATATCAAAGGGGCTTGTCAGCCGCAGGCGCGGGGACGGAATGCCTGAGTTTTGCGGACTAACGCCGATCGTTGGGAATCCTGCCGGGATCGCCAGATTTAACGATTTGACAGGAAAATCCTTTGTGCAGTGCGAAAAGCACCTATATAGAGCCGTCGCTCGGTCGAGGCACAACAGGCAGCGCCCCCAAACGAATGCGGGGCATATCGACCGCTACCCAGGATCATTTTCTAGGATGAACACGTTGATGGCAACGACTACGCACGCCAGTGGCAAGAGGCAACGATGAGCGAAAAGGCGATCGAGTTCTTGCAGGAATGGATTACCGAGAAGGTTCAGGTCCGGCCTGCGCCGGCCGGAATCGAACGGGAAGCCGAGATTCTGGCGAAGCAATGTGCTGCCCAGGCGGCAGAAGCCGGCGTTGCGATCGAGGACATCGAGGAAGAGGTCGGCGACCTCGAGGAACTCATGACCACGAAGCTCGAGGATGCGGTGGAAGCCGAGGAAAAGAGCAAGGGCGGCTGACCAGCCGCCCGGTCCTACGCCAGGCGCGCCGCCTCGAGCGCGCCTGAAAGATCCGACTTCAGGTCCTCGACGTCCTCAAGCCCGATCTGCAGCCGGATTACCGGCCCTTCGCTCGGCCCCTTCGCTACCGTACGGTCGCCGAGCAGCACCGGAACCGCCAGGCTCTCGTAGCCGCCCCAGGAATAGCCCAGCCCGAAGATCGTGAGCGCGTCGAGAAAGGCGTGGCTCTGCGCCTGGCCGCCGCCGTCCAGCACCACCGAGAAGATGCCGCTTGCGCCCGAAAAATCGCGCTTCCACAGCGCGTGGCCGGGATTGCTCTCGAGACCCGGGTGCAGGACACGCGCAATGCCGGGCTGCGCTTCCAGCCAGCGCGCGATGTCGAGCGCGCTCTTCTGGTGGCGTTCCAGCCTGATCCCCATGGTCCGCAGGCCCCTCAGCACCTGGTAGACGTCGTCGGGTCCAGCGCAGCAACCGACATTGGTGTAGGCCTCAAGCAGCTTCGGCCAGCATGCCTCGTTGGCCGAGACCATGCCGAGCAGCACGTCCGAATGGCCGGCCGGGTACTTCGTGGCGGCATGGATCGAGATGTCGGCGCCGAAGTCGAGCGGCCGGAAATAGAGCGGAGTCGCCCAGGTATTGTCCATCATGACAACCGCCCCGCCGGCATGCGCGGCCTTGGCGATCGCCGGAATGTCCTGGACCTCGAACGTGCCGGAGCCTGGCGATTCGGTCAGCACCACCCTGGTGTTGGGCTTCATCAGCGCGCTGATTCCCGCCCCGACATGCGGATCGTAGTAATCGACCTCCACGCCGAGCCGCTTCAGCATCGTGTTGGCGAAGCGGCGGGTCGGGAAATATACCGAATCGACGATCAGCACATGGTCTCCCGCCGACAGGAAGGCGAGCAGCGGGATCGTCACGGCGGCGAGGCCGGATGGCACCAGGATTGTGCCGGCAGACCCCTCGAGCTCGTTGACGGCCTGCGTGAGCGCATCCGTAGTCGGCGTGGCATGTGTGCCGTAGGTGTATTTCTGCCCTCTCGACGACATCGTTGCTGCATCGGGAAACAGCACGGTCGAGGCATGCACCACGGGTGGATTGACGAAGCCGAAATAGTCGCTGGGCTCGTACCCGCCATGGGTAAGCTGCGTGTTGATGCCGATCTTGCCGGGGAGACGTCGTGCCATGCTATCCGCCTGCTGGGGAAAGCTGACGAATAGTGCGCATGAAGCCGGCACGCAACCGGGACCTGCACTTCGAGACGGCGCCCGGCGCATGATGGCGGCTCGTTCGCAAATTCGAGCGCGCATCGGCGGCATCGGGGACGATCGGCTTTTCAGCGCTGACCCGGCGGGACCGGCACCACGAAGTCACTGACCAATGTGTACATCACCATAGGTAAGCCCGTGCCCGGGCGACGCGAACTCCCGGAAATACGGTCATTCCGCTTGACCTCACAAGAATAATCGCCTTCGATGCACTTCGTGAACAAGGCGCGCGGCATCCTTGCCGTCTAACGGTACGAAGCTCCGGAAACAACGGAACTGCGATGCGCAGGCCTCAAGAAATGCGGGTCTCGAACCAGCTTAATGGGAAAGGTTTTTTGATTATGACAAACAAACTAGCGGTAATGCTGGGAGCGGCGGCACTGGGGCTGGCTGCTTCGGCGGCTTCTGCAGCGACACTGGACGACGTGAAGGCCAAGGGCTTCCTGCAGTGCGGCGTCAGTTCCGGACTCGCCGGCTTCTCGGCGCCGAACGACAAGGGCGACTGGCTCGGCCTCGATGCCGATTTCTGCCGCGCCGTGGCCGCTGCCGTTTTCGGCGATGGAACCAAGGTGAAGTTCACGCCGCTGAGCGCCAAGGAGCGCTTCACGGCGCTTCAGTCGGGTGAAATCGACGTCCTGTCGCGCAACACCACCTGGACGATCAACCGCGATACCGCGCTCGGCCTGAACTTCACCGGCGTCACCTATTATGACGGCCAGGGCTTCATGATCAACGCGAAGAAGCTTCCGGGCGTCAACTCGGCGCTGCAGCTCTCGGGCGCCTCCGTCTGCGTGCAGACCGGCACCACGACCGAGCTGAACCTCGCCGACTACTTCAAGGCCAACAACCTTGAATATAACCCGGTCGTCTTCGAGAAGCTCGAAGAAGTGAACGCTGCCTATGATTCGGGCCGCTGCGACGTCTACACGACCGACCAGTCGGGTCTCTATGGCATCCGTCTCACGCTGACGGCGCCTGACGACCATGTCGTGCTGCCGGAAATCATTTCCAAGGAGCCGCTCGGGCCCGTCGTTCGCCAGGGCGACGATCAGTGGTTCGACATCGTCAAGTGGACCTATTTCGCGCTGCTGACGGCGGAAGAACTGGGCATCACCCAGGCCAATGTCGAGGAGATGAAGACCTCGGGAAATCCTGAGATCAAGCGCGTGCTCGGCGTCGAGGCAGACACCAAGATCGGCACCGATCTCGGCGTGTCGAACGACTGGGTCGTGAACGTCGTCAAGGCCGTCGGCAACTATGGCGAGCTGTTCGAGCGCAATGTCGGCGCCGGCAGCCCGCTGAAGATCGCCCGCGGCATCAACGCACTCTGGACCAAGGGTGGTCTGCAGTACGCTCCGCCGATCCGCTAACCGAAGACATGACCCGGGAGGTGGCTCGCCCACCTTCCGGGCTTCTCGCATCGGAGAGAATGGATGGCGCTGCAGGACATTGCTGGAACAACCGACGTCGGCCGCGGTTCGTTCGTCAACGACCCGAAAATCCGCGGGATTTTCTTCCAGGCTGTCGTCGTCATCCTCCTCTTCATTCTCGTCTACTGGATCGTCGGAAACACGATCGAGAACCTGAGACGGTCGAACATTTCCTCGGGCTTCGGATTTCTTTCCGGCCGCGCCGGCTTCGACGTCAGCACCAGTCTCATCCCGTTCAATTCGGACTCGACCTATGCCCGCGGGCTTGTCGTCGGCTTCCTGAATACGCTGCTGGTGGCGGTGTGCGGCATCATCACCGCGTCCATCATCGGCTTTACCATCGGTGTCGGACGCCTTTCGCATAACTGGCTGATCCGCAAGATCTGCACGGTCTATGTCGAGATCTTCCGCAACATCCCGCCGCTCCTCGTCATCTTCTTCTGGTATTTCGGCGTGCTGTCGGTCCTGCCGCAGCCGCGCGAGAGCCTCCATGTCGGCATACCGCTCGGTGGCGAGAACTTCATCAGCTTCGGCACCTATCTGAACAATCGCGGCGTCTTCCTGCCGATGCCCGTCTGGGGGCAGGGCTCCTGGCTGATTCTCGCGGGCCTCGTCGTCGGCATTGCCTTGACGATATTCGTCGCCCGGCGGGCAAGGATTAGGCAGGCAGCGACGGGCGAGCAGTTCCCGGTCTTCTGGACCGGCGTCGGGCTGATCGTCGGGCTTCCTGTGCTTGCGTTCCTGCTGGCGGGGATGCCGGTGACGCTGGACCTGCCGGTCGCTTCGACCTTCAACCTGGTCGGCGGCCTTCAGGTCAAGCCGGAGTTCCTGTCGCTTTATTTGGCCCTGTCATTCTATACGGCAGCGTTCATCGCCGAGATCGTGCGCGCCGGCATCCTCGGCGTCAGCAAGGGACAGACGGAAGCGTCTTCCGCGCTCGGCCTTCGTTCGGGCCAGGCCTTGCGGCTGGTCGTCATCCCGCAGGCCATGCGCATCGTCATCCCGCCGCTGACCAGCCAGTATCTCAATCTCACCAAGAACTCGTCGCTGGCGATCGCCATCGGGTTTCCGGACCTGGTCGCCATCGGCGGAACCATCCTCAACCAGACCGGTCAGGCGATCGAGATCGTCGCGATCTGGATGGTCGTCTATCTCGGCCTCAGCCTCACGACGTCGGCCTTCATGAACTGGTTCAACGCCAAGATGGCCCTGGTGGAGAGATAAGATGCAAGAGCACGATCTTTCCTATGTTCGCACCGAGATGGTCCTGGCCCAGGCCGCGCCGGCAGGCGAAAAGGGCGCCGGCGCCTGGGTGCGCAAGAACCTGTTCGCAACACCTGCCGACTCTATCCTGACCATCATCGGCCTGCTGATCGTCGCCTGGATCCTGCCGCCGTTTCTCGACTGGGCCTTCTTCAGCGCGCAATGGACAGGCGCCGACCGCTCCGTCTGCGCGACGGTCGCGCAGGGTGGCGTCCAGCCCGATGGCTGGTCGGGCGCCTGCTGGGCATTCGTGAATGCCAAATTCATGCAGTTCATGCTCGGCCGCTATCCGGATGCCGAACGCTGGCGGCCGATCCTGACGGCAGTGATCTTCGTGGCACTCCTCGTGCCGCTGCTCATCCCGTCGGCACCGCGCAAGATTCTCAACGCGGTACTGTTCTTCTTCGTCTTCCCGTTCGTCGCCTTCGTGCTGCTGACGGGCGGCTGGTTCGGCCTGCGGCCTGTCGAGACGCCGCTGTGGGGCGGCCTGATGGTCACCCTGGTGCTCTCCTTCGTGGGTATCGCGGTCTCGCTTCCCCTCGGCATCATCCTGGCGCTCGGGCGACGGTCGCAGATGCCGATCGTCAAGATGCTGAGCGTCATCTTCATCGAGACCGTTCGCGGCGTGCCGCTCGTTACCGTGCTGTTCATGGCGAGCGTCATGCTGCCGCTGTTCCTGCCTGCCGGCGTCAGCTTCGACAAGCTGATGCGCGCCCTCGTGGGCGTCGCGCTGTTTGCGTCGGCCTACATGGCCGAGGTTATCCGCGGCGGGCTGCAGGCCATCCCCAAGGGGCAGTACGAGGGCGCCGATTCGCTCGGCCTCGGCTATTGGCAGAAGATGACGCTGATCGTGCTGCCGCAGGCTCTGAAGCTGGTCATCCCCGGCATCGTGAACACCTTCATCGGCCTCTTCAAGGACACCAGCCTGGTCTACATCATCGGCATGTTCGACCTGCTCGGCATCGTTCGGCAGAATTTCTCGGACGCCACCTGGGCTTCGGCGCAGACCCCGATTACCGGGCTGATCTTCGCCGCCTTCGTGTTCTGGCTGTTCTGCTTCGGCATGTCGCGCTATTCGATCTTCATGGAGCGCCGCCTCGATACCGGTCACAAGCGATAAAATAACAAAGGGGAACCGGCCTATGGCCAAGGAAAACACAGCCAGCATCGACGAGATCGCAGTCGATCCCAAGAAGATGCACATCTCCGAGACCGACGTGGCGATCGAAATCGTCGGCATGCACAAATGGTATGGCGACTTTCATGTCCTGAAGGACATCAACCTGAAGGTCATGCAGGGCGAGCGCATCGTCATCTGCGGCCCCTCGGGCTCCGGCAAGTCGACGATGATCCGCTGCATCAACAGGCTCGAGGAGCATCAGAAGGGCAAGATCGTCGTCGACGGCAAGGAACTGACCAACGACCTGAAGAAGATCGACGAGGTGCGCCGCGAGGTCGGCATGGTGTTCCAGCACTTCAACCTGTTCCCGCACCTGACCATTCTCGAGAACTGCACGCTGGCGCCGATCTGGGTGCGCAAGACGCCGAAGAAGGAAGCCGAGGAAACGGCGATGCACTTCCTACGCCGCGTCAAGATCCCGGAGCAGGCCAACAAATATCCCGGCCAGTTGTCTGGCGGCCAGCAACAGCGCGTGGCGATTGCCCGCTCGCTGTGCATGAACCCGCGCATCATGCTGTTCGACGAACCGACATCGGCGCTCGACCCGGAGATGATCGCCGAGGTTCTGGAGACCATGGTGAGCCTCGCCGAGGAAGGCATGACCATGATCTGTGTGACGCATGAGATGGGCTTTGCCCGCAAGGTGGCGAACCGCGTGATCTTCATGGATCAGGGCCAGATCGTGGAACAGAACACGCCTGCCCAGTTCTTCGACCATCCGCAGCATGAGCGCACGAAACTGTTCCTGTCGCAGATCCTGCACTAGCCGAACTCGACGGCATTTGGCGCGGCCCGGCTGTCACTCGGCCGGGCCGTTCGTTTTCAGAATGAGCCACCGCAAGCAAAGGGACGTCTGATGTCAGGGTCGCGCCGTCGATGAAGAGGGCGCTGTACAGCGGGGGCGTGGCCATTGCCGCAGTGCTGGTCCTGCTCGTGCTCGGAACGATCGTTCCGCGGCCGTTCTGGCATCCGGCAACTGCAGAGGATCAGGCGCCGCGAAGAATCCTGCTGCTGAGCAATCCCATCCATACAGACATCGCAATTCCGCTGGACGAACAAAGCCGCGCCAAGTTCGCGTCGCTGATCGGCACCGGCATCCAGACGGAGATAGCGGGAGCGCGCTACCTGGTGTTTGGCTGGGGCGGCCGGGCTTTCTACATAGCGACGCCGACCTGGTCCGACCTGCGTCCGGGGCCATTGTTCAACTCGCTGACAATCGACCAGTCCGTTATGCATGTCGACGTCATCGGAGACGTGGACACTGAGCTGCCATTCGTCACGGCGATAGAGATCGGTGACCGCGATCTCGAGCGGCTCGAAGACCATATCGTCGGCAGCTTCGCGGCAGGTCCCGATGGACCGATACGGATAGCCGATGCCGCCTATGGCGATTTCGACGCGTTCTACGAGGCGAAGGGCTACTTCAACGCACTGGTCGGCTGCAACACATGGACAGCGGCGGCACTGCGCGCCGCGGGGCTGAAGACCGGCGTGTGGACGCCGCTCCCGCAATTGCTGGAAATCTCACTCGCGCTTCACAACTGAGCCTGGTCATCCCTTGATGACAGGGGGCTCCCAGCCGTACAGCCAGTCGAAGCCGGCAGCCAGCCGCGTCGGCGACTGAACCTTCAGGTACACGTTGCGCAGCTTGGCCACGGCGCCGGCAGCGTGCCATGCCCGGCGATTGGTGGCGCCGCGGCGGACGACCCGCGCGATCCTCGATCGCCGCTCCTTCTCCCATGCCGTCAAGGCAGCACCGAGCGTGCCCTGTCTCCCCACGACCCGCGCCGCCAGCGTTTCGCCGTCCTCGATCGCCATGGCGCCACCCTGGGCGGCGTAGGGAACCATGGCATGCGCGGCGTCTCCGATGAGGGCGATGCCGCCCGGCGCGACCCAAGGCTCATCGGCGGCAACAGTGTGGATCGGCCAGACAGTCCAGGCCTCGCCATCGTCGGCAAGACCACGCAGCGCCGGTGCGGTGCGCGCCATGGCACGTTTCAGCACCGCGGAATCCATCTTTCCGGACCAGGTTTCGGCCATTGCGGCGCCGGCAACCATGGCGACGAGGTTGAGCGCGCTGCCCCCGCTGACCGGGTAGGCCACGAGATGGAAGCCCGGATGCACGAAGGCGGTGACCGCGCCGGTGACGCCAATGCTGATCAGGGCCTTGCCGGCCGGGCTGTTCGCGCTGACGGTCCGGCGCCAGGCGATCTCGCCGGAAAAACGGCTGTTTCCGGCACTGCCGTTCAGTCCGCGCAGTTTCGACCAGACGCCGTCGGCGCCGACCAGCATCAGGCCGCCGGCGCGCACCGTACCGGCTGCAGTTTCGACGGAGGCGGTGACGCCGTGAGCATGCAGGCTGGCACTCTTCACATCGGCGCCGGTCACAAGCTCGATGCCGGGTTCCCGCGCCACATGGGCGAGCAGGGCGCTTTGCAGGTCTGAACGCTTGAGGGTGATGTAGGGCGCCTTCCAGCGTTGCTCGGCACCGGCGCCAAGCGGCACCCGGCCCAGTTCGGCAAGACTGGCCGCGTCGCGCAGTATGACCGCACTCGGCCGGACCGCGGTGAGCCGAAGCGCAGCAAGAACCCCGAGCCGGTCGAGGATGCGCGTTGCGTTGGGCGATAGCTGTATGCCGGCGCCGTTTTCCTCAAGCTTCGGCGCGCGCTCGAAGATGCGGACGGGATAGCCGCGAACGGCAAATGAAAGCGCCGTGGTCAGGCCGGCGATGCCGGCACCTGCCACAATCACCTGCCGGGAGCGCGCCTCACTCATGCAGCAGCCAGGATCCGGCTATCGGTATCAGGCCGCGCGGTCGAGATAGAGGCAGTTTTCCGGCCTCGTCTGTGTAGGAGCCAGGTCGGCCTCGTAGCGGTAGAGCGTCGAGCAATAGGGGCAGACCTTTTCCGAATCGGCGCCCATGTCGAGATAGACATGCGGATGGTCGAAGGGCGGATTGGCACCCACGCACATGAATTCCTTCACGCCGATCTCAATAGCGGCGTGACCCGCGTCGTTCTGGAAGTGGGGTATGGAACCGCCCGCCATGCTACGCTCCGTTGATCGAAAACGATGGTCGATAGGCTATGCGTTTGAAACATTACCGGGCGTATTGCAAGCCGCATGAAATCAAACTGTCGCAAAAGGCTGGCAGCAGATAAGTTCTCATCAAAGTCGGCTATAGAGGGTCGTCCATGCGGGATAGAGAGTGCCATGAGTGAGTTGAGACCTGTCCAGACCGAGTTCAAGGCCGGCCCTAGTTCCGAGGGCGATAGCCCCGCAGGCAATCCCGATCGTTTCGTCAATCGCGAGTTCTCCTGGCTGCAGTTCAACCGCCGGGTGCTCGAAGAATCGCAGAACCCGACGCATCCGCTGCTGGAACGCGTCCGCTTCCTGTCGATCTCTGCCGGCAATCTCGACGAGTTCTTCATGGTGCGCGTGGCGGGGCTGGCCGGCCAGGTGCGCGAAGGCATCGTGCTGAAGAGCCCCGACGGGCGCACGCCGGAGCAGCAGCTCGAACAGCTCCTGCTCGAAGTGGGCCGGCTGCAGGAGGACCAGCAGAAGAGCCTAGCCGAACTGACGCTCCTCCTGAAGAAGGAAGGCATCGAGACCATCGCCGCGGACCAGTTGCTAAAAGACGAGATGGCGTGGCTGGAGAACCACTTTCTCGACCAGATCTTTCCGGTCCTGACGCCGCTTTCCATCGATCCGGCGCATCCCTTTCCGTTCATTCCCAATCTCGGCTTTTCGATCGCGCTGCAGTTGCGCAATCTGAAGGAAGGCGAGGAGATGACGGCGCTCCTGCGCCTGCCCACCGCGTTGAAGCGGTTCATCAGGCTGCCGGACCGCAAGACCCACGTGCGTTTCATCCCGATCGAGGAGACGGTCGGTCTCTTCATCGGCAAGCTTTTCCCCGGCTACGAGGTGAAGGGCTCCGGCACGTTCCGGATCATCCGCGACAGCGATATCGAGGTCGAGGAGGAGGCCGAGGATCTCGTCCAACTGTTCGAGACGGCGTTGAAGCGGCGCCGCCGCGGCTCGGTGATCCGCATCGAGTTCGACGGCCAGATCCCCGAGGAGCTCCGCGAATTCGTCGCGGGCGAGCTTGGCATCGCGTCGAACCGCATCAGCGTGCTGACCGGTCCGCTGGCCGTCGACCAGATCTCAGAGATTGTCGCCATCCCGCGCGACGACCTGAAGTTCACCCCTTACAACCCGCGCTTTCCCGAACGCATCCGCGAACATCGCGGCGACTGTTTCGCCGCGATCCGGGAGAAGGACATTCTCGTCCATCACCCCTATGAGTCCTTCGATGTCGTGGTGCAGTTCCTGCGCCAGGCCGCGGCGGATCCGGAGGTGGTTGCGATCAAGCAGACGCTTTACCGGACGTCCAACGACAGCCCGATCGTGCGCGCGCTCGTCGACGCAGCCGAGGCCGGCAAGTCGGTGACCGCGCTTGTCGAACTGAAGGCGCGCTTCGACGAGGAAGCGAACATCCGCTGGGCACGCGATCTCGAACGGGCCGGCGTCCAGGTCGTGTTCGGCTTCATCGAACTGAAGACCCATGCCAAGATGTCGCTCGTGGTGCGCCGCGAGGACGGCAAGCTGCGCAACTACGTGCATCTCGGCACCGGCAACTACCACCCGATCACCGCCCGCATCTATACCGACCTGTCGTTCTTCACCACCGACCCGCTGATCGCGCGCGACGTGGCGCAGATCTTCAACTTCATCACGGGCTACGCGGAGCCCGCCAAGACGATGCGCCTGGCGCTGTCGCCCTATACGCTGCGCAGTCGCATCATCGAGCACATCGAGGCCGAGATCGGCCATGCTCGAGCCGGCCGGCCGGCGCGCATATGGATGAAGATGAATGCGCTGGTCGATCCGATCATCATCGATGCGCTCTATGACGCGAGCCGCGAGGGCGTCGAGATCGATCTTGTGGTGCGCGGCATTTGCTGCCTGAGACCGCAGGTTCCGGGCCTGTCGGAGAACATCCGCGTCAAGTCGATCGTCGGCCGCTTCCTGGAGCACAGCCGCATCTTCTGCTTTGGAAACGGCCATGGCCTGCCGTCGGACGATGCCGTCATCTACATCAGTTCGGCGGACCTGATGCCGCGCAATCTCGACCGCCGCGTGGAGTGCCTGGTGCCGATCACCAACCCGACGGTGCACGAGCAGGTGCTGGGCCAGATCATGCTCGGAAACATAATGGACAATCAGCAAAGTTTCGAAGTATTGGCAGACGGAACCTCGCGGCGCATCGCGCTGGACGAGGGCGAGGAGCCATTCAACGCTCAGGAATATTTCATGACCAACCCGAGTCTGTCCGGACGGGGCGATGCGCTCAAATCGCACGCGCCGAAGCAGATTGCCCAGTTCAAGCGGCGCAAGAAAACAGCAGCATCGCAGGCCGGATGATTTCTCTTTCCCAGGGACGGCTACAGGATCGCCGGCCGATATCGATCATCGACATCGGCTCGAACTCGATACGACTCGTCGTCTATGAAGGCGTCGTCCGCTCTCCGACGGTACTGTTCAACGAGAAGATGCTGGCAGGCCTTGGAAGGGGCCTTGTCACGACCGGCAGGCTCGACGAGGCGGGCGTCGCCCGCTCCATGGACGAGTTCAAGCGCTTCCGTGCGCTGTCGGAACAGGCCGGCGCCGAAAGCTTCTATGTCATCGCCACCGCCGCAGCGCGCGAGGCCGAAAATGGCCCCGACTTCATCCGCCGAGCGGAGGAAATCCTCGGTACCCAGATCCGCGTCCTGACCGGCCGCGAAGAAGCCTACTATTCGGCGCTCGGCGTCATCTCCGGGTTCCACCCGGCGGACGGCATTGCCGGCGACCTCGGCGGCGGCAGCCTGGAACTTGTGGATGTCGCCGGCGAAACCATCGGCGACGGCATCACGCTTCCGCTGGGCGGCCTGCGCCTGCAGGACATGTCGAAGAGTTCGCCGGCGGCTGCCGCCAAGATCGCGCGCGTCGAACTTGCGCGCGCCAAGCTGCTGAAGGGCGGCGAGGGGCGCGTCTTCTATGCCGTCGGCGGTACCTGGCGAAACCTGGCGCGGCTTCACATGAACGCCACCGGCTACCCGCTGAACGTCATGCATCACTACGAGCTTGGCATCGACGGATCGCTGCCCTTCCTGCGGCAGGTGGCACGCGGCGACATCGAGAACATGAAGGGTATCGAGGGCGTGTCCAAGGCGCGTCGCGCATTGCTGCCCTACGGTGCCGCCGTCCTGCTGGAGATCATCGCGGCGATGCAGCCCTCAAAGATCGTCGTGTCGGCGCTTGGCGTGCGCGAGGGTTTTCTGTTCTCGCTGTTGCCGCAGGAAAGCCAGCGCGCGGATCCCCTGACCTCGGCTGCGGGCGAACTGGCGCTGCTTCGCGCCCGCTCGGTAACGCACGCACAGGAATTGGTCGAATGGACGGCCCAGTCGCTCGCCGCGTTCGACATCGCCGAGACCGAAGAGGAGAAACGCTACCGTCACGCAGCCTGCCTGCTTGCCGACATCGGCTGGCGCGCCCATCCCGAATATCGTGGCACCCAGTCGCTCAACATCATCGCGCACGCCTCGTTCATCGGCGTCGATCATCCCGGCCGGCTGTTCCTGGCGCTGGTCAATGCATTCCGCAATGACGGCGTCTTCAATGACGGGATAGCGCCTGAACTGAAGGCGCTCGCAACGCCGCGCTACCTCGAGCGGGCACGCCTGCTCGGCGCCTTGATGCGGGTCGTCTACCTGCTCACGGCCTCGATGCCCGGCGTCATGCCGAAACTGAAATGGGAAAAGCGCGACAATGGCGTGCTGGCCCTGGTGATCCCGGCCTCCCGTGCCGCACTGAAGGGCGAACGCCCGGAGGGCCGCATGGCGCAGCTCGCCAAGGTGTCGGGCCGCAAGCTGGAGCTGGTCGTCTCGGGCAGCTAACAAAAAAATGCCCCGGCTCGCGCCAGGGCATTTTTCAACGGTCGAGATCGGACGATTAGCTGCGGCGGGCGTCGATCGAATAGGCGCCGGCGCCGAAGGCGGCAAGAACGAGCAGGCCGCCGGTTATCGCCAGGTTCTTCATGAAGAACAGCTGCTGCACCTGATCGGCGAGATCGGTATGGGCAACAAGCGTCGCAGCGATGGTGAATGCCGCAATCGCCAGCGCGGCGATGCGCGTCTGGAACCCGGCCAGGATGGCGAGACCGCCGACGAGCTCCAGCGTTCCGACGAGGACAGTGAGGACGGTCGGCGCCGGCAGGCCGATGGACTCGAACCAGCCGGCAGTGCCGGCGATTGCAGTCAGCTTGCCGTAGCCGGCAAGAATGAACATGGCCGAGAGAAAAATACGGCCGACGAGGATCGCGGCATTGGCAGCCGCGGGAGAGGACGTGGTCGCTGTGGTGCTGATGGACATTTCCGTAGGCTCCTGAGGTTTGATCGGTAGCGTCAAGATAGGCGAAAGCGTCCGTTCACTAAAGCTGGCATGTCAGCGACACATCGTTCACTTTTTAGCTTACCCAGGGTGCGTCATGTCCTCCGGGCGAACCAGCCGGTCGTAGTCTTCCGCCGTGACGAGCCCGGTTGCCAGCGCTTCCTCGCGCAACGTCGTGCCGTTGCGGTGCGCAGTCTTGGCAATCTTGGCCGCATTGTCGTAGCCGATCGTCGGTGCGAGCGCCGTGACGAGCATGAGCGACCGGTCGAGGGCTGCCTTGATGTTCTCCTCGCGGGCCTCGATGCCGACGACACAATTGTCGGTGAAGGATATGGCTGCGTCGGACATGAGTTGGACGGATTGCAGGAAGTTGTAGGCCATCAGCGGGTTGTAGACATTGAGTTCGAAATGCCCCTGGCTGCCGGCGAAGGTGAGCGCGGCATTGTTGCCGAACACCTGGACGCAGACCTGCGTCAGGGCCTCGGACTGGGTCGGGTTGACTTTGCCCGGCATGATCGAGGACCCCGGCTCGTTTTCCGGCAGCGACAGTTCGCCCAGGCCCGAGCGCGGGCCGGAGCCGAGGAAGCGAATGTCGTTGGCGATCTTGAACAGCGCCGCCGCGGCCGCGTTGATCGCGCCATGCGAAAACACCATCGAGTCATGCGCGGCCAGCGCCTCGAACTTGTTCGGCGCCGTGACGAAGGGCAGGCCGGTGATCGCCACGATCTTCTCGGCGACCTTTTCGGCAAAGCCGACGGGCGCGTTGAGGCCGGTGCCGACCGCCGTACCGCCCTGTGCCAGTTCCATCAGGCCAGGCAGGGTAAGTTCGATGCGCTTGATCGACGATGCGACCTGCGCGGCATAGCCCGAGAATTCCTGGCCAAGCGTCAAGGGCGTCGCATCCTGGGTGTGGGTGCGGCCGATCTTGACGATGTGGTCGAAGGCCTTGGCCTTGGCGTCTAGCGCCGCGTGCAGGTGCTTCAGCGCAGGCAGCAGGTCATGCTGGATGCGTTCCGCACAGGCCACGTGCATGGCCGTCGGATAGGTATCGTTCGACGACTGGCTCATGTTAACGTGATCGTTGGGGTGGACCGGCTTCTTGGAGCCCAGAACACCGCCCAGCGTCTCGATCGCGCGGTTGGAGATGACCTCGTTGGCATTCATGTTGGACTGCGTGCCGGAGCCGGTCTGCCAGACGACCAGCGGAAAATGCTCGTCGAGCTTTCCGTCGATGACCTCCTGGGCTGCCGCCACGATGGCGTCCCCGATCGCCGGATCCAGCCGACCGAGTTCCATGTTGGCCTCGGCGGCGGCACGCTTGACGATGCCGAGCGCGCGCACGATGGAGAGCGGCTGCTTTTCCCAGCCGATCTTGAAGTTGCCGAGCGAGCGCTGCGCCTGGGCACCCCAGTAGCGATCGGACGCTACGTTTATGCCGCCGAACGTGTCCGTCTCGGTCCTGAACTCATGCTGGTTGTCGGTCACAGACAGTCTCCGCTTGGTGCAATGTCGGCATTGGCCTATCGCGTTGCACAACGCGCATCAAGGGCGAGACTCGCGATGTCGGCGGGCAAATCGGTTGAATGCGGCCGTTCGGCGCCGCCGGTCATCGTGCAGCCACCAGATGCTTGGGCAGATTGGTCCGGCCAAAAAAAAGGCGGCCCGAAAGCCGCCTCCTGCAAGTCAGTGATTGTCGGGACTACTGCTAACCCTTGATCTTTTCCTTGGCATCGCCGTAGGACTTCTGCGCCTTGCCCGCTGCCTTTTCGGCAGCACCCTTGGCCTGGGTCTTCTTGCTGTCGGTCATCTCGCCGGCAGTTTCCTTGGCGGAGCCCTTTACCTGCTTGGCAGCGCCTTTAACCTGGTCCTTGTTCACCATTTCGCATCTCCTTTGTCGTCGCACACAACAACGGCGGCAGGGTGGGAGGGTTCCATGCCGCCCAGGAAATCCGAACCCACGAACCGGACCGGGGGCCGTTGAATTGCACGATTGCCCGAAAACTGACCTACGGGGCTTGGCGTCAGGCTCCCGGGCTGCAACGATGTCCCCGGAGGCTAGCGGAACCAGGCGAGGGGAGAAGATGAAGACGTTGCTGAGGCTTGCCCAGATCACGCCTCTCGCCATTGCACTGGCGGGCTGCGTCGGGATGGATGTCGGCCCGATCAACGAACTGACCAGGGAGGCGGGCGCTCCATCCCCCGAGTTCATTCCGGTTCCCGGCGATGACGGCTCTACCGTGGTCGGCCTGGCATTCTCCGGCGGAGGCACGAGGGCCGCTGCCTTTGCCTATGGCGTGTTGCGTGAACTCGACGACACGGTGATCGACGAAATGCCGCGCCGGCGAACGCTCGTCGACGATATCCGCATGGTTTCGGGAGCCTCCGGCGGGGCCGTAACGGCCGCCTATTTCGGCTACCGGGGCAGGGACGGCTATCGCGATCTGCGCGAGCGCTTCCTGACCCAGGATGCGGAAGCCTTCATGAAGACCTCGGTTTCGCCGGTGAGCCTCATCCGCGCCTACTATGGAGGCGTCAACGACCGTTCTTCATTTGCCAGATGGCTGGACCAGAAACTTTTCGACGGCGCGACATTCGCCAGCCTGAAGTGGGAGAACGCACCCATCGTCTGGATCAACGCCTCCGACATCAACAACGCCACGCCCTTCCTGTTCACCTACGATACGTTTGCGGCGCTGTGCAGCAATCTGGACGGCGTTCGGCTGGCCGATGCGGTCGCCGCATCCGCCGCGGTGCCGGTGGTGTTCACACCCATGGTGGTGCAGGCAACACCGCCGGACTGTGGCTATACCCGCCCCGAATGGCTTGTGCGTGCGCTGGCCGACCCGAATGCATCGATCCGGCTTCGGGCCTATGCCGGCGCGTTGAATTCCTATCAGAACGCCACGCCGCCGGCCTATGTGAAGCTGCTGGACGGCGGGCTGACAGACAATATCGGGGTTACGGGGTTCACCCTGTCGCGGGCGGCCGCCCAGACGCCGTTCGGACCGCTCGCTCCCGACGAGGCGGTGAAGCTCAGCACGCTCATGTTCCTCGTGGTGGACGCCGGCCGGGACAACAATGTCACCTGGGACAAGTCGCTCTACGGCCCGACCCTTCCGACGCTGATCGGCGCGATTTCCAACACCGGGATTTCCGCCTCGGTCCGCGACGAATTTGACGCCTTGCGGCTGGCCGTTACCAATTGGCGCAGCGAACTGGTGGCCTATCGCTGCCGTTTGCCGATAGCGACTGTGCGGCAGATCCTCGGCTCCAGTGCCGGCTGGAACTGCCGCGACGTCGAACTGATCGTCCAGCGCCTTTCCTTCGAGGATCTGGACCCGGAGCAGCGTGCAAGGGTGAACAACGTCGCCACGAGGCTGAAATTGCCGGTGGCCGACGTCGACGCGACCATTGCCGCGGGACGCCACGTCGTGCGCGGCAATCCCGACTTCCAGGCCGCTGTCGCCCGCATACGGGGCCGCGCCGGTGTCGGATCGGCGCCGCGGCTCGTATCCGCCGCGGACTGACCGGGCGCCCGCCGTCAGCCGTTCACAGCAGGCCGGTCTGTTGAGCCGTCTGCCAACCGGCAAGCAGCATGATCAGGATGCCGACGAGCCTCAGCAAAACTGTCTCGCTCATCGTCTTGACGAAATAGCCGGCAAGCGGCGCAGCCACGAGTCCACCAGCGATCAGGCCCGCAACGGCCGCGAGGTTCCGAAGCAGGTCCCCGGCTTCGGCCCAATGCCCGGTCAGCAGCGAAATGAGGAAGGTGAGTGAAACCGCCAGCGTGACAAGGAACTCGCTGGCATTGACCGTGCCGATCACATAGCGCGGTGCCGCGCCCGCACCGAGCAGGCCGGTGGTGACGATCGGTCCCCAGCCGCCGCCGCCGACAGCATCCATGAAGCCGCCGGCCGCTCCGAGCGGCGCGACGATGACGCCATGCACGGGTTTGCTCGGGATCCGCCGGAACGACCGCGCCAGGAGCCACATGCCGATGAGGGCGAGATAGGTGGTGACGAAGGGCTTCATGACCGACCCGTCGACGGAAGTGAGGATGTAGGCGCCGAGACAGCCGCCCGCTATGCCGAAGGGCGCAAGCCGCCGGAACAAGCCCCAGTCGATGTTGCGGTGGTAGAGATGCGCCGAGCCGGACGCCGCCGTGGTAAAGAGTTCGGCGGCATGGACGGCCGCCGAGGCATTGGCGGGCGGGACGCCGAAGGCAAGCAGCGTGGTCGACGAGATGACGCCGTAGGCCATGCCGAGTGCGCCATCGACGGCCTGGGCGAGAAATCCCACGATCGCGAACAGAATGAACTCTTCCATGCTTGATCTCCGGTTGTGGGCGAGAAGCTAGGCAGTTGCCTCGACGTCGCCAAGCAATGGACGGGCTGTTTCATGCGGCTTTTGAGTATGGAATTCCCAAACGATTTAGCGCGGCGAAAGCGGCGCTCAAGCTGCGATGCCCCGTGAGATCAGGCGTGGGCGCGATGCAAAAAGGGCGACCCGAGGGCCGCCCTTTCGCAGATTGAAGACTGGTTGGCTGGATTAGAAATCCATGCCGCCCATGCCGCCCATGCCGCCGCCCATGCCACCTGGCATTCCGCCGCCGCCGCCGCCATTGTCCTTCTTGGGGGACTCGGCGATCATGGCTTCGGTGGTGACGAGCAGGCCGGCAACCGATGCCGCGTCCTGCAGGGCCGTACGAACGACCTTCATCGGGTCGACGATGCCCATGGCGATCATGTCGCCATATTCGCCTGTCTGGGCGTTGTAGCCGTAGGTGACGCCCTTGTTCTCAAGGATCTTGCCTGCAACGATCGAAGCTTCCGCACCGGCGTTGGTTGCGATCTGGCGAGCCGGAGCCTGCAGAGCGCGACGCACGATGTTGATGCCGGCCTGCTGGTCTGCATTGACGCCGGTCGCCTTGATGGCGAGCGAAGCGCGCAGCAGTGCAACGCCACCGCCTGCGACAATGCCTTCTTCCACGGCCGCGCGGGTCGCGTTGAGGGCGTCGTCGACGCGGTCCTTCTTTTCCTTGACTTCGACTTCGGTCGCACCGCCGACGCGGATGACAGCAACACCGCCGGCGAGCTTGGCCAGACGTTCCTGCAGCTTCTCCTTGTCGTAGTCCGACGTGGTCTCTTCGATCTGCTGCTTGATCTGGGCAACGCGGCCCTGGATCTCGGCCTTCTTGCCGGCGCCGTCGACGATGGTGGTGTTCTCCTTGGAGATCGACACCTTCTTGGCGCGGCCGAGCATGGCGAGCGTCACGTTTTCGAGCTTGATGCCGATGTCTTCGGAAATGACCTGGCCGCCCGTGAGGATGGCGATGTCTTCCAGCATGGCCTTGCGGCGATCACCGAAGCCCGGTGCCTTGACGGCGGCGATCTTCAGGCCGCCACGCAGCTTGTTGACGACGAGCGTGGCCAGAGCCTCGCCTTCGACGTCTTCCGAGATGATGACGAGCGGCTTCGAGGACTGGACGACAGCCTCGAGGATCGGCAGCATGGCCTGCAGGTTGGAGAGCTTCTTCTCGTGCAGGAGGATGTATGCATCCTCCAGGTCAGCAACCATCTTGTCCGGGTTGGTGACGAAGTAGGGCGACAGGTAGCCGCGGTCGAACTGCATGCCTTCGACGACTTCAAGCTCGGTCTCGGCGGTCTTGGCTTCCTCGACGGTGATGACACCCTCGTTGCCGACCTTCTGCATCGCCTTGGCGATCATCTCGCCGATTTCGGTTTCGCCGTTGGCGGAGATCGTTCCGACCTGGGCAACCTCTTCCGAGGTCTTGATCTTCTTGGTGTTCTTGTTGAGGAACGCCACGACTTCTGCAACTGCGAGGTCGATGCCGCGCTTCAGGTCCATCGGGTTCATGCCGGCAGCAACCGACTTGTGGCCTTCCTGGACGATCGACTGGGCGAGGACCGTAGCGGTCGTGGTGCCGTCACCGGCGATGTCGTTCGTCTTCGAAGCGACTTCACGGACCATCTGGGCGCCCATGTTCTCGAACTTGTCTTCAAGCTCGATTTCCTTGGCGACGGTGACGCCGTCCTTGGTGATGCGCGGTGCGCCGAACGACTTGTCGATGACGACGTTGCGGCCCTTGGGACCGAGCGTGACCTTGACGGCGTCGGCAAGGATGTTGACGCCGCGCAGCATGCGCTCGCGGGCGTCGCGGGAGAATTTTACGTCTTTAGCAGCCATGTGTTTGCTCCTGGACCTTCAGGTCCGAATTTCAGTTGGCGGATTCTGGTGAATCGGCGGTAGCCGGCTGATCAGCCGATGATGCCCATGATGTCGGATTCCTTCATGATCAGAAGGTCTTCGCCATTGAGCTTGACTTCGGTGCCCGACCACTTGCCGAACAGGATGCGGTCGCCGGCCTTGACGTCCAGCGGGACCAGCTTGCCGGCCTCGTCGCGGGCGCCCGAACCGACGGCGATGATCTCGCCTTCCTGCGGCTTTTCCTTGGCGGTGTCGGGGATGATGATGCCGCCAGCGGTCTTTGCTTCGGATTCGACGCGGCGAACGACCACGCGGTCGTGCAGCGGCCGGAATTTCGACTTTGCCATCTATTTAGTCCTCGTGCAGGTGTGTGAGATGTCCTCCGTCCGGCGGCGCCGGACTGTTAGCACTCTCGTATGGAGAGTGCTAACGCAGCGCTCAATTAGTCGCTTGGACTTTTGCTGTCAAGGAGGATGGCGGCGCTGGAGAGACGATGGCGTTCCGCTCGAATGCAGCCCGACTAACACAGCCCATTCCGCATTGCAGCAAAAAATTCCGATCCGGCCGTGCCGGCCTATTGATAGATGAGCATGCTTATAATATATGCCGCTCATGAATTCCAATGGCATCGACCGACTGGGCTTCCTGATCCACGATTCCGCCAGGCTCTTGCGCAAGCGGTTCGAGGCCAAGGGCAGCGCTTACGGGCTTTCCGCCGCGCAATGGCGTCTCATGGTGCGGCTGGTCAAGGAGGAGGGCGTCGCGCAAGCACGGCTGGCCGAACTCCTCGAGATCGAGCCGATAAGCGTGTCGCGGCTGCTCGATCGCATGGAGGAGGGCGGCTGGATAGAGCGCCGCCAGGATGCCGCCGATCGGCGCGTCCGCATGATCTTCCCGACCGACAAGAGCCGGGATGCCTTTGCCGCGATCAAGAGCGTCGCAGGCGAAGTTTACGACCAGGCGCTGGCAGGACTGTCTGCCGATGAGAGGGCCATTCTGGTCAAGGCCCTGACAACCATGGTCACGAATTTGTCCGACGGCGAGCCGCCGTCCGCGTACCAAACGAACGTCCCAAAAGGCAGTGCAGCATGAACGCCGTGGCGAAAGTGAACGACGATTCCACCGAGATTGAACTGGACGGGGCGAGCACGCCGCCGCTGACCGGCCCGACGCCCGTCGAGCCGCAGCCCGAAGCCGTAGCGCCCCCGAAGAAGCGCCGCTCTCGCCGTTTCCTGCTGATGGTCGCGCTCCCGCTGGCCCTGCTGGTCGGCGGTGGCTACTTCTGGTGGACGGGCGGCCGCTACGAGGAGACCGAGAACGCCAATCTGCGCCAGGCAAGGGTGACGATCTCTTCGGAGGCGGCCGGCCGGATCGTCGAGGTCGACGTCGCCGACAACACGCTGGTGCACAAGGGCGATGTCCTGTTCGTGGTCGACCCCGAGCCATACCGCATCGCGTTGGCACAGGCGGACGCGTCGCTGGCGGCCGCGAAGATGCAGGTCGAACAGCTCCGTGCCGCCTACAGTCAGGCGGTTGCACAGGAACAGGTCGCGGCCGGCGAACTGGACTACGCGCAGGCGCAGTTCCAGCGCAGCACCGATCTGGCGAAGAAGGGCATCAGCGCGACTTCCTCGCTGGACGAGGCGCGCCGCGATCTGGAAAAGGCGCAGAACGAACGGGCCGTGGCCCGGCAGGGCATGGAGAGCGCGCGCGCCGGACTGTTGGGCAACCCCGACATCGAAACCGACCAGCATCCCGCGGTTCTCGCCGCACAGGCGGCGCGCGACAAGGCGGCTTACAATCTGGCGCAGACCACAGTGCGGGCACCGGCGGACGGTATCGTCTCGCAGGCCTCGTCCTTCAAGATCGGGCAGGTGGTCGCCGCCGGCACGCCATTGTTCAGTCTTGTCGAGACCGGTGACACCTGGGTCGAGGCGAACTTCAAGGAAACCCAGCTGACCCATCTGCGGCCCGGCCAGTCGGCTGACATCACGCTCGATACCTATCCGGGGCACGTGTTCCACGGCACCGTCGAGAGCATCGGCGCCGGCACCGGGGCCGAATTCTCGCTGCTGCCGGCGCAGAACGCCACCGGCAACTGGGTAAAGGTCACGCAGCGCATTCCCGTCCGGCTGAAACTCGACACGCGTGACGCCGCCGACATCGTCAGCAGCGGCATGAGCGCCAAGGTCACCGTCGACACCGGCTATTCGAGGAGCCTCGGTGGCTTGTTCGGCAAGGCCGTGGCAGCGCAATAGGCCGATCGAGGCTCCCGAGCAGCGACAATGGCTGAGGACGTTTCCTTCAAGGAAGTGCCGCATCGCGGCCTGATCACCCTTTCGGTGATGCTGGCGACGATCATGCAGGTGCTCGACACGACGATCGCGAACGTCGCGCTGCCGTCGATGACCGGCGATCTCGGCGCGTCGCGCGATACGATCAACTGGGTCCTGACATCCTACATCGTGGCGGCCGCCATCATGACGCCGGTGACCGGCTGGCTCTCCGACAGGCTGGGCCGCAAGGAGGTCTTCCTCGGTTCGGTCGTCGGCTTCACGGTGACATCGATGGCCTGCGGCGTGTCGTGGAGCCTCGAAAGCATGGTGGCGTTTCGCCTGCTCCAGGGCCTGTTCGGCGCCGCCATCGTGCCGCTCTCGCAGACGTTCCTCCTCGACATCAACCCGAAGGAGCGCCACGGCTCGGCGATGGCGATGTGGGGCGCCGGCATCATGGTCGGCCCGATCATCGGCCCGACGCTCGGCGGCTGGCTGACCGAAAGCTACAACTGGCGCTGGGTCTTCTTCATCAACCTGCCGGTCGGCATCGTCGCCTTCCTCGGCTGCGCGGCCTACCTGCCGTCGATCGCGCGGCGCATCCGCGGCTTCGACTTCTTCGGCTTTGCCATGCTGTCGCTCGGCGTCGGCGCCCTGCAGCTGATGCTCGATCGCGGCGGCGAGGTCGACTGGTTCTCGTCGATCGAGATCTGGATCGAGCTCGGCCTTGCGCTGACCGGCTTCTGGGTCTTCGTCGTCCACATCATGACCTCGGGCAATCCGTTCATCGAGCCGAAGATCTTCCTCGACCGGAACTTCGCCACCGGTCTGGTCTTCATTTTCGTGGTCGGCATCATCCTGCTGGCAAGCCTCGCGCTGCTGCCGCCGATGCTGTCGCGCATCTTCGAATATCCGGTCATCACCACCGGTCTCGTGATGGCACCGCGCGGCGTCGGCACGATGATCTCCATGCTGATCGTCGGCAGGCTCGTGCGCCTCGTCGACCCGCGAAAGCTGGTGGTGGCCGGGCTCATGCTGACAGCGCTCTCGCTCTACTACATGACCGACTTCACGCCGCAGATGGACAGTTCGCCCATCATCATCACCGGCGTCATCCAGGGGCTCGGCCTCGGCCTGGTCTTCGTGCCGCTGTCGACCGTCGCTTTCGCGACGCTCGAGCCGCGCTTCCGCACCGACGCGGCGAGCCTCTTCAGTCTCGTGCGCAACATCGGCTCGTCGATCGGCATCTCGATCGTATCCGTGCTGCTGACCCGCAACATCCAGGTCAATCACGCCGAGCTGTCGGCCGGCATGACGCCGTTCAACCCCAACCTGATCGGGGTATCGCCGATGGCTGCCGCGGGAGACCCGACCGCGTTGTCGCAGATCGACGGCATGGTCAACATCCAGTCGGCGATGATTTCCTACATCAACGACTTCAAGCTGATGATGATCATCACGCTCTGCGCCATTCCGATGGCGCTCCTGTTGCGCAAGCCCGTCGCCGCGCCGGCGGCGGGTGCGCCGGCCGCCGCGCACATGGATTGAACAGAGCGGACTTGCTCCCGTCACCCGGCGGGGAGAGGAAAGTCGATCCGGCGGTTGATGCCGATCGACTGGAGGAAGGTCTCGTCGTGACTGACCACAAGCAGCGCACCGTCGACGGCGCGCGACGCGACCCTTATCCGACTATGCGCAGGTTCGAAAGTTCGTCCGCGATCTCCTTGAACTTTTCCGCGAGATTTGACCCCGTCGCGTTCCAGTAGAGTTTGGCCGGCTTGGTAGGATCGGTCGCGTCCTTGCGGAAGCGCGATTCCGAGGCGCATTCCTTCAGGGCCTCGATCGCCTTGTTTTCTTCCGTGTTGCCGGTGCTGAGGTCGAGGGAGACCGTCATCATGAGTACATTGCCGCCCTTGGCGTTGTCGCAGACCTTTGTCATCTGCTCGTTCATGGCGTTGGTATAGTTGGTGCCCGAATAGTCGTACTTGCCGATCGCACCGCTGGTGCCCATGAACATGCGCGTCGTGCCGGTGCCGTTGTAGCCCTGGCCCGTATAGCCATAGGCGGCATAGGTCGACTTGTTGCCTGCCGGATCGCTGTAGGGGGCCGAATAGGTGTTGGCGCCATCGGTCAGCACGATGATGACCTTGTCGTTGCCCTTTTCGGTCTCCGGACGTCCCTGCGTGAAAGGTTCGCCGCTCGAGATCGTCCGCCAGCCCCAGGCGGTGCCCTCGGGCACGTTGGTATAACCGTTCGACGCCATCCTATCGATCGCCTGCTTGATAGAGCTGAGGCCCTCGGGGGTCGTGACGTCGGTCAGCGGCGTGATGGGGGTCGTCGTGCAGGCATAGTTCGGGCCGCTGCCCTGAGAACTGGTCGCGCCATAGGGGCGGACGTCGAAATATTTCTTCATGTTCTTCTGGCGGACGCTGCCTGAGCTGTTTTCCGTGCCGTCGTTCCACCAGTTGTTGGCAGCGTTGTAGTTGTTCTTCACCTCGCCGTCGACATCCCAGCGGTCGCCGGGCTCGTCGGGTGCAAACATCGGCACGAACATCGTTGCCGGGTCACCGAAGCCGATGCCGGTATTCGCCGTGCCGCCCTGCGCCGGCGCGTCGTTGACGTTGTAGGGATAGGGCCGCGCTTCGACGCATCCCTGCCAGGTCGCGTATGTAGAGATCGTCTCGTCGTAGTATCCGGTATCGCGCCAATGCCCACGCTTGCAGGTGTGGTTCTTGTGGTACTCCGTGCAGACGAATTCCTGCCCGGTCGTAACCCATTCGCGATCGCTGACATGGGTCATGTCCTGATAGAGCGAGAAGCGCGACAGGATGCTGTTTTCCCCGGCGCCCCAGCCGCTGCCCCGCTTGTACCAAATGCCCGAGGTCCTCTCCGCCCGTTTCGTCGGGTCGTTGAGGACGGACCAGTTGAAATTCTCGTGGTGGATCGGCGAAAGGCCTTCGACGTCCATCCAGCTGGCGCTTGCGTATTCCGGCCCGACATTGACCGACGCCGCGAAGGGGACAAGCGAGAACTGCACCGGCATCGCCACCTGCTTGATCTGCGCCGCCTGCGTGGCGAGCGTATCGACGAGCTGCTTGGCCGCCGCCTTGAGCAGAGTCATGCGTTTCTGGCCCGAGCCCAAGCCGTACTGGTCCATGGAGGTGGAGTTGTCGAGAACCAGCGCAACTTCCAGCGTGTTCTTCAGACGCACCTCGCTCAACGCCGAAAAGCTGATCTCCGAACTGTCCTCGCTGTCCGAATCGGTGAGGAGAGCCGTGAAGGCGGGAAGAAAATACGGATGATATTTGAGCACGGCCTTGAGCTTCAGTGTGCCGCCGCCGAACTGGTTGTTGGGCAGTTGCACCGTCAGAGTCGTGTTGTCGGGATCGACCGTCCCGAGATTCGCCTCGAAGAAATCATTGGCGTAGGCGATCAGGGCGGCATCCGATGCGCCGGTCGCCACCTGCCTGGCCGTTGCAACGCCCGCAGCATCGAGGGCGTGCATCGTCACCTGCTTCTGCCGGTTCATTTCCGTGAAATCGACGGCGACCGCGATGCTGCCCATGATGGGAAGCATTGCGAAGCCCGTTATCATGGCGAAGTTGCCACGCCTGTCCTTAAAAAACTTCCTGATCATCGACTGCGGCCCCCGCCGCGCCTGGCTGCGTACTTTGATAGTGACATGGAACCCTGAACGCCCGATTTGAAAAAACATTCGATTGCCGCGCCGGTCGTTGAAGCGGCGCTAACCATCGGATTTCGACGATCGCCAAAACAAAAGCGCCCCGCCGGCTGGCGAGGCGCTTTTGTGAAGCCGGCTCGACCTACCCGACGATGCGCAGGTTGGAGAGTTCGTCGGCGATTTCCTTGAATTTCTCCGCCAACGTCGCACCCGTCGCGTTCCAGTACAGCTTGGCCGGCTGGCCGTCGGGACCCTTGCGGAACCGGGAATCCGACGAGCAGGCCTTGAGCGCGTCGATCGCCTTCTTCTCCGAGCTGTTGGATTCGCTGAGATCGAGCGAAACCGTCATCACCAGCACGCCAGCGGTCTTTGCGTTCGAGCAGACCTTCTGCATCTGTTCGTCGAGTGCGGCCGTGTAGTTGGACGACGAGTAGTTCGTCTTGTTGATGGCGTTGCTGGTGCCCTTGAACAGGCGCGTCGTCGGTTCCGAGGTTGCGAACTTCTTGCCGACATAGCCGTAGGCGGCGTAGGTCGACTTGTTGCCGGCATCGTCGGTCGAGCCGAGGTCGCCATAGGTGTTGGCGCCGTCGGTCAATACGATGATGACCTTGTCGTTACCCTTCTCGTCATCGGGCCTGCCCTCGGTGAAAGGCTCGCCGCCGGAAACCACGCGCCACCCCCAGGCCGTGCCTTCGGGCACATTCGTATTGCCCGTCGGCTCCATCCGGTCGATGGCGTCGACAATCGCTTGCTTGCCCTCGAGCTTGGTGACGTCCTGCAGCGGCGTGATCGGCGTGGTCGTGCAGGAATAGTTCGGCCCGGCGCCCGAACCGGCATTCGGCGAGCCGTACGGCTTCACCCGGAAATATTTGCGCATGTCAGACTGCCGGGCAGAGGCATTGGTGTCGGCCCAGTCGGTCCACCAGTTGTTGGAGTAGCCGAAATTGTCTGAGTTCAGATCGTCAACGCCGTCCCTGTTCAGGTCGAACCAGAGGTGTCTGGCCTCGTCGGGGGCGAACATCGGTACGAAAAGCGTGGCAGGATTGGACGTCGTGGGTGTCGTGTCATCGTTGTTGTAGGGATAGGGGCGTGCTTCCACGCAGCCCTGCCATGACGCGAACTGGCTGGTCGTGTAGGTGTAGTCGTAGACCCAGTCATACTTCTGGCAGTTGCCGTTCCCTTTCCGTTTCACGCACTCGCGCTGTCCCGACCCGGGAATCTCCTCGCGACCGGACTCGGCGAGCATGTCGGCGTAAAGGCTGAACCTCGTCAGCGGCTGGTTTTCCGAGAGCCCCCATCCCGCGCCCCGCTTGTACCAGACGCCACCGACCTTCTGAGCATATTTGAGAGGGTCGTTTGCGGCCGTCATCTTCGACCAGTCGAAGTTTTCATGATGGATCGGCGAAATGCCGCTCGTATCCATCCATGACTTTTCATCGCTCTCCGGCGCGACGTTCACCGAGGCAGAGAACGGCACCACGCCGAACTGCACGGGCTTGGCCACCTGCTTCATCTGCGAGGCCTGTGCCGCGAGCGTATCGACCAGTTGCTTCGCGGCCGCCTTGAGCAGCGTGATACGCTTGTCGCCCGTACCCGATCCCAGGTAAGCCATCGAGCCGGAATTATCGAGCACGAGCGCCACTTCCAGCGTGTTCTTGAGCCGCACTTCGGACGTGACCGCAAAGTCGACATTGGTATCGGACGACGATCTGCCGATCAGCATCGCCGCCACCGGCAGGAACATCGGCTTGTATTTCAGCGTCGCCGTGAGCTTCAGCGTGCCGCCCCCGGTATTGTTGCTCGGCAAGACGACGTTGAGTTGGGTGTTGGCCGGTTCCACCGTGCCCAGGTTGGCCTCGAAGAAGTCCTTGGCATAGGCGATGAGCTGCGTGTCGGTCGCGCCTTCGGTCACCCGGCGCGCAGTCGCAATGCCCGCGGCATCGAGCGCGCTCATCGTTGCCGCTCTCTGGCGCGTCAATTCGCTGTAGTCCACGGCAAGCGCCAGCGCGCCCATGATAGGCACAATCGCTACGCCGATGAGGACAGCAAAATTGCCTCGTCTATCCTGAAGGAACCGACGGATCATTGGTTTGAACCCCTGCTTCACCCAATATTGAGCGAGCAGTTTCTCACAAATCCCTAAAATACCGGTTCGATTATCCGATAAAAATACGATGGAAACTTCAGGCGCGCTTAACCATGCACGGCAGCCGCTAGATCATCAGCCGCCCAGGGGACCGTGGCCGTCGTCCTTGACGCGGCGCGGCGGAGACAGCCTGTCACCGCACATCAGATCGATGCCCATGTCGATCAGGCTCACGGCGTCCTCGTCGCTTCCCACATCGGTCGCGATGATCTCGATCCCGGCGTCGGCGATCATCGCGATGAGGTCGGCACCCGGAGCCGCGCCCTTGGCCGTACCCCGGTCGAGCAGCCTTGCCGCGGGCATCTTGATGAGGCGGCAACGCGCCTGCTTGATATTGGAAAGGCTTTCGGGCGTTCCGTCCCAACCCTCGACCGCGAGGCCGACATCGAGTCCCGTGATGACTTCGAGAGGCGCAAGAGAATCGGCGGATTCGGCCACCGTGGCGGGCAGCGACAGTACGATGGCCCGGGCGAGGGCGGGATGCAGGCGGAAAATGTCGAGCACCGCGGCAAATTCCAGCCCGTCATGCAGCAGCGCCTCGGATATGGCGACATGCAGCGGGATCCTGTCATTGATGTCTGCCGGGCGTTTGCGCGCGGCCTCGCTAGCCGTCACGATCATAAGCCGCTCGAACGCGGCCTGGTCGAAATCGGCGAGGGTGTGCGGCATGCGCCTGATGTCCACCGCCTTTCCGTCCTCGGGCTGGACATGGAGATGGACTTCGAAGCCCCCCGCTGCCCCTCTGCCTGCGGCAATGATCGGCTGCAGCGCAAGGTCGGCCGCCTCGCTCGACACGGCCCGGCGCAGGGCGATCTCGACACCCGGCTGGTCGAGGGTGTCGGATGGCTCGTCCGTCGACTTGCGCGCCTGCTTGCCCTTTTTGGCAGCGGCCGACGGCACGGAAGCACTTTCCTCATTGTGCTTGTCTTTTGCGGACCCATGGCCGGCCGCAAGCGCCTCGAGCTTGCGCGAGACGGTGGCGCTGACCTCGCCGAGCACGGCCGCGTCGCGGTCGCACCGCGCGGTAAGATCCTTGATCGCCGAGTCCATGGAGCGTGACAGGCGGCCGAGCTCGTCCCAGACGTCGTTCGCCCGGTTGATGGCGCGGTAGGACAGGAAGGTTGCCGCGACGGCCAGGAGCAAAGTGGCCAGTGCGGTGATCAGTACCAGTTCGTTTACCGGCAGGCCGCGCGCGATGGCGAGCTGCAGCAGCAACGTGACGACCGCACAAAAGACCGCCGTGCCACCGATTACCAACAAAATTCGCTGCATTGAACCAGTTCGTCCCCATCCCGGCTCGAAAGCCCCCGGCCAAGGTAGCCTACTTCCCGGGCACGTGCGCCTGTTTTCGTGCCGGGGGGCGAGCCAAAATCTGGTGACAGGGTGAAGCGCTTCGGTTAATCCCGTGCCACCCTGCATCGATGTCGCATTGCGAGAAAGTCCCTTGATGGCGAGAGTGCCCGAAACGATCACGTCGCTCGACCAGATCAGCGGCCGCTACGAGGCAATCCTGTGCGATGTGTGGGGCGTGCTCCATAACGGCATCACCCATTCGGCTTCGGCTGCGGAAGCGCTCTCGCACGCCCGCGGCAAGGGGTTGCCTGTGGTGCTGGTGACCAACGCGCCGCGTCCTCGGGATGGCGTCGTCGCGCAGATCGAGGCGATCGGCGTTCCTGACGATGCTTGGGACAGGGTGGTCACCTCCGGCGACGTGACGCGCAATCTCATCAGCGAGGGGCCCCGCCGCATATTCCATCTGGGGCCGGATCGGGACCACAGCCTCTATGACGGGCTCGACGTCGAACTGGTCGAGGAGTTCGAGGCGTCGGCGGTGGTCTGCACGGGCCTGTTCGATGACGAACTCGAGACGCCGGACGACTATTCGGAGATGCTTCGGCGCCTGCGCGCGCGCAATCTGCCCTTCATCTGCGCCAACCCCGACATCGTCGTGGAGCGCGGCGACCGCCTGATATGGTGCGCGGGAGCCCTGGCGCGCGATTATGCGTTGCTCGGAGGCAGCACCCGGATCGCCGGCAAGCCGCACGCGCCGATCTACGAGGCGGCCCTCAAGGCGGCCGCCGAGGAACTCGGCGCGGAACTCGACCGGAGCGAGGTGCTGGCCATCGGCGACGGCATGCTAACCGACATCAAGGGCGCGTCCGACAACGGCTTCGACGCGCTCTACATTTCGGGCGGTATCCACGCCGCCGAATATGGCGATCACGACGAGCCCGATCCGGAACGGCTGGCAGCCTTCCTGGAAGGACACGGCTTCTCGCCCGTCGCGGTCATGCCGAAGCTCCGTTAAGGCACCATGGACCAGGCCATCCATCGCGTGAGCGGCGCCGGCCGGATCGACGATGCCCTGCGCGGCGGCGTCGTTGCGATCGGCAATTTCGACGGCGTGCACCGCGGGCATCTGGCGGTGCTGGAACGCGCTCTCTCGGAGGCGAATGAGCGCGCGGTCCCGGCCCTGGTGCTGACCTTTGAGCCGCACCCGCGCATGGTCTTTCGTCCGGATACGCCGATGTTCATCCTGACGCCGCCGCCGATGAAGGCAAGGCTGCTGTCGGAACTCGGATTCAGCGCCGTCGTCGAGCAACCCTTCTCAAGGGTTTTCGCGGAACTCTCGGCCGAAGCCTTCGTGACCGAGGTGCTGCAGGACCGGCTCGGCATATCGCACGCCGTCACCGGCTTCGACTTCCATTTCGGCAAGAACAGGCAGGGCGGGCCCGCCTTTCTCATGGAGGCCGGGGAGCGCCACGGCTTCGGCGTGACGCTGGTCGACGCCTTCCGGGACGAGAGCACCGAAATCGTTTCGTCGAGCCGGATCCGCGGCCTGCTCGAGGCAGGCGAGGTGGCGGAGGCCGCCGGCCTGCTCGGATACCGTTACACGGTCGAGGCCGAGATCGTGGCCGGCCAAAAACTCGGCCGGACGCTGGGTTTTCCGACCGCCAACATGGTGCTGCCGGAAAGCATCGCGCTGAAGCACGGCATCTATGCCGTGCGCTTTCGCAGGGCCGACGGCACACTGCACGATGGCGTCGCGAGTTTCGGGCGCAGGCCGACTGTCACCGAGGACGGCGCGCCGCTGCTGGAGAGTTACCTTTTCGACTTCTCGGGCGACCTCTATGGCGAGCGCTGCTCGGTGTCGTTCTTCGGTTTCCTGCGCGGCGAGCAGAAATTCGACGGGCTGGATCCCCTTGTCGCCCAGATGAAGCGTGACGAAGAGGAAGCGCGGGCGCTGCTTTCTGCACCCGTTCCGCTCTCCGCCCTTGACCTCGCCGTGGCGTTCCGCGAGGCATAGACGGACCGCAGGCCTGGTTCGTCCTTAATTCAAACTTTACGCAATCGGTCGACAAACGTGGCAGACCTCCAGCACCATGGGTGACATGTTTCAGAAACTCAGAATTCCGGCGCTCCTCTGCGTTGCCTCTTCCGTTCTTGCCGGACCCGCCCTGGCCGAAGGCGGCAGCAGCGGCCTGTTCGGCTGGATCCACGGCGACTGGAAGCTGGTGGTTGGGGCGACGGGAATGGTAGCGCCTGATTTCGACGGGGCGAAGGACCTGATGTTCAGCGTGTCGCCGATCATTTCGCTCGGAAAGGCCGGACCTGAGGCGCGCTTCACATCGCGAGACGACAATATTTCCATTTCACTGTTCGACAATGGCGCCGTCCGCGCCGGTCTGAACGGCAAGATCCTGTTCACGCGCGACGAGGATGATTCCGACGCGCTGCGAGGACTGGATCCGGTACGCTGGGGTGCGGAACTAGGCGGCTTCGCGGAATTCTACCCGACCGACTGGCTGCGCGTGCGCGGCGAGGTCCGGCAGGGCATCAGGACGCATGATGGCGTGGTCGCCGAACTGCGCGCCGATGCATTTCACGATGTCACCCCGGCAGTCCGCATATCCGGCGGTCCGCGGCTGATGGCCGCCTCGGCGGATTACTTCGACACCTATTATGGCGTAACGCCTTCGGAGTCGGTCGATTCGGGGCTTGCGGCTTACGATCCGGGCGGCGGGGTCGGAGGAGTTGGCGTCGGCGGCGCGATCGACTGGAAGACCACGGACCAGTTCACGACCAGCCTGTTCGGCGAATATCAGCGCCTCGTCGGTCCCGCCGCGGATTCAAGCCTCGTCGAGCAGCGTGGATCGGCAAACCAGTTCACCTTCGGCGTCTCGGCATCCTACCGCTTCGATTTCACGATGTGATGCGCCTGGCCTGGGTCAGGCCATCGCTGACCGGGCAGGCGGGCCTGCCTTAGCCATAAGCACAGGAAATGCTTTATTCCTGGCTTCGCCTCGTCTAGAAGCGGCAGCCATGACGCACGCATCTTGCGCCTTTGCGATTTCGATACGAATTACCGGCCCGGTCTTCCCCGCAGCCTGAGGCTGCCGGAAGCTCCGGGATCTTCTGCGCGGCAACTCTCGCGCTTCACCAGATTCATGATAATGCAACGCCCGGGCCCTGGCCGACGGGCAGTTCTGGCAAGTGATATGACCGATACATCCGACAAGATCGACTACTCGAAGACGCTTTATCTGCCGCAGACGGACTTTCCGATGCGCGCCGGCCTGCCCGACAAGGAGCCGCTGCTGGTCAAGCGCTGGCAGGAGATGGGCATGTACAAGCGGCTGCGCGAGAGCGCTGCCGGCCGCGAGAAGTACGTGCTGCACGACGGCCCGCCCTATGCCAACGGCAACATCCATATCGGCCATGCGCTGAACAAGATCCTGAAGGACGTCATCACCCGTTCGTTCCAGATGCGCGGCTACGATTCCAACTATGTGCCGGGCTGGGATTGCCACGGCCTGCCGATCGAGTGGAAGATAGAGGAAAAGTACCGCGCCGCCGGCAAGAACAAGGACGAGGTGCCGGTCAACGAGTTCCGCCAGGAATGCCGCGACTTCGCCGCGCACTGGATCAAGGTGCAGGGCGAGGAGTTCCAGCGGCTCGGCGTGTTCGGCGACTTCGACAATCCCTACACGACGATGAATTTCCACGCCGAGGCACGCATCGCCGGCGAGCTGCTGAAATTCGCCATGTCCGACCAGCTCTATCGCGGCTCCAAGCCGGTGATGTGGAGCGTGGTCGAGCGCACGGCGCTGGCCGAAGCCGAGGTCGAATACCAGGATTATGAGAGCGACACGATCTGGGTGAAGTTTCCGGTCGCCGAAGGGCCGGAGGCCCTTCTGGGCGCTCACGTCGTCATCTGGACGACGACGCCCTGGACGATCCCCGGCAACCGCGCCGTCAACTATTCACCCCGGATCAACTACGGGCTCTACGAAGTCACGGCGGCCGAATACGAGTTCGGCCCGCAGCCGGGCGAAAAGCTGATCTTTGCCTCGGCGCTGGCCGATGCGTCGGCCGAGAAGGCCAAGGTGACGCTGAATCATCTTCGCAGCGTTTCCGCCGAAGAGCTTGGAAGCCTTGTGCTTTCCCATCCCTTCAAGAGTCTTGGCGGCGGCTATCAGTTCGCCGTGCCGATGCTGGCCGGCGACCATGTTACCGACGATGCAGGTACCGGCTTCGTGCATACGGCACCCGGCCACGGCCGCGAGGATTTCGAGGCCTGGTCGGACGCGGCGCGCGATCTCGAAGCGCGCGGCATCTCGTCAAAGATCCCGTTCACCGTCGACGACGCCGGCTTCTTCACCAAGGACGCGCCGGGCTTCGGGCCGGACCGCGAGGGCGGGGCGGCGCGCGTCATCGACGACAATGGCAAGAAGGGCGACGCCAACAAGGCCGTCATCGAGGAACTGATCAAGCGCAACGCGCTGTTCGCGCGCGGCCGGCTGAAGCATTCCTATCCGCACAGCTGGCGCTCCAAGAAGCCGGTGATCTTCCGCAACACGCCGCAATGGTTCGTCCACATGGACAAGGACCTCGGCGACGACACGACCCTGCGCAGCCGTGCGCTCGCGGCCATTGACGCGACGCGCTTCGTGCCGGCCGCCGGCCAGACCCGCCTGCGCGCCATGATCGAGGAGCGGCCCGACTGGGTGCTGTCGCGCCAGCGTGCCTGGGGCGTGCCGATCTGCGTCTTCGCCGACGCCGACGGCAATGTTCTGAAGGACGAGGCGGTCAATGCGCGCATCATGGAAGCCTTTGAGGCCGAGGGCGCCGATGCCTGGTTCGCCGAAGGCGCCAAGGAGCGCTTCCTCGGCAATCACGACCCGGCGAAGTGGATGCAGGTCACCGACATTCTCGATGTCTGGTTCGATTCGGGCTCGACGCATGCCTTCACGCTGGAGGATCGCCCCGACCTGAAATGGCCGGCCGACGTCTATCTCGAAGGCTCCGACCAGCATCGCGGCTGGTTCCACTCCTCGCTGCTCGAAAGCTGCGGCACGCGGGGCAGGGCGCCCTACGATACCGTCGTCACGCATGGCTTCACCATGGCCGAGGACGGCAGGAAGATGTCGAAGTCGCTCGGCAACACGGTCGTACCGCAGGACGTCATCAAACAGTCGGGCGCCGACATCCTGCGGCTCTGGGTGGTGACGACCGACTATTGGGAAGACCAGCGTCTCGGCAAGAACGTGCTGCAGACAAACGTCGACGCCTACCGAAAGCTCCGCAACACCATCCGCTGGATGCTGGGCACGCTGGCGCATGACGACGGTGTTTCGATGCCGGTATCGGAGATGCCCGAGCTCGAACGTCTGATGCTCAACCGGCTGGCCGAGCTCGACCGGATCGTGCGGGCGGGCTACGACGCCTTCGATTTCAAGCGGGTGATGCGCACGCTGCTCGATTTCATGGTGGTGGAACTCTCATCCTTCTATTTCGACATCCGCAAGGACGCGCTCTACTGCGAGGCGCCGTCGAGCACGAAGCGCCAGGCCTCGGTCCAGGTGGTGCGGCACCTCTTCGACTGCCTGACGACATGGCTGGCGCCGATGCTGCCCTTCACGATGGAAGAGGCCTACCTCGACCGCTACCCGGGCAAGGAATCGGTCCATCTCGAGCAGTTTCCCGAAATTCCGGGCGACTGGCTGGATGCCGGGCTTGAGAAGAAGTGGCGCAAGGTGCGCGACGTGCGCCGCGTGGTGACCGGTGCGCTGGAAATCGAGCGGGCCAGGAAGACGATCGGCTCTTCGCTCGAGGCGGTTCCGGTGGTCCATCTGTCCAATCCGCAGCTGGAGAGCGAGATCGCCGGCGTCGACATGGCCGAGATCTGCATCACCAGCGGCTGGTCGGTTTCGCACGTTGCCGCACCTGACAGCGCCTTCACCCTGCCCGACGTTCCGGGTGTGGCTGTGGTCATTCAAGAGGCCGAAGACCTGGGACTCAGAAAATGCGCGCGATCCTGGCGCTATACGGCGGACGTGGGATCGGATCCGGCGTTTCCCGACGTCTCGGCCCGGGATGCCAAGGTGCTGCACGAATTACAGTCTTTGGGCAGGCTCTGACGCGGGGCGCAAGCTGTCGGGAAGGCGGAAACGGGGTCCATCGTTGCCCTTGACGGCTGCTTAAGATAATAGCGGCAGACTCCGGCAGACAAATTGTCGCCGGATTTCCGTCCGATAGGGGTGGAACGCATGGCCCGGATCGTGATCTGGGCCGACGGAGAGGCGGGCTGCAGTGGGACTGGATCTGATGAGTGTAGAATTTCGCGGACGCACGGCGTTGTGTGCGCCGCTGGTTGCCGCGGGCCTGCTGGTTTCCGGCTGCGTCAGTTCGCCGACTTACGGAACGGACAAGACCTCGACGGAACAGTTGACCAGCGACCTCTCCGGCATGTTTTCGCTGAAGCCGAAGTCGACGATGGCGTCCGACTACAAGCCTCGCCCCGAGCTCGTGAAGCCAACCACCCCAACCACCGATCTGCCCGCGCCGCAGGAAAACATCGTCACCGCGTCGACGGATGTTTGGCCTGAATCACCCGAGCAGAAGCGCGCCCGCATTCGCGCCAACGCGACGGCCAATCGGGACAATCCGAATTTCGAGCCTGAGGTGATCAACGACATCAGTAGCGGTACGCGCCAAAAGCCAGCGCTCTCCGGCCGCGCCGCCGAATCCGGCATTGGTGGCGCTCGGGACATGAAGAAGAAAGGGCAGGAGGTCAGGCGTCAACTGACAGAGTCAAAGCAAGGCGACCCGAGTGTTCGCAGGACGCTGACCGAACCGCCAATCGAGTACCGCCAACCGGCCGAGACGGCACCGACCGACGACCTCGGAGAAGAAGAGTACAAGAAGGCGCGGCGTCTGAAGGCCGAAGCCAAGGGCGGCAAGTCCTGGCGCGATATGGTGCCCTGGCTCTAGGGCCGGTCGGCCGACCGTCTGGCGGCAAAGAATCGCTTCAGCAGTTCTGACGACCTCGCCTCGCCAATGTCCGGATAAACCTCTGGGGCATGATGACAGGTGGGCGACGCGAAGAATCGCACGCCGCTGACGACAGCGCCTCCCTTGGGGTCGGTAGCGCCGAAGTATAGGCGGCGAATGCGCGCGAAGGAGATGGCTCCGGCGCACATGGTGCACGGTTCAAGCGTGACGTAGAGGTCGCATTCGCCCAAGCGCTCGGCGGACAGGGTCCTTGATGCCTCCCGTATCGCCAGTATCTCGGCATGGGCGGTGGCGTCGGGCAGTTCGCGGGTGCGGTTGCCGGCCCGCGCGATGATCTCTCCGTGCCGGACGATAGCCGCCCCGATGGGAACTTCGCCGCGTGCGCCTGCAGCCTCAGCCTCGGCTAAGGCAGCGCCCATGAAATCAGGGCGGCTCAACGTCGAATTCGGTGTCTGCTCGGCAGGGTTCACCCTCTATTTCCTCGCAAGCCAGGAATGATCCTGCTATCTAGCCGCCCAAAGGGGCAAAGGCCACATGGACGACGACCGAAAGAAAGCGCCACGCAAGGCGGGACCGAAGCCTTCGGGCAGCCGAGCTCGCGGCAGCGACGCGGCACATGCCGGCAAACCGGATCAGGGCGCAAAGAAGCCGTTTCGAGCAGCCGGCGCCAAGAAGCGCTTCGTGAAGCGGGCCGGGGCCGACGCTGCCACAGACAGGCCGAAGCGTGATTTCAAGCGCGACGACAAACCGCGCGAAGACGGCGACTTCCGGGCAGAGCGCCCGGCGTTCAAGTCGGGCCCTCGGGCCGATCGCAAGCCTAATGAGAAACGTGAGCAGACGGTCGGCGAGCGCAAGCCCTATGCAAAGCGCGATCCGGATACCGGCGGGCGCAAACCATATGCTCCTCGTGCGGAAGGCGCCGAGCGCAAGCCATATGCGGGTCGCACCGAGCGTTCCGATGGAGCGAAACGCGATTTCCCGCGGCGCTCCGAGCGCGAGGACGGATTTCAGCGGCGCGAGCGGCCGGACAATGATGGCGGCCCTGGTTCGAACAGCGGAACGCGTTCCTTCGGCACCAAAAGTCACGAGGGTCAGAAGCGATCCTACGGCATGAAGGCACACGACGCGGCGGCAACCAAGCGGCCTTTCCGCAAGCCGACCGAAGCCGGTGCCGAAGTGCCCGGCGAACGCATTGCCAAGCGGCTGGCCAGGGCAGGCATCGCATCGCGGCGCGACGCCGAGGAACTGATCGCGGCCGGTCGAGTGCGCGTGAACGGCCAGAAGCTTTCCTCTCCAGCTTTCAACGTCATGCCCGACGACGCGATCGAGGTGGATGGCACGGCTATACCCGCGATCGAACGGACGCGTCTCTTCCTGTTCCACAAGCCGGCCGGCGTGGTGACGACCAATCGTGATCCGGAAGGCCGCAAAACGGTGTTCGACGTCCTGCCAGCGGAGTTGCCGAGGCTGATGACGGTCGGACGGCTCGACATCAACACCGAAGGCCTGCTGCTGCTGACCAATGATGGCGGGCTGTCACGCGTGCTGGAACTGCCCGCCACGGGCTGGCTGAGGCGCTACCGCGTTCGCGTGCACGGCAAGGTCGATGAAAAGATCCTGCCGGGCCTGAAGGACGGAATGGCCGTGGACGGCGTGTTCTACGGCTCCATCGAGGCCACCCTCGACAAGGAGCAGGGATCGAATGCCTGGATGACGGTCGGCCTGCGCGAAGGCAAGAACCGTGAGGTGAAGAACATTCTCGGTGCGCTCGGGCTCGAGGTTTCGCGCCTCATTCGCTTGTCCTATGGACCGTTTCAGCTCGGCGACCTGCCGGAAGGTCATGTCCAGGAGATCAAGGGCAAGCTTCTGCGCGATCAGCTTGGCGAACGGTTGATCGAGGAATCCGGTGCGAATTTTGAAGCGCCGATCGTGAATGCCTTCTCCAACGAGCCCGTCAAGCGCGCTCCGCCTCCGAGGGATGAAGTGCCGGACAAGCCAAAGGTCGTGCGCGACGGAGACCGACGGCGCATCGGCGAAGGTGGCCTGATCAAGAACCGGAAGCGCCGCGAAAACAGCCGCGACGAGGCGCTCGGCAAGCTTGCGACGCGTCCCGACAAGCCGAAATTCGAGCGTGGCGGGAAACCGGAACGCCCGAAGCTCGAACGCGGCGAGCGGCCGTCTCGCGCCGGAAAATTCGGCGACAGGCCGGATCGCAACGCGAGCTTCGCAAGCGAGGCCGGTGAAAAGCCGCGATCGGCCAAGAAGCCGGAGCGCGAGCAGAAGCCGATCGATCCTCCCGGTGTTCGCAAGGCAAATGTCTGGATGGCGCCTGGCGCCCGGCCGATAGGAACCGGGCGTGCGGCATCCGAGAAGGCGGAAGTCGAAGCCAGGCGCGCGGCGAAGAAGTCCTATGCGAAGCCGGGCGGCAAGCCACAATTCGGCAAACCCCGGAATGACCGTCCAAGAGACGGTGACGGACCGGCAAAGGGCGGCCCCCGCGGCGGTGGACGAAATGCGGATCGTCGGCGGTGAGTTGCGCGGCAGGCCGCTCGCCACGCCGCGCTCCCAGGCGATCCGACCGACCACCGACCGCACGCGCGAGGCGGTATTCAACGTCCTGACCCACCGGTTCGGCGACAGGCTGGAAGGCGCCCAGGTGCTCGACCTGTTTGCCGGCACCGGGGCACTGGGGCTCGAAGCGCTTTCGCGCGGCGCCGCGCGCTGCCTTTTCGTCGAAGAATCGGCCGAGGGGCGGGGCCTGATCCGCACCAATGTCGAAGCGTTCGGCTTGCAGGGGCGAACCAAGATATTCCGGCGCGATGCAACCGGCCTTGGCGAGGCCGGAACCGTCCCGCCCTCGGGCCTGGTGTTCGCGGATCCGCCCTATGGCAAGGGCCTTGCGGAGGCGGCGCTGCGTTCGGCCTTGCAGGGCGGCTGGCTGCTTCCGGGTGCCCTCTGCGTGGTCGAGGAGGCGGCTTCCGCGCCCTTCTCGCCGGGCGACGGCTTCTCAGTCCGCGACGAACGCGCCTATGGCGAAACCATCATCCGGTTCATCGAAGCCGCCTAGTACGACGGCAAAGATGACAAACAATTCACTTACCCGCGACAGGCTCGGGGTGCATAAGGCCGTTCACCGGCGAGTCCGGACAGCCTGGAGTAATCGATGAGCGGACGATCTTTTTCAGCGGGAATGCTGCTGCTGGCCATCCTGGCGCTGGCAGCTGCTTCCGGACCTGTCGCGGCGGCATCCGGCGACGCGGGGGCGCAAAACGAGATAACCAGCTTTACCCTGGACAACGGCATGCAGGTCGTTGTCATTCCCGACCACCGCGCCCCGATCGTCACGCACATGGTCTGGTACAAGGTCGGCAGTGCCGACGAACCGCCCGGCAAGTCCGGCATCGCGCATTTCTTCGAACACCTGATGTTCAAGGGAACGACCAACCACAAGGCCGGCGAGTTCGGCACCAGGATCGCGGAGATTGGCGGCAGCGAGAACGCCTTCACCACGGATGATTACACGGCCTACTACCAGACGGTGCCGCCGGATGCCCTCGGCACGATGATGGAGTTCGAGGCGGATCGGATGCGCAATCTGATCCTCACGGACGAGGTGATCGGTCCGGAGCGCGACGTCATCCTGGAGGAGCGCCGCTCGCGCATCGAAAACAGTCCCCAAGCGCTGCTTGCGGAGGAGATCGACGCGACGCTCTACCAGAACCACCCCTACCGCATCCCCGTCATCGGCTGGATGCACGAGATCAAGAAGCTGAACCGGGTCGACGCGGTCGCGTTCTATGACCGCTATTATGCGCCGAACAATGCCATCCTGATCGTCGCGGGCGACGTCGAAGCCAGCCGCGTTCGAGAACTCGCGGAAAACACTTACGGCAAGGTGGCGCGCGGGCCGGTCCTTCCGCCGCGCGTCAGGCCCACCGAGCCTGAACAGAACACGGCCCGCACCGTGACCCTTTCCGACCCGCGCGTGTCGGTGCCGAGCTTTTCCCGCTCCTGGCTCGTGCCGTCCTACCACATCGCCGAACCCGGCGAGGCCGAAGCGCTCGACCTGCTTTCCGAAATCCTGGGCGGCGGCGTGCGCAGCCGCCTCTACCAGGCGCTGGTCGTCAAGTCGGGCGTTGCCTCGTCCGCAGGCGCCTATTTCGATGGCTCGCGCCTCGACCAGTCTTCCTTCGTCGTCTACGGCGCGCCGCGCGGAACCGCCCGTCTGGACGCAGTGGAGACGGCGGTCGACGCCGAGATCGCCAGCATCGTCAAGGACGGCGTTACCCCGCAGGAACTCGAAAGCGCCAAGAACCGCTTCCTGCGCGCGATGATCTTTGCCCGCGATGACCAGAATTCGATGGCCAACATCTACGGCTCCAGCCTTGCCACGGGCGAATCCGTGAAGGACGTGACCGAATGGCCCGACCGGATACGCGCGGTCACCGCCGACCAGGTGCAGCGCGCCGCCGCCAGATATCTCGCCACCAATCATTCCGTGACGGGCTATCTGTTGCCCGCCGACCCGGTACAGAATTAGGGATCGCATGAACAAGATGCTTCAATCGTTTGCGAAGACTCGGCTTTCCCTGGCCGCGCTCCTCGCAGTCATTTGCCTTTCGGCCCTGGCGGTCCCGGCCAGTGGTGAAGTCGCCATACAGGAAGTGAAGAGCGACAAGGGTGTCACGGCATGGTTGGTCGAAGACTATTCGGTGCCGATCGTGTCGATCAATTTCGCCTTCGAGGGCGGCAGCACCCAGGATCCGGCCGGCAAGGAGGGGCTCGCTGAGCTCATGACCGGCCTGTTCGACGAGGGCGCGGGCCAACTCGACAGCGATGCATTCCAGACCAAACTTGACGATGCAGGCGCCGAGATGCGTTTCCATGCCGGCCGCGATGCCGTCTCGGGTTCCATGCGCATGCTGGCCGAACACAAGGACGAGGCCTTCGACTTGCTGCGGATGGCGATCGTATCGCCTCGTTTCGACGCAGCCCCGCTCGATCGCATCCGGGCCCAGATCGTTTCGGGCATAGTGGCCAACCAGCGCGACCCGGAGGCGGAAGCCCAACTCAAATGGACCGAAGCGCTCTACGGCGATCATCCCTATTCGCGGCCGGACGAGGGAACCGAAGAATCGCTCAAGTCGATCACGGCCGACGACCTTCGTGCCTACCACAAGGCCAATTTCGCGCGCCAGAACCTGCATGTCGCGATCGTTGGCGCCATCGATGCGGAAACGGTGAAACGCCAACTCGACAAGCTTTTCGGCGACCTGCCGGAAAAGCCCGACCTCAAGCCGGTGGCGCATGTCGACTGGAAGCTCGGGCAGGCCGTGTCCGTCGACTACGAGCTACCGCAGACCTCGCTGCAGCTTGCCTATCCCGGGGTCGCCCGGGAGGCGCCGGACTTCTTCGCCGCCTATCTAATGAACCATATTCTCGGCGGCGGGACCTTCAGTTCCAGGCTGTTCGACGAGGTTCGCGAGAAGCGTGGGCTGGCCTATGGCGCGACGTCGTCGCTTGTCACGCATGAGCACGCATCCGGCTTGGTCATCCAGACGGCGACCCGGTCGGACCGGGCGGCCGAGACGCTTGGCGTCATTCGTGATGTCGTCAGGCAGATGGCCGAGGAGGGCCCGACCGCGGAGGAACTGGCGGCCGCGAAGCAATACATCATCGGCTCCTACGCCCTCAACGCGCTCGATTCCTCGAGTGCTATCGCTAGCACGCTGCTATCGTTGCAGATGGACGATCTGGGAATCGACTATATGCAAAGGCGCGAGGCGCTGATCAATGCGGTTACGCTCGATGACGTAAAGGCGGCGGCCCGGAAGTTGCTGACGACCGAACCGGCGGTCCTGGTGATCGGTCCGCCGCTGACAGAGGGAGACAAGGGGTGAAACCAGGCGAACCGAGCTTTGCCGTTGCCTTCGGCGGTGGCGGCGCGCGCGGACTTGCCCACATCCATGTCATCGAAGCGCTCGACGAACTGGGCATAAGGCCGGTCGCGATCGCCGGCTCCTCGATCGGTGCGGTCATGGGCGCCGGTGTTGCCGCTGGCATGTCCGGCAAGGCGATCCACGAGCATTGCCTCTCGGTCCTGTCGCGCCGCACCGAGGTTGCCGGGCGCATGTGGGCGGCCAGGCCGGGCACGCTTTCCGAGGTTTTCGGCGGCTTGCGCTTCAGCCAGTTCCGCGTCGACCGGATCCTCGACGCCTTCCTGCCACCCGAGATCCCCAGGAGCTTCGAAGAGCTCGGCATCCCGCTGCAGGTCACAGCAACCGACTATTACGGGCATCACCTCGCCGTCATCGCCGACGGCGACCTTCGGTCGGCCATCGCGGCGTCCGCAGCGATCCCCGCGGTCTTCCGTCCGATCATGCGTGACGGCCGGCTGTTGATCGACGGCGGCATCTACAATCCGGTTCCCTTCGACCTGCTGCATGGCATGGCCGATATCGTCATCGCCATCGACGTCGTCGGGGCACCGGTCGACGACGGCCGCAACAAGCCCAACTCGATCGAGCTGATGTTTGGCGCCACCCAACTGATGATGCAGTCGATCACGGCCGCCAAACTGAAGTTTGCGCAGCCCGACATCCTGCTTCGCCCTCCGGTCTCGAACTTCCGCGCTCTGGATTTCATGAAGATCGAAGCGGTGATGGCGCAGACAGCGTCGATCAAGGAAGAAACGAAGCGCGCCGTCGATGCTGTCTTGCAGACGAAGACCGCCAGCGGCTGAGCAGATCGGCTGCACTACAGCCGGGTCCGCTGGGCCTAGTGCGCGAACACCTGGTCCAGCGAGGCGAAGCCCTTGAATTCCAGCGCATTGCCGGAAGGGTCGCGGATGAACAGCGTGGCCTGTTCGCCGGGTTCTCCCCTGAAACGAACCATCGGTCTTTCGATCCAGTCGATGTCGTTGCGATCCCCCAGCCGGCGGGCCAGCTCGTTCCAATCGTCCATCAGCAGCACGACGCCGAAATGCGGGATCGGCACGCTGACCCCGTCGACCGCTCCGACACTGCCGGGGGCGCCCGGGTCGGGCCTCAGATGCGCCGACATCTGGTGCCCGAACAGGCTGAAGTCGACCCAGGTTTCAGACGATCGGCCGATCTGGCAGCCGAGCGCGTCCTGGTAGAACTGGCGGGTCCGCTCCAGATCATGGACAGGAAAGGCAAGATGGAAAGGGGTCATCACAGGTACCGTTAGAATCGGATGGCAGGCAGGCGGGCCGCGCATTCGCTCGGCCCATGCGATCATATCGCCTCCGTCCAGCCATTGCACAAGGTGGACCGGGACAATAGATGGTGCCAGAGACTTTCAAGCATGACAGCAGCAAGAATTTGGATAGTTCAATGAAGGCCGGACCAGATGCCACGCAGTTGACCGACCGGGTCGCCGCTCTTGTCGAGGCGGCCAGAAAGGCCGGGGCAGACGCGGCCGACGCCGTTGCGGTCCGGGGGCGATCGACCAGCGTTTCGGTCAGGCTCGGCAAGGTGGAAAGCACCGAGGCTTCGGAAGGCGACGACGTGTCGCTGCGCGTATTCGTCGGCAGGCGGGTCGCCAGCGTGTCGGCAACGGCCTCCTCCGATCCCAACGAACTCGCGGTCCGGGCCGTCGCCATGGCCAAGGTCTCGCCGGAGGATCCTTTTCAGGGTCTCGCGGATCCGGCGTTGCTGGCCAGCTCGGTCCAAGATCTGGACCTCTACGATTCGACCGAGGTGACGGCCGATCAGCTGCGCGAGAGCGCGCTGGCAGCCGAAGAGGCGGCACTTGCCGTCCCGGGAGTCAGCAATTCGGGCGGAAGCGGCGCCAGCGCCGGCCTCGGCGGCATGGTGCTTGCGACCTCGCACGGCTTTCTTGGCCATTATTTCGGCACCCGTTTTGGCCGCTCCGCCAGCGTGATCGCGGGCGAGGGCACGGCGATGGAACGTGACTACGACTACTCCTCGCGGCTTCACTTTGCCGATCTGGAAGCACCTGAGACGATCGGGCGCAAGGCCGGCGAGCGGGCAGTCAAGCGGCTCAACGCGCGCAAGGCGAGGACCGGTCCGGTGGACGTCATCTTCGACCCCCGCGTGGCGCGCGGGATCGCCGGTCATCTAGCGGGTGCCATCAACGGCGCCTCCGTTGCCCGCAAGACGAGTTTCCTGCGCGACATGATGGGCAAGCAGGTCGCATCGAACGGGATAACGGTTTCCGACGAGCCGAGGCTCATGCGGGGACAGGCATCGCGCCCTTTCGACGGCGAGGGCGTGTCGGGTGAAAGGCTGTTGATGGTCGAGGCCGGGATTCTCGGTCACTGGTTTCTGTCGAGTTCGGTCGCACGCGAACTCGGCCTTCAGACGAACGGCCGCGGCGCACGCGCCGGCACCTCCGTTTCGCCGACTTCAACCAACTTCGCGATCGAACCCGGCGAGCGTACGCCGGAGGACCTGATCGGCTCTCTGAAATCGGGATTCTACGTGACGGAAGTGTTCGGCCAGGGCGTAGACATGGTGACCGGCGAATATAGCCGCGGCGCTTCCGGCTTCTGGATCGAGGGCGGCGAACTGGCCTATCCCGTTTCCGAAGTCACGATTGCCTCGAACCTCAAGGACATGTTCCTGAGGATGGTGCCGGCCAGCGATCTTGACCGAAATTTCGGCACCGCGAGCCCGACCCTTCTGATCGAAGGGATGACCCTTGCCGGCAGTTGACGACATCGGCAGCGCCGATCTTGCTGCCGACCTGGCGCTCCTGGTCCACGCTGGCCAGGAAGCCGGGCGGATCGCCATGCGCTACTTCGGAAACGACAACGAGGTCTGGATGAAGGGCGGGACGTCGCCGGTCAGCGAGGCCGACTACGCGGTCGATGCATTCCTGCGCGAGACGTTGCTCAAGGCGAGGCCCGATTATGGCTGGCTGTCGGAGGAGACGGTCGATGGCGTCGCCCGCCTGGGCGCCCGGCGGACCTTCGTCGTCGATCCGATCGACGGCACACGCGGATACCTCGAGGGCAATTCCAGATGGTGCGTGTCGCTGGCTGTCGTCGACCACGGAAAGAGCATTGCCGGCGTGCTTGAATGTCCGGCGCGGCAGGAGACCTTCGAAGCGGTTCTGGGCGGCGGCGCATATAGGAACGGCCTGCGCCTCCAGGTCGGCCAAAACCGTGAAGATCCCGCGATCGGCGGACCGCGCGAGTTCGTCGAGGCGCTCCCCGCCGCGTTGCGCGACCGGGTTCGTCGTGCCGTCTATATTCCGTCCCTTGCCTACAGACTGGCGATGGTCGCCGAGGGGTCGCTCGACGCCAGTTTCGTCAAGCCGAATTCACATGACTGGGATCTTGCGGCAGCTGACCTGATCCTCGGCGAAGCGGGCGGCAGGCTTCTCGACGAGCGTGGCAAGCCTCCCACCTATGCCGGGGAGCAGACGCGCCATGGCGCGCTTGTCGCGGGCAGCGGCGAACTGCTGGCGACCATGTCCGGGATCATCAACCGCCACTATAGCTGAGGCCGGTTCGAAATCATTTGAAACGGCGGCAATTTCGACTAGGACAGTCGGCAACAACCAGCGTCAGGAAACAACATGTCCAAGGAAGATGGAAGCCCGCAGCTATTGCACCTGGTCTTTGGCGGCGAACTCAAGGACCTGTCGGGCACCGAGTTTCGCGATCTGGATGCCTTGGACATTGTCGGCATCTATCCCAACTACCAGAGTGCCCAGACTGCCTGGAAGGCGAAAGCCCAGGAGAGCGTCGACAACGCACACATGCGCTACTTCGTCGTCCATCTGCACCGTCTCCTGGAACCTGACAAGAAGGGTTCCGGGCAGGACTGATGGATGACGCTAGCTCGGCGCGATCGGCAGTGACAGTCGCAGCCAGAAAGAAGCGCGCAAAGCGGCCGAAGGGGCTGTGGGCGCGTATTCGCGGCCCATTGCAGGAGTCGCGCCTCGCCAAGGGGCTGCTGACGACGTTGCTGGCACAGGCGTTGCGGCTGATCCGCGTGACCAACCCTCCCGTCAGGGGATCGGGCCAGCTGATCGAGGGCCCGGAGGCATTCGAGCCAGGGATCATCGCCTTGTGGCATGGGCAGCACCTGCTGGCGCCGGCCCTCTATCCGAGCAAGCGCGGTCTCGTGGCGATGGTGTCGCGCAGCGCCGACGCGGAAATCAATGCGACCGTGCTTGAGAAGTTCGGCATCAGGGCCGTGCGCGGCTCCGGCGGACGCACCGACGGCCGGCGCGGAGAAAAAGGCGGTGCGACGGCCCTCATTGCCCTGAAAAAGGCGCTAGAGGAAGGCAGCAATGTCGCCATGATCGCCGACATACCTCATGGAAAGCCCCGGAATGCGGGAATGGGCATCATTCTCCTGGCCCGTCTTTCGGGCCGGCCGATCATCGCGGGCGCCATAGCCACGAGCCGGCGCAAGGTACTCGAGAAATCCTGGGACAAGACGACGATCAGCCTGCCCTTCGGCCGCCGCGCCGTGGTGGTCAGTCCCATCATCCATGTCGACCGGGACGCCGACGACGCCGAGATGGAACGCAAGCGCCAGGAACTGACTGACGCGCTCAATTCGGTGACGGACCAGGCCTACGCATTGGTAGACGGTGCGCGATGAGCGAAAAATGGGCGCGCATGGTGCTTTCGGCCTATCGGTTTGCCGGCTCGGCGGCCTTTCCGCTGGTCGGACCCTATGTCGTGTGGCGCTCCACCAAGGGCAAGGAAGACCGCAACCGCCGCCGTGAACGCTCAGGGATTGCGGGCAGGGCAAGGCCCGAGGGGCCGCTGATCTGGGCACACGCCGCCAGCGTCGGCGAGACCATCGCGATCATTCCCCTGATCGACAGCATCCTGGACTACGGCGTGAACGTGGTGTTGACGACCGGGACTGTGACGTCCGCACAGGTCGCCGATGATCGCCTCGGCGACCGGGTCATCCACCAGTTCGTGCCGCTCGACCTGAAGCCGGCGATTTCCCGCTTTCTCAACCATTGGCAGCCCGACCTCGCGATCATGGCCGAGTCGGAAATCTGGCCGATGACGATCCTAGAGCTCGGCATGAGGCGGGTCCCGCAGGTCCTGGTCAACGGGCGCCTGTCCGACAGATCCTTCTCCCTCTGGGGGCGTTGGCCAGAACTCTCCGAGGCTCTTTTCGAGAACATGGCCCATGTGGTGGCCCAGTCGGAAACCGATGCGGAACGGTTCCAGACCCTTGGCGCCAGGCCAGTCACGGTCTCCGGCAATCTCAAGGTGGATACCAACCCGCCGCCGGTGAACGAGCACGATCTGCACGCTCTGCGCCGCCAGATCGGTCTGCGGCCGAGCTGGGCAGCCGTTTCGACGCATGACGGCGAAGAGACGATGGCCGCGGAGGTGCACGCCATCCTGCGTCCGCACCATCTCGGCCTCCTGACTATCATCGTGCCGCGTCATCCCGACCGCGCACTGGCCCTGGCTGTCGAGTTTGCGGCAATGGGCCTGAAGGTCGTCATGCGCAGTTCCGGCGAAAGGGTGCGTTCGGACACCGACATCCTGCTTGGCGATACGATCGGTGAAATGGGCCTCTATCTGCGCCTTACCGATATTGCCTTTGTCGGTAAATCAATGACACTGGAAGGTGGCCAGAATCCGCTTGAGCCTGCCATGCTGAACTCTGCGGTGCTGTCCGGGCCCAACGTGCAGAATTTCAGGGAAGCCTACGAAAAGCTGATCGATGCCGGTGGGGCCAAGATCGTCGAGGACCGCGACGGCCTTGCAGGCGAAGTGAATTTCCTGCTGAGCAACGGCCGGGCGCGCCGCGAGATGATGGCGGCTGGCGTGGCCGCCGTCGACGACATGCGCGGTGCCCTCGAAAAGACCCTCAAGGCGCTCGAGCCATTCATCCGCCCGTTGATCGTCAAGTCGCGGCTGAGGGGATCCGGGACTCGCTGACGATGGCGAGTGAAGCACCTCCGTTCTGGTGGGAAAAAGCCGATTGGCGTGCATATGCGCTTTTTCCGGCGTCGAGCATCTACGGGTTCTTCGCCGGCCGCAGAATGCTGACCGCCAGGCGCGAGAAGGTCGATCTTCCGGTCCTGTGCGTCGGCAATTTCACCGTAGGCGGTACGGGCAAGACGCCGCTTGCCATTGCGCTCGCCAGGCAGGCGAGGGCGATGCGTCTCAACCCCGGTTTCCTGTCTCGGGGACATGGGGGGAGCATCGCCGAACCGCACCTGGTGGATCGCGAGCACGACAGCGCACGGCAGGTCGGCGACGAGCCGTTGTTGCTGGCCGAGCATGCGCCAACGGCGATCACTCCCCAGCGCGCCGCCGCCGCCGCCCTTCTGGCCGGGCAGGGGTGTGATTTCCTGATCATGGATGACGGCTTCCAGAGCGCGCAGCTGCACATGGACTTCGCCCTGATCGTCGTCGACGGCAGATACGGCATCGGCAACGGGCACGTCCTGCCTGCGGGGCCTCTTCGCGCACGCCTGGAGGACCAGGTGCGCTACGCGACTGGCATCGTCCGGATGGGTGAGGACAGGAGCGGCGAGGCGGTCGTCAGACAGGCGGCGCGCGCTGGAAAACCTATTTTCGAGGCGTCGATCAGGCCGCGCGATGCCGACAGTTTCGCCGGTCGCCGCTTCCTGGCCTTTGCCGGTATCGGCCATCCGGACAAGTTCTTCAGAACGGTCTCGGACGTCGGCGGATCGGTGGTGATGTCGAGGTCCTTTCCCGATCATCACTTCTATTCGAATGACGAACTGCGCGAACTGTCCTCGACGGCAGAGGCAGCAGGCCTTGAGTTGATCACCACGGCCAAGGACGCCATCCGGCTGCACAACGGTACCGCGCCGCAGGAATTGCTCGACCGGATGGCGGTGCTGGAAATCGATGCCGTGTTCGAAACTGCTTCAACGGCCGAGCGCATCATCGCCGAAACACTGAGCGCATGGCGCGAACGACGTCTCGGGACCCAGTCACTCCAGACTTGAGTCCGTCAGACCAAGCGGGCGCATGCCGGCCTGACCTAATCCCCGTCAGGGTTTGGAGCGCGCGAGGTCCGGGTTGGCTTCCATCTCGCGCTTCAGCGCAACCGAGGCGTTGATGTAGGCCTCCTGCCGCGCGACGCTCCAGTATTTGAGTTCGTCGAGCGGGATGGACTCGCCGGTAACGGCGCACCGGACGAACACGCCGGGGCTTGTCACCTGAAAATCACCGTCGAGGTAGCGGAGGCGGGCTTCCCTGGCCCCCGGTCCTTCAAATCTGTTCATCATGGGCGCAGCTAATAAGCTCCAGTTTGAATGTGTTCCGCCACAAATCGATCTCAGCGTCAACCTCAACCATTCGACACCTGTTACGATAACGCGAACTGGACGGTGACCCCTACCGCCTGCCGAACAGCCGCTCGATGTCGGCGAGCTTGAGTTCGATATAGGTCGGTCGCCCGTGATTGCACGTCCCCGAGCCAGGTGTCGCCTCCATTTGCCGAAGCAGCGCGTTCATTTCCTCCGGCTTCATCAGCCGGCCGGAGCGGACCGAACCGTGGCAGGCCATGGTTGCGGCGATGCGATCGAGCCTGTCCTTCAGCGTATCCGTGGTGTCGTTGTCGGCGATTTCGTCGGCCAGGTCGCGGATGAGTTGCCCGACATTCGTTTCACCCAGCATCGACGGCGTCTCGCGTACCGCCACGGCGCCCGGTCCGAAGCGCTCAAGGCCGAGGCCGAAACGGGCAAGCGTCTCGGCATGCGAGGCGAGGCGTTCCGCGTCGTCTTCCGGCAGGTCGACGATCTCGGGTATGAGCAGCATCTGCGCCGGGACCGGCCGCGAATGCATCGCCTGCTTCAAGGCCTCGTAGACGAGCCGTTCGTGCGCCGCATGCTGGTCGACGATGATCAGCGAATCCTGTGTCTGCGATACGATGTAGTTCGCATGCACCTGCGCACGCGCGGCACCGAGTTGCGCGCCAAGCTGCGTCTCGTCGACGACGCCGCTTCCCGCCCGCGCATCGGCGCTTGTGACGGGTGCTGCTGCAAAGATCGCCTGGACTTCCTCGCCGAACCCGGTGTCCAGCGGCCGTTGCGGGGACCGGGCCGGATCGAAGAAAGCCGCGCCCGAGGCCCGGTATGAGGCGTCGAAGCTTCGATGTCCGTTGGCTGGACCGGGGTGGCCGTAGCTCGGTGCCCCCGGCCGGAAGGCGCTCATCATCCCGGCGGCGCCGGTCGTTGCCGTCCTTATGCCGGCGTCGGCCAGCGCCTGTCTGGTGGCGCCGACGATCAGACCGCGTACGAGACCGGGATCGCGAAACCGGACGTCGGCCTTGGCGGGGTGTACGTTGACGTCGACCAGCGCCGGATCAAGGGTGAGGAACAGGACGGTCACGGCGTGCCGGTCGCGGGGCAGGACATCCATGAAGGCGCCGCGTATGGCGCCGGCAATCAGCTTGTCGCGTACCGGCCTGCCGTTGACGTAGGCATATTGCTGCAGCGAATTGGCCCGCGTGTAGGAGGGGATGGAGACGTGACCGGCGAGCCTCACCTGCTCCCGCGCCGCGTCGAGGCCGATCGAATTCTCGGGGAACTCGGCACCCATCACCTGGGCGATGCGCCTCAGCCGTCCCTCGGGGCTGTCGTCCGTCGCGGGAAGATCGATCGTGGTGCGGTCTGCCCCCGACAGGGTGAAGCGCACGGCCGGGAAGGCAATTGCGATGCGCTTGACGACATCGCCGATCGCCGTCGTCTCGGCTCGTTCGCCTTTCATGAACTTGAGGCGTGCGGGCGTCGCGAAGAACAGGTCGCGCACCTCGACCGACGTGCCGCGGTTCGCCGCTGCCGGGCGCAGGGATGAAACCTCGCCGCCGCTGATGGAGATTTCAGAGGCCGCATCGGCCGTCGCCGTGCGCGACCGGATCGTCAGCCGGGATACCGAGCCGATCGACGGCAGCGCCTCGCCACGGAAACCGAGCGACCTGATGTCATGGATATCGGCGCTGAGCTTGGAGGTGCAATGGCGGGAGACCGCGAGCTCGAGTTCATTCTCGGGAATGCCGGCGCCGTCGTCGATGACGCGGATGAGGTTGAGCCCGCCGCCGGCCGTAGCGATCTCGATCCGCGATGCACCCGCGTCGAGCGCGTTTTCGACCAGTTCCTTCACGACGCTTGCCGGGCGTTCGATGACCTCGCCGGCCGCGATCTGGTTGATCATCGTTTCTGAGAGCTGGCGTATCGGCATTCCGCATCTTACAGGGATTCGTCGGCCGGCCGCCAGCCGCCGCGGCCGGGCATTGCGAGGTTCCGCACAAGGGCGGCGTACAGCCGATTTCACTTGATCAGGGTGATTGTCTCAGCGAGATAGCGCGCGATGGCGGGGCTATCGATCGATCCACCACAGAGCCCGACATGCCCGTCGGGCCGCACGAGGTAGAATGACGGGTTCGGAATGCCGACCCGCTTGCACTCCGCCTCGTTCGGCTGGGTTTCAGGCACCGGCCACGTTCTGACGAGGTCTCCATACCCGATGTCATCTGGCGACGGAGCGGCCTGACCGAAGGCCAGCAGGTTGATATGCCGGTCTTGGAGGACTGCAAACATGTCTTCGACCGGCCCATCCGCCTGCAGCTGGAGATGCAGCCAGGGAAAGCGGTCACCCGCTCGCGGCCCGCCAGGCAGCCTGCCAAGAGATCGCGACAGCGAGCTCCTTTCGTAGTTGATCGCAGTCTGCGAAACGGCGCGGAAGGCAATCTTCTGAACGCGCTCGAAAGTCATGGCGAACGCTGCGATCCGCGCGAGCAGCTTTCGGCGGAGCAGGCTGGCCAGCCAACTGTCGGAGACCACGAGCTTGAACCCTCGGTCGGTCGTGGCGAGGAGCTTGCGGGCGACCGGCAGGCGCTCCTCGTTGTATGTCTCCAGCAATTGCGGTCGCGCCTTGCCCTGCGTCACCAGCGCCAGTTTCCAGGCGAGGTTGTAGGCGTCCTGCAGTCCCGTGTTCATGCCCTGCGCGCCGGCCGGACTGTGGATATGCGCGGCGTCGCCGAGAACGAAGGCGCGGCCCTCCTGGAAGCGCTCGGCGGCGCGGTGATGGATGCGGTAGGTCGAAAACCAGCTGCAGTTGCCGATCGAAAGGTCCGACCCGGCTTCGCTGCGCAGAGACGGCAGCACCGCGTCGAGCGTCAGGTCTTTCTGCGCCCTCAGTTCCTCCGGCACGATGCCGACGATGCGCCAATGATCCTTGTCGCGCATCGGAAAGAGCAGGTGGAACCCGCGGCGCCACAGATAGACATTGACCTGGCCCGGCACCATGGTTCCCGTCATCGCCACGTCGGCGACGAAGAAGACGTGCTCATAGGCCTCGCCCGGGAAACCGATGCCCGATCCCTTGCGCACGGCGCTGTGGGCGCCGTCACACCCGGCGATGAAAGCGCTGGCCGTCTCCTGCTCGCTGCCGTCAGGCAATCTGAGCATCGCGGCCACGCCTTCGGCATTCTGCTCGAAGTCGAGCAGTTCGGTGTTCCACTCGACGGCGATGCCGAGTTCGTCGAGCTTTTCGCCCATGATCCGTTCATTGTCGTCCTGGCCAAGAACCAGAATATAGGGGTAGGGCGTGATGCTGCTTCCAGCATCGCCAAGCGGGACATGCGCCATCCGTCGTCCCTGCGCCCAGAGTGTTGCGCCGTTGCCTTTCGTGCCGAGCTCGAGCGCGCGTTCTACGATGCCGAGCTGCGAATAGATTTCCAGCGTTCGCGCCTGGACACCCAATGCCCGGGATTGCATGGCCGGGCCGGCATGGCGATCGATGATCCGGATCGAGACGCCGCGCCGCGCCAGCTGATTGGCCAGCATCAGGCCGGTCGGTCCCGCCCCGACGATCAGAACGTCCGTTGCCATTGCGGCGTTGCTCCAGTCACCACGCCTTCGAAATATCACGTTTCGCGGATGCTCGCACCGAGAAGCAAATCGGCACAGATTGCATCTTTGTGGGCGCCGCGCGCGTCGTAGAATGGGTAGCCACCGGCGCGAAAACGGGATCGGCAGGCCACGTCTTCGTCTAGGGTTTTGACGATGCCGGGCGAGGGAGGACCTGCGATGGCGGTTGTTTCGGTCGACAAGGCCCCGGAAACGGGCAGGCGTCGCGAACGCTCGGGTGGCCGCGAGGCGAGGCGGGAACTGCGTTCGCACGGCTCGGATGGCCTTGGCCGGCCCTATATCGTCCGCAACATCCCGACCTACGACATCCTCTCTGAAGAAAATCTCCTCAGGATCGAGGCGACGGCCGATCGCATTCTGGCCGAGATCGGCATCGAGTTCCGCGACGATCCGGTGGCGCTCGACCACTGGAAGCGTGCCGGCGCGACGGTTGACGGCGTGCTCGTCAAGTTCGAACCCGGCATGCTGCGCGAAGTCCTCAAGACCGCGCCGGCGAGTTTCACACAGCACGCGCGCAATCCCGCTGCCTCGGTCGAGATCGGCGGAAAAAGCGTCGTGTTCTCGCCGGCCTATGGCTCGCCCTTCGTCATGGATATCGACAAGGGCCGCCGCTACGGCACGATCGAGGATTTCCGCAACTTCGTGAAGCTGGCGCAGTCGTCGCCCTGGCTGCACCATTCAGGCGGGACCATCTGTGAGCCGGTCGATATCCCGGTCAACAAGCGCCATCTCGACATGGTCTACAGCCATATCAAATATTCCGATCGTGGCTTCATGGGCTCGGTGACGGCCGAAAGCCGAGCCGAGGACTCGATCGACATGGCGCGCATCGTGTTCGGCGAGACATTCACCGACGCGAACTGCGTCATCCTCGGCAACGTGAACGTGAATTCGCCGCTGGTCTGGGATGCCACGATGACGACGGCGCTGCGGGCCTATGCCCGTGCCAACCAGGCCGCGGTCGTGGTGCCGTTCATTCTGGGCGGGGCGATGGGGCCGGTGACAAACGCCGGCGCGATTGCGCAGTCGCTTGCCGAAACCATGGCGGGCTGCGCGCTTACCCAGCTTGAACGCCCCGGCGCCCCGGTGATCTTCGGCAATTTCCTGTCGTCGATGTCGCTGAGGTCAGGGTCGCCGACCTTCGGAACTCCCGAGCCCGCCATCGGCTCGATGGTGATCGGCCAATTGGCGCGCCGGCTGAACCTGCCGCTCAGATGCTCCGGCAACTTCACCACCGCGAAGCTGCCGGATGCCCATGCGATGAACGAGGGAACCATGTCGATGCTGGCGGCCGTTCACTGCGGCGCCAATTTCATCCTGCATTCGGCTGGCTTTCTCGATGGCCTGCTGTCGATGTCCTACGAGAAGTTCGTCATGGATGCCGATTTCTGCGGCGCGCTCCATTCCTACCTGGATGGCGTCAAGATCGATGACAACGAGCTGGCGCTCGAAGCCTTTCGGGAGGTCGGCCCGGGAAGCCACTTCTTCGGTTGCGCGCACACGATGCAAAACTACGAGACCGCGTTCTGGGATTCCGAGATCGCCGACAACGAGCCTTATGAAAAATGGCAGGATGCCGGCTCGGAAGATGCCGCGCTGCGCGCCAACCGCCGTTGGAAAAAGGCGCTGGCCGAGTATGTCGCGCCGCCCCTGGACGAGGGAATCGACGAAGCGCTGCAGGATTTCATTGCGCGAAAAAAGGCGTCGATGGATGATGCGTGGTATTGAGGCTCAGCCGTTTCGGAGGAAGCGATGATCGCATTTGTGCTCGTGCCGGTGATAGTTGCGGCAACCGTTGCCGCCGCACGCGCAGGCGAACCCAGCGAGGCGGTGCGGCCGTTCTACCTGCAACCCGGGCTGGAACTCGAAGCCTCGGCGCGCGACCGCTTCATCGATCCGGCACGGAAAATCCTGAACCTGAACGACGAAATCCGGCAGGGCGGGGACGAGGGTTGCCTCGATCCGTCGTTGCCCTTCAACGATTCGGACTACGACCCGGCAGTCGTCGCCGAGACCCTTTCCCTCAAGGAACTGGAAGCAGGGGACGAGGCGACGGTGCTTGCGACCTTCATGGCTTCGGGCAATGCCCAGACCGTGCAATGGCGACTGAAGAAACTCGATGGTGCCTGGAAGATCTTCGACATCGTGTCGCTGACCAAGGATTGGGCATTGAGCCGTTTCCAGTGCGAATAGCCTGCAGCAGCCGGTATTCTTCGGCATCCGGGGTGCTTCTTGACCGGTAGCGACCCGCTCCTCCAGCCGTACCAGCTGAAGTACCTGACACTGAAAAACCGTGTCATGTCGACCAGCCACGAGCCGGCCTATTCCGAGGACGGCATGCCGAAGGAACGCTACCGGCTTTACCATGCGGAGAAAGCCAAGGGCGGGCTGGCGCTGACCATGACGGCGGGCTCCGCGATCGTCGGCCGCGACAGTCCGGCGGCTTTCGGCAATTTGCACGCCTATCGCGACGAGATCGTCCCCTGGATGAAGGAACTCGCCGACGCCTGCCACGAGCATGGCTGCGCGGTGATGATCCAGCTGACGCATCTTGGCCGCCGTACCGGATGGAACAAGGCGGACTGGCTGCCCGTGCTCAGCGCTTCGCCGGTACGGGAACCGGCGCACCGGTCCTTTCCCAAGACTGCCGAGGACTGGGACATCGAGCGCATCGTGGCCGACTATGCGAGTGCGGCGCAGCGCATGCAGGCCGCCGGCCTCGACGGCATCGAGTTCGAGGCCTACGGCCACCTGATGGACGGCTTCTGGTCGCCGGCGACCAATTTTCGCGACGACGAGTATGGCGGTTCGCTCGACAATCGCATGCGCTTCACCTGGCGGGTCATCGATGCCGTTCGCGCGGCGGTCGGTGAGGAATTCATCGTCGGCATCCGCATGGTCGCCGACGAGGATTTTTCGGCCGGCCTGTCGAAGGCCGAGGGTGTGGAGATAGCGAAACGGCTGGCGGATTCCGGCAAGTTCGACTTCCTGAACATCATTCGCGGTTCCATCGAGACGGATGCCGCGCTGACCAAGGTCATCCCGATTGCGGGCATGCCGTCTTCGCCGCATCTCGATTTCGCCGGCGAGGTCAGGGCCGCTACGAAGTTCCCCGTCTTTCACGCCGCGCGCATCGCCGATGTCGCGACCGCCAGGCACGCCATCGCGTCCGGCAAGCTGGACATGGTCGGCATGACGCGCGCGCATCTCGCCGATCCGCATATCGTCAGCAAGGTGATGAAGGGCCACGAGGAGCGGATCCGCCCCTGTGTCGGGGCGACCTACTGTCTCGACCGGATCTACGAGGGCGGCGAAGCGCTCTGCATCCACAATGCGGCGACCGGACGCGAGGCCAGCATCCCGCACAAGATCACGCCGACAACGGGTCCGCGCCGGCATGTCGTTGTCATCGGCGCGGGGGCGGCCGGGCTCGAGGCGGCGAGGGTCGCAGCCGAACGGGGGCACAGGGTGACCGTCCTCGAAGCGTCCGCTGAGGCCGGCGGGCAGGTGAGGCTGGCAGCACAGAACCCGCGCCGCCGCGACCTGGTCGGCATCATCGACTGGCGGCTTTCGGAACTGTCGCGGCTCGGCGTCGATGTGCGCTACAATCTCTGGGCCGAAAGCGGCGACGTGCTCGCGCTTGAACCGGACGTCGTCATCGTCGCGACCGGCGGAGTGCCGCAAAATCCGCCTTTGGCGGCCGGCGAGGACCTGGTCACCTCAAGCTGGGACATCATCGCCGGGGCGGTCAAGCCGGCCGAAAACGTGCTTCTCTACGACGACAATGGCGGTCATCAGGGCATGACGGCGGCGGAACTCATCGCCATCACCGGTGCAACGCTGGAGCTGATTTCGCCGGAGCGATTCTTTGCTCCGGAAATGGGCGGCATGAACCACGTGCCCTACATGCGCGTCTTCCATGAGAAGGGCGTCCGCATAACCATCAACACGCGGCTCAGCGCAGTTCGGCGCGAGGGCAATCAGCTGGTGGCGACGCTGTCCTCCGATTTCTCGGCAGGCTGGAGCGAGGAAAGGCGGGTCGATCAGATCGTCGTGGAGCATGGTACGCTGCCGCTCGACGACCTCTATCTGGCGCTGAAGCCGCTGTCGAAGAATGGCGGCGCTCTGGACTACGAGCGCCTCATCGAAGGTGGCGCGATCTTTCCGGAGGTCCGTCCCGAGGCTGGTTTCAACCTGCTGCGTGTCGGAGATGCGGTCGCGGCGCGAAACATCCACGCCGCCATCTATGACGGGATCAGGTTCGCCCTCAGGATCTGAAGCGGCCGATCAGACGTGCACGCGCCCGTGCTTCAGTTCGCCAGACGCGCCTGCCGACACGAAGGTTGCATAGGCAATCCAGCCGTAGAATGCCGCCACCAGAAGCAGCACCAGCCAGCCGGGCAGCGGCCCGAGCGCGGCATTGCCGACGATCTCTTGAAGCGATGCCACCACGTCGCGGCGCGTATCCATGTCCTGCAGCTTGGGCGACGATATCTTGAGCACCCAGGCGAGCAGCAGGATCAGGAACATCCAGGAATAATTGCGCCGCAGCCGGCGCGCCATTGCCGTGCGCAGCGACATCAGGAACTCCGGTTCGCGCAGATTGCGGCCGAGCGCCTTGGCCCAGTCCTTTTCGGGGTCGGGTTCGGGCGCGAACATCTGGGCGAAGTAGTGCCGCTCGATGAGGCGGACCCGGCCACGGTACACGTCGAAGAAGCGGTAGCGGCGCGCTTCGATCAGGAGCAGAAGCAGGATCAGGATCATCGCGAACAGGAGCACGCCATGTGACGAGGAAGGCGTCGAAAGCGACAGCGACAGCATCGCCGCGACGCCGGTAATCGCCCAGTTGCTGGTGCGGTCGATGCGGTCGCGCCAGCCTGCCATGCGCGCGATCTCGGCGCGATGAAAATGCGCCAGCGCCGTGATGAACTCGGAGGCGGTGGAGGGCAGTGGCGGCGTGGCGAAGCCCGTCGTGATGTCCGCGTCCGGTTGTTGCTGCGCCGCTTCCATGGCGTTCCTCATATGTCTTTTTGGCGATCGTAGCGCAAATAGGGGAGCCGCTGGAATTTTCTTCTTTGTCGTGGCGGTCGCTAGCGGGGCGAGAGGCTGCGAACGAAGTAGCGCACCGATTTGGAACCGCCATGGATGGTTGCGCTACCGACCTCCTGAAAGCCGAGCGCCAGGTGGAAGGCGTCGGAGGCTGGATTGGGCGGATCGGAATTGACCTCGCAGCAGACCATGTCGTGGCCGGCGGCCGCAGCGCGGGCGGACAGGTCTTCGTAGAGCAGCCGCGCCAGACCGCGTCCGCGCGCCGACCCTGCCACGGCGATCCGGTCGACATAGACGAAGCTCGGATAGCGTTCGCGAAACCAGAGAAAATTGGGGCTGGCATAGGCGGCGGACTGGTCGAAGGCGAGCATGAACGCGTCGACATCGCCGATCCGTCGCGCGTGAAAGGCGATGGCGACCAGTGCCGACAGTTCTTCCGGCTCAAGCCAGGACAGTTCGGCAGCGTGCTCGTTGTTCAACGCCAGTACGCCGACTTCGGACGCCGGCGCGATGGGCAAGATCGTGGTTTCGGTCTTCATATCGGGACGCCCGCAGTGTGATAGGCGGGACTGCTTCGCACGATAGGCGTTGCAACACCAGCGAGGCTGACGGGATCAGGCTCGGCTGCCGTGAAGAACCTTGAGTTCGGGCCGCTTGCGGGGCGTCCGCAGCGCCAGCCATTCGCGCGCCTTCTCGGTCGGCATCGGGAAGGCGATGGAATAGCCCTGCACCTGATCGCAGCCGACGGAAAGGAGCGATTCGAGTTCTTCTTCCGTCTCGGCTCCCTCGGCGATGATCGAGATGCCCAGGCCCCGTGCCAGTTCGGTGATTGCGCGGACGATCTTGGTGTTGTCGCTGTTGGAATTGATGTTCTGCACGAAGCGCCGGTCGATCTTCAGGCGATCGATTTCATTCGGATTGACGTGACTGAGCGAAGCGTAGCCGGTGCCGAAATCGTCGAGCTCGAGATGCACGCCGGCCGCGCGGATCTGGCGCAGCTTTGCCGCGATGCCGGTCTTCTCGTCGTCGAGGATGACGGATTCCACGATTTCGAGCGACAGCTTCTCGGGGGGCAGTCCGGCATCCTGCAGCGTATCGAAGAGAAACTTGTCGAAGTCGAGCTCGCGCAACTCCATGCCCGAGACATTGACCGCAAGACGCCCGAAATAGACGCCGGACCGATGCCATTCTGCAGCTTCGTGGATCGCCTTGGCGATGACGATGCGGCCGATCTGCGCCATCATGCCGGATTTCTCGGCCACCGGCAGAAATTCGCCGGGCGCGATCATGCCGCGCGTCGGATGGTTCCAGCGCACCAGCGCCTCGGTGCCGGCAATCGTGCCATCGGAGAGCGAAACCTGCGGCTGGAAATAAACCTGGAAGGCCTTGTCGGCGATCGCGATGCGCATGTCGGTTTCGAGCTGCTTGCGATGCTCGAGTTCCTGCCTGAGTTCTTCGGAGAAGAAGGAGAAGGCGCCGCCGCCCTGCTTCTTGGCGGCATAGAGCGCCAGGTCGGCATGGACGATCAGGTCATTGGCGTCTTCGGCGTCGACCGGATAGACCGCGATGCCGGCACTGGCGCCGGGCAGGATGGTCGCGCCGTGGAAGCTGATCGGTTCGTTGATCCGCTCCATGATCCGCTTGGCCACCATGTTGATGTCTTCGGTATTGCCGGCGCCCTGCAGGATCATGACGAATTCGTCGCCGCCGAGACGCACGCAGAGATCCGACGCGCGGCAGGTTTCGCGCATCCGCTGGGCCGTCACGACGAGCACATAATCGCCGGCAGAATGGCCGAGCGTGTCGTTGATCTGCTTGAAGCGGTCGAGGTCGATCTGCACCACCGCCATGCGCTCCTGACGACGGCGCGCACCCTTGATCAGCGTATCGAAGTGGTCGGTGAGGAAGGTCCGGTTGTGCAGGCCGGTCAGCCCGTCATGGACGGCGATGAAGGCCATCGAGTTGCGCGCGTCCACAAGCTCATAGGTCTTGCGGCGTATGACCTCCGACATCGGCCGGAAGATGAACACGGCGACAAGAATGATGACGGCGATCGTGGCGAAGAACAGATTGCCATGGAGGTCTAGCATGCTGGAGAGGCTGACGGTTGCGGAGGCATCGATCCGCTTTTCCAGCGCGGTAAAGCCCTCAAGCGTAGCCCTGGCGACGGTCTCGTCGAGTTGGGCCCGTTCCCGGCCCGCAAGATAACCGCTGGACGGTCCGTAGTTGTTGAGCTCGGATTCCAGCGCGGCGATAAGGCGCCAGCCATTGGCTGCCAGGCTCATGCAGAAATAGTCGAGATGATAGGGCTTCGCGAACAGCACACTCTCGATGGAATCCGGATCGAAGCGTGCCTGCGAGGCCGGGTCGGCGCCTGTGCGCTCGAGGAGCAGGTCGTAGTTCGTCTCGAACTCGGTGTTGGCCTTTCTCAGCGAGGCGACCAGCGCCGGCTGATCCTTTCTGGCGGCCGTTCCAGCGGCCGAGGCTAGAAACACGACGCGCTGCGACAATGCCTTTTGCGTGCTGGCAAGCGTCAGCAGTTCCTTGTCGCGCTGCTGCGACGCCATCATTTGCTGCAGGAGCACGAAGGAGGCCATGGCCATTGCTGCAATGATCAGCAGCGCGATCCAGTAGGCGCTCTTGATCAGGACGATCAACTTTGCGGAACTGGCGTTGACTGGCTGCTGCTGCATTTCCTGCCGCCTTCTGGCGCGATTCAGTGTTTTGGAACATGCACCATGGCGCCAAGTGGGTTAACGGCTTGTCCCGCCTCGCCAAAATGCGCCTGGCCTTCGCCACATTTTGGACCTGATGGTTATCGAAGCGTTGCGGCATTCCGCGGGATTTTGCGATAAGGCATACGGCTGGCGTAACCGAAACGAGTTTCAGCCGACGCCTAAAAGCTTTAAGCTTGGACGATCAAAACAACAATCAAGGCCGGAATTTGCCATGAACATCGAACAGAAGCCCGCCAAGGCCACATCCGGCTCATTTGTCTGGGACGACCCGTTCCTGATCGAGGACCAGTTGAGCGAGGACGAGCGGATGATCCGCGACGCTGCGGCGAGCTTCGCTGCCGACAAGCTCGCGCCGCGCGTCGAGGAAGCCTACATGAGCGAAACCACCGACCCGGCCATCTTCCGCGAGATGGGGGAAGCGGGGCTGCTCGGCATCACGATTCCGGAAGAATATGGCGGCCTCGGCGCGGGCTACGTGACCTATGGTCTGGTGGCGCGCGAGGTCGAACGCGTCGATTCCGGCTATCGCTCGATGATGAGCGTTCAGTCGTCGCTGGTGATGTATCCGATCCATGCATACGGGTCGGAAGAACAGCGCAAGAAATACCTGCCCAAGCTCGCTTCGGGCGAGTGGATCGGCTGCTTCGGGTTGACAGAACCCGACGCCGGCTCGGATCCCGGCGGCATGAAGACGCGGGCCGAGAAGACTGCCAACGGCTATCGCATCTCCGGCTCGAAGATGTGGATCTCCAACGCGCCGATCGCCGACGTCTTCGTCGTCTGGGCGAAGTCTGCCGCCCATGACAACCAGATCCGCGGCTTCATACTCGAAAAGGGCATGCAGGGGCTTTCGGCGCCGAAGATCGACGGCAAGCTGTCGCTGCGCGCCTCGATCACCGGCGAGATCGTCATGCAGGGCGTCGAAGTCGGCGAGGATGCGCTATTGCCCAACGTGTCGGGACTGAAGGGCCCGTTCGGCTGCCTCAACCGCGCCCGCTACGGCATCTCGTGGGGCGCCATGGGTGCGGCCGAGGATTGCTGGCACCGCGCCCGCGACTACGGGCTCGACAGGAAGCAGTTCGGCAAGCCGCTGGCCGGCACGCAGCTGTTCCAGAAGAAGCTTGCGGACATGCAGACCGAAATCGCGCTTGGTCTGCAGGCGTCGCTCAGGGTCGGCCGCCTGATGGACGAGCACAAGTTCGCCCCCGAGATGATCTCGCTGGTCAAGCGCAACAATTGCGGCAAGGCCCTCGACATCGCCCGCCAGGCGCGGGACATGCACGGCGGCAACGGTATCCAGATCGGCTACCACGTCATGCGTCACGCCCAGAACCTCGAGACCGTGAACACCTATGAAGGCACGCATGACGTCCATGCGCTGATCCTGGGCCGCGCTCAGACGGGATTGCAGGCGTTCTTCTAGTGCAAGCCTAGCAAGGCGGGCCGCATCCCGAGCCCGCCTTGCCGTCCTGACTTTCGCTGCATGCCTGCGCCGAAGCAGCGGCGCATGTTTCCAGCTCCGATACAGACTCCCCAGCCACCGCATCCGACTGGATACAGCATCGGGCTAGACCGAAGCTGCGGGGGCCTTGCTGTTGGCAAGAGTCCGAGGGAGATCAACATGACCATGCATGCGATGCTGGAGAGTGGCGGAGAACTGTTCTGGTTCAAAGGGTCGCTGGTAAACATCCGTGTTTCGTGGATCGCGGGCCAGGACCGGGTAAGTGTAGTTGAACATTACATGCCATACGGCATGTCGCCGCCGCTGCACGTCCACCGCAACGAGGATGAAGTGTTCCACATTCTCGACGGATCGATGCGCATCCGGATCGACGGCGTTGAATCGATCGCCCATGCCGGACAGACCATCATGGCGCCCAAGGGCGTTCCGCACAGCTTTCGCGTCGAGTCCCCGGAAGGCGCCCGCTGCCTCACGATCACGTCGGGCGGCGACCTGGAACGCATGATCCGCGAGAATGGCGAGCCGGCCCAGGGCACGGTCCTGCCACCGGAGGGCGACGCCAGGCCGGTCGTCTCCGAAGCGCTGGCGAGATCCTGCGCCCGCAACGGCATCGACATCGTGGGCGAACCGCTTTCCTGAAACCCGCCAGTCGCGCCGGCGGGGCGCGGCGCCGGGCCGGTCTGCCTCCCAAGAGCCGGTCCGGCGTCGCATTTGTCATGGATTTTTGTCCTGTGCCGGGCGACAGTCGGCACAATTCTGATCCGGGACACCAATCCAATGAGCAATGCCTTCCTCTCCCATTTGTCGTCCGAGCTTGAGGGTCTCAAGGCCGACGGGCTCTACAAGTCCGAGCGGGTGATCAGTTCGCCGCAGTCGGCCGAGATCGAGGTTTCCGGCGAGAAGCTGCTCAACTTTTGCGCCAACAACTATCTCGGCCTCGCCGACAGCGAAGAACTTCGCGATGCCGCCAAGTCGGCGATCGACCGCTACGGCTTCGGCATGGCTTCGGTGCGCTTCATCTGCGGCACGCAGGAAGAGCACAAGCAGCTGGAGGCCCGGATATCGTCGTTCCTGCGCATGGAGGACACGATCCTCTACGGCTCCTGCTTCGACGCCAATGGCGGCCTGTTCGAGACGCTGCTCGGTGAAGAAGACGCGATCATTTCGGACGCCTTGAACCATGCGTCGATCATCGATGGCGTCAGGCTCTCCAAGGCAAAGCGCTTTCGCTACGCCAACAACGACATGGCGGCCCTCGAAGGAGAGCTGAAAAAGGCCGAGGGCAGCCGTTTCAAGCTGATCGCCACCGATGGCGTGTTCTCGATGGATGGCATTATCGCCAATCTTGAGGGCGTGTGTGACCTTGCAGACAAATACGACGCCATGGTCATGGTCGACGACAGCCATGCCGTCGGCTTCGTCGGCGAAAACGGCCGCGGATCGGCGGAGCATTGCGGCGTCGAGGGTCGCGTCGACATTATTACCGGGACGCTCGGCAAGGCGCTCGGCGGTGCCTCTGGCGGCTACACCAGCGGCAGGCGCGAAGTCGTCGACTGGCTGCGCCAGCGCTCGCGCCCCTACCTCTTCTCCAACACGCTGATGCCGGCGATTGCGGGCGCGTCGCTGAAGGTCTTCGACCTCGTGGAGAATGGCACCGCGCTGCGGAAACAACTATATGCGAATGCCGCGCAGTTCAGGACGCGCATGACCGAGCTTGGCTTCACGCTGGCGGGCGCAGACCATCCGATCATCCCGGTCATGCTTGGCGATGCGGCACTCGCGCAGGAGATGGCTCAAAAGATGCTCGAGCGAGGCATATATGTCATCGGGTTCTCGTTTCCGGTGGTGCCACGGGGGCAGGCGCGGATCAGGACCCAGATGTCGGCGGCCCATTCCTCCGCGGATATCGACAGGGCAGTTGAGGCATTCGCCGAAATAGGTCGCGAACTGGGCGTGATCTCCTGACAGTGTCGGCGAGAAAACGATTCTGGATCAAGCGATTCGAAGGACAATAGAATGTCGAACATGATGCGGGCGCTGGTTAAGGCCAAGGCCGAACCGGGGATCTGGATGGAACAGGTGCCGGTGCCGGAGATCGGCCCCAACGACGTGCTGATCAAGGTCAGGAAGACTGCGATCTGCGGCACCGACGTGCATATCTACAACTGGGATCAATGGGCCCAGAAGACCGTTCCGGTCCCGATGGTGACCGGCCACGAGTTCGTCGGCACGGTTGCCGATTTCGGCTCGGCGGTCACCGAATACAGGGTAGGCCAGCGCGTTTCGGGCGAGGGGCACATCGTTTGCGGACACTGCCGCAACTGCCGCGCGGGCAGGGGGCATCTCTGCCGCAACACGCAGGGTGTTGGCGTCAACCGGCCGGGCGCCTTCGGCGAGTATGTCGCGCTGCCGCAGCACAATGTCGTGCCGATACCGGACGACATTCCCGATGAGATCGCTGCGATCTTCGACCCGCTGGGCAACGCCGTGCACACGGCGCTGTCGTTCGATCTGGTCGGCGAGGACGTTCTGGTGACCGGTGGCGGCCCGATCGGAATCATGGGCGCGCTGGTTGCCCAGTCCGTCGGCGCGCGCAAGGTCGTCATCACAGACATAAACCCGGTGCGGCTCGCCCTCGCCAAGAAACTCGGCGTGCAGCACGTAGTCGATGCCTCGAAGCAGAAACTGTCCGAGGTGATGCGCGAGATCGGCATGACCGAGGGTTTCGATGTCGGGCTGGAAATGTCGGGCGCTGCTCCGGCCTTCCGCGACATGATCGATGCCATGAACAATGGCGGCAAGATCGCCATCCTGGGCATCGCTCCGACCGGGTTCGAGATCGACTGGAACAAGGTGATCTTCAAGATGCTGCACCTGAAGGGCATTTACGGCCGCGAGATGTTCGAGACCTGGTACAAGATGATCGCCCTGGTCCAGGGACCGCTCGATGTCTCGGGGCTGATCACCCATCGCATCGGCGTCGACGACTATATCTCCGGCTTCGAGGCCATGAAGAGCGGCAATTCCGGCAAGGTGGTGATGGATTGGTGAGCCTGCGGGCCCGATGACGACCGCTTCCAGGCTCCCGATGACCGGCAGGCTCGTCATCCTCGGCTCCAAGGGCGGCCCGGCACTTCGCCCGGGCGGCCCCTGGCCTTCGTCGGCCCTGCTCGAACTGGCTGGTCGTCGCATCGTGGTCGATTGCGGCCTTGGCGTGACCCGCGGCCTCACCGACGCCGGCTTCGACCTGAAGATGCTCGACCTCGTCTTCGTCACCCATCTCCACTCCGACCACATCCTGGAACTCGGGCCGCTGCTGCACACGGCATGGACCGCCGGCCTCGCAACGCCCGTCATCCTCTACGGTCCGCCCGACCTGAATCGATACTGGCGGAAATTCCTGCAATCCATGGAATTCGATATCGAAACCCGCATTGCCGACGAGGGACGCCCGGACATTCGCGGCCTCGTCACGGTCCACGAGTTCGGCGAGGGGCAAGTGGTTCAGGAACGGGGCCTTTCGGTATCGTCGCTGCGGGTCGATCACCCGCCAGTCACCGAATGCTACGCGCTTCGCTTCGAACAAGGCGGGCAGAGCGTCGTGTTCTCCGCCGATACGGCCTATTTCCCGCCGCTAGCCGACTTTGCCCGGGGCGCCGACATTCTGGTCCACGAAGCGATGCTGGAGGACGGCGTCGAGCGCCTGATAGCGCGAACCGGCAATGGCGCGCGGCTGAGAGAGCATTTGCTTGCCAGCCATAGCTTTGTCGAGGATGTCGGGCGCATCGCCACGGCCGCGGGCGTCGGCCATCTGCTGCTCAACCATCTCATCCCGGCCGACGATCCGCTGCTGGGCGAGGCGGACTGGATTGCCGCAGCAAGGAAAAGCTGGTCCGGTGCCTTGACGATTGGTCGCGATGGCCTTGTTGTGCTCCTAGCCGACAGCAAGCCGGCGTAATGGGAGGACTGCATGAAACTGGCGACCATGAAGGACGGTACGCGCGACGGGAAACTGGTCGTCGTATCGCGGGACCTGACGCGGTATACCGATGCTTCGTTCCTCGCGCCGACATTGCAGGCTGCCCTCGACGACTGGCGACGCATCGCGCCGCACCTTGCCGCCATGGCTGAATCGCTGGAGACGGGCGCCGTGCCGTCGGAGCGCTTCCATGAACATGACGCGCATTCGCCGCTGCCCCGTGCCTACCAGTGGGCCGATTGCTCCGCCTACCTCAACCATGTCCAGCTGGTGCGCAAGTCGCGCGGCCACGACATGCCGGCGAGCGTCGAGACCGACCCGCTGATCTACCAGGGCGGCTCCGATTCCTTCCTCGGCCCACGCGATCCGATCCAGGCAGCCGACCAGGAATTCGGCATCGACATGGAGGGCGAGATCGCCGTCGTCGTCGACGACGTGCCGATGGGCACGAACCGCGAAGACGCGCTGGATGCGATCCGGCTGGTCATGCTGGTCAACGATGTGTCGTTGCGGGCTCTCGCCCCTTCGGAACTCGCCAAGGGCTTCGGTTTTTTTCAGTCCAAGCCGTCTTCGGCCTTCTCTCCGGTCGCGGTGACGCCGGATGAGCTGGGCGACGCCTGGCAGGACGGCAAGCTGCATCTGCCGCTTTGCGTCGATCTCAACGGCAGGCCGCTCGGCCGCGCCAATGCCGGCGTGGAGATGAGTTTCGATTTCGGCAGCCTGATCGCCCATGCCGCGAAAACCCGGCGCCTGGGCGCCGGAACGATCGTCGGGTCGGGAACGGTGTCGAACAGCCTCGAAGGCGGACCGGGAAAGCCGGTCGCGGCCGGCGGCGTCGGCTACTCCTGCCTGGCCGAGCTGCGCACGGTGGAGGCGTTGGAAGGCGGTGCTGCGAAAACCCCGTTCCTGCAGTTTGGCGACGTGGTGCGGATCGAAATGAAGGACAGGGCCGGACATTCGATCTTCGGCGCGATCGAGCAGACCGTCGCTCCAGCGTGAGGAAGCCCGAGCGTCAGGCAGAGGCGCAGGTGCCGGAACTCCAATGGCCGGAGCGACGGGACCGCGCTGTATTGCCGGTCAGTTCTTGACCGTCGGCTTGAGTTCGATGCGGTCGATGCCCACGTGCAACGGCGCAGGGGTCTTCGCAAAGGTGAAGAGTTCGATCTCCTCGGACACGCCGAGCAGGCGCTGATTGCCGATGCTGACCCAGTTGTTCGGGTCGAGCGCAACGATGTCCTTGGTGACCAGCGCATCGATCCCGGTAGCCTTGGTCATCGACTCGATCCGCGACACTTCGTTCACGGTGGGGCCGATCACGGAAAACGCCAGCCTCTGCGACACGCCGATATTGCCGAACATCACGGTGCCGGTATTCAGCCCGATCCCGAATCGGATCGGAAACAGGCCGAGGTCGCTGCGCTGCTGGTTGAGTTCGTCCCGCGCCTTGATCACGTTGCGCAAGGCAGTCGTTGCGGCCTTGACCGCCCACTTCTGGCTGGCAGCGTCGTCGTAGGGAAAGATCGCCAGCACGGCGTCGCCGATGAAGTCGAGCACTTCGCCGCCGGCCTCGATGATCGGCGTCGCGGTGCAATCGAAATAGGTATTGAGGAGCTGGATGTAGTCGGCGCCGGGCATGGTGTCGGCGAGTGCAGTCGAGTCCCGCATGTCGTTGTACCAGACGACCGCCTTGGTCTCGCGTCCATCACCGCGTCGGATCGATCCGGACAGCACCTGCCCGCCCGCCTCCTTGCCGAGATAGGTCTCCGAAATGTTGCGTGCGATACGGGTCTGGATGACCGTCTTGCAGGCCACGGCAAAGCGCCGCTGAATCTTCTGCAGCGCCTCGAGCTCATCGTTGGAGAAGCCGCCTTCGCGGTCCGCCGACCAAGTCGTGATGATGCCCATCTGGCTCTTGATGCCGGCTTCGTTCTTGACTGAAAGCGCCGTCCTGATGACGAAATAGTCCGTCATGCCCTGCGCGGCGACGTCGGCCAGCACGGGGAAGTCGAGCAGCTTGCTCGGACCGTCGAGATTGCGGCGCAGGACCCATACGTCGTTCTCGAACATGTACCGCATGGGGCTGAGCAGCCAGGCCTCGGACTGGGTTTCCTGGTGCATGAACTGCTCGAACTCGGTCTCGCGACCGCGGGCCCATAGAATCGTCTCAGCCCGGAAAAGGGGATGCAGCGTCGGCCATGTCAGCCGGGCCCGCCCGAGCGGAATGCCGATCGCATGGATGCGATTGCACAGCCCCTCGAACATGTCGACGATGTCGGGCTCAGAAAGCGCCTGGTCCACCAGCCACTCGTTGATTCCGGTAACCAGTGTTCTATCTGTCATGTTTGGCCTTTATCGTATCCGGCCCTGCAGGCGCGACCCGTTATTTGGAGTGGCGCCTACCGGATTTTAAGTGCAGATTTGATTTTTGCGCCAACAATTTCTCGAGATTGATCGCGGCGCTTTCCGACATGATACCGTCACAAATCGATCTGCCACAAGAAGCGGGTCGGAAAGGAATCGGTCACGTGGAACCCGAAACTGCGCTGTTCACCAGGGACCTCCCGGTACGCAACGAGTTTCGTACGGTACTCGACGAAACCTCCTACCAGGCAGCACCCGACGACTGGCTGATTGCCGTGACCGATGTCGTCGGCTCACGCAAGGCCATTGCCGACGGCAAGTACAAGGCCGTCAACATGGCCGGCGTGGCGATGATCAGTGCCTTGATGAACGCGCTGGGCACGCAGGAGGTGCCGTTCATCTTCGGCGGCGACGGGGCAGCCATTATCTGCGCGCCCTCCGACCGCGCCGTGGTCGAGAAGACAATGGCCGAAACGGTGGTGTGGGTGCTGGAAGACCTCGGCCTGACGCTGCGGGCGGCGCTGGTTCCGGTTGCAGTGGTGCGCGCCGAAGGTCTCGATGTCCTTGTCCAGGCCACCCGGGTGTCCGACGCGGTCAACAATTATGCTTTCAGGGGAGGCGGCCTGTCGCGGGCCGAAGCCTTGATGAAGGCGGGCCAATACGGCGTGGCGCCCGCGGCGCCAGGAAGCAAGCCGGATCTGAGCGGCCTGTCGTGCCGATGGTCGCCGATATCGTCCGACGGCGAAAGCATCGTGTCGATCATCATCGAGGCGGGCGAGCACGGCGAGCAAGAGTTCCCCGCAAAGGCTGCCCGGCTGCTGGAACTCGCCGGCATGGCGTTGCGCAATGCAGGATCGCCGATGCCGAAAGACGGCCCGCCGATCGGCTGGCCGCCGAAGGGTCTGGATCTTGAGGCGAGGGCCATGCCTAGCCGGACTTCGCTCACAAGGCGAAGGATCTCGGTCTATCTGAGTACTCTGTTCGCGTGGTTCGTGTTCAAGACAGGCGTGTCGGTTGCCGGGTTCAATCCGAAACGCTACAAGGAATTTACTTCGCTCAATACGGACTATAGAAAATTTCAGGATGGATTGCGCATAACCGTGTCCCTGGGTGATGCCAGGCTGAAGAAACTGTCAGAATTTCTGGAGAATGAACGAAAGGCAAAAAATCTTCGCTACGGGCTGTGCGTTCAAGATAGTGCAATCCTCACCTGTTATGTGCCGTCCGTGACCTCGGATGCGCACTTCCATTTCCTCGACGGGGCAGGCGGGGGTTATGCCCAGGCGGCGGAGAATATGAGGGCATGAGGAGGTTTCCGGCGTTCAAGCACCGACGGAATGGGGGAAAGCCGGCCTGGTTGCGAAGATAGATAGCAAGGCTCGACTGGCGTTTGGGGATTGGGGAACGACGAGTTGCAAGAGGGTGAGGTTCTTCGCGTAAGCGATCTCAAGGTGGCGTTCGACGTAAACGGGTCGCCGGTGGAGGTCGTAAAGGGCATCAGTTTCCGGGTGTGTTCGGGAGCCGTCACGGCAGTCGTCGGCGAATCCGGTTCCGGAAAGTCGGTGACCGCCCAGGCGATCATGCGGATCTTGCCGCGCAATGGCGCGATCACGGCGGGTTCGATCGAATTCCGCCCGGAATCGGGCGAGGTCACCGACGTCGTCCAGCAGATGGCGAATGGCCCGTCGATGCGCGCGCTGCGCGGCTCGGCCGTGTCGATGATCTTCCAGGAACCAATGTCCTCCCTGTCGCCCGTCCATTCGGTGGGCAACCAGGTCGAGGAAAGTCTGCGCATCCATGCGCGCGGCGCCGGCATGTCGCGCAAGGAGCTGCGCGAGGCGACCGAGGAAACGCTCGGTCTTGTCGGCTTTCCCAATCCCCACCGCGCCTACGACATGTATCCGTTCGAGATGTCGGGCGGGCTGCGCCAGCGCGCGATGATCGCCATGGCGCTGATCTGCCGCCCGGCGCTGCTCATCGCGGACGAGCCGACTACCGCGCTCGATGTCACGGTTCAGGCCCAGATCATCAAGCTTCTCAAGGAGTTGCAGGACAAGCTTGGTATGGCCGTCCTGCTCATCACCCACGATCTCGGCGTCGTCGCCAACATGGCCGACGAGGTTGTCGTCGTCTACGACGGACGCGTCGTCGAATCCGGGCCGGTCGAGGACATCTTCAGGGACCCGCGGCACGAATATCTGAAAGCCCTGCTCAATGCCGCGCCGCATTTCGACATGGCGCCCGATCACCGGCTGGCGGCGCTGCGTGGCGGCAACCGCGGCGTCATCGAGATGACCAAGGGCAAGGTCAAGCGCAGCCAGCCGGACGACCGCCCGCTGCTGACGGTCTCCGGCCTGAGCAAGATCTATCATCTGCGGCGCGCCTCCATCTTCGGCGGCCCGGCCAAGGTCATCCGCGCCGTCGACAATGTCGCCTTCACCATCCGCCGCGGCGAATGCCTCGGCCTGGTCGGCGAAAGCGGCAGCGGCAAGACGACGGTCAGCAAGATCCTGACGCGCGCCATCACGCCGGATACCGGCACGATCATCTTCGACGATGGCGATGAGCAGATCGACGTTCTCGCCCTCAACGAGCGCGACCTGAAGAGATTCCGCCCGCGCCTGCAGATGGTTTTCCAGGATCCGGTGAGTTCGCTCTCGCCGCGCATGACGATTGGCGACATTCTGCGCGAGCCGATGCAGATTCACGGGCAGGGGAGCCGTTCCGAGCAGATGGCGCGCGCCAAGGACCTGCTGAGTTCGGTGGAGCTTGGCGTCAACGCGCTGAACCGCTACCCGCACAGTTTTTCGGGTGGTCAGCGGCAGCGCATCGGCATTGCTCGCGCCCTGGCGATGAATCCCGATCTTCTGATCCTGGATGAGCCTGTGTCAGCGCTGGATGTCTCGGTCCAGGCGCAGGTGCTCAACCTTCTCAAGGACCTGCAGGCCGAAATGGGCCTGACCTATCTGTTCATCGCGCATAACCTCGCGGTGGTGAAATACATGGCCGAGCGGGTCGCCGTGATGGCTGCCGGCCGCATCGTCGAGATCGGCCCGTGCGAGTCCATCTTCGATGCGCCGGCCCATCCCTACACAAGGGCCTTGCTCAAGGCCGTGCCATTTGCAGATATTGACCGTCCGCTGGTGCTGGACGAACTCGTTCTCAAGGGCTCGTCCGATCCGCGCAACTGGCCTGATGCATTCCGGGGCGAGATGGCCGAACTCGCTGCAATCGATCTTGGCGAGGGCCACCAGGTCCTGGCTCGCCAAACCGCTGACATAAGGGAGTTCCACGCATGAGGTACTTTGCTGCTCTCGCCGTAGTGATGATGGCGCTGGTCGGATCTGCCGGCGCCGAAGAGGCACCTCTGCTGGCCGAACTTGTTGCTTCCGGCAAATTGCCGCCGCAGGCGGAGCGGCTGCCGGACGAGCCGCGGGTCATGCAGATCGATGAATCGACGCAGCGAACCCCCGGCAAGCAGGGCGGTTCGATCCGCATGCTCATGGCCGACCAGAAAGACCTTCGCATGATCACGGTCTACGGCTATGCCCGTCTGATCGGCTACAACCGGTCCCTCGAACTTAAGCCCGACATTCTGCTGAGCTACGAGAACGAGAAGAACCGCGTCTTCACCCTGCACCTGAGGCCCGGCCACAAATGGTCGGACGGGTCGCCCTTCACGGCAGAAGACTTCCGCTACCAGTGGGAAGACGTGCTCACCGATCCGGACATGGATCGCGGCGGGCTCGACCAGGTGTTTCTGGCCGGCGGCAAGCCGCCGAAATTCGAGGTCATCGACCCGCTCACGGTCCGCTACACTTGGGAAACCCCGAACCCGCTTTTCCTGCCGGCGCTCGCCGGTGCGCGGCCGCTCGATATCTATGCGGCGTCCGCATACCTGAAGCAGTTCCACGCCAAATATGCCGATCCGGAGCAGCTGAAGGCTGAGGTCGCCAAGGAGAAGGTGAAGGACTGGCAGTCGCTGCAGATCCGCATGGCGCGCAGCTACCGCCCCGAAAATCCCGACCTGCCGACATTGCAGCCATGGATGAACATGACGTCGCCGCCGTCGAACCGGTTCGTGTTCGACCGCAATCCCTATTATCACCGTGTCGACCAGAACGGCGTTCAGCTTCCCTATATCGACCGCCTGGTGATGAACATCGCCGAGAGTTCGATCATACCGGCCAAGACGGGCTCGGGAGAGTCCGATCTTCAGGAACGCTATCTGAGCTTCACCGACTATACCTTCCTGAAGGAAGGCGAAGAGCGCAACAACTACACGGTCAGGCTGTGGACGGTAGGCCGGGGCTCGGCCGTCGCGCTGTTTCCGAACCTGAACACGACCGACGCCGGCTGGAAGGAGGTCTTCCGCGATGTCCGCTTCCGGCGCGCGCTGTCGATGGGCGTGGACCGCACCCAGATCAACCAGGTGCTGTTTGCCGGTCTGGCCAAGGAAAGTGCCAGCACGGTGCTGCCGGGAAGTCCGCTGTTCCGCGACGAGCTCGGCGAGGCCTATGCCTCCTTTGATCCGGATGCTGCCAACGCATTGCTCGACGAGATGGGGCTGAAGCGGTCGCCGGCGGGCGTGCGGCTCTTGCCCGACGGTAGGCCGATGGACCTCATCGTCGAAAGCACGGGTGAAAGCTCCATGGAGGCCGATGTCCTGGAGCTGATAACCACCGACTGGGCCGATCTCGGCATCAAGGTCTTCACGCGCACCAGCCAGCGCGACATCTTCCGCAGCCGCGTGGCGGCCGGTTCCACGCTGATGTCGGTCTGGGCCGGGGTCGACAACGGCGCCCCGACCGCCGATTTCAGCCCGCAGGAATTCGTGCCGACAGACCCCTACCAGCTGCAGTGGCCGATGTGGGGAACCTATGTCAGCACCCATGGCAGCGCCGGCGAAAAGATCGACTACGAACCGGCCCAGAAGCTGGTCGACCTCTACGGCCAATGGCTGTCGGCCGAAGACGACGATCAGAAGAGAAAGATCTGGGCGCAGATCCTGGACATCAATGCCGAAGAGGTCTTTTCCATCGGCATCGTCACCGAAACGCTGGTGCCGGTCGTTGTTTCCAACAATCTGATGAACGTCCCGGCCGAAGGCATCTCGAGCTTCGATCCCTACGGCTATTTCGGCGTCTACGAGATGGATTCCTTCTGGATGAAGAACGCCGGCCAGGGCAACTAAGCCATGATCGCGTCGCCGTCGCACCCGCAGACTTCCAGTCACGCCGACCTGCGAACAGTCCGCAGGCCGGCGCGAATGGCGCCCGCGGCGGCCGGAACACTACGAGAAGGCGCGGTCTAGCATCATGCTCTACTATATCTTCCGCCGCGTCCTCATGATGATCCCGACGCTGATCATAACCAGCGCCCTGATCTTCGCGATCATCGAAGCGCCGCCCGGCGACTATCTTGAGAGCTACATCGCAGAGTTGCAGGCCCAGGGCGAGGCCGTCGATACGGCCAAGATCGAGTATCTCCGGAAGGAATACGGCTTCGACAAGACTCCCGTCGAACGGTATTTCACCTGGGTGTCGGGCATGTTTGTCGGGGATTTCGGCTATTCCTTCGCCTATGAGTTGCCGGTGACAGCTGTCGTGGGCGACAGGATCTACCTGACGATCCTGGTCAGCATGGCCACCATCATCTTCACCTGGCTAATCGCCTTTCCGATCGGCATCTACTCGGCCACCCACCAGTACAGCTGGAACGATTACGGCTTCACGTTTCTGGGTCTGCTCGGCCTGGCGACGCCGAATTTCCTGCTTGCGCTGGTGCTGATGTATCTTGCGAATGTCTGGTTCGGCACGTCGATCGGCGGGCTTATGGACCCACGGTTTGTCGGGCAACCCATGAGTTGGGCCAAGTTTCTGTCCGTGCTTGACCATCTGTGGGTTCCGGTGATCGTGATCGGCACATCTGGAACGGCCGGCATGATCCGCCGCATCCGCGCCAACCTGCTCGACGAACTGCAGAAACAGTATGTCACGACGGCGCGGGCCAAGGGCCTTCACCCCTTTCGCGCGCTGGTCAAGTATCCGCTGCGCATGTCGCTGAATTTCTTCATCTCCGACATCGGCTCGCTGCTGCCGGCCGTCATCTCAGGCGCCGAGGTCGTGGCAATCGTGCTGTCGCTAGAGACGACAGGGCCACTGTTGATCTCAGCGCTCCAGAGCCAGGACATGTATCTCGCCGGCTCGTTCCTGATGTTCCTGTCGCTGCTGACCGTTGTCGGCGTACTCATCTCCGACATTGCGCTCGCCTATCTCGATCCGCGCATACGGCTAAGCGGCGGGGTGCGCAAATGACGCTGCCCAAGAACGCTGCGCCCCTGGCCCACACAGTGACGGATGCGCCTTTCGACCCGGAGGCGATCTATCAGTACACCGACGCCCAGAAATCGCTGTTCGAAGCGTCGCAGCTGCGCTTGATGTGGTGGAAGTTCCGCCGCCACAAGCCGGCACTGATCTCGGCGATATTCCTCGGGCTCCTCTACCTCTCGACACTGTTTTCCGAGGTTCTGGCCCCCTACAACCTGCATACCCGCCACTCCGGGAGCATTTACGCTCCGCCACAGTCGGTGCATCTCTTTCACGATGGGCAGCTGCGCGCGCCTTTCGTCTACGGCTACGATTTCAAGCTGAACATGGAGAACCTGAAGCGGGAATACGTGCCGAACACGGACAAGATCGAAACCATCCGGTGGTTTTGCAGTGGCGACGACTATGATTTCTGGGGTGTCATCCCGGCGAGTTTCCACATCGCCTGTCCGGCCGAGGGCGGCAGCCTGTTCCTGCTTGGAACCGATCGTCTCGGCCGCGATGTGCTGAGCCGCATCATCTACGGCGCGCGGATATCCCTGACCATCGGCCTGCTGGGGGTTGGCGTCAGTCTCGTGCTGGGAATCCTCATCGGCGGCATGGCCGGCTATTACGGCGGCCTCTTCGACGTCCTCAGCCAGCGCCTGATCGAGGTGATCCAGTCGATCCCGTCGATACCGCTGTGGCTCGCGCTGGCTGCGATCCTGCCGATCACCTGGTCGCCGATCTTCGTCTATTTCGGCATTACGGTAATCCTTGGCCTGCTTGACTGGACCGGACTCGCGCGAACGGTTCGCTCGAAGCTTCTGGCGCTGCGCGAGGAGGATTATGTTTCCGCCGCCCAGGTGATGGGCGCAAGCAGCTTCCGGATCGTCTCGCGCCACCTGATACCCGGCTTCGCCTCGCATCTGATTGCCACGGCAACGATCGCCATTCCGACCATGATCCTCGGCGAGACGACGCTGAGCTTTCTGGGGCTAGGGCTGAGGGCGCCGATCACCAGTTGGGGCGTGCTGCTGACCGAAGCCCAGAACATCAACGCGGTGGCTCTCTACCCCTGGCTCCTGTGGCCGGTGCTTCCCGTCATCCTCGTCGTGCTTGCGTACAACTTCCTGGGCGATGGGCTGAGAGACGCCGCAGACCCCTACAAATAGATGGCAAGGCATCCCTCATCCTCCGTCGACACGCCAGCCCCGGCAGGCGACAGCGTGGATCCGAACTCTAGACTGGATGGACTCTTATGAGCGACAGAATGGAGCGGAACCTTTTCAGGTACATCTGGAGCCATTCGAAGCGCCAGCAGATCTGGATTCTGTTCGTCGTTGCCTTGTCGATGCCGACCTACTTCCTCGCCTTCGACATTCCGAAACTGATCGTCAACGGACCCATCCAGGGCAAGGGCTTCGAAACCCCGGACGCCACCCAGAAAGTGCTGCCGATCGAAATCGGCAATCCGTTCGGCGAAGGCTCGCTGACGATCTTCAGCGGCTTCGAGCTGGACCGCATGAACGCGCTTATCGCGCTCAGCATGGCGTTCCTCGGCTATGTCATCATCAATGGCATGTTCAAGCTCTACATCAACACCTACAAGGGCAGGCTCGGCGAGCGGATGTTGCGCCGCCTGCGCTATCAACTGGTCGACCGGGTTCTGAGGTTTCCCTTTCCCCAGTATCGCCGCGTGCGCAGTTCCGAAATCGCGACAATGATCAAGGACGAGGTCGACCCGCTGGGCGGCTTCATCGGCGAGGCCTTTGCGACCCCGGCCTTTCTCATCGGCCAGGCTCTTTCGGCCCTCATCTTCATCATGCTGCAGAGCTGGATTCTCGGCATGGTGACCTTGGCCATACTGGTGGTGCAGACCGGGCTGATCCCGAAACTGCGCGGCCGGTTGCGCAAGCTCGCCCTGCAGCGCCAATTGACGGCCCGCGACCTGTCGGGACGTGTCAGCGAGATCGTCGACGGGGCAACGGACATCAGGCTCAACGACAGTTCGAACTACGAGCGCTCCGACATCGCCGACCGGCTGGCCAGGATTTTCTTCATCCGTTTCGACTTCTATCAGTGGAAGTTCATGGTGAAGTTCATCAACAACTTCCTTGCGCAGTTCACGCCTTTCGTCTTCTACCTGGGCGGCGGCATATTGGCGATCCGCGGCAGCCTCGATATCGGACAGCTGGTGGCCGTCATCGCCGCCTACAAGGACCTGCCCGGGCCGGTCAAGGAACTGATCGACTGGGACTATCAGCGGCTCGACGTGCAGGTGAAGTATCTGCAGGTCGTCAACGCATTCGACGTCACGCCCCTGACGCCCGCCATCTCGCAGGAGGTTAAGCCAGACAGATCCCCGAGCCTGAACGGTCCGTTCGTCTTCCATCAGGTGTCGGCGACGGACGAGTCCGGCAAGGCGCTCCTGACCGGACTGGACCTGACGATCGGCATCGACGAGCGGGTAGCGGCCCTTGGCGCCACCGGCGACGGGGCCGAGGTGGTGGGCGATCTGATCACCCGGCTGGTCGCCCCGTCGGCCGGAACCATCAATGTAGGCTCGACCGCGCTGGCCAGCATCCCCGAATGGCAGACCGGACGGCGCATCGGCTATGTCGGACCGGAACCCTTCTTTGCGCATGGGACGGCTCGCGACGCCCTGCTGAGCGGACTGCGCCACGCCCCGTTCAAACCGGCGCCTGAAGAACTGGCGATGACCCCGCTCATTCTCAGGGAAGCCAAGGCTTCCGGCAACCCGCTGCTTGACCGGCGGGCCGACTGGATCGACTACGAGGCCGCCGGGGCTTCGAACAACCAGGAACTCGCGGAGCGCATCACCGAGGTGCTCGGCCTCGTCAGCCTTGAAGAGGATTTCTACGCCTTCGGGCTGCGGACCAAGCTCGCCGACGACACTGGGGGCGATGGCGAGGAGATGTTCCTCAACGCGCGCAGGATTTTCCTCGATCGCCTGACCAAGGACGACAACGCCGCCGACGTCGAGCCTTTCGACGTCACCAAGTTCAACTCGCAGATGACGATTTTCCAGAACCTGGTCTTCGGCGCGGCTTCCTCACCGGAATATCTGCCGAGCGAGATACCGGCGGACTCGCCGCTCTGGAAATTCCTCGCGATCGACGGTCTCGACCGGCGCCTCTACGAACTCGGGCGAGAGGCCTCGGCCGTCATCGTCGATCTGTTCGGCGAAGTCTCCGACAACATGAAGATCCTCGAACGACTGGATCTGATCGATCCGACGAAGCTGTCGGACTACAGCGCGGCGTTGGGCAAGACCGACGGCGTCGACTTTGCCAATGTTGCCGAGCAGGACCGTCAGAAGTTCACCCGCGTCGCATTGAGCTACAATGAGCCGCGTCACCGCCTGGATCTGCTGACCGACGACGTGCGCAAGGCCGTGGTCGATGCCAGAATGACTTTCCGGACCAAACTCCCCCCGGATATGGCGGCTGAATTCTCGTTCCACGATGCCGACCAGATCAATCCCTACGCATCGCTGCAGGACAATATCCTGTTCGGTCGTATCGTCGATGGCCGCGCCGGAGCCGTCGATCGCATTGGCGCGCTGCTGCGCGAAATTCTCGAGGAGCTGGACCTGTCCTATGCCGTTCTCGAGCGCGGACTGAACTATGAAATCGGCTCCGGCGGTCGCCGGCTGTCGCTGTCCCAGCGTCAACAGTTGGGGCTTGCACGTGTATTGCTAAGGCGTCCAGAATTCCTCATCGTTAATCGCGGCTTGAACGCGCTGGACAATCGAACGGTGGAGAAGGTGATCCAAAGCCTACTGGAGGTCTCTGACAAGAATGGCGAACGATTTGGCATGTTGTGGATTACGTCTCAGGAATCGCATGCCGCGATGTTCGATCGCGTCTTGAAGTTTTCGCGTGGCGAGCTGGCATCGGACGAGGCCGTGGCATGAGCTTGTTTAACGCCGTTGCATATCGGGGCGACGAGAGAGAGCCGGCATTTGAAGCGTTTCTCCGGCCTTTTGACGCGCGCCGCAGGAGAGTTCGATGAGCCTTGAAGAAGACGCGTTGCTGCTGTCGAAGGTGGAGCTGTTCGCGAATGTCAATCCGCGGCGTCTCAAGCTCCTGGCACTGGCATCGAGCCGCATGCTTTTCGCTCCCGGACAGGATCTGTGTGTCGAAGGCGACGAGGGCTACGAGGCATTCATCGTCATTTCGGGCGAGGCCGACGTGAAGATCAAGACGCCCTCCGGCGTCGCTACCGTGGCAAGGCTGAAGCGCAACGACATTGTCGGCGAAATGGCTATCTTGCGCGACATGCCGCGCAATGCCACGGTGACCGCGGTATCCGATGTCACCACCTTGCGCATCGGCAAACAGGATTTCCTCAACCTGATGAAGGAATTTCCGGAAGTCACCGTCGAAGTCATGCGTTCGTTGGCGGAGCGGCTCGCCCGTACAACCAGCGAACTGGCGAATGCCCGGGCCGCGAAAGCTTGAATTGAATGTCGGAGCCTGCAGCTATCGACGTCCAGATCTGGGGCGCGCGCGGAACCTTTCCAATGGTCGGCGAGGAAGCCCTGGATTACGGTGGCCACACGTCATGTGTTGAGGTTCGCGCGGCCGGCCGCGTCATGATCTTCGATGCCGGCAGCGGCATCATTCCGCTCGGCAAGTCGCTCCTGGAAGAGGGTGTCACCGAAATCGACCTCTTCTTCAGCCACGTCCACTACGACCACATAATCGGGCTTCCCTATTTTCTGCCGGCGTTCTGGAACAAGGCCAAGCTGCGCATCTGGGCCGGCCACATGCAGGACGGCTCGACGCCCGAGCAGCTGGTGGACGGTATCTTCAGGCAGCCCTATTTCCCGATTACCAAGGACTATATGCGCGCCGAGGTCGAATACTGCCAGTTCAAGCCGGGCGATATTCTGACGCCGGGTTCTGGTGTGAGGATCGTCACGGGGTCGCTCAACCACCCGAATGGCGCAGTCGGGTATCGTGTCGAGGCCAAGGGCGCTAGCTTCGCCTACCTGACCGACTTCGAGCATGACAACGGCGCCGGCGACGCCGAAGTCATGCGCCTGGCGCAGGGAGCCGATCTTGCCCTGCTCGACGCCACCTATACGCCGGAAGAATATCCTCGATACGTGAAGTTCGGGCACTCCACCTGGGATCACTGTGGCGACCTGTGCGCGCGGGCCGGCGTGAAGCGGTGGGGCATGTTCCACCACATGCACATGCGCAGCGACATCGACCAGGCGGAGATCGAGAGTGCCGCCCAGGCCAAGTATCCGAATTCCATCGCGGCCCGGCAGGACCAGCGTTTCGAGCTTCCTGAACGGGGCCGGAAGTGACATCGCTGCCCTACCGTTACCGGCGGCTTCTGATCCCGATCCTGGGGCCGAGGGTTACGGGCACGCTGCCTGAGCAGACGACGGCGGCCATCGAAGAGCAGGAGAACCGCGGCGAAATTCTCGTCAAGCTGCTGCAGATTCTCATCGTTTCGATCTGGGGCGTGCTCTATGCGGTGTCGCCGAAGGCGGAAACCAGCGGGATGGCCCTGGCGCCCTACGCCATAGCCATCTATTTGGTAGCGAACGGTCTCGGTCTCGCCTGGTGCCTGCGCCGGCGCATTCCCGATTGGGCCGTCTATGTCTCCATCCTCTTCGATATGCTGCTGCTCTACGCCGTCATCTGGAGTTTCCACGTCCAGTACATGCAGCCGCCGGCCTTCTACCTGAAGGCGCCGACCTTCATGTATGTATTCGTCTTCATCGCGCTGCGCGCACTGCGGTTCCAGCCGCGCTTCGTGCTCGCAGCCGGCGGGGCGGCCGCGCTCGGCTGGCTGCTGATGATCGGCTATGTCGTGGTATCGGACCCGCTGGGAACCACAATTACCCGAAACTACGTGACCTACCTGACCGGAAATCTCATGCTGATCGGGGCGGAGATCGACAAGGTCATCGCCATCCTGATGGTCACCGGAATTCTGGCAATGTCGCTGGCCCGCGGGCGGGACCTGCTGGTCCGATCGATTTCGGAGACGGCGGCGGCCAAGAGCCTGTCGCGCTTCTTCGACAACAGCATCGTCGAAGAAATACGCGCCGGCGAGCAGATGATTGCGGCCGGCGAGGGGATGGTGCGCAACGCTGCCATCCTGAACGTCGACATCCGCGGCTTTTCGCGTCTCGTCGAAAACCGGGAGCCTTCCGAGGCGATCCGCATTCTGGCCGCCTACCAGCATCGGGTGGTGCCGATCATCCAGAAGCACGGCGGCGTGATCGACAAGTTCATGGGTGACGGCATCATGGCGACGTTCGGGGCGGTGCGAAGCTCCGACAGCTACGCCGCCGACGCCCTGCGTGCCATGGACGCGGTGATCGACGACATAGGGTCTTGGGAAAGTGATCCCGACCTCGCCATCCTGACGGCAAACGGCATCGGCATCGCGGTGTCGGCCGGACCCATCGTGTTCGGCGCGGTGGGAGATCGCGAACGGCTCGAGGTCACCGTCATCGGCGCCACCGTCAATCTGTCGGCCAAGCTGGAGAAGGCCAACAAGTCGCTGTCCTCACAGGCGATCGCCACGCGTGCCGCATTCGATCTTGCGGTCGAGCAGGGGCATAAGCCGCAGCGCGCCCCGCGCTTTGTCGATGCCCATGTGGACGGCATCGGCTCGCAGACGCCGGTCGCGGTCTGGGCTCGCGACACGCAGCTGCTTCCCTGATCAATCGTTCGGTTGCTGGCTGAGGGGCGAGACCCATCTTGCCACGGCACTCGCTCGCAACAGGTCGAGCCACATGGCGTTGAACGACCAGCTTGCTTCATCCTGCACCAGGTGATGCGTCAACAGGCCCAGCGGTTCGGTATTGTCGGCCACACCCTGGCGGCGATCCTCAAGTTCTCCGAGAATAGTGCCAGCCAGCTGCGCCGTATCAACCAGCCCGCCGCCGGCATGCCACGCGATCGGGTCGATATGCGTGTTGACTTGCCACAGGCCATCGGCGGCGCGGCTGCTATTGCGCCGACCGAAAGTCGAAAGACCGCGCAGGCCTGCTTGCGGCAGCCCGGCGACAAGTTCCGGGGCAATCCGGTTCCACGGCGGGGTGAAGACGGGAAGTGCCTGAGCGCCGAAGAGACCGCCGATGCGGCGCCAGCCTCTCTCGATCTCCTCAAGCATTTCCGTGACCGGGCGATGCGGGCCGAACTCGGCCTTCTTCTGGTCTGGTGGAGCGTGGTTCGCGTGTTTCCAGCCATGCGGCAGCACGGAGACACCCGCGGCTCCACGCAGCCGCTCGACGAGTTCCTGCGTGGCGGGCTCGGGAATGACGGCCAGGTGCAAGGGAACCGCGAACCCGGCCGACAGCGCCAGCAATCGGTCGAGGGCAGGGGAAGGCACGGTCGCATCGTCGTCCCGCCACCAGACCGGCAGAACCAGTCCCATCTCGCGCCAGAGCGCGAGTTCGGCAACAACGGTTTGAAACTGCTCGATCATGACCGGTCGGCCAGCATGTCGAGCACGATGCGGCTCGAGCGCTCGGCGCCGTCGAGATGCAGGCCGCTTGCCGTGAACCGGCCTCTGCGGATCGCGCGATCCGCGGCTCCGGCGAGGTTTTCCGGCGTCAGATCCGATTCCGCGATCTGTTCGAAGCCGAACCTGTCTGCGAGCGAAGCAGCGCGGATGGTCTGTTCTACCTCGCCTTCTTCGGCGAAAGGCACGAAGACCCCGGGCACGCCGGCCTGCAGCCAGTCGATTGCGGTATTATAGCCGCATTGGCCCACAGCGGCGGCGCATCGTGCCAGCATCTGGCGGTAGTCGGACCGCGCCGGCTCCGCGACCATCGGCGCACCCGAGGCCTCACGGTTGAGGCGCTCGCTGAACGCGGCCGCATCTGCCCCACCGACGAGAAGCCGCCAGCGATGGCTGCCCAGGCGAGCCGCCTTGGCCGCCGTATCGAACAGTTTGCGGCCGACCGGCCCCCCGCCCGCCGTGACGAGGATCTCGCCGGCGCCTTCGTTTCCCTGGCGATTGTCCGGGGCGAGGGGGGCGGCTATGAAGCCGGTGTAATGCAACAGTTCTGCGGTGCTCGGCGTCAACGGCCAGCTCGCCTCGAGCGGCAGGACTTCGGCATCGGAATGAACCAGAACGCCGTCATAATATTCGCCAAGCCAGGCCTCGGTCTGCGCCGCCTTGGCGGCACTTGATGGCGGCGCGAGAATATCTCTGACCGACGAGAGAATGAGCGGCCGCTCGTCCATTGCCCTGGTCGCGGCAAGCGCCGCCTCGAACTCGGTGCGCAGCATGCGGCGGCCGAAGGGAAACAGTTCGGTAAGGAGGACGTTCGGAGGCGTGCGGCCAAGGGCTGCAACTATCGCCTGAGTGCGCTCCTCCATGAGCGCCGGGGTTGCGGGGTTGCCCTGCCGGTCGAGCAGCCGCGTGAAGCCCGCGCCGTCCGAACGAACCGGCGGCAATTGCACGAAGTCGATGCCCGATATGTCGAGATGGCCGGTCGCCATCCCTCCCGAGATAAGCTGGGGCTGCATGCCGGCGTCGCGCAATGCCCGCGCCAGGATGATCGCGCGGCTCAAGTGGCCGGTTCCCAACAGGTGGGTGACGAGAAGGGTGACGAGCTTCACGCGGCGACTTTCTCGACAAGCCGCACCGGCTGATTGTCGAAGCCGAGTGTGCCGTCATCACTGATGTCGATTCGGTAGAGCCGATCCCGCTTCACCTGGAAAGGAGGAAGGCCGTCGAACTCCCATCCCGTTGCCCGCGCGAGCAAAACCCTCATGATTCCGATGTGGGTAACGACGACGGCCGATCCTTCGAGCGATTTGACCCAGGTCTTCAGGCGATCCCAGACCGCGGCAGGCGTTTCGCCGCCGGGTGGACGAAAATCCCATCCCCATTCCTCGATGTGGCGATAGCCCGAACCCGTGTCGGCGAGCAAGTCAACACCGCGGCTGCCTTCCCAGCGTCCCCAGTCCATTTCCACCAGTTCAGGCGCAATGACGGGCTCGCGGCCTGCGACGAGTCTCGCGGTCTCGATAGCCCGCGTGAGTGGACTTGAGATCAGCGCTGCGTCGTTGAATTCTTCGGGCAATTGCAACCTCGCCAAGTGGGCTCGCGCGGCGTCGTCAAGCGGCTGGTCGATCCGCCCCTGGATCCGGCCGGCGCGGTTCCACGCCGTGTGGCCGTGGCGCATCAGGGCAATGCGGGCGGAGATCAGTGGTATTCTTTCGTGATGAGGGGGCGGAGCGCTTCGGTCAAAGTCGCGCGTGCATTGGCGATGAGATGGTCTGTCGCGACCTTCTCGCGCGCCTGGCGCCCGACACGAAGACGGCCGTCCGCATCCGAAATGATGGATTCGATGGCCCTGGCATAGGCTGGCACGTCGTTTGCCGGCGTCAGCCAGCCGCCGCCTTCGACCACGTCGCGAACTCCCGGCCTGTCCTCGGCAAGAACAGGGCAGGCCTCAGCCTGCGCCTCAAGATAGACCATGCCGTAGGCCTCGCCGACGCCCGGCCAGACCAACGCGTCGCAGCGGCGGAACTGTTCGTTGACCCCGTCCTGGTCGAGTGCGCCCAGGAACGTCACCCGCTCGCCAAACCTCGAGAACAATGCCTCCACCTCCGCCCTTGCCGCGCCGTCGCCGACGATCGTAAGCGTCCAACTGCCTGTCCGCACCTGAGCAAGCGCCGATGCCAGCACCTGATAGCTTGCGAGCTTGTCTCCGGGGCGGAACATGGCACAGGCGAGTAACCGCGTCATGTCATGGCTGGGACGGGCAGGAGCAGCATCGAGACTCTCCCGATTGAGGAACGGCTTCAGCCAGACGAGCTTCTGGTTCGACGTGCGGTCGCGCTCCAGCGCTTCCCGGTCATAGTCGGTCAGATAGAATATTAGGTCTGCGGCGTCGCACGCTTCTTCCGCGGCTTTCGCGAACCGGGCGTAGGGTCCCTTCAGCCGGCTCGACGCGCGCGTTGCCTCGATCAGCGCGTAGGGAATTCCCCAGTGCCTGGACAGAGCCGGACCCAGCAGGTCGGGCGCCTTGTAGTAGGAGTGATAGGTCAGCCAAAGGGCGGGAGGATTTCGCTCTGAAAGTTTTTCGATTTCGGCCCGTGCGGCCATCTCGATCGCCTTCTGGACCGCTTCTTCGCCGTGCTTATCCCGGCTGCGCAGCCGGCTGATCAGGATGACGTCTCCGAGTTCCGACGATGTCAGTGCGGAAACCAGCGCCCGGGCCATGGTGCGGTCGCCGGACGGCACAGCGTCGTCCGGTGGCTTCATCGGGGCATAGAACGCGATCTCGGCCATGCGGCTAGGCAAGAGCTGCGTTGAGACGCGCCGCAAGCCGGTCGATACCGGCATCGACGCCGAACGAGGAGACCAGTCGCTGGCGCGCCGCTTTCGCATAGAGGGCGCGAGCCGCCGGGTCGCGGATCATGTCGAGAAGAGCGCCGGCTATCTCCGAAGCTTCGGGTTCGACCAGCACGCCATGCTTCCCGTTCTCGATGAATTCCGGGATCGAAGAGACGTTCGTGGACAGGATTGGCAGTTCCTGGCTCGCCGCCTCCATCAGCACGTTGGGCAGGCCATCGCGGTCTCCATCGCTGGCTATGCGGCTTGGCAGGACGAAAATATCGGATTGCCGCAGCGCCTCGATGACTTCCGACTGATTGGAGGCGCCACGCCATTCGACGCGATCCGCAAGGCCGAGGCTTTCTGCCTGCGCCTGCAGCTTTTCGGAGAGGTCACCGCCGCCAATGTGGACAAAGCGCCATTCCAGTTCGCGCGGCAGCTGGGCGAGCGCGGATAGAAGCAGATCGTAACCCTTCTTCTCCACCAGTCGGCCGACCGAAACCAGTATGACGGGCTCGCCCGATCCATCGCGCTTCGGCCGGGCAGGGGGTGGCGTGGGAAAGCGCGACAGGTCGAGACCATGATAGATCAAGTCGAGATCCCCGGGATGGCTTGAGAGCCCGCGCAGATGACCCGCACCAAGCGCCGTGCAGGTGGCGCCGAAGGTCGAGCGCGCAAGCTTGTCGCGCTTCTCCCAGTCCGGCGATTTCCAGATGTCCTTGGCATGGGCGGAAAATCCCCATGGGACGCCGCGCATCAGGCTGGCGTAGAGGGCGACCGATGACGGCGTATGCAGGAAATGCGCATAGATGAATCTGAGGTCCGCGGATGCCTCGCGTGCGAGCACCATGGCCTGGCCGAAGCGCCGGACGCGGTTTGGGGTCGGATCCCGGAGCAGGTGTTTGAGCCAGAGCTTCAACGCCGAGCCGAACCTGGGCAAGCGTATGGCATGGACCGCACCCTTCATGACGCGGCGAGGCTCTTCGTAAAGATATTCCGGCAGATAGCGCACGTTCGCCTGGAGCGCATCGTGCAGCGCATGGCGCTTCTTGTCGGTAGGATGACGCATCGACCAGACGTCGAAGCGCAGGCCGTGCCTTTCAAGCGCCACGAGTTCCTGGGCGATAAAGGTCTCCGACAATCGGGGCCAGCCCTTGAGAACGATTGCCAGGCTGCCTGCGGACCGGTCAGCCTCGTTCATGCGTTGACGGGCGCCTTCATCAGCGATTTCGTCAGCGCGATGATCTTTTCCAGCCCGTCCATGAACCCTGCCGGAGCATGGTCGGACGGCGGGCTTTGATGCGCGAGGTCGCGGATGGCCTTGGCCATGACCTCCGGTCCGCCGCCATCCCGGTCGCGGTCGAGCATCCGGATCAGCCCGAGGCGTTCGGCGACGGACGCCCGGATGTGCTGTTCCATGCGCGGTACGGTACGCGGCGCGATCACGGCGCGGCAGTCGAAGGAGAGAATTTCGCAGAACGTGTTGTAGCCGCCCATGGCCACGACACCCAACGCGTCCTGCATCAGCCCCTCGATGCGGGATTCGAAGCCGATGGCCGTCACGCGCTGTCCCAACGCCTCCACCCGCTGGTCAAAGGCCAGCCGACGCTCGCCATTCAGGAACGGGCCGTACACGATCAGCGCAGGCGGGCCGAGGGCGGGATCGTTTTCATAGGCGCGCAAGGTCCAGTCGACGAGCGCCTCGCCGTCGCCGCCACCGCCGGGCGTGACGAGCACGAAAGGATGGTCCATCTGCGTCGCAGGCAGTTCGACCGGCGCGGCGCGGCGCAGATAGCCGGTGTAGTGGACCCGGTTCTTGAAATCATCCGAGATATCAAGGCTTTGCAATGGATTGTAAACGCTCTGGTCGCCGTAGATCCAGAACTGGTCGTAGAACCGGTCTGCGATCTCCAGTGCGCCCTTGCGCTCCCATTCGACTGACAGGGCTTCGGGGGAGTCGAGCACGTCGCGAATGCCGAGGACGAATTTTGCACGGCCCATCGCCTTGATGATTTCCAGGGTCGATGTCAGTTCGCCGCGAAAGCCGGACGGCTCCTTATCGACGATCACCAGATCCGGGTTGAAGTTTTCCGCTGCCGCCAGGATGACGCTGGCGCGCAGCGAGGTCGTCTGCTCGATATCCATGTTCAGGGATTCCGAGACATATTCCGCTTCGGTGGTCTTCACGACGCCTGGCATGCGGATATGGTCGACACCGGGCGGGAAGGTGAAGCGTCCCGCGACGGGAGAGCCGGTCAGGATAAGTGCCGAAGAGCCTTCGAATGCGGACACCAGCGCCTCGGCGATCGCCCGGGACCGCCGCAGGTGCCCGAGCCCGAATGTATCGTGGCTATAGAACAGGAAGCGCGGAGGACGGCCCGTCGGCTGGACTCTGGTATGCATCGTCAATCCCGCTTCTCGTCGACTGGCCGGGCAAATGAACAGGTCATCTGGAGGGCGGGCTACCATTAACCGGCGAGGGCCGATTTGTGAATAGCACGGCCGTTTTCTCGGGCCATCCCAAAATCGGCCGTCGGGTCTTTCGCACGGGCGCTGAAACCCCTAAGTGACTGCGAGGCCGTGCAAAAGCGCGGCCGTTGGACGTTCGCCTGCCGTTGGGACACGGTATTGAAGGAGTATCATGAGCGCGACGGAAACCGACGCCGGGCGCATCGCCGCTTCCGGGCGCACGCTTGAGGAACATCTGGAGATTGCCAGTTCGCTGCAGACCGATCCCAAGGGCAGCAGCGCGATCACGCTCGATTTCGAAAGCGGCGATCTGACCGGCTGGAGCATAAGGCGCCTGGCGAGGTCCTATTCGGCGGTGGTCCAGGACGAGATCGTGCGGGTGGGTACCAAGGCCTGCCGCTTCGAGATCCGGGCCGGGGACAAGGTCTCGCAGGGTCTGCGCGCCGAACTCCGCGACTGGTACAACGCGCCTTTCGACGTCGATATCTGGTACGGCTTCTCGACTTATCTTCCGAAGGATTTCCATCCCCCGCGCGGGGTAGGGGTGGTCCTCGCGCAATGGCACGACCAGGCCGAGCTTGGCGATCCCTCGGGCAAGCCGCCGCTGGCTATCCGCTATCTCGATGGCGCATTGCACTTTACGGGCGCTTTTTCCGAGATCGCGTCGCATGAGCCCGACAAGCGCTATGAATTTCACGTCATGCGCGACGTTGCCCATGACCGGTGGCTGGACTTCGCGTTTCGCATCCGCTGGTCGAGACTGGCCGAAACGAGTGTCGAAGCGCTTCTCGACGGCGCGCCGCTCTTTCGGTTCGACGGCCCGCTCGGCTATCGAAACCAGGTCAAGGGCCCGTATTTCAAGCTGGGCGTCTATGCCAGTGGTGAAATTTCCGACCCGCTGGTCGTCTACCACGACAATTACAGCCGCGCCGACAGTTTTGGGGCGGTCGATCCCTCTGTCCTTCATACGACGCAGGGCCTGTGATGCGCCACGTCGACGGCAATGGGCGGTCGCTTGCGATCATCGAACTCGCTGGCGAGCGGCGGGCGACGCATCCCCGGCCGGGTGCCTTCGATGGGGTGACTGTTCATGGCCTTGGCGGCAGCAATGGCAATTCATATGAGGTGCAGCTCGAAGCCATTGCGTTGGCGCGCCAGACCGGCGCCGACTGGATGATCGTTCTCGGCGCCGGCGAAGGTCTGTCGGACGATGCCCTCGAACTCGCTTCGCCCGGCCTGGATAGATACGACGCCATCTTCGGCGCCGCACACGTCCGCGGCAGCAGGGATGCTGTTTCGAGGATCACGCGCCTTGCCTTCGACACGGCCGACCGGCTTCCGCATGCCCTGCTCAACTGGTGGATGCCGAGCGCACATCTCGTCCGCGTCGACAAGGCCGAGCAGGCGATGCAGGCTGCTTCAAGCGCGGGACCCGACTGGCAGACGGAATATCTGTTCGAGATCTGGGCCTCGGCGCCTTGCATGAAATCGGCGCAGCCAATGCTTGAGCTGGACCGGGAACCGGAGGGTCTCGACGCCGGCGCCAGGGAACTGGTGCTTCGGCGCCTGTCAGAGCAACCGGTATTCCTGCCGGTCGTTTACGGCGATACGGTCTACTACTTGCCCTATACCGGCCGGAACGCGGGGATAGAGCGGGAGCAGACGCGCGGTCTGTTCTTCGAGGCCATGGAATTGGAAGAACTGCGCAAGGTCATCGAACCCGGCGCTCACATCGTCGATGTCGGGGCCAATACGGGCAATCACACCATGTTCTTCGCGGGGCCCATGAAGGCGGCCAGGGTCACGCCTTTCGAGCCTCTGCCGGCGGCGGCCCAGGCTTTACGGGCCGCAGTGCAACGCAATGGCCTGTCGAATGTCGATCTCTCCCACCTGGGCATTGGTGTCGCCGACCGGATCGGCCGCGCAAGCCCGTCCTTCTCTATTCGCGGGGGCCTGGGGGCGACAAGCATGACCTCCGATCCGGATGGCGAAATCGATGTAAAGACGCTCGATTCGATGGTATCCGGACCCGTCGACCTGTTGAAGATCGATGTCGAGGGGATGGAAATGAGCGTGCTCGCCGGCGCGGAACATATGATCAGGCAGTCGCGGCCGCTGATCTACATCGAAATCGCCAATGCCAACACGCCGGCCTTCACGCAATGGCTGGACGCGGCGGGCTATCGCGTCGAACGGATGTTCACCGACAAGGCGCATGCCAACTATCTCCTTGCTCCGAAAGCTAAGTGCTGATGCGATTTCTCGTTACCGGAACCGCCGGCTTCATCGGCTTTCACGTAGCCCGCCGCCTTTTGCGTGACGGGCATTCGGTCGTCGGGTTCGATGGCATCACGCCCTATTACGATGTCAGGCTGAAGCGTCGCCGGCATGCGACACTGAACCAGATGCCCGGCTTCGCGGCGGTCGAAGCAATGCTCGAGACGCCGGATGCCCTGATTGAGGCGGTGGACGGAAGAAACCCGGATGTCGTGATCCATCTCGCGGCACAGGCAGGCGTGCGCCACAGCATCGAGGATCCGGAATCCTATGTCAGCGCCAATCTGGTCGGCTTGCTGAAAGTGCTGGAACTGTGCCGCGCCGTCCAGCCGAAGCATCTGGTCTTTTCGTCGACGAGTTCCGTGTACGGCATGTCGCCGAAGTCGGAATTCGTCGAGACGGACGTCACCGACAGGCCGGTCTCCCTCTACGCCGCGACCAAGAAATCCGGCGAGGTGATGGCGCACTCCTATGCCCACCTGTTCGGCATACCGACGACGGCCTGCCGCTTCTTCACCGTCTACGGGCCGAGCGGCCGTCCGGACATGTCGCTATTCAAGTTCGTCCGTGCAATTCTGAACGACGAGCCGATCGACGTGTTCGGGGAGGGCAAGCACGAACGCGATTTCACCTATATTGACGATCTGGTCGAGGCGATCGTCCGTCTCGTGGGGTGCATTCCCGAAACGGGCAATCCGGTCGTCGAGGCAGACGTCACGGATTCGCTGTCCGCGGTCGCTCCCTATCGGGAGGTCAACATCGCCGGCGGAAAGACGGTCGGGCTGATGCGCTATATCGAACTTATCGAGGAAATCCTCGGCCGCAAGGCGCGCCTCAATATGCTGCCCATGCAGCCCGGCGATGTCGTTCGCACCACGGCTTCGCCGGCGCTTCTCAAGGCGCTTACCGGCTACCAGCCGGACACGGATATCAGGACGGGGCTCGAGAAATTCATCGCGTGGTATCTGAGCGAAATCCATGACGCCTCAGGGCGGGGCGTGCCGGCATGAATTTCGATGGCGGGAAGATCGCCGTTATCGGCCTTGGCTATGTCGGGCTGCCGCTGGCCATGGAATTCGCCAGGTCCCGGCCGGTCGTGGGTTTCGATACGAAGCGGGCGCGGATCGACGAGTTGCTTGCTGGGCACGATGCGACCCTCGAGGTCGATCCCGAAACGCTGGCATCGACGCCAGGCATCGAATTCACCGACGATCCGGAAGCGCTCGGCGAATGCGACATCTTCATCGTGACGGTGCCGACGCCGATCGACAGCGCCAACCGGCCCGATCTGTCGCCGCTGGTCCGTGCCACCGAGACAGTCGGCCGGGCCATGCGCAAGGGCGCACTGGTCGCCTACGAATCGACGGTTTACCCGGGCTGCACGCGAGACGTGTGCGTGCCGATCCTTGAGCGCGAGTCCGGCCTGCTGCTCAACGAGGGGTTCTTCGTCGGGTATAGCCCGGAGCGGGCCAATCCCGGCGACAGGGGTCACCGGCTCACCAACATCGTCAAGGTGACGAGCGGATCAACGCCCGAGGCGGCCGACGCGGTCGACCGGCTCTATGGGTCGATCGTCACTGCGGGAACCCACAAGGCGAGCTCGATCGAAGTGGCGGAGGCAGCCAAGGTGATCGAGAATACGCAACGCGACCTCAACATCGCGCTGATGAACGAACTCGCCATCATCTTCAACCGGCTGGGCATCGACACGATGGAAGTGCTCGCCGCGGCGCAGACCAAGTGGAATTTCCTGCCCTTCCGTCCCGGCCTCGTCGGTGGGCACTGCATTGGGGTCGACCCCTACTATCTGACCCACCGGGCGCAGGAGGCTGGCTACCACCCCGAGGTCATCCTGGCCGGGCGGCGCATCAATGACGGCATGGGGCGCTATGTGGCAGACCGCGTCGCGCGCCTGATGATGAAGCGAGGCTTTCCGGTCGTCGGCAGCCGGGTGCTGGTAATGGGGCTGGCTTTCAAGGAAAACTGTCCCGACATCCGCAACTCGAAAGCGATCGACATCGTGCGCGAACTGCAACAGTTCAACGCCGATGTCGACGTGTGGGACCCCTGGATCTCCGAACAGACGAGGCTTTCCGAACCAGACATGAACGTCTTGTCGGAGCCGCCTGCCGCAGGCAGCTACGATGCCGTCATCGTGGCAGTCGGACACCGCGAATTCGTGGAGGCCGGCATCTCGGGCGTGCGTGCGCTTGGTCGGGAAGGCGCCGTGCTCTTCGACGTCAAGAGCGTCTTCGCCAAAGATGAAAGCGACGGCCGGCTATAGCGATGCAAACAGCCCGGCGACCGAAATCGCCGGGACCGTCAGCTACATCGTGGCGCCGATCTGCCAGGGCACGAATTCGTTGTCGCCATAGCCGAGCTCTTCCGACTTGGTCTTCTTGCCCGACGCTACGGCCAGGATCTCGCGGAAAATCTGCTCGCCCTTTTCCTGCAGCGTCACGCCGTCGAGAATGTCGCCGCAGTTGATGTCCATGTCGTCGACCATGCGTTCGTACATCGGCGTGTTGGTCGCAAGCTTGATTGAAGGTGTCGGCTTGCAGCCATAGGCCGAGCCGCGTCCCGTCGTGAAGGCGAGAATGTTGGCGCCGCCTGCGACCTGGCCCGTCGCCGCGACCGGGTCGTAGCCGGGCGTATCCATGAACACGAACCCCTTTTCGGTCACCTGATCGGCATAGTGATAGACGGCATTCATCGTCGTGGAACCACCCTTTGCGGCAGCACCGAGGGACTTTTCCAGGATGGTCGTCAGCCCGCCGAGCTTGTTGCCGGGGGACGGATTGTTGTTCATTTCCATGTTGTTGCGGGCGGTGTAGTCCTCCCACCAATGGATGATCTCGATCAGCTTCTCGCCGACCTCCGTGTTCTTGGCGCGCCGCGTCAGGAGATGTTCCGCGCCGTAGATTTCGGGAGTTTCCGAGAGGATGGCTGTGCCGCCGTTCTTGACCAGCATGTCGGCCGCGACGCCGAGGGCCGGATTGGCGGTGATGCCGGAATAGCCGTCTGATCCGCCGCATTGCAGAGCCAACATCAGCTCGGATGCCGGCAGCGTCTCGCGGCGCGCGGCATTGACCGTGGGCAGCATCGCCTTCACCGCTTCCACGCCGGCTGCGACCGTCTTTTTCGTGCCGCCGACCTCCTGGATCGTCATCGTGCGGAAGGTGTCGCTCTCCTGCACGCCGTAGGCTTCCTTGAAGCGCGGGATCTGGAACCCCTCGCAGCCGAGCCCGACCATGATGACGCCGCCCATATTGGGGTTGGTCGCGTAGCCCCAGGTGGTCTTCTTCAGCGTGTCGAAGATGACGCCGCGATAGTCGATCACGCAGCCATTGGCCTGCTTCAGCGCGACGATGCCATCGATGTTGGGGTAGTCGTCAAGAATGCCCGAGCGTTCGATTTCCTTGGCGATGAAGCCGGCAACGGTGGTCGAGCAGTTCACGCTTGTCAGGATGCCGACATAGTTACGGGTGCCTGCTTTGCCGTTCGAGCGGCGAAACCCCTGGAACGTCGCCTGTTCCTCGACAGGCAGCACGTTCTCAGGCCTGGCGCCCTGGGCGATCTGGTAGTCGCGGTCGAAGGCGCCGTGTTCCGGACCCATGTCGCAATTGTGCTCGTGCACCCAGTCGCCGGGAACGATCTGCTGGTTCGCAAAGCCGATGATCTGGCCGAACTTCCTGACCGGTTCGCCCTGCGCGATCGGCACCACGGCAACCTTGTGGCCGAAGGGTATGCGCTGGCGCGCGGCAACGCCGTTGGCGACACTCGCACCTGCCTCGGTTCTCTCGGTTGCGACGACGACATTGTCCTCGTCGCTGAGACGGAGTGTTCTGGCTACTTTGTCTAGCATTATCATCGTTCCGCGTTGAACTTGACCGTCTACAGCAGCACGGCCGGTGGCGCCACCAATCCTTTCCCGACTTCCCGGGAGAGGCCCGATCAGTCCGTCGGGGCATCCTCGCGCATCAGGCCGGCGGCCTTGAGGTCGCGCCAAAGCGCCGAAGGGATCCGAGTGTCGAGTATTTTCCGGTTGCTCTCGACCTCCTCGACCCGCTGGCCGCCCGGTATCATCGACACGACAGCCGGATGCATCAAGGGAAAGTGGAGGGCCGCCTCGATCAATTCAATGCCGTGGCTCTTGCATATGGCCTCGATGCGGGCGACGCGGTCGAGGATTTCCGGCGGCGCCTCGGAATAATTGTAGTAGGCGCCGGGCTTCGGACCGGTGGCCAGGATGCCTGAATTGTAGGGGCCTCCGAGGATGATGCCGATGCCGCGCTTTTCGCAGAGCGGAAGGAAGCTCTCGAGGGCCTCCTGCTCCAGGAGCGTGTAGCGTCCGGCAAGCAGGAAAAGGTCGAAGTCGCCGCGCTCGGCCAGCGTCTGGCAGACCTGCCACTCGTTGATGCCGCCGCCGAATGCCTTGATGACGCCCTGGTCGCGCAGCGCCAGCATGGCGTAGTAACCGCCGCGCATGAACTCGTCGATGCGCGCGTCAGACGCCTCCTTGGTGCCGTGGGTGAAGATGTCGAGATCGTGCGCCAGGAGGATGTCTATGCGGTCGACGCCGAGCCGTTCCAGCGACGCTTCGAACGAGCGCATGACACCGTCATAGCTGTAATCGTAGATCTCGCGGCGGCTCGGTGTCTCGAAGAACTTGCCGATGCCGGTTCGCTGATCGGGAGGGCAGGCGGTCAGCAGCCGGCCGGCCTTGGTCGACAGAACGTAATCGTCGCGCTTGTGGCCGCGCAGGAACGGGTTCAGCCGCGTCTCGGCAAGACCGAGGCCGTAAAGCGGCGCCGTATCGAAGTAGCGGCAGCCGGTATCCCAGGCCGCGGCAAGAACTGCCTGGGCATCCCCGTCGGAAACGGCGCGGTAGAGATTGCCGAGCGGCGCGCTGCCGAATCCGAGTTCGGTGAACTGCAGCCCGCTTCCGGAGCCACGCTGCCAATGTCTGAACTTCATGAAATTTCCTCCACCGATACCTTTAGCATAACCGTCCACGGCCAAAAGCCCCGCCCTTCAGATCAGGCTAAAAAGTGACCTTGTCAGCTGGTGATAACGCCCTGGCCATATAGCGACCTTGGCCGGAAGGACCGGTCGGAGGCGACGGCGCGAACCCGAGCTTCCGGTAGAACTCCCGTGCGCCCAGATTGCGGGGGTCGACATCGAGGAACATGCCCCTGGACCCCGTCGCCGCGAGGCGCTGCATCAGGAAAATCATTGCCTTGCGGCCGATGCCACGCCCGCGTGCATCTCGCAGGAGGTCTATGTGCCCGTGCGATGGATACCGCGCAACAATCTCGGCAGCGATGGGCTCGGGGTGGTGGATCATCCGCCGCGCCCAGTCGCTGCCGCCCCATGTCGATGCGTCCGGCCCCGGATCGGCGACGCGTTCGCGAAGCCTGGGATACCATTCACTCCCCAGGCGCCTGTTGAATTCGACCGTATCGGGCGCGCCGAAGAGATAGCCGCAAACGCCGTCGGGACCGTCGACGACGAAGGCGTGATCGGGCTGGAGGACGCGGTATGGCAGGCAGTAGATCAGGCCAAGCAGGTCGGGATCGTCTTCGCGGGAACTCGCATCCTGGCCGGCGTCGCCGGTGAGCAGGCAGACGCGGCAGATCGCGGCGTCGTCCTCGGCCGTCGCCTGCCGCAGGACGAAGCCGGCGCCGAAGTCCAGCACGCTCACGGGTTGATGCGGAAGTTTGCGCCTTCCGGCAGCAACTGCCCGCCATCGACGACGATGGTGGTGCCGGTGATGTAGCTCGCCTCGTCCGAAGCGAGGAACAGGAAGGCGTTGGCAACGTCCCGCACATGCCCGAGCCGTCCGAGCGGAATGGCATCGCGCATCGACTGGATGAAGTCCTGCGAGCGGTGCTGGCCGACACCCTCGGTCTCGATATTGCCCGGCTCGACCCCATTGACGCAGATGCCGTAGCCCGAGAATTCGAGGGCTGCCGCGCGGATGAAGCCGTTGATGCCCGCCTTGCTCGCCGAATAATGCGCCTGGCCCGGCATGGTGACATGCGGGCCGGTGATCGACGAGGTGAAGAGCAGCCGGCCCGAGCCTTGTGCCTTCATGGCGGGAAGTGCGGCCCGGGCGGCGAGAAAGCAGCCCTTGAGGTTGACGCCGAGGACGCGGTCCCAGTCTTCCGGTTCGATGTCTTCGATAAGCTGCCAGGGGTAGATGCCGGCGTTCTGTACGAGGATGTCGAGGCGCCCATGGGTTTCGAGGGCCAGTGCCACGGCCGCCTTGGCGTCGTCGAAACGCGAGATATCGGTTGCGAGGAAGGCGGCGCCGAGCTCTCGCGCCGTCTCTTCGCCAGCGTCGGCCTCGCTGTCGGCGATGACCAGGCGGGCTCCTTCCTCGGCAAAGCGTGTCGCGACGGCCTTGCCGATGCCGCGTGCCGCGCCGATGACGAGCGCGACCTTGCTGTCGAGGCGGCCGGTCATGCGAGCCTCTGCCTGATCGAATGCTTGGCTGTGTCGAGCAGCACGGCGGCCAGCACGAGCAGGCCGTGGATGACCTGCGTGTAGTGGGCGGGAAGCCCCATCAGGTTGATTGCCGTGTTGATCGAGGAGAGCAGCAGCACGCCGGCATAGACGCCGGGCAGGGCGCCGACGCCGCCTTTCAGGCTGACGCCGCCGATGACGACCGCCGCGAATGCATTGAACAGCATGCCGACGCCCAGATTGGCCGTCGCGCCGGAGGTGCGGATGGCGAGCAGCCAGCCGGCGAGCGCCGCGGTGGCGCCAGCCAGCACAAAGGCCAGCATGAGGATACGGTCGACCTTGATGCCGGCCCGGAAGGCTGCCGCCTCGTTGCCGCCGATCATGATAAGGTGGCGGCCGAACCGGGTCTTGGCCATGATGAAGGAAAAGGCGATGAAGCAGGCGATGGCGATCCACGCCGTCAGCGGCACGCCGATCAGGCGCTGGATGCCAAGCCAGCGTATGGCCGGGTCGAGATCCTGTGCCGATCGTCCGCCCGATACGGCGACGACGAGGCCGCGAACCCAGATGAAGGCGGCCAGCGTGACGATGAAGGCGCTCATCTTCACCTTCACCACCAGATAACCGTTGAGCGCGCCGACCGCGGCGCCGACGGCAAAGCTGGCAAGCAACGACACCGGGACGGCCAGCCATGCGGGCGACAGTTCCAAGCCCATGCCGATGCCCGCCGAGCAGAACAGGATGCCGGTCGCCATGGCCGCCAGGGCCGCGACGGATTCCACGGAAAGATCCATGTGCCCGGAGATGATGACCAGCGCCAGGCCGATCGCCATGACGCCAAGCACGCTCGACTGCTCGACGATGTTGGCGAAGATGCCGATCTGGAAATAGTGCGGAATGGTCGCCGAGAAGACGAGCAGCACGGCCAGCAGCATGAACCAGACGAGGTTGTCCAGAACGAATTCTAGGGCGCGGCGGTTGGTTGGGGTCATCTGTCAGGCGGGCTCCGGCGGTAGGTTCCGGACCGCCGCAGGGGCGGTCCGGCATTTTCATGCGAGCGCGCTTACTCGACCGACGTGACGGTGTCGGACGGCGGCTTCATGTTGCCCCAGAAGGCAGGGTTGTCGATGTTGTCCTTGGTGATGGCAGCTCCCGGGATCTTGATGTTGGGACCCCATCCTTCCATGTTGACCGTCGACTTCAGGCCCAGCACGTCATATTCGCCCGGCTTGATCTCTTCCTTGGCGACGATCTTGTCCATGAACATCGCCACCGCAGCCGCCTGCGCGTAAAGCGGCTGCTCGACTTCCACCTGCATCCAGCCCTTGCGGATGAGATCGAGGCCGACCGGCGCACCGTTGGAGCTCATCACATAGACGTCGCCCGGTTGCTTGCCCGCCGATTCAAGCGCAGCGACGGCTGCGACCGAAAGATGCGCGGCGTGGTTGAAGATCAGGTCGATGTCGGGATTGGCGAGCATCTGGTCGGCAACGATCGTGCCGGCATTGCTGGCTTCCCACTGCATCGCCGGCTTCGAGATGATGGTGACGTCCGGAAATGCCGCCATCTTTTCCTCAAAACCCTTCTGGATGTCGAGCGTATAGGGGTCGCCGGGATCGCCCAGCACCTGCAGCACCTTGCCCTTGACCGCGCCGTTCTTCTCCTTGAGCAGCCTTTCCACTTCGGCGGCCGCTACATATCCGATCTCGATCGTACCGGCGACCGAGGTGAAGGCCGAAGGCGTCGACGTGATCTGGCGATCGAATTCGATCACCGGGATGCCCGCGGCCATGGCTTTTTCGATGGAGGGCTTCAGTGCGTTGAAATCGACGGCAGCCAGGATGATGGCGGCCGGCTTCAGTGCGATGACGTCGTTCATCTGCGATTGCTGGACATCGGTCTTGTTGTCGGCATTCAGCGTCGTCATCTCGTAGCCGACCTGCTTGAGAAACATCTCGAGCGCGCTCACCGAACCGGTCTGGAACTCGTCGAGCAGGGTTGGCACCATGTAGTAGACCTTGCCCTTCGCCTGGGCGAAGGCCGGCGTCAGCAGGGCGAGGGCCACTGCCAAGACGCCGAATATGGCTAGAAGTTTCCGCTTCATATCGTTCGCTCCTGTCGTGCCGGACCTTCGTGTTTCCCGTCAGCCTGCCGATCCGGCACCGGTCAGGCTTTCCCCGGTGATCATCGCGATCACCGCATCGGGACTTGTATTTTCGCGCGCAACGTCGCCCGCCACGACGCCCTGCCGGATCACCACGATCCGGTCGGCGACCTGGAAGGCCTGCTGCATGATGTGCGTGATGATGACGACGCCGATGCCCTGGCTCGCCACGTGGCGGATCATCTCCAGCCCGCGTCGCGTCTGCTCGACGCCAAGCGCGGCGAACGGCTCGTCGAGCAGAACCAGCTTGCCGCCCCAATGAACGAAGCGATTTAGTTCGATGGCCTGGCGCTGGCCGCCCGACAGATGCTCGACCTTGGTGCGGAGCGACGGAATGGTGGTTCCGGCCGACGCCATCGCCTGGGCGACCTGCGCTTCCATCTCGCGTTCGTCGAGCACGGGAACGCCGAGCCAGCTCTTGGTCAGTTCGCGGCCCATGAAGAAGTTGGCGACGACGTCGACATTGGTGCAGAGCGACAGGTCCTGGTAGACGGTCTCGATGCCGGCGCGCTTGGCCTCCGAGGGCGACTTCGCCAGGAACGGCTTGCCCTCGAACAGCATCTTGCCGGAAGACGGCTCCATGCCGCCGGAGATAATCTTGACCAGGGTTGATTTGCCGGCGCCGTTGTCGCCGAGAAGCGCCACCACCTCACCCTTGCCGATCGTGAAGGAGATGCCCTTCAGTGCTTCGATGGCGCCATAGTTCTTCTTGATGTTGTCGAGAACCAGAAGGGGTTCCGTCATGCTGCCATGCCTTTCTGGCTGCCGCCGTAGCGTTCCACCTCCGGCGCGAACATCTGGCCCGACTGCGGCGACAGCACGCCGGCGGTCGCCAGTGCGGCGGCGCCGCGAAGCACCGCGACCTGCCCGGCGTTCGACACGATGACCCGGGGCGCGGTCCTGTCCTTCCGCGCCGAGACCGAATTGCCAAGCGACAGGCAGCCCTCCTCAAGCGCGGCGATGAGCGCGGGCGAGGCGATCCCGCCAAGGATGATGGTTTCTGGATCGAACAGGTTCTCGATCGTGGTGACCGCGCCACGCAGCACTGGCGCCACGGACTTGACCCAACCCCGCTCGTCCACACCCTCCGCGCGACGGCCATAGGCCTCAAGCGACAGATAGCGCTCCAGGCAGCCGCGGTTGCCACAGGGGCAGGGCTCGCCATCGAGCACGATCGGGATATGACCGATCTCGCCGGCATTGCCCCATGCGCCGCGCAGGGTGACACCGCCATGCACCATGGCGCCGCCGAGGCCGACGCCGAAATAGAGGTAGTAGAAATCGGTGAATGCTGCGCCGAGGCCATAGAGCCGCTCGCCGAGTGCGGCGGCCGCCATGTCCGCCTCGAAGAAGGCCGGCAGGCCTGTCGCTTCGGCAAGCCGCTCGCCGAGCCGGACATTGGCCCATCCGGCCATCGTGGTGGGGCCGACGAAGCTCATCGACTCGACATCGAAAGGCCCCGGAAGTGCCAGTCCGACGCCAAGCATGCGGCCCTTGGGCCTGAGCGCCGCCAGTTCCCGAACCATGTCTCCGATGACCCCGAAGGCCTCGTCGGGCGCGATATTGGAGGACTCGCGCCGCAGGCTGCCGACGATATCGCCGCCGAGGCTGGTCAGCGCCGCCTCGGTGCCGAGGGGCGTGACATGCAGGCCGACGGCATAGCCGCCTTCGGGATTGATGCGCAGTGTGGCTGGCGGAATGCCGCGGCCCTTGGGCTCTTCGCGAACGGAGAGCACGAAGCCCTGCTGCTCGAGTTCGCGAATGATGGTCGAAACTGTCTGGACGGTCAGGTGAACCTGCTCGGCGATGCGGCCGCGCGTAATGGGCCCGTTCAGCCTGATGGCTTCCAGTACGATCCGGCGATTGAAGTGCCTGCCGGACTCCTGATTGGTCCCTCTAAGCGTCATCAATTGTCCCCAACGATCAAAGACTAGGCGCGCGAAAAGGATTTAGTCAAATGAAATTCGAAAAACATTGGGGGACCACCTTGCGGCTCCGCGCCCGGCAGGGCTAGGTTCGGGTCCGATCGATCGCTGCGGGATAAGCACAATGTCGACACCTGAAGAACGCCTTGGCGCAATGGGCCTTGAACTGCCGCCTGTTCCCGCGCCGCTGGCCACCTATGTGCCGTTCCGGATTGCCGGCGACATGCTCTACGTCTCGGGGCAGGGGCCGCGAATGCCGGACGGAAGCTATCAGGTCGGCCGCCTGGGGTTCGATACGACGGTCGAGCAGGGCTACGAGGCGGCGAAGCTGACCGGCCTGCATCTCCTGGCCGTTGCCCGGCAAGCGGTCGGCGAGCTTTCGCGCATCGAGGCCGTGGTGAAACTCTTCGGAATGGTCAACGCGGAAGCGAATTTCGCCGACCAGCCGAAGGTCATCAACGGTTGTTCCGACCTGCTGGTCGAGGTTCTGGGCGATGCCGGCCGGCATGCCCGTTCGGCCATCGGCATGGGGTCGCTGCCAAACCGGATGATCGTCGAGATCGAGGCCATCTTTCAGATCAGCCGGCCATGACGATGAAATTCGCCTCGATCGACGAGCTGAAGGAGGCGGTCGCCCGCCACTACGGCACGCCCTGCCTGATGATCGATCTCGATGTCGTCGAGAAAAACATCGCGCGCGTTCAGGCGATGTGCGACGCCGCCGGCGTCGCGGCGCGTCCGCATATCAAGACGCACAAGAACCCTCAGATCGCCGCTATGCAGCAGCGCGCCGGCGCTCGCGGCATCACGTGCCAGAAGCTCGGCGAGGCCGAGGTAATGGCCGACGGCGGGCTGGACGACATCCTGATCACCTACAACATCCTGGGCGATGAGAAGCTCGCGCGCCTTGGCGCGCTGGCAGCGACCCGGACCGTTGCCGTCGCGGCCGACAATCCGGTCACGATTGCCGGGCTGCCGAAGGCGGCAGCCATCGCCGGCCGGCCCCTCAGCGTATTGGTCGAATGCGACAGCGGCCGCAAGCGCGCCGGCGTCGAGACGCCGGGCGAAGCGATCGAACTCGCCCGAATGATTTCGGCCTCCGAGGGCCTGGAATTCGCCGGGTTCGTCTTCTACCCGGTCGAGAGCGCCATACCTGCGGCGCAGGCGTTCCTCGACGATGCCGTCTCGGGTGTGAGGCAAGCCGGGCTCGAGCCCCGCATCCTGTCGTCCGGCGGCACGCCGAACCTCGCCACGCTCTCGCAGTTCTCGGGCATCACCGAGCACCGCGCGGGCACATACATCTTCAACGACCGCATGATGATGGCGGCCGGCATGGCGGAACTCGACGATTGCGCCCTGCATGTGCTGGCGACCGTGGTCAGCCGGGCGGCGCCGGAGCGCGGCATCCTGGACAGCGGCTCCAAGACGCTGACGTCAGATCCGGGCGGTGGCCTGGATGGCTTCGGGCTGATCCGCGAATACCCGGAAGCAAGGATCGCCGCATTCGCCGAGGAGCACGGCATGCTCGACCTGTCGCGCTGCAACGACCGCCCGGCGGTCGGCACGCTGGTGCGCATCGTTCCCAATCACGTATGTGTCACCGTCAACATGTTCGACCGCTATGTCGCCGTGAGGGGCAATGAGCTTATCGGGACGATGGACGTCGCCGCGCGCGGCAGGCTTGGCTGACCGGCGTCGTTCGAACGCGCAAATATCTTTTGCAACAAGGAACCGGCAACCCTAAATCCCGTTCTGAAGCCAGTTGAGATCAACGGAGAACTCCCATGAGTGTCCTGTCTCGCATCGGCGCTGCGGCGCTCCTTGCCACCCTCACTTTTGTCGGAAGCCAGCAGACGGGCGCAGCGCCGCTTGTCGTGCCGGCAACCGCCTCGGCAACCAGCGACGTCGTGCAGGTGCGCGACGGGGTGCGCTGGCGCAGAAACCATTGGAACCATCGCGGCGGCCGGCATTGGCGCGGCAATGATTTCCGCCGACACGGCAACTACGCCTGGTACAATGGTCATCGCGGCTATCGTCACCAGCGGCGCGGCTATCGCTACTACAACGGCTACTGGTTCCCGGGCGGCGCTTTCGTCGCCGGTGCGATCATCGGCGGTGCGCTTGCCGGCGACGGCTACTATGGCGGCGGATACGGGCCGCGCTACTATCTGGACGGCAACCCGGGCAGCGCCCATGTCGACTGGTGCTACAGCCGCTACCGCTCGTACCGGGCCTACGACAACACGTTCCAGCCCTATCATGGCCCGCGCCAGCAGTGCTACTCGCCCTACGACTGAGCCATCTCAGTAATGACTAGGTAGGCGCTGCTGCAGTCTCAGCGGCTCCCGCCCGGTCAGTAGGGATTTGAGCCCGGATTGCGTGCCGCCCATAGGTCGTTGAGGCCCCGCAAAGCGTCACGGTTGCCGGTGGCGGCAGCCGCGCGGAACACCCGTTCAGCATCGCCGTACCGGGCGAGATTCAAATAGGAATATCCGCGCAACACCAGCAGGTCGTTCCGCTCGGGCGCGATACGGGCCCGGGCATCCAGCGCAATCAAGGTCTCGACATAGCGGCCCTTGCCGTACGCGTTGGTCGCCTGGGCCGACAGAAGCGCCGTTTCGATCTCGACGCTGCGCGCGGGATTGAGGCGCGCCTTGGATGCCGACACGGCGGCCATGTCGTTCATGCCGACGCGAAGATAGGCGAGGCTCTGCCCGTAAGCCGCGTCGCTCCGGGTCTGCGTCTCCCCCTTCAGCGCAACCTCGAATGCTTTCGCCGCTTCGATGGGGCGGTTCCTGTCCATCAGGCACCATCCGCGCCGCAGAGCCGTGTCGGGCGATAGTCTCTCAGGATCCATCGTGGTGGTGCAACCCACCGCGCCGACACGCTTGCCCTTCGCTTCGCCGCCAGCGGACCGCTGCGGTTGCCGGCGCTCACCCCTTGGGGCGGCCGAAGCGCTGATCTTTGACTGCCCCTCGGGAGGTGTCTGGGCAATGCCCGGAGCCGCGGCCAATGTTGGAGCATTGCTGCCCACGGAGGCGGTCTCTTCGCTGGGCTGCCCGACGGTCGGGATGCGCTCCGAACGGCCCACCCAGGCGGACTGCACTTCGCGGACGCCGGCGCTGTTGCCGAGCTTCCATCGCATCAACGCGAGTCCGTAGGCCGAGGGTTCATTATCCGGTTGCCAGGACAGCGCCGTCTGGAACCAGCGCTCGGCGGTCTTGAACTGGTTGAACCCGTCCGCATACCAGCCCAGTTGCTGGGCCGAAGCCGCATCCTTGGCGGCCGCGACGACGGCGACGGCGCGGTTGAGGACGTCGGCGCTGACCACGGGCGGCGGCTGCATCGCGAACATGTTGGCCACGGCGGCGAGGTACGCGTCGCGCGCCTTGTCGTCCGTCTCCCGCCACTCATACAGGACGGCTTCCGCCTCGACCGGCCTGTCCTGGGCGATCAGGGATAGGCCCAGTCCCTGGGACGCGTCGGCACTGTTTTCCTTTGCACGGGCCTTGGCGAACCATTCCTCCGCCACCTTCGGCTGATCGGCGTGAAGGTAGTGCCAGCCGAGGAGAAGATAGTCGGAAACCAGGCCGTCATCCGCCGCCAGCTTCTCGACGAGGGCGACGTCGGCTGGCGATGCAACGATAGTGGTATCGGTTGCTGCGTTGATGAGGCCCTGTCGGGCAACCTCACTGCGGATTGTCTCGAATTCCCCTTTGCCGTCGACCGTCTGTTCGGTTGCGAGGAGTTCCGACAAGGCATCGCGGGGCAGCAGCGACATGGCCTTCTGCACGGTGGCAATCCGTTCTTCGGGCTGCGTGCAATTGCGAAGAATGTAGAGGTAGGCGTCAATGGCGCGCCGCTGGCGATCCGTCCGCGCGAACGCCTCGGCGACGCGCCACAGCACGTCGACATCGCCGCAGGTAAGCATCGCGGGGTTCGCAGCCGCAACCCGGATCACCGTATCGTTCTGCTCAATCTCGGAGGCGTTGACGAGCGTTTCGCGGGCTTCCGCAAGGGCCAGCCTGATGAGCAGGTCTTGGGGTGCCTCCCACGCCGGTTCACGCGTCTCGCGATCTGCAATCGCCTTGCGGACTTCGGCGATCTTGCCCTCCGAATAGAGGCTCCACATGCGGTCGAGCACCGCATCTCCCTGAGGGGGCGCGGCCAGTGGGTCCTCGGGAGGCGTCCATTCCGGATAGAGCGCCCGAAGCCTTGCGATCTCGGCCTCCAGCCGCCTGCTGTCGCCGCGCGAGGCGAAATACCGCAACGCGCTCTCGTCGACCACGGGTGCATCGGCAGCCGCTTCGGGCGCTTTCGTTGCCATCGGCACGACGGCCGGCTGATCGGCCCGATTGCCGAAACGGCCTGCCTCCGGGGCGGTTGGTGAAACCGGCGCCGCCTTGTCTTCATCCTGCGCCGCAGGCGTTTCTGTCTGAGCGACGATTTTCTGGCCCGCCGGTTCGGGCGTCTCCGCCACGGCAATGACGGAAGCGCTGTCACCGAACGGATCGGCCGGTTGCTCGAACGGATCCCACAGCCCCGTCTGACGCAGGACGACGACGCCGAGCAGCGCTGCCACGCCTATGAGGAGCGGGGTTCTCACAGGCACTCCGGATGTCTTGCGCGGGCGAAGGACAGGCCCAGCAGATGAAGCGTCGAGGGATAGTAATCGGTCGGCGAAAAGTCGCGCAGGTCCTCAGGCAGCGATTGACCGTCGAGCACGCAACGGATGAGCGCCGGGATAATGCGGTAGCCGGCGTCGTCTAGCGCCTGTTTGGTGCTCCCGGAGGCGATATCGACAATCAGAACGCGGCCTTGTTCGTCGGTCATGTTTTCCAGGAAAGGCTGCAGCGTTGCCCGATCCATCGTGCCGGCCCGCATGAGGTAAAGCGGGATGCGGACGGCATTGTAGCCGAACTCCTGCGGAAAACCTTCCGCGGGTACCGGCTTCGCCTTCAGCGATACCCAGTCTGGCGGCAGTTTCGAGGGTCCCATCTGCCGGGCCATCGCGAGGAGCCTGTTGCCTCCTTCGGCAAGCTCCCCCCAAGCGCCCTCGGGCGCCAGGCTAGCCATCGTCGGCAAGGCCTCGAACACCCAGTATGAAGGATTGACTACCGGCCCGTCATCGCGGTCCGCGGCGCCGAACCCGTCATTGCCGGGCTTGAGAAGGACGAGACCGCCCGTACGTGTAATGCTTTCGTCGGCGAGCGACCGCGCCATCGTGACGGCGGCGGCAGTAAGGTCCGCCCGCCGCCAGTCCTTGCCGGCAAGAGCCGCGGCATAGGCAATCAGCAGGTCACCGTCGGTCGCGTTGTTTGCATCCGAGACGTGAGGGCTGGCTGACGGGTCCCATTTCCAGACTGCCAGCCCGTCGTCGCGCAGCAGGATTTCGGTGCGTGTGAAGGCCCAGATCTTGTCGAAGTCGCCCCGGTTGTCGGCGAGATAGGCGAGGAGAAGACCGTAGCCTTGCCCTTCGCTATGGCTGATATTGTTGTTGGCGTTGTCGACGATGCGACCGGACGGTTCCAGGAACTTGTCCCGGTAGCTCGTCCATTCCTGCTCGCTGACCGTTGCCGCCCGGGCGTCGCCGGTCGAACCCGCCAGCAAGGCGCTGCAGGTCAGTCCCAAAGCGACCGACAATGAACGAACGCGCCTCATTGCTTTCTTCCCAGCGTTGCCAGCAGTGCCGCCGTGGCAAGGCCCAGCAGGATCGACAGGGCCGACAGCACAAGCGCGTAGGACAGCGCGTTCGATGACAGCCAGTTGGCTGCGATGAGACGGTAGTTCCTGAACGAAAAGGGCTGTGTCTGGATGAAAGCGTGGCCCGAGGCAGGAATGGAGGACAAGCCGCCCGATACCGGATTGAGTGTCGAGATATGTCCGTTCAGCTGTCCCCACGAGGCATAGCCGGTCAGTTCGCGAACCCCCTCTTGCAGCGCGCCCACGGTCGGTGCGGTCACCAACGTCCAGCTTCCCGTACCGGCGGGATTGGCATCCGCCGCAACGAGCAGACTGTCGTTGCCGCCGGGTGTGAATTCGGGCGTTGCCGGTCGAAACAGCCGGAAGGTATCGAGAGAAACGTTGAACGTGCGGTCCATCCAGTCCTGGAACCGGCTCGCCTGTCCGCGCCAGCCGCTGCCCCGAAGACGTTCCCGCCAGTCATCGAAAGTGGCCTGCGTATCCGGCCTGATCGACGCGACGGTCTCACCCCAACTGCTCCGTGCCTCGTCGCCAACGCCCAACCGGGCAAGCACGGTGGAGGGAATTTGCGAGATCGTGTTCACGAAGATCGCGTTCTTGTCGGCGATCGACGCTACCGAAGCCGTCGTATCCACGGCAATCGGCCTGCCGGCGGCGACCGACAACCGCGCCAAGAGGGTGGTTGCTGCCGACAGCGTGTCGGGCTGGACGCGATCGATGATCAGCGGGATCGGGTAGCTCAACCGGTTGTAGGGGAAGCCTGTTCCTCCCACACCGGCGAGGTCGGGCGTGTGTCCGAGGCGGGCATAGTCAGGCATGATGAATTCGGAGCTGTCGAAGATGACGAAGCGGCCATTATCCAGCCCGGTGGCGCCCGGCGCGCAAAGCTTGTCCGTCTCGGTGTTCAACACGGCTTCGATCGCCACGGTGTTTTCGCCCGGCCTGAAATGCCGCATCGTCACCGGGATCGGCAGGTGGCGGAGGATCTCGCCGCCATATGCGGTAATGGGCACGGTCGCCGCGATGTTGTCGTTCACGTAGATGTCGATATGGCTTCCCGGCAAGACCTCGGGCGAATAGGCGGCGTCGAGCAGCAGCGTGAACTCGCCATAGGCATTGGCGTAGAAGTCGGCAGGCATGCCGAAGGCGAAGTCGGTCCGGAAGCGTCTGCCTGCGAATTCCTGGGTGGTCACCCCGAGATCGGCCAGCTTCGCCTCGGTGGCGCCGAACATCATCGGCACGTCGGGCGAGCGCCAGAGCTGCGTGGCGAGCGAGGTTCGCTGCACGTCGATCGGTCGATCGACCTGATGGGCAAGCCCGTCTATCGCGGCCTGCACCATCGACCAGGTCGGCCCGGTTACCACCAGCGTCGATGACCCGAGCGCCGGATCGTCCACCAGGGCGACAGTCGGGGCCGTTTCAGAGCCGGGCGGCAGCGTTGCAAGGGTTCCGGCAAGGTCTGAGGCGACGCCCATCACGACGTTCGCCTGGCCCTCCGTGGCCGGGCTTCCTGACTGATCGGAGACGATAAACGACTGGTTTGGCATGTTGGCCATCAGCGCCAGACTTTCGGCAAGCCTGACCGTCAGTTGCGTCGAGGCAGCCTGATCCATCGAGGGAACGATCAGGTTGAACGTCGTCGCCCCCTCGTCGTCCGCGCCGATCGCCCTGATATCGTCCACGCGCTTCCAGCGCATCGGTGCCGCAGCCTCGAGCGACAGATAGGTTTCAGCCGGATCGATCTGTGTCCAGAGTTCGTAGGTCGACTCGATGCTGCAATCCGTCCTGTGCCGCTGGCTCGCAGTCAGCTCGAGTTCGTTCAGTCCGGCATGCAGCGTTCCGGCGGGGATTTCGACTGCCAGGCTGGAGTTTTTCTCCGGTGACGCGATCGGGGCGTCGATCAGCCGGTCGCCGTTGATCGCAAGGGTCAGCCTCGATGCTTCCGGAGCGACGATGATGGCGTTCTGATAGCCCAGTCGGACCGTTGCCTTGGCCGCGGCCTGTTCTGGCGTGAGAAAGATGGACCAGGGGCGTCGGGCGTACTCGCCCGGCAGGGTCAGGTCGGGGAAGGGCAGCAGGTAGCGGCGTGCAGCCGTCGGCGGCGAGGCCTCCGCGATCGGCGCCGCCTCGCCGGGCGCGGGGGCTGCCCGGTTCGGTTCTGGCGGGCTTGGAACTGGCTCGGCCGGTGGCGTCGCCTGAGGCAAGTCCTGGCGTTCCGGCGTCATGTCGAAAGGCCCGGATTGGGCGTATGCGACTGTCCCGGCCATCAGGGTGATGCCGATCGCTGCAAGTGTCAGCCTCACGAGACGCGCTCCGCGACCTTGCCGACCGGCCCACTGCGCGGGTCCTGGCCCCGCGCCCTGATGGCGCGACCGAGATAGACCAGCCCGCGGTAGGTCTGAAAAATCGCCAGCCGCAGAAACCACAGCGTGCCGGCGAGCAATCCGGGGTTGCCCCGGCGCGAGAGCTGGAACTCCTCCCATTGGTTGGAATTGGCGAACAGCAGATCGGCGACAAGCCTGTGATGTGCCGCCTCGTTCGGGCTGAAATAGCATCCAACCGCGATACTGTCCGAGGTCACCTCCTTGTTGCGGACGGTGATCGGAAGGACGCCCTCGGTGCCGTCGGCAAACGACTTGAACCGGATTGCGGAAGCACTGCCCTTGGCGAACGCGTCGGCGCTGGCGCCGAAAACCAGTACCCGCGCGCCATTTACCGAAACATCCTCGATCGTTGCCTTCAGCCACTCGCCGTCGAGTTTGAAGTCGCAGCGGCGGCTGACCTTGACGCGCCGCGACGCAGCGCGTTCGCCCCGCTCGGACACCACACCCAGGGCACAGCCGGCCATGATCAGGTTGATGAGGTTCCAGCCGCCGACAACCAGCGTGACGTCTGCTTTGAACGGTTCGGCGTAGACCTTGTAGACGGTGACTGCGACGCCGAGCAGCAGCACGCCAAAAATGAAGAAGAACGGCATGCCGATTTCCGACAGCCGGCTGGTGGCGATGGATTCGTCCTTGGCGGTCACCTTGAAGGTCGGCTTGCGTGGATTGAGGATCACCGACACCACCGCCGGCAGCAGGTGCACGGTCTGGATGTATTCGTAGAGTTCGGAGATCCACGGCCAGCGGAACTCGCCGTAGAGATAGTTCTGCATCATCAGGTTCACGATCATGTAGGTGAGCGTGTAGGCGAGGAACTCGCCTCCCGAAGCGGTAAATATCTGCAGGTCGAAGAACAGGTAGAACAGCGGAGCGATCAGGAAGATCGTGCGGGCAAACGGAAACAGCCAGAACAGGGTGGACGAGGCGTAGCAAAGCCGCTGCGGGATGGACAGGCCGCGCTTCATCGGCGGAAAGCGGAAGCGCAGGATCTGCATCATGCCTTGCGCCCAGCGGCTTCGCTGCCCGATGAAGCTCGCGAAGGTTGCCGGCTGCAGGCCAGCAATCAGCGGCTTGTCGACATAGATGCTGTTCCAGCCGCGCGAATGAAGCTCGACGGCGGTCTCGCAATCCTCGGTGATGCTGATGCCGCTGAAGCCGTCCGTCTCGAGCAGTGCCTCGCGCCGTAGCACGGCCGCCGAACCGCAGAAGAACGAGGCGTTCCACTTGTCCAGTCCCCGCTGGATGACGCCGTAGAACATCTCGTTTTCGGACGGCATTTTCTCGAAAGTGCGCAGATTGCGCTCGACAGGATCCGGATTGAGGAAGAAATGCGGGGTCTGCACCAGAAACAGCCTGGGGTCCTCGTCGAAATGGCCGATGGTTTCCTTGAGAAAGTCGCGCGCGGGTGCGTGATCCGCATCGAACACGGCGACGAGTTCGCCGGTCGAGTGGGCAAGCCCGTTGTTCAGATTGCCGGCCTTGGCATGCTCGTTGCGGTCGCGGGTCAGATAGTTTGCGCCGAGATCGGCGGCCAGTTTCTGCAGTTCGGCATGGCGCTGCTCTGCGGCGTTGGCCTCGCCGATCTTCTCGGCGTTGCGCTTCTGCAGTGTGCTGCCGTCATCGAGCAGCCAGACGGTCAGCTTGTCTGCCGGGTAGTCCATCCCCTTGGCGGCGGCGATGGTGTTGGCGAGGAGCTCCGGTTCCTCGTTGTAGGTTGGAATGAAGACATCCACGGCTGGCGTGCGGTCGTTCAGCTTGGCGCGCGAGGGGCGGGGCGGCAAAGGCTGCGCCACGACGAAAAGGCTGAGCGCCAGCATCAGCACGCTGTAGAGCTCTGCGAGATAGAGCAGGAAACCGGGAATGAAGTTCTCGAGCTGGTTGAAGGGCGGCAGGGTGTCGGTCGTGCGCCAGTAGACATAGCGGAGAACGACGGCGGTGCCGAAGGCAAGCGCGATCAGTCTCCAGATGCCGGTAGGCCGTACGAGTTTGAGAATCATCATCGCCACGAGGACCGACATGCCGGCGATGAGCTGGGTCTCGATGTTGATGGGAAGCGTGATCAGTGCGATGACGACGGCGGACGCCATCGCCCAAAGCAGGATCATCAGGAGCTTGCGCATCATCGGGCCTTTGCAACCGGTGCCGCTGTCCTCGGCGGTCGGTGACGCTTCGGAAGTCTACAAGGTGCCCATCCCCCCAAGATCGGCAGTATCGACATTGAACATTCAAGAATGTCTCAATGTCCCACCGAATAGGAACAGCGTTAACAAAGCGCTAATATTGACTGCTTGCGGAGGGCTATTCGCCGGCTTTTACAGGGGCGGCGGGGGTACCGTTGGGGCAGAAGCGGCGGGCTTTGCGGCGCCCGGCGCGGGAGAGGCTCCCGACGTGACGGCAACGTCGGGACCGGGAGGAGGCGGCACCAGCGGCCCGATTGGCTCGGGCAGCTGCGGTGGCGGCGCGGCCTTGACCGTCCGCTTCGCGGCCGGCGCCCTCCTGGGTGGCGCGGGAGTGGGCTCCGTCACTGTCTCGTAGCGCGATGCGCTGACGGGGTAGACGGGCTCGCCACCGCGGCCGAACGAGGTATCGGGCGGCAGCGGCTCGCCATAGGGATTCCAGTTGCCGTCCTTGAACGACGCGGTGATCCGGAAGCCGTACATCGACTGCAGCAGTTGCTGTTCCGACTTGCCGCTGTCGCAGAGCCTGAGACGAATCTGGATCGAACCCTTGTTGCCGATCAGGGTCTGCGTCATGCCGGTGGAGGTGATGCGCTGCCAGCCATAGAGACAGGTATCGCCCGAGGAGCTTCTGCCGACGGCGTAGCCGAAGGGGCCGTAATTGTTCTGGACGTAGAAGGCCGAGGTCTCCATGCGCACGCCCGGGATGAGCTTCCGCATCTCCGCCTTCACGTCCCTGGCCGGCAGGAAGCCGGCGCGAAGCTTGTCGTTGCCCGCAAGCGAACTGTCGACCGGCCCGAATATCTGGATGCGAAGCATGTTCTGGCCCGGCGTGGAGGCCGATGTGGCGAGCAACACGTCCTGCTGCGTGCCGTTGGAAAAGCGCTGCTCAAGGACGGCCGTCACTTCGGGACCGCCGACAGCCGGCATCACGAAAGCCGATTCCGTCGGTACCATGCGGGTCTGCGTGTCGTTCTGGAGCGGCGCCGGGTTGGCGCACCCGGCAAGCATGCCGGCAACGACCACGGCAGCCATCCGGGCAGGGCGCAGCGCCGCCTGCCCAGCTTCCAGGCCTGGTGCCGGAACGAAACGGCCTGCCCCACGACCTGCAATCGAATCAGTATACATGCCAGCAACCTATGAGATTTGCTGGCCGGGATGAAGCTGGATTGTCTGCGCTGCCTTCAGCACACAATGAAACGGCGAAGTCTTGCCGGATCTAGGAAGTGAAACGCTACTAAAAGGCCGGATTTCCCCGGATTGCTACCGGATGTTGTGACCTGCGGCGTTGCCTCATTGCCGGCAGGTCCCATTCTGTGTACTCCAGTTGAAGCCGTGAATTTCAGCGGCCAAGGAGAGATAAAATGGGATCGTCAGTCCTGATCGGGATTCTCATCACCTTCCTGGTGGTCATCCTCGTGCTCTACCTCGTCCAGCGGCTCCCGATCGACGCCAAGATGCGCCAGATCGTCCAGATCATCGTCATCATCATCGGCATCGTTTCGCTGTTGAAGTACCTCGCGGTCTTCTAGGATTTTTGGCTCGACCCGAGCCATCCCGGCCGCTTGATCGCTTTTGTTGGGAGAGGGCCAGCGCTCGGCGCGCAACCCTTTCGCACGCACATCGGCAAACGGGGAGCGACAGGGAACCTCGAACTACGATTTTGCCGGGTGCGGTTCGCTACTTCACCGCGCCGGCTGTCATCCCCCGGATCAGGTAGCGCTCCAGCACAACGCCGATGACGACCAGCGGCAGGATCGCCGCGAAGGACAGCGCCGCCATCGCCCACCAGTTGATGCCCTGGCTGCCGGTCTGCGAGGCGACCATCACCGGCAGTGTATTGGCGTGCGTCGAGGTCAGCAGCGCGGCGAAGAAATACTCGTTCCAGGTCAACACCAGGCTGAGGATGAAGGCTGCCATCATGCCCGGCAGGGCGATCGGCAGGATGACGCTGAAGAAGGCGCCCCAGATCGACAGCCCGTCGACCAGCGCGGCTTCCTCGAGCTCAGTCGGGATCGACTCGAACTGGTCGCGCATGATCCAGATGACGATCGGCAGTACCGTCAGCGTGTAGAGCAACACCAGGCCGATCCGCGTGTCGAGCAGGGCGAGCTGCTTGTAGAGCACGAGGAATGGCAGCGCGAGAACCACCGGCGGCAGGATCAGCTGCGACAGGAAGAAGAACGAGATGTCCGAATTGCGCATGAAGCCGAACTTGTAGGAGAAGCGCGACAGGCCGTAGGCAGCGAGCGAGCCGAGCACCACGGCGATGGCCGAGGAGGCGACCGCCGCGATAGCGGAGTTGAAGAAGCGCTTCATGAATTCGGCGCGCACCGTGCTCTCGGCGCCGATCGTGTCCGGCGACAGTCCGAGCGAGCGCCAGCCGCGCCAGGCCGGCTGGTAGTCCACCCAGGGGATCAGGTGTCCCTGCATGACGTTAGGCGCGATCTTGAAGCTCGTCGTCGCTGTCCAGTAGATCGGGAAGAGGCAGATGATCGCCCAGGCGATCAGCAATACGTAGATCACGGTCTTGCCGGTCAGCCGCCTAGCGCGGAAGGCGAGGTCCGCCTCGCTGTCGCGGAAGATGGCTTCTGTCATGTGCGCGGCCTCACGAACCGGTCGGCAAGCTTCATCAGGATCGTCATGGCGATGATGATGATCACCAAATAGAACATCGCCAGCAGCGTGCCGTAGCCGACGTTCGAGCGGTCGCGGTACTCCCGGAATATGAAGGAGGTGACCGTGTCGGTGGCGCCGCCCGGCCCGCCTGCCGTCAGGTTGATGACGATGTCGGCGAGCTTAAGCTTGAAGATGATGCGGATGAGAACCGCGGTGATCGATACGGGCAGCATCAGCGGGAAGGTGATCTCCCAGAAGCCCTTCCACGGGCTGGCGCCGTCGACGCGCGCGGCCTCGGTCAGTTCGCGCGGGATCGCCTGCAGTCCGGCCAGGATCATGATCATCATGAACGGGATGAAGGTCCAGGCGTCGAGTAGCATGATGGTGAAGCGGGCGATCTCGGGCGAGCCGAAGAAGGATGGACTGTCCCAGCCGAGCCAGCGCGCGAAGCGGGCGATCGGGCCGAACCGCACCTCCAGCATCGACTTGCCGATCATCCAGCTGACCGCCACCGGCGACAGCATCAGCGGCAGCAGGAAGGCGACGCGGAAAAATTTTCGCGCCCTTATCTCGGCATTGAGCAGCAGCGCCAGGCCGAAGGCGATGGCGTATTCCACCAGGATCGCCAGGCTGTACCAGACCATGTTGAGCAGAGCGTTCCAGTAGAAGGGATCGCGCCACATCTGCCGGATGTTGTCGAGCCCGTTGAACTGGCGGCCCTCCGTCGCCGACAGGTTCCAGTCCGAAAAGGCGATGACGAGGCCGAACAGCAGCGGAAACACCGTCAGCGACACGACGAACAGCGCCGCGGGCAGCACGAACAGGGTGCGCTTGCCCTGTTCGCCGCAGATAAGCACCTGGCTCCAGCACAGGCAGACCCCCCACAGGACATAGGCGTAGAGCGTCGGCCGCCATGTCTCGAAGCCGAAGTCCTCCACGCCGGTCTGCTGGAGGGTCTGCGCCGCGGCGACCAGCGCCACGATCAGTGCCGATCCCCACACGATGGCGCGGCCGAACAGCTTCTGCCGTTCGGATATGTCGTCTGTCGTCACGACGTGTAGTAGGTCACCCTGCGCCATGCACCCACGCTAGCCGGCGACCGGCTGCTGCCGGTCCTTGCAAGAAAGGGTGCGCGCCGTGGCGCGCACCCGGCGGCTCACAGGCCGAGCGAAGCCTTGTAGAGCTTGATCTGGCTGTCACGGCCGATCTGGTCGGTGATCTTCTCCCAGGCGGCGGCGATGGCGTCGGCGGTCTCCTGCGCCGACTTGTACTGGCCGGCAAAGCCCTTCGCCAGTTCGTCCTCGGCCACCGAGTAGTACTGGAAGATGCCGGGGATGCGCGGTTCGATCGCGGCGTTCGGATGGTTGTAGCTGTCCGCGTTCGAGCCGAGATAATCCTCGATATAGGCCCGGTCGTAGCCTGCCGCCTCCCACTCGTCGTAGTTGAAGTGGGAGTTGCGGTAAGGCTGGAAGCCGGACGGATAGGCGGCCGTCCACAGCGAAAGGTCCTTGCCGCCGAGATGCGCCGCCGCACTCCAGGCTGCTTTGCGTTTCTTCTCGTCGCCCGCCACCCGGCTGGTCACGTAAACGCCCCAGCCGATATAGGCCATGTTGGGTGCGAAGTTCGGGCTGTCGGGGGTTTCCCATTCGCTGGTCTTGGAATTGTAGACCCTGTCCGAACCCGGATTGATCGTGAAGCCGGTCACGTCGCCGACCACCGACGTGTCGGAGGTGCGCGCGCTGGAGCCGACGTCGCCCCACCAGCAGAGTGCCGCACCAGTGCCGGCGAGGAACTGCTGGAAGGCGGTCGTGCCGGGGTCGGCGTTTATCTGGTCGGTCGGATAGGCGCCGGCCTCGATCAGGTCCATGACGTCCTGGATTGCCTGCACGAAGGCCGGGTTGTTGACCCGCGGCTTCATCGTGTCCGGATCGAACAGCCAGGCCTTGTCGTCCGGATGCTTGGCATAGGCCGTGGCGCGGTCTTCCAGGAAGTAGAAGCCGAAGCCGCCCCATCCCTTCAGCGGGTCGAGGAAGCCGTGCGCGTCGAGGCCGGTCAGCGGATCCTTCTGGCCCTTCACCTTCTTGCTGAACTCGTTGACCTGCTGCCACGTCGTCGGCACTTCGGTCATCCCCGTCGCGGCGGTGATCGCCGGGTCGGTGAAATAGTCCTTGCGGTAGGCGAAGGTGTGGCAGTCGCCATCGATGGTGATGCGGTAGGTCTTGCCGTCCCAGGTGCCGACCGGCGGCTGCAGGTAGCCGACGAGGTCGTCGTCCTCGATCTGCGTCTTCACCCAGTCGGGCATCTCGTCGAGCAGTCCCTTGCTGGCCGTGTCGCCCTCGAAGGGCGCTCCCATCTCGATGATGTCGAAGTCGACCGTGCCGGTCGCGATCGACTGCTGCAGGCGGGCGTTGTAGTCGGCCTGGGCGAGGTCGATCCAGCTGATCTTGGCGCCGGTATAGGCCTCCCACGGCTTGAGGAACCCGCGGAACAGGAAGTTGTGCAGGTTCTGGTTGTTGAGACCCATGAAGGTCAGTTCGACGCCGGCGAACTCGCCTTCCGCGACGCTTGCCTTGGTGGCGCCGAGGCACAGCTCGCCGACCTTCTGCCAGTCGGCGTCGGTGGGCGAGCCCTTGCCGACGCCTGGGATCTTGAGAATCTCGGCGCGCAGATTGTCCTGCGCCGAGGCCTGGCGCGTCAGCGCACCCAGTGTCCCGGTCGATCCCGCCGCCAGCGCGGCAAGGCTTGCCGCTCCCTTCAGCACGCTGCGGCGCGTGGCGCCGGCGCGCATCAGTCTTTCGTAATCGCTTACCCTCATGTGGAACTTCCTCCCAAAAGTGACACGCTCAGCCCAGCGTCCCGTGCCCGGCACCCGGTCGGCATCGCCGCCCGAAGTGTCGGGCTTTTCGGCTAGGCCGGCCTGTCAGTCCTCCCGATGCCTGGCTGGGACGGTAGAAAGCGCCTGACACTATGGGGCAAGCCCGAACAGAGTCAACGCGATGTCTGTGGCCATGAATTGGGCGATGGACTTGGGAGGCCTGCTTGGCTAGCTTCGCGGAAAACAAGACCGACGGGGGGAAAATGGCGCAGGTCGCGATCCGGGACGTGTCGAAGGCATTCGGCGCCGTGAAAGTCCTGCACGGTGTCAGCGTCGACATAGCGGATGGCGAGTTTGTCGTCCTGGTCGGCCCCTCGGGCTGCGGCAAGTCGACCTTGCTCAGGATGGTCGCCGGTCTGGAAGGCATCACCGGCGGCACGGTCTCCATCGGCGACCGCGTCGTCAACCAGCTGCCGCCCGGGAAGCGCGACATCGCCATGGTCTTCCAGAACTATGCCCTCTACCCGCACAAGACGGTGGCGCAGAACATGGGCTTCGCGCTCAAGATGCGCGGCGTCGACCGCGCCGAGATCGACGAGCGGGTCCGCAAGGCCGCCGACATTCTCGATCTCGCGCCCTATCTGCAGCGCTACCCGCGCCAGTTGTCCGGCGGCCAGCGCCAGCGCGTCGCCATGGGCCGTGCCATCGTTCGCGACCCGCATGTGTTCCTGTTCGACGAGCCGCTCTCCAACCTCGACGCCAAGCTGCGCGTGCAAATGCGCGCCGAGATCAAGGAGCTGCACCAGCGGCTGAAGACGACGACGATCTACGTAACGCACGACCAGGTCGAGGCGATGACCATGGCCGACAAGATCGTCGTCATGCAGGCTGGCCGCATCGAGCAGATGGGCGCGCCGCTCGAGCTCTTCGACCGGCCGGCCAACACCTTCGTCGCCGGCTTCATCGGCTCGCCCTCGATGAACATCCTGAAGGGCCGGATCGAAGGAAACGGCGTGCGGGTCGAAGGCGTCCTGCTGCCGGTCGGCGCCGGGCATGGCGCCGCCGAGGGGCAGGAGGTGCTCTACGGCGTGCGGCCCGAGCACTTCGACATCGCCCACGACGGCCTGCCGGCCCGCATCTCCGTGGTCGAGCCAACCGGTTCGGAGACGACGGTCGTGCTACGCTTCGGCGACAGCGAGATCGTCGCCCTGTTCCGCGAGCGCCACGACTTCAGGCCCGGCAACGATCTGCACCTCAGGCCCCGAGTGGATGCGGTGCACCTGTTCGAACCGCAGAGCGGGCAGCGCATCTGAGGCCGTCGCGCCGCTACGGGAGCGCGGCCTATTGGAGAAAGGCTCCTAGAGCGTCACGGCTATATACTGCGGTTCGGTGAACTCGAGCACGCCGTGGGAGCCGCCCTCGCGGCCGAGACCGCTTTGCTTGACGCCGCCGAAAGGTGCTGCGGGATCCGAGACGAGGCCGCGGTTGAGCGCGATCATGCCCGCTTCGATCTGCCGCGACACCTTCAAACCACGCGCTATGTCCTTGGTGAAGACATAGGCTGCGAGGCCGTATTCGGTGTCGTTGGCGCGAGCGATCACCTCGGCCTCCGTGTCGAAGCGGCTGATCGGCGCGACCGGACCAAAAATCTCCTCGCATGACATGTCCGCATCGAGCGGCACATCCGTCAGAACGGTCGGCGGGTAGAAGAAACCCGTGCCCTGCAGCTTCTTGCCGCCGCACAGCACGCGCGCGCCGCGCGTGACGGCGTCTTCCACCAGCCTGTCGATCTTGTCGACGGCCTTTGCCGTGATCATCGGACCGCACTCGGTCTCCGGATCGGTGCCCGGTCCGACGGCCAGGCTTTCCATCCGCTGCGTCAGGGCCGCGACAAACCTGTCGTAGATTCCGGCCTGGACATAGAGCCGGTTCGCTGCCGTGCAGGCTTCGCCGGCATTGCGCATCTTGGCGATCATCGCGCCTTCGACTGCGACATCAAGGTCGGCATCGTCGAATACGATCAGCGGCGCATTGCCGCCGAGCTCCATGGAGCAGCTGATGACGCTCTTCGACGCCTCGGCGAGCAGGGTGCGTCCGACGCCGGTCGAGCCGGTGAAGGACAGTTTCCTGACCCGGGGGTCGGCAAGCATTGCGGATGTCACGGGGCCCGGCGTCGAGGTCGTGATAACGTTGACGACACCGTCTGGAACGCCGGCCTCCTTGTAGAGCGCCGCCAGCGCGTAGGCGGTAAGCGGCGTCTCGGTTGCCGGTTTCAGCACGACGGTGCAGCCGGCGGCGAGCGCCGGTGCGATCTTGCGCGTCGCCATTGCGGCCGGAAAGTTCCACGGCGTAATCAGCACGCAGATGCCGATCGGCTGGTAGTCGACGATGATGCGGTTTGCCCCGGCAGGCGCCATGCCGAAATCACCGACGATGCGCACCGCCTCCTCGGCATTCCAGCGGAAGAATTCGGCGGCATAGGCGACTTCGCCGCGCGCATCACGCAGCGCCTTGCCGTTTTCGAGCGAGATGAGTCTTGCCAGCATCTCAGCCCGCTCGCTCATCAGCTCGAAGCAGCGGCGCAGGATCTCGGAGCGCTGCCTGGGGGGCGTCGCCGCCCAGCCGGGTGCCGCACGGGCGGCCGCATCGACGGCTGCTGCCGCGTCGGCCAATCCCGCGTCGGCGACCTCTGCCAGGACAGTCTCGCTCGAAGGGTCGACAACCGGGATTCGGCGTCCGGTTTCGCCTTCCTGCCATGTGCCGCCTATGAAGAGGCCCTTGGAAAATCCGTCGAGGTCGATGCCGCTTGTGTCGGATTTCGCGGTTCGTGCAGCGATGTTCATGATGTCACTCCTTGGCTAGGTGCGCAGGGCACTGAGGTCGCCGTCATACGCGGCCTGCACCAGCTGCCTCATCTCTGCGGCATCGATGGGCCGCGGGTTGTTCTTGATCAGCCGCTCGATGCCGATCGCCTGCTCGGCGGTCCAGTCGAGCCTGTCGGCCGCGAGGCCGAGTTCGGCGAGCGTGGAGGGGATCCCGACCGCAGCAAAGAGCCGGGTCACTTCCGCGATGGCTGCATCGGCAGCACTTTCGCGTGAGCCTCCGGCCGCGCCGACACCCATCGTGTCGGCGATTTCGGCCATCTCGGCCAGTGAGGCCTGACGGTTATAGGTCATCACATAGGGCAGCATCGTCGCCACGCCGAGACCGTGCGGCGTGTGCGTCAGGGCGCCGACCGGATACTGGATGGCGTGCGCTGCCGCGGTTCCGGCCGAACCGAACGCGCAGCCTGCCGCAAGCGCCCCCATCATCACATCGGCGCGGGCATCCTCGTCTGCGCCATGCGTGTAAGCGCGCTCGAGGCTGCGTCCGAGAAGCTTGATCGCCAGCAGCGCGAAATAGTCGCTGAGCGCGCTCTTGCCGACGAACACATGCTTCTGTGCCAGCTCGGGGTCGCTGCCCCTGCGGGCCGCGGTAAAGGCCTCGATAGCATGGGTTAGCGCGTCGGCGCCGGCGATCGCGGTCAAGGAAGGCGGGCAGGTGAGAGTCAGGTCGGGATCGCAGATCGCGGCGACCGGGATGAGGTGCGGGCTTGAGATGCCGACTTTCAGCGTGCGGCTCGTATCGGAGATGACGGCGACCGGCGTCGCCTCGGAGCCGGTGCCTGCCGTCGTCGGCACCGCGATGACCGGCAGGGTAGGGCCGGGCACCTTGAACTCGCCGTAGTAGTCTCGCAGCGCACCGCCATGGGTAAGCAGCAGGGCCGCGCATTTGGCCATGTCGAGACAGCTGCCGCCGCCGATCCCGATCACCACGTCGGGCGCGAAGGCGCGCGCGTCCTCGGCGCATGCCGCGACGCTGTCATAGGGCACGTCGGGCTCGACCCGGTCGTGGATATGGACCTCCCCGCCGGATGCCTTCACCGTATCGATGATCCGCGCGAACGCCGCGGTCGAGGCGAAGCGCTCATCCGTGCACACCAGTGCCTTCGGGCCGTATTTGGCGGCAACCATGCCGACCGCGTCGGACTGGCCCTTGCCGAAGAGGATTTCCTTCGGAGGACGAAGGGCTGCAAAGAGGCTCATAAGGTGCTCGCAGGTTGGAGAGAGGTTCTGAGGTTCTGCAGGCGGCGGGCCTGCCATCTGGAGGTCGATCTCGTCGCTAGTATTCGTCCGGTCCGGCATGGAACCCGTAGGCCAGGCGCAAGGGCGAGCGGCCCTTTGGCCCGCCATCGACCGGCATTGCCGCCGACGGGGTCCTTGCGGATTGTTCCGCCTCGGTCGGGCTCACGGCCAGAAAATAGCGCATCGGATTTTCCAATATCAGATCGTATAGGATATAGGATTGACTGGGCCGGAGCATCGCGATAGGACATAGCCGTGTCAAGGGGCAAACATGACGAGTGTGGCTACACCAGAGATGACGGAAGACGAGAGCCGGGGCGGGCGCGCCAGGGCTATCAGCCGGCATCCGGGCCTCGCCGACGAAGCCTATGACGCGATCTTTGCCCAGTTGATGGCGCTCAAGATATCGCCCGGCTCGCGCATCACCGTCGACACTCTGGCGCGCGAACTGAATGTTTCGCAGACGCCGATCCGTGAAGCGCTGGGGCGGCTCGAAGGTGAAGGCCTCGTCGTCAAGACGCATCTGATCGGCTACAGCGCGGCGCCGCAGATTTCGCGCCGGCGCTTCGATGAACTTTATGACCTTCGGCTGTTGCTCGAGCCCGAGGCGACGCAGCGTGCGGCGCGCAGCATGGACGACAGCCGGCTGGCTGTCCTGCAGGATCTCGCCGGCGGCATGTCAAGCCGGCGCGGCAGTGACGAACGCTTCCGCTATTCGGCCTTCGCGCGGCAGGACGCGCTGTTCCACGACCGCATTCTCGAGTTTTCGGGCAGCGAACTGATCCGGCAAACGCTGGCGCATCAGCATACGCATTTCCACATCTTTCGTCTTATGTTTCACTCCCGCGTCACCGAGGAGGCGCTGGATGAACACCAGGCGGTGCTCGCCGCGTTTGCCGCGGGCGATGGCAAGGCGGCGAAGCGTGCGATGCGTGAACATATCGAACGCTCGCGCGACCGGCTGATCCCGGCCTTCGAATGACCGGGCGCACAGGGGTGCCCGGCAGACGGGCAGGGAGTTATCGCGACTAGGATCCGGGGCTTGCCCCAATGCTAACCAACGGAGGAATAAATGGCTGGCAAGAAAATTCTGATGCTCACCGGCGAGTTCACGGAAGAATACGAGATCTTCGTGTTCCAGCAGGGAATGGAGGCCGTCGGTCACACGGTCCACGTCGTCTGCCCGGACAAGAAGGCGGGCGACAAGATCCAGACCTCGCTGCACGATTTCGAGGGTCACCAGACCTATATCGAGCGCTACGGTCATTTCGCCGACATCAACAAGACCTTCTCCGAAGTGAAGCTTGACGAATATGACGCCGTCTATTGCGCAGGCGGCCGCGGACCCGAATATATCCGCACCGACAAGCGCGTGCAGGCCATGGTCAGGCACTTCCACGAGACCCGCAAGCCGATCTTCACCATCTGCCACGGCGTGCAGATCCTGGTCGCCGTCGACGGTGTCGTGCGCGGCAAGAAGGTCGCGGCACTCGGCGCCTGCGAGCCGGAAGTCATCCTCGCCGGCGGCACCTACATCGATGTCAAGCCGACCGAGGCCTATGTCGACGGCACCATGGTTTCCGCCAAGGGCTGGACGGGTCTCGCCGCATTCATGCGCGAGTGCCTGAAAGTGCTCGGCACCGAAATCCGTCACGGCGCCACACTCGGAGACGAAAAGGCCGCCGCCTGACAGGGGAGGGGTTCTGCAGCCGGGGGGTGGCACCGCCGCCCCCTGGCGACGGATCGACGATCGTAACTGCTTTACCAATGGGAGGAGATTGACATGGGCAAGAGATTTACCGGTGTTTTGGCCGGGATTGCGCTGACGTTTGCGAGCGGGACTTCGGTCCTGGCGCAGGAACTGACCATTTTGTGGGCGGAATGGGATCCTGCGAACTATCTGCAGGAACTGGTGAACGACTATCAGGCCGAGACCGGCGTGAAGGTGACCGTCGAGACGGTTCCGTGGCCCGATTTCCAGACCAAGGCCTTCA
>CAMYMG010000080.1 GCA_947259295.1 uncultured Rhizobiaceae bacterium
GGCTCTGGCTCTGGCTCTGGCTCTGGCTCTGGCTCTGGCTCTGGCTCTGGCTCTGGCTCTGGCTCTGGCTCTGGCACTGGAAGAGGTTCGGCCGGTACGGGCTCGGGCGCAAGCTCTATCCGGACAGGCTCCGGCTCTTGTTCAACCGCGGGTTCGGCGGCGTCGGGTGCTTCGACTGGCGCCGGTTCGGCTGCGGGCGCTTCCGGAAGCTCAGGCGGCGCGGGTGCGACGACCTCCTCGTCCGGCTTCAGTTCCTCGCGCTTCAGGAATTCGGGAACCGGTTGCTCGACGGCGGGGCTGGGCGATTCCGGGGCGGCCTGCTCTGCGGGCGGCGGCAAGGTCGCTTCGGTTGCCGGCTCTTCGACGACCTCTTTCCTGCCGAACGAGAAGACCTTCTTGATAAATCCAAATGCCATGCGGTCTCAGGCTGCCCGAGGAGAAGAAACCGAGCCGACAGGCTCGGCGGTCAGCCGCTCGCCATCATGGCCGGTGATGGTGGCGGGGACGATTTCGCCCGGCTTTCCGGCATCGAGCCGGGTCAGGGTGAACCCTTCGGTACGCCCGAACCCATCGCGCTCGATCAGCACCTGCTGCGCCGTGCCGGCAAGCGAAGCGAGATGCCGCCGGTAGGCGGCCTCGCCGGCGGCGCGCAATCTCTGCGCCCGCTCCTTGACGATCTCGCGCCTGACCTGGGGCATCCGCGCGGCGGGCGTTCCCTCGCGCGGCGAGAAGGGAAAGACGTGCAGATGCGTGAGCCCGCACTCCTCGACAATGCGTTCCGAATTGGCGAACATTTCGTCCGTTTCGGTCGGAAATCCGGCAATTATGTCTGCTCCGATGACGATTTCCGGCCGAATTTTCCGGATTTCAGCGCAGAACTGGATCGAATCGGCGCGGGAATGGCGCCTTTTCATCCGCTTGAGGATCATGTCGTCGCCCGATTGCAGCGACAGATGAAGGTGCGGCATCAGCCGCTTTTCGGTCGCAATCGCATCGAGCAGATCGTCGTCGGCCTCGATGGAATCGATGGAGGAAAGCCTCAGCCGCGCAACTTCCGGTACCTGCCTGAGGATCGTTTTCACCAGCTTGCCGAGCTTCGGCGCGCCCGGGAGGTCGGCGCCGTAACTCGTCATGTCGACGCCGGTCAGCACGACCTCGGAATAGCCGTTCCCGGCCAGCCGCCGTACCTGGTCGACAACCGCGCCCATCGGCACGGAACGTGAGTTGCCGCGGCCATAGGGGATGATGCAGAAGGTGCAGCGGTGGTCGCAGCCGTTCTGCACCTGCACGAAGGCGCGAGCCCTGCCCTCGATGGCGTCGACCATGTGCGAGGCGGTCTCGCGCACCGAGAAGATATCGTTGACGCGCGCCTTCTCGAAGTCGTTGACGCCGAAATCCGGCAGCGCACGGTAGTTGTGCGCCTTGAGCTTCTCCTCGTTGCCGAGGACTAGATCGACCTCGTCCATCGACGCGAAGGAGGTCGGATCGGTCTGCGCCGCGCAGCCGGTGACGATGATCCGGGCCTGCGGGTTTTCCCGCCGCGCCTTGCGAATCGACTGCCGCGCCTGGCGCACGGCTTCATGGGTGACGGCGCAGGTGTTGAAAATGACGGCGCCGTTTTCGAGTTCGCCTAGACCGGCGGTCTCGGCTTCGCGCCGCATGACCTCGGATTCATAGGTGTTGAGCCGGCAGCCGAAGGTGACGATATCGACTGCCATCAGGCCGCGCCCTGCGCTTCGCGCGCCCAGGCGCCGGTCTCGGGGTCGAACGTGCCCGAAAACTCCCATTCGGCCGGACCGGTCATGATGACGTGGTCATCGGCGCGCCATTCGATCCTGAGCGAACCGCCCGGTACGGTTACCGTCACAGCGCGCTCGGTGCGCTTGGTGCGGGCGGCGCTGACGGCAACGGCGCAGGCGGCCGAACCGCAGGCCCGGGTCAACCCGGCGCCGCGCTCCCAGGTGCGGATGGTTACGGCATCGGAAGCCGTGACCTGCGCAATGGAGATGTTGGCGCGCTCGGGAAAGATCGGATGGTTTTCGAGCATCGGGCCGAAACGGTCCAGTTCGTAGGACCAGACGTCACGATCGACCCAGAAAATGGCGTGCGGGTTGCCCATGCTGACGACAGATGGCGAATGCAGTACCGGGGCGTCGATCGGTCCGATCTGCAATTCGATCATGCGCGTATCGCGGAACTCCTCGGCGAGCGGGATGTCCTGCCAGCCGAAGCGCGGCACGCCCATGTCGACGGAGATCAGTCCGTCGTCATGCTCCTCGGCATTCAGGATGCCGGCCACGGTCTCGAAGGTGAAGAGCTTGATGCCGGTTTCGGCGGCGAGCGCCTGGACGACGCAGCGCATGCCGTTGCCGCAAGCCTGCGCGTAGGTGCCGTCGGAATTGATGATCTGGATGTAGTTGGCGGTGCCCGGCGTGCGCGGATCGTGGATCGCCATGATCTGATCGAATTTAGTCGCGGCATCGGCGTTGAGGGCGACAGCCGCCGCCGGGCTGACGCGGTCCGAGCGACCGCGCATGTCGGCAACGACAATGTCGTTGCCGAGCCCGTTCATCTTGGCGAAAGGCGCTGCACTGGCCATGGCGGTCGAAAAATCTCGGTCCTGTTCGGCGCTATATGGCCGAAACACCCGCAAATTACCAGTGCACGCAGGCCCTCGGCAGTTACGTCAGGGCAAACACGCCGAGCACGAGAAGCAGGAACAGGATGAGCGCAATACCGATCAGAATGCGGGCGCCGGTAGCGGCCGCGCCTGCCAGAGCCGGCATGCCGAGAAGGCTGGCGGCGGCGGCGATGATGAGAAGAATGAGAATCCATTTGATCATTGAAAATGCTCCCTCGGAAGAATCGTCTCTACGCGACCACAACGCAAACAGTCAGCTGGCGTTCCCCCTGAACACTCTGCAGGCCGGGGACTACGGCGCCTCCGGCACGTCCCACACTTCACCCGGTAACAGCGGACGAAAGGCGTCGGCGGACACGCCGCGAGCCTGAAGCGCGGCGAGCAGCCTGCTGCGCGGTTCGTCGACGGGCTCGTTGGTGAGCTGGAACGTGCCCCAGTGATAGCCGGCCGCGAAGGAAGCGTTGCTGAGCAGCATGCCCTCGACGGCCTCCTCCGGGTTCTGGTGCTGCGCCTCCATGAACCAGCGGGGATCATAGGCGCCGATCGGCAGCACGCCGAGGCGAATGGAGCCATGCTGCCGAGCGACCTCGCGATAGTTCCTGCCGCCGTGAAAGCCGGTGTCGCCCGCGACGAAGACCTTGCCGGCCGGGCTCTCTATGACGAAGCTGCCCCACAACGCCTTGCGACGGTCGAGCATGCCACGCGCCGACCAGTGATGAGCGGCGGTGACATGGATCGCGGCGCCGCGGTCTTCCAGGTCGAGCCTTTCGCCCCAGTCGAATGCCGAAACCGTCGCGCCGGGGGCGGCAGCGGCGATGATCGTGTCGTTGCCGAGCGGCGTGACGAAGCGCGGCGCGTGCCTCTTATGGAGACGGCCGAGCGTGTCGGCATCCATGTGGTCGTAGTGGTTATGGCTCACCAGCACGACATCGATCGGCGGCAGGTCGTCGAAGGCGATGCCGGGCGGATTGACCCTGGCCGGTCCCATGAAGGAGAGCGGCGAGGCGCGTTTCGACCAGACGGGATCGGCAAGCACGTTCAGCCCGGCGACCTGGATGAGCACTGATGCATGCCCGACCATTGTTATGCGCAGTCCACGGCCGTCGACCCGCTTTTCCGGCTTGGCCTGCGGATGCGGACTTGGCCACGAGGAGGGCCATTTCGCCTTCTCGCTGCCGAACTGCCACTTCAGCAGGTCCGCCAGGCCGCGCGGCGAGTGACCCTCAGGGTTGAAGAAGATGCCGTCCTGGAAATGATCGCTGGGCGGCCCGCGATAGTAGCCGTTGCCGAAAAAGCGGCGCTTCACCATGTCATCATCCGGCGACCGAGCCTGACCGTTGTCTGCTGCACTGCGCCCTGCCTGTCCATCCTCCGAGGATAGAGGTACCAGCCGCTGGCGCAAGCATTTGCCGCAAGCGTGCCTGTCGGCCCGGCTCCCGTCCCGTTTATGATCGCCGTGACGTCGATCTGCGAGGTGACAAATGGCTATGAAGCGTACGCGCACACCCTGGATGGCGGCCGACGACTTTGGCCGCTCACTGCCACAGGGGGTTGGCGTCAACCTGCTGGTCCCGGAGATCGAACCGATGGAGTCGTTCTGCCGCGATGTTCTCGGTGCAACCATCATCTACGCCGACGAGGATTTCGCTGCCGTGACCCTGCTCGGCTCGACCTTCATGCTGCATGCCGATCACTCCTACTCGGACAATCCGATGAGTGGCGTCATCCGCGATGTCGAACTGCGCGGCACGGGCATCGAGATTCGTCTCTACGGCGTCGATCCGGATCGGGTCGAGGCGTTGGCCCTGGAGCGGGGATTTCATGTGCTGGCAGGTTCGATAGACAAACCGCACGGCTTGCGCGAATGCCACGTCGTCGGGCCGAGCGGCTACATATTCGTGCCGAGCAAGGCGATCGAGCCCTAATTCTTCGCCACAATGGTTGATGATATTTTTGCAACAATGCGGCTGCAAACCGTATTTTAACCATATCAGGCTGAAATTTGGCCACCTTCGCCAGTTTGATGGTGCGGGAAATTGATCGGCAGCTGCGATGGTGCGGCACCGACGGAGGTTGGAATGGCTTATTCGAAGACCGGTCTAGTGGCCGTTTCGCTCATGGCGATACTAGCTGCGGGCTGTTCGAGCACGCGCTTCTCGTCCATGGACACGCAGCCGGCGCCGCTGCAGGCTGCGCCATCCGGCCAGGTGGCGACGAGCACCTTGCCGCCACCGGCCTCGCCGGGGACCCCCAACGCCGCGGATCCGTCGAGCTTCCCAGAAGCACCAGGCGCGTCGACCGATGTCGCCTCGATCACGCCCGGTGCCGATCCGTCGGCCACCGCCCCCGACATCACCACGGCAAGCGTCGCCGGCGTGTGGAACGCTTCGGTTTCTGGCCAGAGCTGCCGCGTGGCAACGCCGCAGACCAAGTTCGGCGCCGGTTACCGCGCCGGCCCGCTGCGCTGCCCGGCTCCGGTCGACGGCGTCAAGTCGTGGAACGTGGCCGGCAAGCAGCTATCGCTCTACGACGAGAGCGGTTCGGTTGTGGCGCGGCTCTATTCGTCGGGCCCGGAAAAATTCGATGGGCAGACATCGACAGGATTGCCTATCTCGCTGCATCGATAGAGCGCCTGCCCGAACCCTTCCGCAAGTATGACAGATGCACCTGCGTGACGGCATCCAGACCCATCCGACCGTCGCGCAACGTTATGCGCATCTCGTGGAAAACGGCGACATCGCCGACGATCCGGCGCAACGACCGGTCGTCGCCGCGCTCGACCGGCTGATCGGCGAAATCCGCACCAAGCGGCTGGCCCGGAAATCCAGCGCGCTCGGCTGGCTGTTCGCCAAGAACCGCCAGTCGCTCGAACCGGTCAAGGGCCTGTACATCCATGGCGGCGTCGGCAGCGGCAAGACCATGCTGATGGACATGTTCTTCGACACCCTGCCGGTTCGCCGCAAGCGCCGGGTGCATTTCAACGCCTTCATGGCAGAGGCCCACGACCGCATCCAGCAGCACCGCCTGGCGCGCAAGAACGGCACCGCCAAGGAAGACGACCCCATACCGCCCGTCGCCAAGGCGCTCGCGGATGAGGCCTGGGTGCTCTGCTTCGACGAATTCTCGGTGACCGACATTGCCGACGCCATGGTCCTGTCGCGGCTGTTCTCGGCGCTGTTCGCGCATGGCGTGGTGCTGGTCGCGACATCGAACGTGGCGCCCGACGATCTCTACCACGAGGGGCTCAACCGCCAGCTTTTCACGCCCTTCATCGGCATCCTGAAACGCAATGCCGAGGTCATCGGACTCTCGGCCGAGAACGACTACCGCCTGGCGAAGCTGTCAGGCATGCCGGTCTATCTGACACCGCTGTCGCCGGCGGCGGACGCGGCCATGGATACCGCCTGGAACGCCGTTACCGGCGGCAGGCCGGTCGCGGCCGAAAC
>CAMYMG010000081.1 GCA_947259295.1 uncultured Rhizobiaceae bacterium
CCCGATCTCCAAATTTGGCTTGCGTGGAATGTATCGAGTTGCTTACAGCCTCAAAAAGAGGTTGCATTGCGCTTGCAACGCTTGTTGGCTTTGGAAGTCTTTGTACTCTCTTGACGAGATTGGATCTTAGAGAAGTCAAAGCAACCACCCCCTCTTGGTCGATTTCACGCTGACATGGCTATGGGGCACAGGCACAATCACCGCAACCGGAAAATGCGAGCTTCCCACTTCGAAGGCAGAAATGGGCAGCGGCAATTCAGCTCGTTCGATGATACCAAAGCTGCTCTGGTTAAGGTCCAAAGCAGAAACATTTCTGGGCGCTTGGAGCCGACAGTCAAGCCTGCGACCCCGTCGTCAGCGAGTTTGCGTAAAAATATAATCTAACGAAAACAACGGGTTATCAAGGCGGCTCTCAGCCGTTTTCACCATAGTTTCGGGATATCGGTCCGGAAACGGTCCGGGAATAAAATTCTACATGCCCATCATCGCGTTAAAGCATTGATAAATAGGAGAAACTGGTCGGAGTGGCAGGATTTGAACCTGCGACCCCGTCGTCCCGAACGACGTGCGCTACCAGACTGCGCTACACTCCGTGACCAGACGCGGGCTTATAGCCGCCGCCTCCTGATCCTGCAAGCGGCAAAGGCGGCGTGAACGGCGAAACATCCGCGATTAAGAAAGGTGTCCCGGTTTTTCATTTGAAGCGGGAACGATGCCGCTTATACAGGGTTATGACCGTGCCCGCCGTCAGGTGTCCGGCGCGGGAAAAATCCAACCGGAGAACAATTGTCCTTGGCCTTCAAGATCGTCGATGATGCCCGCCCCAACAGCTTCGCCTTTGAAAACAGCGCGCTGATCAAGCCCTCGGGCTTTCGCGAATACGACGCGCGATGGTGGTTCGGGCATCCGGGGTCGGACCGCGAGCCCGATCTGAACCTGATCGGCGTGCAGGCGCTCGGCATGGGGCTCGGAACGCTGATCCAGCGGCTCGGCGCCGGGCCCGACATCGTCACCGGACACGATTTCCGCAGCTACTCGATGGCGATCAAGCTGGCGCTGGTGTCGGGCCTGATGGCTGCCGGCGCGCGCGTCAAGGATGTCGGGCTGGCGCTCTCGCCGATGGCCTATTTCGCGCAGTTCGCGCTCGACGCGCCGTCGGTGGCGATGGTCACCGCCTCGCACAACGAGAATGGCTGGACCGGCGTCAAGATGGGCGCGCAGCGGCCGCTGACCTTCGGCCCGGACGAGATGTCGGCGCTGCGCGACATCGTTCTCGGGGGCGATTTCGATCTGCGGGGCGGTGGCAGCTACGAGTTCGTCGCGGATTTCCGGAAGACCTATCTCGACGACCTTGCCGAGGGCAAGCAGATCAAGCGCAAGCTGAAGGTGGTAGCCGCGTGTGGCAACGGCACTGCCGGCGCCTTCGCGCCGGAACTGCTCGAGCGGATCGGCTGCGAGGTGATCCCGCTCGATGCCGAACTCGACCATTCCTTTCCGCGCTACAATCCGAACCCCGAAGACATGGAGATGCTGCACGCCATTCGTGACAAGGTGCTGGAGACGGGCGCCGATGTCGGGCTCGGCTTCGACGGCGACGGCGACCGCTGCGGCGTCGTCGACAATCTCGGCAACGAAATCTTCGCCGACAAGGTCGGGGTCATGCTGGCGCGCGACATCTCGGCGCTGCATGAAGGCAGCCAGTTCGTCGTCGACGTCAAGTCGACCGGCCTCTTCAACACCGACCCCGTGCTGCAGCAGAACGGCGCCAAGACGGATTACTGGAAGACGGGACATTCCTACATCAAGCGACGCGTCGCCGAGCTTGGCGCGATCGCCGGCTTCGAGAAGTCCGGCCATTTCTTCTTCAACCCGCCGATCGGCCGCGGTTACGATGACGGGCTGGTTACGGCGATTGCCGTCTGCGAGATGCTCGACCGCAACCTGGGCAAGTCGATGGCCGAGCTATACGCCGCCGTGCCGCAGACCTTCGGAACGCCGACCATGTCGCCGCATTGCGACGACGACAAGAAGTACCAGGTGGTCGAGCGCGTGCTCTCCGACTTCCAGGCCATGAAGGACAAGGGCGAAAGCTTCGCCGGCCAGAAGATCGTCGAGTTGATCACCGTCAACGGTGTACGTGTCGTGGCCGAGGACGGTACCTGGGGCCTGATCCGCGCCTCGTCCAACAAGCCCGAAATGGTGGTGGTGGTCGAGAGCCCGGTGTCGTCGGAGCGCCGCCGTGAGATGTTCGAGGGGATCGACGCGGTCTTGCGACGTAGCCCGGATGTCGGCAAATACAACCAGACCTTCTGATGCCGGATCGAACGGAAGATACCATGCAGGATCGCATCGTCGGCTTCGTGATGAGCGGCGGCGTCGGCTCGCGGCTCTGGCCGCTGTCGCGCGAAGATAATCCCAAACAGTTCCACGATTTCGTCGGCGACGGATCGATGCTGGCCAAGACGATCCGCCGGCTGCAGGCGCGCGACTGGGCACCGACGCCGGTGCACCTGATCGCCTCGGAGCGTCATGCCGAGCGCCTGCACGACGAACTCGAGGGGTTCGGTATGACGGGCTCGGCGGCGATTTTTGAGCCGGTCGGCCGAAACACCGCGGCGGCGGTCGCCATCGCCACGCTGCAGACGCTCGCCGAGCATGGCGACGCGCTGGTGCTGGTGGTTCCGTCGGACCACGAGATTTCGACCGAAAAGCAGTTCTGGCAGACCGTCGAGCAGGGCATTCCGGCGGCGGAGGACGGTCGCATCGTCGTGTTCGGCATCCGTCCGGACCATCCCGAGACCGGCTACGGCTATATCGAGGCCAAGGGCGATGGCGGGGTGCTCGACGTCTCGCGCTTCGTCGAGAAGCCGGATCTGGCGACGGCCGAGGCCTATGTCGCCGACGGCTCCTACTACTGGAACGCCGGCATCTTCCTTTTCAAGGCCTCGGCGATGCGCGATGCCTTCAAGCAGCACGACCCGGAAGTCTGGGACGCGGCGGAGGCGGCCTACAAGGCTGCGACCATCGACAGTTCCGGCCTCTACATGCCGCTCGACCTCTACAACGCCATCCCGTCGAACTCGGTCGATTACGCCATCATCGAGAAGTTGTCCGGCATCGCCATGGTGCCGGCCGGTTTCGAATGGAACGACCTTGGCTCCTGGCAGTCGCTGCTCGACGCCAGCCCGGTCGACGAGCACGGCAACGTCATGATCGGCGACGTCGTCGCGATCGATTGCGAGAATTCCTATTTCCGCTCCGACGGCGGCCTGCTGTCGGCGATAGGCCTGAAGAACGTGGCGGTCGTCGCGACCCCCGATGCGACATTCGTCGCGCCGGTCGACCGCAGTCAGCACGTCAAGCAGATCGTCCAGCAACTGGAGAAGAGCGGCCGGCTCGAAACCAAGGTGACACCGGCGCCCGATCCGATCCTCGTGCCGGGCGCTTGGCGGCGGCGGGTGCGCCACTGGCTGTTTCGGGAGACGCTGCCGCTGTGGTCGACGGCAGGCGTTGACGAGCTGAATGGCGGCTTCCACGAGGCGCTGGCCCTGGACGGCACGCCGCTCGACAAGCCCAAGCGCATGCGCACCATGGCCCGCCAAGTCTATGCCTTCGCGGTAGCCAAGCAGCGCGGCTGGGACGGCCCGGCCGACCGGCTGGTGGCGCACGGACTGGACTTCATCGCGCAAAACGGCCGCACCGAGAATGGTGGCTGGGCGCGCACGCTCAATGTCGACGGCTCGATCCTCGATGCCACCGAGGACGCATACGACCATTCCTGCTTGCTGCTGGCGCTGGCGCATGCGCATCGCTGCGGCAATCCCGACGCCCTGCGGCTGGGGCAGGAGACCTTGTCCTTCCTGGACACCCATCTCAAGGACGATCGCGCCGGCGGCTTCTTCGAGACACCGGCCAAGGATCTGCCGCGGCGGGCCAACCCGCACATGCATCTGCTGGAGGCGTTTCTCGCCTGGTACACGGCGACGGGAGACGTCGCCTATCTGGACAGGGCGGAGGAGATCGTTGCGCTGTTCAAGGATCATTTCTTCGACCCGGACAGCTGGACGCTTGGCGAATTCTTCTCCGAGACCTGGCAGACGCTGCCCGGCGAGGAGGGCGACTGGACCGAGCCCGGTCATCACTTCGAGTGGGCCTCGCTGCTGGTGGAATATGTCCAGAAGAGCCGCCGCCCGGAGATGCTGCCCTATGCGCGCAAGCTATATGCTTCGGCCATCGCAAACGGGCTCAACCGCGCGACCGGCCTGGCCTACGGCGCGGTGTCGCGCCAGGGCCTGCCGCTCGACCGGCTTTCGCGCAGCTGGCCGCAGACCGAGGCGATCAAGGCGGCCATCGCGCTCGACGGCACAGGCGGGCCCGACCTGAAGCCGGAGATCGAGGCGCGGGTGCAGCGCCTGTTCCGTTGGCACATCGAGCCGGCGCCGCTCGGCATGTGGATCGACCAGATCGACGAGCGCGGCATGTCGGTGGCGACCGAGGTGCCAGCCAGCATCTTCTACCATCTCGTCAATGCACTGATGCAGTATATCGACGGCACCCAGGACGCCGCTCAGTAGGGACTTTCGACGTCCCCCGTCTCGACATAGATGGATTTCAGCTGCGAATAGTGCTCGAGCGCGGCGAGCGAGTTCTCGCGGCCGATGCCGGACTGCTTGAAGCCGCCAAACGGCAGCTCGACGGGCGTCAGATTGTAGGCATTGATCCAGCAGGTGCCGGCCTGCAACTCGCCGACGACCCGGTGCGCGCGCGGCAGATCGCGTGTGAAGACGCCGGCGGCGAGGCCGAACTCGACATTGTTCGCCCGCTCGATCGCTTCTTCCTCGTCATCGAAGGACAGCACGCTCATCACCGGGCCGAAGATCTCCTCGCGCGCGATGCGCATGTCGTCGCGCACGCCGGTGAATACGGTCGGCTCGATGAAGAAGCCGTTCTCGAAACCCTGCAGCGAGGGCACGCTGCCGCCGCAGGCGAGCGTCGCTCCCTCGTCGCGGCCTATCCCGACATAGGAGAGGACCTTGTCGTGCTGGGCCTTGCTGACCAGCGGACCCATCTGCGTCTCGGGATCGAGCGGATCGCCGATGCGGATGGTCTTGGTCCGCTCGACGAGGCGTTCGACGAAACGGTCGTGAATGCCCTTTTGGACAAAGACGCGTGTGCCGTTGGAGCAGATCTGGCCGGTCGAGTAGAAATTGCCGAGCATGGCGCCGCCGATGGCGTTCTCGATATCGGCGTCGTTGAAGACGAGGATCGGCGACTTTCCGCCGAGCTCCATCGTCGCGTGCGCCAGCTTGGAGCCGGCGAGCGCCATCACCTTGCGGCCGGTCGGCACCGAGCCGGTGAGCGACACCTTGGCGACCACGTCGTGGCCGACGAGCGCGGCGCCGACGTCGCCATAGCCCTGGACGACGTTGAACAGCCCGTCGGGCAGGCCGGCCTCGGTGTAGATTTCGGCGAGGGCCAGCGCCGAAAGCGGCGTCGACTCCGACGGCTTGAAGACCATCGCATTGCCCATGGCGAGCGCCGGCGCCGATTTCCAGCCGGCGATCTGGATCGGATAGTTCCAGGCGCCGATGCCGACGCAGACGCCGAGCGCCTCGCGGCGCGTATAGGCGAAGGGTCCGCCGAGATCGACGAAGGCACCGTGGAAGGTGGCGACCGCTCCGCCGAAATATTCGAGGCAGTCGGCGGCCGAGGGCGCGTCGGCGACCAGCGTCTCCTGGATAGCCTTGCCGGTGTCGAGCGTCTCGAGCCGCGCCAGATCCTGGTTGCGGGCGCGCAGCATATCGGCGGCGCGGCGCAGGATGCGGCCGCGCTCGACGGGCTTCAGCCGCGCC
>CAMYMG010000082.1 GCA_947259295.1 uncultured Rhizobiaceae bacterium
CCTCGCGGTAGAGCGCCTCGCCGCCGGCAAGCAGCGCCTCCGGCGTCAGCGGCGACGCCAGCAGGCTCAGCCGGCCGAAGATGGCGTCGGCACTGGCGCGCGACACCTGCTGCGAGACGATGATGGACACCAGGCTGGCAAAGCCCGGCTCCGACAGACGGAGCGGCACGTCGCCGGCCATGGCGCGGACCCTTTCGAGCCGCGGATCGATGCCGACCAGCGCGTCGAGCGCCGCGGCAATGTCGTCGAGCGTCGCTATGCGCTGCATCTGGCACCTTGTGGACGTGGCCCGCTGAAAGTAGCAATCGGCCGATGACAGGCACAACCCGAAACGCGCCGGCCGGCAAGCCGGTCTTTCGCTTCGCCCCCAGCCCCAACGGCGCGCTGCATCTCGGCCATGCCTATTCGGCGCTGCTGAACGCTGAGATGGCCGCGCGGCTGGGTGGCAGGTTGCTGCTGCGCATCGAGGACATCGATATGGCGCGCTGCACGCCGGCGTTCGAGCAGGCGATCTACGACGATCTGGCGTGGCTGGGGATCGGGTGGGAGGAGCCCGTGCGGCGACAGTCCGAGCATTTCGACGCGTACCGGCAGATGCTGGCGACGCTGACCGACAAGGAACTGGTCTATCCGGCCTTCATGAGCCGTGGCGAGGTGCGGGCACTTATCGCCGACTCCGAGGATGGCGGCCTCAACTGGCCGCGCGATCCGGATGGCGCGCCGCTTTATCCCCCGGCCGACAAGCGGCTCGGGGACAGCGAGCGACGGCGCCGCATGGACGCCGGCGACGCTTTCGCCTGGCGGCTCGATGTCGAGGCCGCCATGGCAGGCGTCGGCCCGCTGACCTGGGCGGAGTTTGCATCCGAAGAGATGCGTGCGGCTAATGAGGTCGAGGCCAGGCCGCAGGAGTGGGGCGACGTGGTGCTGGCGCGCCGCGACGTGCCGACGAGCTATCATCTCGCGGTCGTGACGGACGACGCCTTGCAGGGCGTCACGCATGTGGTGCGCGGCGAAGACCTGCGCCAGGCGACGAGCGTGCACCGCCTGCTGCAGGCGCTGCTCGGCCTGCCGGCGCCGACCTATTTCCACCATCGGCTGATCCCGGACGCCAACGGACGCAAGCTCTCCAAGAGCAATCGCGATACCGGCCTCGACGCATTGCGCGCCGCCGGAAAGTCTCCCGGCGACGTCAGAAGGATGGTCGGGCTTTAGGGATCGTCAGGTGCGGCTGATGCCGGCCTTGGCGAGCGCCATGGCGCTGACCATCGAGAACGCACCACCCAGACCCCAGGCCATCGCGAGCTTGAGATCGCGCAGGTTGATGCCATAGGTGTTTGCGATGATCACGGCGAGGAAGAAGCCTGCCGTGAACAGCAGCATGTTGCCAGTCGGACCGAAGCCGTCCTCGCGCATGATCGCGTCGAGCGCAGAGCCGAAGAAGAATGCGATGACCGCGACCATGGCGATCGCCATCATCAGCCAACCGGTATCAAGGTTCCAGATCATGTCCGCCCTCTCGAGATCGGGCACAATTGCCGCCGAACCCGCATGGTTCAGTCCGGCTGACTATATGGATCAATCGTTTAATTTTGCTTGCTGAAAAAAATGGCATTAGAGCCATGCTCCGTCGATCAAAGGGTCTCCCGACAGGATGGAACTCCGCCAGCGGTCAATACCTGCGCTCTTCGTGCTGCTCTGGGCCACCGGCTTCATCGGCGCGCGCTATGCCATGCCCTGGGCCGAGCCCTTCACCTTCCTGGCGGCGCGCTTCGTGCTCGCCTTCGCCATCCTCGGCTGCCTGGCGCTGGTCATGCGGACCGGCCCGATTACCCGGCGCGAAATCGTCCACTCGCTGACGGCAGGAGCACTGATGCACGGCATCTATCTGGGCGGCGTCTTCTGGGCGATCCGCCACGGCATGCCGGCCGGGCTTTCGGCGCTGATCGTCGGGCTCCAGCCGCTGATCACGGCGGTCCTTGCCGGCAGCTTTCTCGGCGAGAAGATCCTGCCGCGCCACTGGATCGGTCTTGCGGCGGGCCTCGCCGGCGTCGTGATCGTGCTCGCGCCGAAGCTCGGCGACCTCGGCGCCGGGGTGACCCTTGCAACGCTCGGCGCCAGCGTCGTCGCCGTCATCGGCATGAGCGCCGGCACGATCTGGCAGAAGCGCTTTGCCACGGCCGGCAACATGATTGCCGGCACCTGCTGGCAATATGCCGGCGCCGCGGCGATCATGATCGCCGGATCGCTGGCCTTCGAGACGCGCCAGTTCACGCTGAACGGCGAGCTCGTCTTCGCCATGGCCTGGCTGGTGCTGGTGCTGTCGATCGGCGCGATATTCCTGCTGATGGTTATGATCCGCGACGGCGAGATGTCGAAGGTCGCTTCGCTTTTCTACCTGGTGCCAGCGACGACGGCGGTGATCGCCTGGATATTGTTCGGCGAGGACCTGTCGCTGATCCAGATCGGCGGCATGGCGCTGGCAACCCTCGGTGTCAGACTGGCGACGGCGCGGGCTCCCGCCCCGCCCCCGCAATGAGCCGCGTCAGGAACTCTCGACGCGGGCGCGCGCCTCGAAATAGCGGCTGATCGAGGCGTTGAGCTCGCCGCCGAGGATGAAGATCAGCGAGACGATATAGAGGAAAACCACCGCGATCATGATCGACGCCAGCCCGGCATAGGTCGAGACATAGGACGAGAAGCGGTCGAGATAGGCGGCAAACATCGTCGACCCGGTGAGCCAGGCGATGAGCGTGAAGATGATGCCGGGCACGATGTCGACGAAGCGCCGCTTGCCGGCCGGCAGCCAGATATGGACGGCGATCAGCCCGAGCACGATGACCGTCGAGGCGATGACGAAGCGCCACAGCGTGATGGTGCCCATGTAGGGCTGGATCCATTCGAAATGGGTCACGGCGAACCGGGCGAGCAAGGGCGCGAAGACGAGCAGCACGCTGATGGCCAGGAAGCCGATGGTGGCGATGACCACGAAGGCCAGGCTCTGGATGCGGCGAAACAGGAACGACCGCGTCTCGACGACCCGGTAGGCGCGGTTGAGCGAGGTGCGCAGCGCCTCGATGCCGTTCGAGGCGAAGAAGGCGGCGAGAACGACGCCGTAGGTCAACAGGTCGCTGCGCTGCACGGTGAGCACGTTGATGACCTCGCGCGAGATCGGCGCGGCGATCTGATCCGGCCAGGTGTCGAAGACGAGATGCACGGCAGTGTCGCGGAATGCCGAAGCGCCGAGAAAGCTGGCGAGAGTGGTGGCGAAGATCAGAAAGGGAAACAACGCCATCAGCGCAGTAATCGCAAGATGGCTGGCCATGGACCAGCCGTCGTCATTGTTGAAATGGCCGAGCGCGTCGTAAAGGACGCGCCGCAGGGCGACGATCTTGCGCATTCAGAGTGCTTCCGTCTTGAACTGGACCAGAAACACTCCGGCCTCCTTCGATTGTTTACCCATGGCGAATATGGGAAGGGTTTGGCGCAAATGGCAAGCCGGGGACATGACCGTCAACATGCAAGAAAAGCGCACGATCATCGTCACCGGAGCATCGTCCGGCATCGGTGCGCATTGCGCGCGGGCGCTTCACGCCGAGGGCTGGCGGGTCTTCGCCACCGCCCGCAGGGCCGAGGACATCGATGCTCTCGCGAGCGCGGGGATCGAGGCCTTCTATCTCGACTACCGTGAACCCGAATCGATCAGTGAGCTTTTCGAGACGGTCATGGAGCGCAGCGGCGGCAGGCTCGACGCGCTGTTCAACAACGGCGCCTATTCGCAGGCGGGAGCCGTCGAGGACCTGTCGGTCTCAGCACTGCGCGAACAGTTCGAGGCGAATTTCTTCGGCTGGCACGACCTGACGCAAAGGGTGGTGCCGGGGATGCGCAGACAGGGCAGCGGGCGGATCGTCCACTGTTCCTCCATCCTCGGGCTTGTGCCGCAGCGCTTTCGCGGCGCCTATGCCGCATCGAAATTCGCCGTGGAAGGCCTCATGCTGTGCCAGAGGATGGAACTTGATGGCTCCGGCGTGCATGTTTCGCTGATCGAGCCCGGCCCGATCCGGTCGAAGATCGCGACCAACGGGCTCGCCTGGTTCAAGAAGAACATCGACTATGAAAACTCGGTCCACCGTGAGGCCTATGGCGCACAACTCGCCCGCCTCGAAGCCGGCGGCAGCGTGTCGCGCACTAAGCTCGGCCCGGAGGCCGTCCATGCGGTATTGCGCCACGCTCTCCTTTCCCGGTGGCCGCGGGCGCACTATGTGGTGACCTTGCCTGCGCATATCGGCGTGCTGCTGAAGCGCATCCTGCCGGCAAACTTGCTATACAGGGTGCTGGCGCGGAACGCCTGACACGAGAACACGCGGGAAGCAGGGGAAATAATGTCCACAGTCTTCAACATCCTTGCCATCCTGGTCATGGCCGCGGTCGTGATCGTGCTGGTGCGCGGCCTCGCCAACATGCTGCGGGGCGGTTCGGGCACCACCTCCAACAAGCTGATGCAGGCACGCGTGCTCTTGCAGTTCCTGGCGATCGTGCTGTTGCTGCTCGCCGTCTTCTTCTACCGCCAGTGAAATGCGACGGGTGACCGGGACATGGTGAAGCTGAACAAGATCTATACCCGCACCGGCGACGACGGCACGACCGGCCTCGGCAGCGGCGACCGGCGGCTGAAGTCGGATTTGCGCGTCGAGGCCTACGGTACCGTCGACGAAGCCAATGCCTGCATCGGCCTCGCGCGGGTGCACACCTCACGCGCGCATGTCGATGTCGACGCGATGCTTGGCCTGATCCAGAACGACTTCTTCGACCTCGGCGCCGATCTGTGCATGCCCGAGACGGGCGAGGTTCCCGATTACGAGCCGCTGCGCATCGTCGCCGCCCAGACGGCCCGCGTCGAGGCCGATATCGACCGGCTGAACAAGCATTTGCGGCCACTGAAATCGTTCATCCTGCCGGGCGGCTCGCCGGCAGCGGCCGCACTTCATCTGGCGCGTACGGTCACGCGCCGTGCCGAGCGCATGATGGTGGCGCTTGCGCAGGACCCGAATGAACCGGTGAATGCCGAAGGCCTGAAATACATCAACCGCGTTTCCGATTTCCTGTTCGTGGCAGGCCGCGTGGTCAATGACAACGGAAACGCCGACGTGTTATGGGTGCCCGGGGACAATCGATAGCGTTGCGGACGCGAAAGGGCAGGCCGTGTTCATTCCGCTCCACGACGCCAACAGCCTGAAGCGCATCAAGCTGCAATATGTCACCTTCGGGCTGATCGCGGCCAACGTCGTCGTCTTCCTGATGACCGGGCTGGGCTCGGAACAGGCCGGCATCGCCGCCGTATACGGGCTTGGCTACATCCCCTCGGTCGCCTTCGACGTGGTGGAATTGCCGCAGGAACTGGTCATCGTCCCGGAAGATATGACCTACCTGACCTATTCCTTCCTGCACGGCGACATCATGCATCTCGGCGGCAACATGCTGTTCCTGTGGGTGTTCGGCGACAATGTCGAGGACGCGCTCGGCCACATCAAGTTCCTGATCTTCTACCTGGCCTGCGCGGTCGCCGGGGCGGCGCTGCACGGCTATGTCGGTCCGGATTCCCAGGTGCCGCTGATCGGCGCCTCGGGCGCCATCGCCGGCGTCGTGGCCGCCTATCTGATCCTTCACCCGCGGGTGAAGATATGGATCCTTGCCTTCGGCCGCATCCCGCTGCGCATTCCGGCCTACATCACACTGGCGCTGTGGATCCTGTTCCAGTTCGTCATGTTCGCCGCCGGCGGCGAGGATCAGATCTCCTGGGCTTGCCATGTCGGCGGCATCCTCGCCGGCGCCGTTCTGGTGCTGATCCTGCGCAGCCGCGACGTGCCGCTGCTCGACCGGGAGATCGTCACGCCGCGCGCCGTGGTGGTGGAACAGCCGAGCGCGGTGCGTCCGGTCGAAGCGCAGCCCGCGCCCCGCTGGGGGCGCCAGTGATTCAACCGATTTTGGCGAAACAGCGATATTGACGCCCAACGTGGCCGCAACTACGGTCCGGCACGTTTTGAAAGGGCTTGCGGGCCCCGGAAATCGCAAGAAGGCGTCTGTTTTCGGGCCCAACATGTCGGCAATCGACAATCGAGCACTGCGGCGTCCTGCTAGTAGCGCCCAAAGTTCTATCGGAGAGGTTATACGCTTATGAAGGTACTGGTCCCGGTCAAGCGGGTGGTCGACTACAATGTGAAAATCCGCGTCAAGTCGGACGGGTCCGGTGTCGAGCTGGCCAACGTCAAGATGTCGATGAACCCGTTCGACGAGATCGCCGTCGAAGAGGCGATCCGGCTGAAGGAAGCCGGCACGGTCGAGGAGATCGTCGTCGTCTCGGTCGGCCCGCAGCAGGCGCAGGAGACGCTGCGTACCGCCCTCGCCATGGGTGCGGACCGCGCCATCCTCGTCAAGGTCGACCATCTGGTCGAGCCGCTCGGCGTCGCCAAGGTGCTGAAGGGCGTGGTCGAGGCAGAACAGCCCGGTCTCGTCATCCTCGGCAAGCAGGCGATCGACGACGACGCCAACCAGACCGGCCAGATGCTGGCCGCGCTGCTCGGCTGGAGCCAGGGCACGTTTGCCTCCAAGATCGTCATCGATGGCGACAAGGCCAAGGTGACGCGCGAAGTCGATGGCGGCCTGCAGACGATCGAGTTGACGATGCCGACCATCGTGACGACCGACCTGCGCCTGAACCAGCCGCGCTACGCCTCGCTGCCCAACATCATGAAGGCCAAGAAGAAGCCGCTCGACGAGAAGAGCCCGGCCGATTTCGGTGCCGACGTGGCGCCGCGCCTGAAGGTGCTGAAGACCGAGGAGCCGAGCGGCCGCAAGGCCGGCGTCAAGGTCAAGGACGTCGCCGAACTGGTCGACAAGCTGAAGAACGAAGCCGGCGTGCTCTGAGAGCCGGGAAGGAACACAACATGGCAATTCTCCTCATCGCCGAACACGACAACGACAGCCTGTCGGACCAGACCGCCAAGACGCTCAGCGCCGCGTTGAAGATCGGCTCCGACGTGCATGTGCTGGTAGCCGGCAAGGGTGCCAAGCCCGCCGCCGATGCCGCCGCCAAGCTCTCGGGCGTCACCAAGGTGCTGCTGGCCGAGGCCGACGAACTGGAAAACCGGCTGGCCGAACCGCTTGCCGCGCTTGTCGTCGGCATGGCCGACGGCTACGACACGATCATCGCGCCGGCGACCACCTCGGGCAAGAACGTCATGCCGCGCATTGCCGCCCTGCTCGACGTTATGCAGGTCTCCGAGATCGTCGAGGTTGTCTCGCCCGACACGTTCAAGCGGCCGATCTACGCCGGCAACGCCATCCAGACGGTGCAGTCCGGCGACGCCAAGAAGGTCATCACGGTGCGCACGGCATCCTTCCAGTCGGCAGGCGACGGCGGCTCGGCCGCGGTCGAGAGCGTCGCTGCCGCCGCCAATCCGGGCCTCTCGACCTTCGTCGAGAACCGGCTGTCGGACAGCGACCGCCCCGAACTGACCTCGGCGAAGATCATCATCTCGGGCGGCCGCGCCCTCGGCTCGTCGGAAAAGTTTCAGGAAGTGATCCTGCCGGTCGCCGACAAGCTCGGCGCCGCGGTTGGCGCCTCGCGCGCTGCGGTCGATGCGGGCTATGCGCCGAACGACTGGCAGGTCGGCCAGACCGGCAAGGTCGTCGCGCCGGATCTCTACATCGCCTGCGGCATCTCGGGCGCCATCCAGCACCTCGCCGGCATGAAGGACTCCAAGGTCATCGTCGCCATCAACAAGGACGACGAGGCGCCGATCTTCCAGGTTGCCGACTACGGCCTCGTCGGCGATCTCTTCGTGATCCTGCCGGAGCTCGAAAAGGCACTTTGACATCGACCCGAAGCAGTGCTCAAAATCGTGATTGCCGGGGTGGACGAAGCTGCCCCGGCCAACTAGGTTGCACTGCACAAAAAATGGGCGGGAAAGCCCTTTGACGGGATCAGTGTAAATGACCGGCACCATACAGACTGTGGGCATCATCGGCGCGGGGCAGATGGGCGGCGGTATCGCGCAGGTTGCGGCGATCGCGGGCTTCAAGGTCCTGCTCTACGACATCTCGGCCGAGAGCATAGAAAAGGGCCTGGCGACGATCAGCGGCAACATGGCCCGCATGGTCAGCTCCGGCAAGATCGACGATGCCGCGCGCCAGGCAGCACTGGCGAGAATTTCGGCAGCGCCTGCCATGTCCGACCTCGCAAGCTCCGACCTTGTCATCGAGGCGGCGACCGAGGACGAGACGGTCAAGCGCAAGATCTTCGCCCAGCTCTGCCCGCAGCTGAACCCGGAAGCCATCGTCGCCACCAACACCTCGTCGATATCGATCACCCGGCTGGCCTCCCAGACCGACCGGCCCGAGCGCTTCATGGGCATCCATTTCATGAACCCGGTGCCGGTGATGAAGCTGGTCGAGCTGGTGCGCGGTATCGCCACCGACGACAAGACGTTCGAGGCGGCGAAGGTTTTCGTCGGCGCGCTCGACAAGACGATCACCGTGTCCGAGGATTTCCCGGCCTTCATCGTCAACCGCATCCTGCTGCCGATGATCAACGAGGCGATCTACACGCTCTACGAGGGCGTCGGCACGGTCGACGCGATCGACACGGCGATGAAGCTCGGCGCCAACCACCCGATGGGGCCGCTGCAGCTTGCCGATTTCATCGGCCTCGACACCTGCCTGTCGATCATGCAGGTGCTGCATGACGGGCTGTCGGACTCGAAGTATAGGCCCTGCCCGCTGCTGGTGAAATATGTCGAGGCCGGCTGGCTCGGCCGCAAGACCGGCCGCGGCTTCTACGACTACCGCGGCGACCATCCGGTGCCGACGCGCTAGGCATCCTCTCCGGCCCCGCCGGAACGCAGCATAGCCGGGATCGGCCGTCAGCCGGCCTGCTCCAGGAGCCAGTCGCCGACGGTCTTCGCCAGCCCCTCGTGAAACGCACCGGTTTCGCCCGAGCGCTTGCGCTCGAAGCTTTCCCGTTGGTTCGCCGCGCGCGCCATGTAGTGGTCGAGATCGGCTATCTCGACGAAGCTGGCGGCACCGGGCCGCACGTCCTCGACGACGTCGAAGATCGCCCGGTGCTCGTCCGCGCTGGTCAGGTAGTCGGCGCTGCCATAGACCAGAAGCGTGTCCAGCTTCAAACCGGCCCACAGGCCCGGCAGATCGAGTTCCGCAATCTGCTGCAGATAGGCATCGGAGGCCGGCAGCTCGATCTCGCCGGCACATTCGGGCCGAGCCGCCAGGATCTCCTGGCGAGGCTGCCGCTCGATCAGCAGCCTATGCATGCACCATTGCTTGAGCTGCATAGCACGGCCGAGTGCCGCCGGCGTGGTGCCGGCGAGTTTCAGCTGGCGGCGGCGATTGATGAGCTCGTATTCGAACCAGGTCGTGCCGACCGTCTCCATCGCCACGATGCCCCTGACCGGCATCTTCGATGCAAGCAGCGGGCCGACGATGCCGCCGATGCTGTGGCCGACGATGAAGATCCGCTCCGCATCGACATAGGGCTTGGCCCGAAGCGCCTGCAGCCCCGCCATGTAGCCGCCGAGTTCGTTCGCCAGATCGACGGATGCGCAGGGAGCTCCGCGGCTGTCGCCCATGCCGCTCTTTTCGACCCGCATGGTGACGAAGCCGAGCCGGGTAATGGAGGAGAGGAGCCGGCGGTAGACCTCGTCCTCGTCGAAAGGAGATTCCATGCTGTAGCAGCCGATTCCGCCGACAAACAGGACTGCAGGCAGCCGGTCCTCGCCCGAAGGACGCGTGACGATGGTGCGGCGCAGATCGCCATCGGCAACCACCGCCTCGTAGAGCGTGTCGAAGCCCGCCGCCGTTTCGAGCGGCAGTCCGACCAGGGGAACATCCTTGGCGAAAATCTCTCCCGCGCGACTGACGACAATGTCGAGGCGGTCGCCGGCGCGCCGGGGTTTTACGGCGACGACGACGTCGGCGGGCTCCGCCACGGCCCGGCCGTCGACGGAAATGATGACATCGCCCGGCCGGATGCCCGCGGCGGCAGCACTCGAACCCTTGATCACCCGCTCGACCAGCACAACCGGGCCCTCGCCGCTCTCCATCGCAATGCCGAGAAAGGGCCGGCGGGGAAGATCCTGTGCCGCGGCATTCGATCCTGAAACCGCCGCGCCGGCCAGCAGGGCCAGAACATCCAACAACAATCGTCTCAACGCTCTCTCCGGCACTGGCTGCGCAAACCGCATCGGCGGTCCGCTTTCCTTAATCCGCAGACAGAATTGCTGGCGAGAGAAACCGATCGTGCCGGGACCTGTTGTGCACAACTACGTAGAGCGCAGACGCTCGGTCCGCCGCCGGGGCCTCAGCTGCCGGCTGCTGCCAGGAAGCGCTTGGCGTCGTCGCTCGCCCAGTCGGCCGGTCCGTTCATGTTGGCGAGCAGGCAGCCTTCGCCGTCGATCAGCAGCGTAACCGGCAGGCCGAGCGCCAGGCCGCGCGTCTTCACGTCGTTGAAGAGATCGAGCGAATTGTCGCGGTAATAAGCGAGCGCATCGACGCCGGTCTCGGTGAGGAATTTCTTCGGCTTTGTATCGTCGCCGGTGTCGACATTGACGGCGACGACCTCGAAGGCCTCGCTGCCCTTCTCCTTCTGAAGGGTGTTCAGCGCCGGCATCTCCTCGCGGCACGGCACACACCAGGTCGCCCACAGATTGAACAGCACCAGCTTGCCGGCATGGTCGCCAAGCGTCATCGGCGCGCCATCCGGTCCCTTGAAAGCGAGGCTCTTCATCGATTGCGGCGGGTCTGCGGGCAGCATCGCGGCAACCGCGCCGGTTGCGGCGTCGGCAACCCTCTTGGCCTCATCGGCCTTGGCCGCGCAGACCGTGTCGTCAGCGGCCGAATTGTCGCTGGCGGCAACCGACCCGCCAGGCGCGTTGTTGCCAGAAAGGGTTGTACTGACATATACCGCGACCGCGCCGGCGAGCGCACCGGCAAGCGCCGCAATGACGACCATGCGGCCGGCCGGGAACAACGATTTCTTTTCATCCGTCATGTAGCGAACTCCAGCGCCCGGATATCACGATGAGCGACGACAAGACCAGCAACCAGATGTGGGGCGGACGTTTTGCCTCGGGTCCCGCCGCCATCATGCAGGCGATCAACGCCTCGATCTCCTTCGACAAGGCGCTCTACGCGCAGGACATCCAGGGCTCGCTCGCTCACTGCAAAATGCTGGCGGAAACGGGCATCATCGCCAGGGAAGATCAAGAGAAAATCGCTCACGGGCTGAACACGATTTTGCGCGAAATCGAGGCCGGCAGCTTCGAGTTCTCCGACAAGCTCGAGGACATCCACATGAATGTCGAGGCGCGGCTGGCCGAACTGATCGGCCCTGCCGCCGGGCGGTTGCACACGGCGCGTTCGCGCAACGACCAGGTGGCGGTCGATTTCAGGCTATGGACGAAGCAGGAATGCCTGCGCGTGGCCGAGGCGCTGAAGGGCCTGATCGCGGCCTTCCTGGAGCGCGCCGAGGAGCACGCAGCGACCCTGATGCCGGGCTTCACCCATTTGCAGACGGCCCAGCCGGTGACCTTCGGCCACCATTGCATGGCCTATGTCGAGATGTTCTCGCGCGACCTGTCGCGCGTCAGGGACGCCATCGAGCGGATGGACGAGAGCCCGCTCGGCGCCGCGGCCCTTGCCGGTACGGGATTCCCGATCGACCGGCAGATGACGGCCAAGGCGCTCGGCTTCCGAGAGCCGACGCGCAATTCGCTGGATTCGGTGTCCGACCGCGACTTCGCCCTCGAATTCCTGAGCCTGTCGGCGATCTGTGCGACCCATCTGTCGCGGCTGGCCGAGGAGATCGTCATCTGGTCGACGCCGCAGTTCGGCTTCGTCAGGCTGTCCGACCAGTTCTCGACCGGCTCCTCGATCATGCCGCAGAAGAAGAACCCCGACGCCGCCGAACTGGTACGCGCCAAGACCGGCCGCATCAATGGCGACCTGATCGCCCTGCTGACGGTGATGAAGGGCCTGCCGCTGACCTATTCGAAGGACATGCAGGAAGACAAGGAAGCCGTCTTCGACGCCGCCGAGACGCTAGACCTGATGCTTGCCGCCATGACCGGAATGGTGCGCGACATGACCATCGAGACCGCAGCCATGAAGCGCGCCGCCGGCAGCGGCTATTCGACGGCGACCGACCTCGCCGACTGGCTGGTGCGCGAACTCGGCATGCCGTTTCGCGAGGCCCATCATGTCACCGGACGGGCCGTTGCGATGGCCGAATCGTGCAAGCTGGCGCTCGACCGGCTGGCACTTGCGGACCTGCGGGAAATCCATCCGGGCATCACGCAGGACGTCTTTTCCGTCTTGTCAGTCAAGAATTCTGTGAACAGCCGGACAAGCTTCGGCGGCACCGCGCCGGCCGAGGTGCGCAAGCAGGTGCGCTACTGGAAGAAGCGCCTCGCCAAGGCGTGATTTGCCGGGGTGCAAAGCCCGATAAACTTCGCTAAAAGCGGCAGACGCATTTCTCGGGGGCACGGATGGGTTCGATGACCGCAGGCAGGCTTTTGACGACGCTCGTGCTTCTCACGGCGATGGGAGCGGTATCGGCCTGCGGCCGCAAGGCCGGCCTCGACACGCCCTATGAGGCAAAGGTCCAGGCCCGCAAGGATGCGCTGAACGCGGGCGAGCCGGCACCGCCGGAGCCGGAAAAACCCGACACGGACAAGCCCTTCCTGCTCGACCCGTTGCTCTGACAGCTTTCCAGGCGAATTTGCCGTGAACCATTTCGATTATCGCGACGGCGTGCTTCACGCCGAGGATGTTGCCATTCCCGCCATTGCCGCGGCCGTCGGCACGCCTTTCTATTGCTATTCGACGGCGACGCTGACGCGCCACTACTCGGTGTTTGCCAAGGCATTCGAGCAACTCGACGCCCTGGTCTGCTACGCCATGAAGGCGAATTCCAACCAGGCGGTGCTGCGGACGCTGGCGAAGCTCGGCGCTGGCGCCGATGTGGTGTCGGAGGGCGAGATGCGCCGCGCGATTGCCGCCGGCATTCCGGCCGACAAGATCCTGTTTTCCGGGGTGGGCAAGACGGCGCGGGAAATCGACTTCGCGCTGGAGGCCGGGATCCTCTGCTTCAATGTCGAATCCGAGCCGGAACTCGAACTGCTGTCGGCGCGTGCGGTGGCGCTCGGCAAGACTGCGCCGATGTCGCTGCGCATCAATCCCGACGTCGATGCCAGGACGCACGCCAAGATCTCCACCGGCAAGGCGGAGAACAAGTTCGGCGTGGCCTGGCGGGACGCGCGGCAGGTCTATGCCAAGGCGGCCAGGCTGCCCGGCATCAGGGTGGTCGGCATCGACACCCATATCGGCAGCCAGATCACCGACCTGCAGCCCTTCGACGACGCTTTCGCCCTGCTGGTCGAACTGGTCGGCACGCTGCGGGCCGACGGCCACGAGATGCGGCATATCGATCTCGGCGGCGGCCTCGGCATTCCCTACCGCACCGACAATGCGCCGCCGCCGCTGCCCGACGCCTATGCGGCGATCGTCAGGAAGCATGTCACCGACCTCGGCCTGAAGGTGATGTTCGAGCCCGGCCGCATGATCGTCGGCAATGCCGGCATACTGGTCAGCGAAGTCATCTACGTGAAGGAAGGCGCGGCGAAGAACTTCGTCATCGTCGACGCTGCGATGAACGACCTGATCCGCCCGACGCTCTACGAGGCCTATCACGACATTCGCCCGGTGACGCAGCAGGCGCCCGAGGCACCTCGCATGCGCGCCGACGTGGTCGGCCCGGTGTGCGAGACCGGCGACTATCTTGGCCTCGACCGCGACCTGCCGAAGCTGCGCTCGGGCGACCTGATCGCGCTCAGCACGGCCGGCGCATACGGCGCGGTGCAGTCCGGCACCTACAATTCGCGGCTTCTGGTGCCGGAAGTGCTGGTCGACGGCGACCGCTTCCACGTCGTGCGCCCGCGACCCTCCTATGACGACCTGATCGGCCTCGACTCGGTGCCAGACTGGCTGTAGCCGCGGGCGCCTAGCCGATCACGTTTTCGCTACCCCGCCTCGCCTTTGCCTCGATTGCTGCTATTCTTTGAGTCCTGAGGTCTGCGACGCATTCTGCGGTTCGCGCTGGAAGGGCTGATGGCGGCGGACTACGGCAAGACGATATTTTCAGGAAGACTTGCCCGCACAAGGCTCGCGGTTGCCGGGGCCATGGTCCTGGAACGCGGCTGGCCGCTGGTGCTGCCGCTGCTGGTGGTGGCGAGCCTTTTCCTCAGCCTGTCCTGGCTCGGCGTCTTCCGCATCCTGCCCGACGCAGCCAGGCTGATCCTTATCGTTCTTCTGGCTGTTGCAGCGCTGGCGGCACTGCTGCCGCTCCGGCTGTTCAGAAAGCCGACGGGCGCCGAGATCGACCGTCGCATCGAGCGCGCCAACCGGCTCGCCCACACGCCGGTCCTCGTCCAGGCCGACCGCCTGAGCGGCCGGGAAACTGCCTTCTCCGACGCGCTGTGGCGCGAACACCAGCGGCGCATGGCCGCCAGCCTCGACGGGCTCGGCGCCGACCTGCCGCGCACGCAGGTGCCCGAACGCGACCCGTGGGGCCTTCGCGCCGTAGCTGCG
>CAMYMG010000083.1 GCA_947259295.1 uncultured Rhizobiaceae bacterium
GATCGGCGAGCAAGGTCGAACCGGCCAAGGCCTCGGCCTGCTGCGGAGCGGCGGCATGAGCATGCCTGCCCCATGCATCCGGCGCGACTGTCTCAGGGGAGGCCGCTTGCCCCATGCATTCGCCTGACGTCAGGGCGCCGGCGCTTGCCGTCTGGGCACTCGGCCTCACCCAGATCATCGGCTACGGCACGCTGTTCTACAGTTTTGCCATCCTCGCACCGGCCATCTCCGCCGACCTCGGCCTGCCGGAGCAATGGGTGTTCGGCGCCCTGTCGCTCGCGCTCTTCCTCGGCAGCCTGCTCGCGCCGACCGCAGGGCGCATGGCCGACCGCCACGGCGCCGGCCGGGTGATGACCTTCGGTTCCGGCGTCGCCGCTTTGGCGCTCGCCGCATGCGCCCTGGCGCCCGAGCGCTTCACCTTCGTCGCCGCGCTGGTCGCGATGGAACTCGCCTCCTGCTTCGTGCTCTACGCCACCGCCTTCGTCGCCATTGTGCAGATCGGTCCGGCCGGCGCGCAGCGCAGCATCACCCATCTGACGCTGATCGCCGGCTTCGCCTCGACGATCTTCTGGCCGGTCACCACATGGCTGCACGGCTTCCTCGACTGGCGGATGGTGTACCTCGTCTTCGCCGCGCTGAACTTCCTCGTCTGCATGCCGGTCCACGCCTGGCTGCTCAGCCTGTCACGGCGGCGGCAGGTGTTCGGCGACACGCTCCCGGGCGGGGCCGCCACGCCCGTGGAGACTGTCGCGCTCGACCCCGCCCGCATGCGCCTGATCTTCCTGCTCATGATGGCGGGCTTCGCCATCGAGGGCCTGGTGCTGTCCTCCGTCCTCATCCACATGGTGCCCTTGCTCACCGCCATCGGCCTTGGCACCGCCGGCACGCTGGTGGCGACGCTGTTCGGCCCGGCGCAGGTCGCGAGCCGCCTCGTCAACATGATCTTCGGCGGGCGCCTGTCGCAGGCGCTTCTCGCCGTCATCGCCACTCTGCTGCTCGCCATCGGCCTCGCCGTGCTGTTGGCAAGCGCACCGTCGCTGCCCGGCGTCGCCGCTTTCGTCATCCTGTTCGGCCTCGGCTCAGGGCTGGTGTCGATCGTCGGCGGCACATTGCCGCTCGAGATGTTCGGCCGACAGGGTTATGGCGCGCGCGTCGGCTGGATGAGCGCGGCGCGGCAGTTCTCGTCGTCCTTCGCGCCATTCCTCTTCGCGCTGATGATGGCGCGCACCTCGGTGCCGTTGTCGATCGGTGCGCTGTGGGTCTTTGCCGTGCTGGGCGTCGCCGTCTTCACCGCCATCTGCGTGGCCGCGCGCACACGCCCGGCGGAAGCCGAAGCAGCCTGATCGCCGGCGCTCAGCCGGGATGGCTGAGATGGCGCGCCAGCCTGAGCGTCAGCGCCAGGATGGTCAGCGTCGGATTGGCCTGGCCCGAGGTCGGGAACACTGACGAACTGGCGACGTAGAGATTGCCGACGCCATGGACGCGCAGGTCGGCGTCGACGACGCCCTGCTTCGGGTCGGCCGACATCTTCGTGGTGCCGATATGGTGGCCGCCTACAATGCCGTGCCGCCTTGCGCGTTCGCCAAGCGCCTCCCGGTCGAAATCGAGACGCCCCGCGCCGCTGCGCAGCAATTCGCCCGCCAGCAGGTCATAGCTTTTCTGCAGGCTCTCGATGTCGAGATCGGTAATGCGCCAGTCGACCTTGAGGCGCGGCATGTCGAGTGCGTCGCGCTCGCCGGACAGGGTCAGGCGGCTGTCGGGGTTGGGCGCCTGCTCGGCGTGGAACTCGAGCTCGTAGCGGTTGGCTGCCGAGCCAAGCACGACCGACGGCAGCTTGCGCTCGGCGAAAGTACGCTTGCGCAGCCAGTTCGAACCGAATCTCGCCAGCCGGATGGGCTGCCTCACGATGTTCGAGACATGCCGCGCCCGTCCGGCCCAGCCGACCGGGTTTTCGACGAATTTGCGGCTGTATTCGTAGAGCACCATGTCCTTGACCAGGAACATCGCCGAGAGCACCGCGTCGCCATGCGAGGGATCGCCGGGCTCGGGCAGCTGGGTGCGGAAAGTGGTGTTGAGCAGGCCGTGCTGCCGCTGCGCCGCCTCGGTCAGCCACAGCCGCCGGCGCACATAGATGCCGTGGCGGTCCTGCGCATAGTCGTAGGCGACGCCCTCGGGCGGCCCCGAGAAGGTCACCGTGCCGGCGGTGGCACAAAGATGGCTCATATAGTTGCGGCCAAGCTGGCCGCCGTCGTTGCCGACACCATCCGGCCGGACATCGTTCGACGCCAGCATAAGCCGTGTCGTTTCGAGACCGCCGAGCGCCAGCACGTAGTTTTTCGCCGTCACCCGCCTACGCGCCGCGTCCGGTCCGGCCACCTCCAGCCATGCCACGCTGTTGCCGTCGTCTGCCAGTTGCACCCGGGTCACCGGCGCGTTGCGCAACACAGTCACGTGCTGCGACTGCGTCAGTTCGCTGCCGTAGCGGCGCCAGAAATTCGTCGGCTTGCTGAAGCGTTCGACGGTGGTGCGCACCATCTCGCCGTCGAGCCCGGGCGCCAGTTCCTCCTGGCTTCCCGGCAAGGCCTCGGCAGTGGAATAGGCAGGCGCGCCGGCCTCCGCCGCTTCCAGCGCCTCGGCGTAATCCCCGGCAAGCTCGGCAAAGCTCAGAGGCCAGCCGGACCCCGGCACCCAGGCACGTGCCTCCAGATCGATCGGGTCGAGCGGAATGGCGCGGCCGCCCCAGATCCTGCTGGTGCCGCCCAGCGCCCTGACGCGATAATTGTGCGTCGCCGGATGCACCACCGGGTCGACGAGTTCACCGCGGTAGAGGTCCTGGGATGCGGCGGTCTTCTTGTCGCCGCCGGCTTCGAGCAGCACCACCTTCAGGCCGCCCGCTGCCAGCGTTCGCGCCAGCGTCAGGCCCGCCGCGCCACCGCCGGCGATGGCCACGTCGCAGGTCAGGCCTGCCTCCGGAATGTCGGAAAAATTTCCCAGCACGGGTCGAACGCTCCTTGCGGCCGAAGGCCCGGCCGAAAATTTTAGCACCCCATGCTTGATGATTTTTATTCCACTTGGTGTTAGCAATTGCAACACGAGTTGGGGAATTTTGGTTGCATTGCAGCAAAGCCGTCCGAATGGGGCTCGGGTGGCATGGAGTTTCGCATGAAGCAACGCCCGTTCGGCCCCGACGGAACCCTTTTGCCACTGCTCGGCCTAGGCTGCAGCCGCATCGGCTCGCTCGGTAACCCTGTCCCCATGCGTGACATGCGCCGCCTGCTCGAGCGGTCGCTCGAACTCGGCGTCAGCCTGTTCGATACCGCCGACATCTACGGCCAGGGCGACAGCGAGCGCGAGATCGGCACGCTGATTGCCGGCCGCCGCGACCAGGCCTTCGTGGTGACCAAGTGCGGCAAGAAATTCTCCCGCAAGATGCAGTTGATGAGGTCGCTGAAGCCGATCCTGAAGCCGCTTCTTGGACGCGCCGGCCCGGCCCGCAAGGCAGTCGTTGGACAGCGCGACGCCAATCTGGCGACGGATTTTTCGCCGGCTCACATAGCCGGGGCCTTGAACGCAAGCCTGCGGCGCCTTGGCACCGACCATGTCGACGCGCTGCTGCTGCACAGCCCACCGGCCAGCGACATTACCCCGGCGGTCGCCGATGCGCTGGAGGTGCAGAAACGCGACGGTAAGCTTCGTCACTGGGGCATGTCTTGCGACGACCTTCCCGCGCTAGAGGCATCGCTAGCGCTGCCCGGACTGGCCCTGGTCGAACTGCCGATGGACGTGCTGGACGAAGCCATCGCCTCCGGTTTAACGGCGGAGATGGGCGAGCGCGGCATCGGCATTTTGGCGCGCGAAGTGTTGCGCATGCAGCCCGGCCTTTCGCCGGGCGAGGCGCTTGTGCAGGCATCCCGCCGCGACGGCGTCACCTCGGTCATTCTCGGCACGTCGAGCATCGCGCATCTGGAACATGCTGTTGCCACACTGGAGGCCGGTATGCCGGCGCAGCCCTCGGCCCAGGAGGCCTAGCCGCCGGGAGAATCCGGCGGGCCGAGGTCGACGACAACCGGCAGATGGTCGGAACCGATGGCTGGGCCCGTCGAGATGCGATGGACGCCAATGCCGCTCGAAACGGCGATGTGGTCGACGGCGGTTCCGAGCAGCCGGCCGAGGCCGAAGAACACCCGTGTTACGGCGGGCCACGAAGACCGCTCTGTCGCGAACATGCCGGAGACGGCGAAGAAATCGCGGAATGTTGGCGTCCAGACCGGCGTGTTCCAGTCACCGGCGAGTACCACCCGGGCGCCCGCCGGTTCGGCCGCGATGCGCCGGGCAATCGTTGCGAGATAGAGGTTGCGTGCCTGCCATCCGATCAGGGTGCGCGGGGTCGGGGCGTGGATCGCGTAGAGGATGAGCGGCGCGGCATCGCTGCGGACCTGCACCTCGACGCGGATTGCCTTGCCGCCGCCGAGTATCTCGCCCGAAGGCGGCATGTCTGGCACGAGACTGGCTTTCATCGGAAAGCGGCTGAGCACGATATTGCCGTTCCAGCGGGCGATCTCGGGGCCGGCCGTGTTCGGCAGTCCCGGCAGGTCGCGCAGTGCCGCCGGCCAGCCGAACTTGGCTTCCTGCGTCACCAGTATGTCCGGGGCCAGCCCCGCCACGACCGAGCGAAAGCCCGCCTTGTCGGGATTGTCGTAGAGCAGGTTTGCCGACACGATCCTCAGGTCGCCCTGCCGGGCGTTGGGCGCGGCCGGGATTCCCGACATGAAAAGCGGCGCACCGGAAAGCACGAGCAGCGTGGCCAGCACTGCCGAAGACAAGGCGCGGCGCAGGCCGACCGAAACCAGCAACAGGCAGGCGGTCAAGACCGCGATCTGCGGGCGGAAGAACGCAGCCATGTCGCCCGGCCATGTGCCGCCGGCGACGGCAAGCAGCCCCGTCGCCGCGGCGGCGGCAAGCAGCGCCGCCCATAGCGCCATGGTCGCTAGGCGCCGCCGCACGGGTTTCCGACTCATCAATGCCCCTGCCGTCAATGTCATGATGGGTCTACCAGTGTTGCGGAATTCTGCGAAACGGCCGGCTCTGGCCGCAGGCGCGAGCCTCAGCCTTCGCGCATTGCATGGGAAAGTTGGTCTTTCAGAGGCCCGATCAGATATTGCAGCGCGGTTCGCCTGCCGGTGGTGGCGAGGAATACCTCGGCCGGCATGCCCGAGACGAGCTGGCGCTCGCGCCGCAGCCGTTCCTCCTCGTCGATGGCGATCCGCACCAGATAGTAGCTCTCCTGGGTTTCCTGCTGCACGATCACGTCCGCTGAAACCGACATCACCTCGCCTTCCAAGTCCGGAAGCAGCCTGGAATCTAGCGTGCGCACTCTTATGCGCGCTGCCTGCCCGGCTGCCACGCCGTCGATGTCGACCGGCCGGATGCGCGCCTCGACGACCAGATGATCGTCTTCCGGCACGATGAGGGCCAGCACCGCGCCGGCTGCGATGACGCCGCCCACCGTGTGGACCGCGAGTTGGCTGACGACGCCCGCACCGGGTGCGCGGACGACAAGGCGCTCCAGCTGGTCCTGCGTCGCTTTGCGACGCTCCAGCAGTTCGGCGATGCTGGCGTCGGCCTCGCGCAGTTCCTGCTCCGCCTTTTCGCGCGCCTCGAGGTCGATCTGCAGGCTTTCGAGCTCGCTCCGGGCAATCGCGATGTTCGATTGCGCGATCTCCGATTCGAGCTGCCCGACGCTTCCCGCGAGTTCCGCCTGCCCTCGCAGCAGCTGCGAAACCTGCCGCTGCGTCGTCAGCCCCTGCGCCATCAGTGCCTGTGCGCTGGCCAGTTCCTCGCCCATGTATTTCACCTGGTCCTTCGTCGCTGCAAGCCGCGCCTCCAGGCCGTTGACCCCGGCGCGCAGCTGCCTGATCTGTTCGGCGATGCTTTCCTTCTGGCCCTGCAGCGCCGTCTTTCGCGCCTGAAACAGCGTCGTCTCCGAAGCCATCGCCCTGGCAAGCTCCTTCTCCAGCCCTTCCATGCCGGGAAGCGGCGGCGCGTTGTCGGCCATGTCGACGCCCGCCTGCTCGGCGCGCAGCCGGTGGCGCCGGGCGACGAAATCGACCAGCTGCGCGACGATGATCGCGTGGTTTCCCCGCACTGCCGTGTCGTCGAGCTGCATCAAGGGCTGACCGGCCACCACCCGTGCCCCGTCCTGCACCAGGATGGCACTGACGATGCCGCCGTCGCGGTGCTGCACCTGCTTGACCTTGTCGCTCACGGTCAGCCGTCCGCCGGCAACGACGGCGCCGTCCAGTCTTGTCGTTGCCGCCCAGCCGCCGAGCACGCCTACCAGCAGCACGCAGACCGCGAGGCCCAACAGCAGTTCGCGCCGCACTCCGGCCTTGCCTCGTGCCTCGTCGCGCAACTCGTCCCGGCGTATCATGACGTCGCCACCCTGACCGGGCCATGGTCCTGCTGCCGCAGAATGTCGTTGCGCGGCCCAAAGGCTGCCTGCCGGCCCTTGGCGATCACCAGTACCCGGTCGCACGCGGCGATGGCGCTGGGCCGGTGCGCGATGACGATGACGATGGCGTTGCGGCTGGTGGCGCTGTCGATGGCCGCGAGCAGCGCCTCGTCGCCCTCGGCATCGAGGTTCGAGGTGGGCTCGTCGAGCACGATCAGGAACGGCGATCCGAACAAGGCGCGCGCCAGGCCGATGCGCTGGCGCTGCCCGGCCGACAGGGTGATGCCGTCCGCTCCGATCATCGTGTCATAGCCATCGGGCAGGCCGACGATCAGCTCGTGCGCCCCGGCCTGCTTTGCTGCGGCAATCACTTCATCCGACTCGAAGGACGCCGCCAGCCGCGCGACATTCTCGGCCACCGTGCCCTCGAACAGTTCCACTTCCTGCGGAAGATAGCCGAGATGCCGGCCGAGCGCGTCGGCCGGCCACTGGCCGATCTCGGCGCCGTCGAGGCGAATGCTGCCTTGCGCTGCCGGCCACACGCCGACCAGCGCCCGCGCCAATGAGGATTTGCCGGCGCCGCTCGGGCCGATCACCCCGACCGACATGCCGGCACTGACCGAGAAGGATACGTCGCCAAGCAGCAATTGCCCGCTGCCCGGAGCGCTCACGCCGAGGCCCGCGACGTCGAGCGTCGCCCGCGGCGGCGGAAGCTGCGTCCGCGGCTGCGCTGTTCCCACGGCCCGCAACGCCGTCTTCATGCGCAGCCAGCTCTGCCTTGCGGCGACGAAGCCACGCCAGTGGCCGATTGCCTGCTCGACCGGCGCCATCGCCCGCGAGGTGATGATCGACACAGCGATGATCATCCCCGGCGTGATCTCGTTGCGCAGCGCCAGATAGGCGCCGAGCGCCAGCGACGCCGACTGCAGCAGCAGCCGGATACCCTTCGACATGCCGACGAACAGCGCCGTGTTGTCGGCGGACCGCCGGGAGGCCGAGCGCAGGTCGGCATCGGCGTCAGCAAAGCGCCGTGCGAAGGCGCCGCGCATGCCGAGACCGGCGATCGTGCCGGCGTTGCGGGTCACCGTCTCGAAGAGTTTGGCGCGACGGGCGTTGGCAGAACTCGCCACCCGGGTCGGCGCCTGCGCCAGATAATCGCCGAGCGCCGCCAGCCCCAGCAGGATCGCCACCCCGGCAACCGCCAGCAGCCCGAGGTCGCGGTGGAACAGGAAGGCGACGATGAGATAGATCGGCAGCCACGGCAGGTCGCAAAGGGCAATGGCCGCCGGCGAGCCGATGAAGCTGCGCAGCCGGTCGAAATCCTGCATCGCATTCACCTGCACGGCGGCGTGCCGGCCGGTTGTTGCCGGTTGATGCAGGATCGCGAATTGCATGACCGCGGGTCCTGCCTCGTCGCCGAACCAGTCGGCAATCCGCGTCGCCGCGCGCAGGCGTAATGTCTCCAGCGCCGCCAGACCGACATAAATGCATGTCAGGAGAACAAGCAGGGCTACGAGCGTCGGGACGCTGCCGCTGGGCAGGACCCGGTCATAGACCAGGAGCATGAAGATCGAGCCGGAGAGCATGAATAGATTGGACACCGCCGAGAGCGCGACGATGCCGGCATAGCCGCGACCTACCGCCAGCCTGACGGCACCGGCGGGATCCGCTGCCGCGGAGCGGAGCGGCACAAGCCATTTTGCCGCCCTACCGGAGTTCATGGCGAAAATCCATGCCGGGGCTGCGCGGGCCGGCCCTCGACGCCAGCTTGTCCAAGTGCAACATGCGGCCTATCATGCTGCAGTGCAAACGCCTGAGATAGTGACAGAATGTTTCACTATCGTAAAAAATATTGAATAGGGAGGCACGATTCTTCAAGAATCAGCCAAGTGCATATAATAGCGAAATCTATTGCACCGAGATCGAGTGGAAAAGCGAGAATAGTATAAGATAGTGCAACTATTTATCAAAGCCGGGTTGTATTTATCTGGCGATCGCGCTCCCGCTATTTCCGCCTCCGCCACAATTCTGACGAACATGTTGCAGTGTGTTCGTCATGCAACACCTGCATTCCAATATCGCATCCCGCGACGGGAGGGGCGATTTCGGGACTCGCATTTGTGCAGTGCACCTATAGGCTGCGGTAGGGGCGAAGTGAGGTTGTGTGTATCAGGTCTTTACCAAGTCGTTTTCCGTAGTCCTCATCAGTACGCTGGCCCTAGCCGGGTGTGAATCTCTACCCTCTTCCGGTCCCGATTTCGGGTCCAACAGCTACGCGCCGGTCAATGCGCCGGCAGGCGCGCCTCACGCCGTCGTCAACGTGACGCCCCAGGTCGTCAAGATCGTCGAAAAGTCGCGACCGGACTTGGGTCTCGGAAAACTCAAGGGATCGGGCCCGGCCTCCATCCGCCTCGGTGTCGGCGATGTCGTCGCCGTCACCATCTTCGAGGCGAGCCCCGGCGGCTTGTTCGTCCCGCTCGAATCGACCAACAGTTCCGGCAATTTCGTCAACCTGCCCGACCAGAAGGTCGACAGTGCCGGCAACATTTCTGTCCCCTATGCCGGGTCGATCCATGCCGCCGGGCTCGAGCCCGCGGCGATCCAGAACGTCATCGAGCAACGGCTGGCCAGCCGCGCCATCGAGCCTCAGGCCGTCGTCACGGTGAAGTCCCAGACCTCGTCCGAGGTCAGCGTGCTCGGCGACGTCAATTCTCCGTCGAAATTCCCGGTCAACGCCAAGGGCGAGCGGATCCTGGATGTCATTGCCCGCGCAGGCGGGCCCAAGCAGCCGGGCTACGAGACCTATGTCACGCTGCAGCGCCGCTCGAAGAAGACCACGGTCTATTTCCAGACGCTGGTGCGCGATCCGTCGAACAACATCTACGTGCTGCCCAACGACACGATCTATGTCTATCGCGAACCGCACGCCTTCACCGCCTTCGGCGCAGCCGGCGAGAACGGGCGCTTCGACTTCTCCGACGAACAGATCAGCCTCTCCGACGCCATGGGCAAGGCCGGTGGCCTGATCGACAATCGCGCCAATCCGGGTGCCGTCGTCGTCTACCGCATGGAAAGCCGCAGCGTTGCCGCCAAGCTCGGCGTGCCGGTCGAGAAGTGGCAGGGCGACGAGATCCCGGTGATCTACCTCTTCAACCTGCGCGATTCCGGCGGCTTCTTCCTCGCCTCGCAGTTCCCGGTCCACAACAAGGACGTGCTCTACATCGGCAACGCAGCCGTCGTGAAATATCTCAAGCTCATCAACGCGGTCGGCGAAACCACAACGGCGCTGTCGGCCGGCCGCAACACGGTCAACTGGAACTGAGGCGATCAGGCAGAGAGAAGGGGCGATCGAGCCGATGAAAGTGCATTCGCGTGGCTGGGAGGCGGCGGGCGCGGTCCCCTGCCTCCCGAGGATCGGGCAGTCCGGCATCCCGGCCGATACGAAGGGGGTGGCGTGATGATCCTGCTTGGTGCCGTCTTTCTCGCCTGTGTGCTCCTCGTCCTCCACCCCTATGTCACCTACCCGCTGAGCCTGATGCTGGTGCGCCGTCTGAGGCCCCGTCCGCTCGCCGCGACCCGTCCGGAACCGACGCGGTTTGCTGTCGTCTGCTGCGTCTACAACGAGCGCGACGTGGTCGAGCAGAAGATCGCCAACATGCGGGCGGTGCGCGACGCGCTTGGCGACTGCCAGTTGCTGATCCACAGCGACGCCTCGAGCGACGGCACCAACGAGATCCTGAAATCGGTGGCCGGCGAGTTCACCATCTCTCTCGCCGAGGCGCGAAGCGGCAAGAGCGCCGGCATGAACCGGCTGCTGTCGCTGACCGACGCCGAGATCGTCATCTACACCGACGCCAATGTGATGATCGATCCGGCCACTGTGCGCAACCTGCCGAAATATTTTGCCGACGAAACGGTCGGCTGCGTCACCGGCCACCTGCGCTACCAGAACGAGAACGAAAGCGAGACCGCCCGCATCGGCGCGCTCTACTGGAAGCACGAGGAGTGGGTGAAACAGCTGGAGAGCGATACCGGCTCGGTGATGGGCGCCGACGGCTCGCTGTTTGCCATACGCCGCGCGCTGCACCGGCCGACACCGGCCGACATCATCGACGACTTCCACACGTCGATGTCGATCCTCTGCGACGGCTACAGGCTGGTGCGGGGCGACGATTTCGTTGCCTATGAACGCTCGGCCACAGTGCGCGGCGACGAGTTCCGCCGCAAGGTCCGCATCGCGTGCCGCGCCTTCAACTGCCACCGCCTGCTGTGGCCAAAGATTGCCAGGCTCGACGGCCTGACCATCTACAAATACCTGTCACACAAGTTCCTGCGCTGGCTGGCCGGCTATTTCCTCATCACAGGCGCGGCGGCGTCGGCCGTGCTCGTCGGCCTGATCTTCGGCCCGGCTGCGTGCGCGGTCTATGTCGCGCTGCTGGCACTCGTCGCGATCGCCGCCGCGCGGCTCGACCTGCCGGTCATCACCGGCAGCTGGGAGATCATCGTCGCAATGTGGGCCACCGCCGTCGGCGTCTACAAGTCGCTGCGCGGCGAGCGCTTCCAGACATGGACGGTCGCATCCTCGACGCGAAAGTGAGCGGGCCAGCCGGCCGGATCGAGCCGATCGCATGACGCATGGTGTCACAGAAGGCCGGCTGGGCGGACGGATGGGTCGCATCCTCGGTCTTGCGACCGGCTTCGGCGCCCTTCATGCCGTCCACACCGCCATCAACCTTCTGTTTACCATGGCGCAGCTGGTGGTTCTGGCGCGCGGCCTCGACCAGCCGCGCTATGCCGAGATCGTCTTCCTTACGGCGGTCGGCTTCTACGCCCAGCCGGTGGACCAGGCGATCGGCCGCGCCAACTACATGGCGCTGCGTCCCGTCTCGCTCGGCATGGCGGGAAGCGGGCGCGCCGAGGTGCTGCGCTTTCTGGTCGGGCAAGGCGCGCTGCTGGTGCTGCTCTCCTTCGCGGTCCCGTTGTGGTTCGGTCTCGACGATCCGGTCCGCTATCTCGGCAACGCGCTGTTCCTCTTCGGCTGCCTGTTCACCAACTACTGGTCGTTCGACCTGCAATCGACCGCATGGTCGGCCGATCTCGGCCGGCCCTTCGCCTTCATTTCCATCATCCGGCGCATCGCCTTCCTGGCCGCACTCGGCCTGTTCTGGCTGACCGGCAACTTCCTGCTCTTCGGTCTTGCCACCACGCTGATCATCGCCCTGTTCATGGTCATCCTCGTCCGCATGATCCGCCGCTCCGCCATCTTCAGGCAGGACGCGGCCCGCCCTGCTGCCTCCGGCCTCGCCGCCTACTGGAAGCAGTTCTGGGCGTCGCTGCTGTTTGCACTGTCCGAACTGCTGGTCCTCAATTCTCCCTATGCCGTGCTGACGGCACTCTTCGGCGTCGGCCCGGTCCTGGTGGTCTTCGATTCCGTCATGAAGGTCTGCCGCCTCGCCATGGCCGGCAGCCGGACGCTCGCCGAGATATTCCTGCCGCGCATCAGCCGGCAGCTTCTCGCCGGCGAAGTCGCCCGGGCGCACCGCGGCCTGTGGCAGGTCACGGCGCTCTGCGTCGGCGCGACCGCGATTCCCGCCGGCGCGGTGCTCTTCTTCTCGCCATGGCTGTTCAACCTGTTGCTTGGCCCCAACAATGTCGTGCCGCCTGAGGCCGCGCCGGCGGCGGCGCTGATCGTCCTGGTCAGCGGGTTCTACCAGCCGGCCACCTTCTTCCTGAGCTACCTCAATGCGCGCCGTCTGATACTGAACGTGACGCGCTTTGCCTGCATCGCTGCGCTGGCCGGCGCGGCAGTCGTCGTGCTGCGCCATTGGCAGCCGGTCGGCCTGCTCTGGGTCTATGCCGGCTTCTTCGGTTCGGTCTCGTTCTATGCGCTGCTGCAATGCGCGCGCATCGAGCCTTGGGACGCGGCCAAGCCTGCCTGACCCGCGCCGTCCGGGGCGCTGCGTCGCAAACTCTCTATCGCGACAACCTTCCGCCGCTTCGCGCGTTTGAGGCTCGAAGCACAAGCGGAGAATGAAATGGCCACCAGATCCAGCACCGGCAAGAGCAGTACCGGCAAGAGTAGCAGCGCCAAGAGCGGCGGCGCCAAGGCGGCAGCGACGCGCCAGCGCAAGATCCAGGACACCGTCGACAGAAACGACCGGAAGGAAGGCGAGGACAAGAAGCCGTCGGCCGCGCAGTTGGGCGCCCGCGAATATCCGGCGCCGCCCTTTCCCAAGCAGCATCACCCGAAGCCCGGCGAAGAACGCAAGATCGATCCGGCGCCGATGTATGACGCGCCCTACTACCGCGGCTCCGGCAAGCTCGAGGGCAAGGTTGCGCTCGTCACCGGCGGCGATTCCGGCATCGGCCGGGCCGTTGCTGTGCTGTTCGCGCGCGAAGGCGCCGATGTTGCGGTAGCCTATCTCACCGAGCATGAAGATGCCCGCGCCACCAAGGCGGCCATCGAGGCCGAAGGCCGCCGCTGCATTCTGATTTCTGGCGACGTTTCGAACCGCGGGCACTGCCTGAAGGCGGTCGACCGTACGGTCAAGGAACTCGGCGGCCTCGACGTCCTCGTCAACAATGCCGCCTTCCAGGTGCATTCGACCAAATTCGAGGACCTGACGCCGGAACATTTCGATGCGACGCTGAAGACGAATCTCTACGGCTACTTTAACATGGCGCAGGCGTCCGTGCCGCACATGAAGCCGGGATCGGCCATCGTCAACACCGGCTCCGTCACCGGCATCGACGGGTCGAAGGAACTGGTCGACTATTCGATGACCAAGGGCGGCATCCACGCCTTCACGCGCGCGCTCTCCGGTAATTTGCTTGGCAAGGGCATCCGCGTGAACGCGGTGGCGCCGGGACCGGTCTGGACGCCGCTCAACCCGTCCGACCGCCAGGCCGGCGACGTCTCGGAGTTCGGCGCCGATACCCCTATGAAGCGCCCGGCACAGCCGGAGGAACTTGCGCCGGCCTATGTCTTCCTGGCCTCGCCGCAGTGCTCCAGCTACATCACCGGTGAGATACTGCCGATCATCGGCGGCTATTGAGCCGGAGGGAGCCGGCCGTCATTCGGCGGCCGGCGCCAGGGCACTGCTCGTCAGGCGGTCATGCTCCCTGGCGGCGCGTTCGCATCGCGAGCGGAATTCGTTGACCTCGGTCTCGGACAGGTGTTCGATCCCGATGAAGGAATTTTCGCCTGTGCTGACGCGCAGCAGTTCGTCGAGTTTGGCCTGCACCGCGGCGCTGTCGCGGTTCTGGGTGTTCTGGATGAGGAAGACCATCAGGAAGGTGACAATGGTCGTCCCGGTATTGATGATCAACTGCCATGTATCGCTGTAGTGGAACACCGGGCCGGTAAGCGCCCACACGACGACCAGAAGTCCGCAGCCGATGAAGGTGACCGGCCGTCCCGTCGCACGAGCCACCGAATTGGCGATCCGCGTGAAAATCTTTTCCATCGATGTCGCATCCGATGAACTAGGCTGGAGCTTTCACTTCCAGGCCTCGCCGGACAGGCGGGATCGGAATCGGCCCAGGCGCCGGCGCCGGCTCGGGCGGCATCGGCTGGTCCGGCGGCGCCGGGAATGGCTCCGGGTGGGGCAACGGTCTTCCTGGTTGCGTCATGGCGCGAACTCCTGAGCGAACTCGTGGCCCCATAAACGCAGATCGCTCATCGCCAGTTCCCGCGCACGAGCGCCGCATCCTGTTCGTGTTTTCCATGTTGACGTCCTGGAAGATCCATCGGACTCGACACAGCAGACATGGTGCGGCCAGCCCTGCTCGTGGGGGGAACCCTGCGAACCGATCGCGTCACCTACTTCGGGTTCAAATCGTGAACAAACTCTGGCATTATACCGGCCATGCCTATCGTTTCACCGATTCTCCAGAACCCGCTGGTCGACGGCCGACAGTCCGAGCGCGCGCTGCTGGTGCGGCGCGGCGTGCAGAGGCTGCTGTCGCAGATGGGGGCGCATGTGCTGCCCGAACTCTGCCTGGCCACCGGCCGTCGTGCCGACCTCGTGGCGCTGACGGCCAAGGGCGACATCTGGATCATCGAGATCAAATCGTCGGTCGAGGATTTTCGCGTCGACCGCAAATGGCCGGACTACCGGCTGCATTCCGACCGCTTCTTCTTCGCCACGCATCCCGGCGTGCCGTCGGAAATCTTTCCGCAGGAATGCGGCTTCATCCTGTCGGATGGGTACGGCGCCGAAATTCTGCGCGAGGCGCCGGAGCACCGGCTGGCACCGGCCACCCGCAAGGCGCTGATGCTGCGGCTGGCGCGGGCC
>CAMYMG010000084.1 GCA_947259295.1 uncultured Rhizobiaceae bacterium
CGCGCGGTGTCGGGATGGCGGTCCGGGCGTCGTGCTTCGGGCAGCTGCGGCAGCGCGACGAGCAGGGCGGCCTGCGCAATGGTGAGGCGCTTGGGCTCCTTGCCGAACCAGGCGAGCGAGGCGGCGCGCACGCCTTCGAGATTGCCGCCATAGGGCGCCAGCGTCAGGTAGGTTTCCAGGATGTTGCGCTTGGACAGGCGGCGCTCGATCTGGAGGGCGCGGAACATCTGGCGGAGCTTGCTGGCGAGACTGCGGTGTTCGCGCGGCTCGATCAGGCGGGCGAGCTGCATCGACAGCGTCGAGCCCCCGGAGACGATGCGGCCGTGGGTGGCGAACTGGCCAGCCGCGCGGGCAAGTGCGAACACGTCGATGCCGGGATGTTCCCAGAAGCTCTTGTCCTCATAGGCAATCAGCATGTCGACGAACTGGCGGTCGACCTGGTCGAGCGTCGTGGCGAGCCGCCAGCGGCCGTCCTGGTTGGCGAAGGCGCGCAGCAGGTGGCCGTCGCGGTCGGTGACTTCGGCGGAGACGGAAGCGGCGTCGGGCAGGGGCGGGGGGAAGGCTCGGTCGAGCGATTCCAGCCCCGCCCAGGAGACGCCGGCTAGCGCGGCCATGGCGAGAGCGGAGATGGCGAGGGTGCGGGAAAGGCGCTTCACGGGATAGCCACCCGCGGAAGAGCCTCGTTTATGGACGGCGCCCCCTCACCCGTCCTCCGCTTCGCTCGGCCACCCTCTCCCCGAGGGGGAGAGGAGACTTTCGAGCACAGTGTCAGGCTGGAAAGGCAGATTCCGGGCAGGGTAAGCCCGTCCTCTCCCTGCCGGGGAGAGGGTGGCCGCGAAGCGGCCGGCTGAGGTGGCATGAGCATTTGCATCGCCATCGTCCGCCGCTACGGCGCCTTGACCTCCATCATGCCGGTGGCGGTGCGGGCCGAGTATTGCGGCCTGTACATGTCCTCGACCGCCGCCGCCGGATGGGTGAAGACGCCGGGCGTCACGGCGCGCACGACATAGGCCAGTGTGATCGCCCGGTCGCTGCCGGCCGAGCGGTCGAAGGCGGCGATGAAGCGGTCGTTGCGGAATTCGAGATGCGCTGCCTGGGTCGGGGCGAGCCAGGGGAAGCTCGTCAGTTCGGCGCTGGAGACGAGACGCGGGTTGTCGATCTCGAAGCCGGCGGGCAGAAGATCGTTGACCAGCACGCGCGAGGCCCAGTCGTTGAACTCGCTGACCCTGAGCACGACGACGAAGCGCTCGTTCTGCGCTACCTGGGTGACGTTGGCCTCGCTGCCGTCGAGCCGGTAGTAGGTGCGCGCGATCGAGAAGCCGTCGCCGCCGGCCGGCAGGGGCTCGACCGGCGCGGCGACCGTGGTGACCACCGCCTGGATCGGTTGTGGGCCGATGTTTGCAATAACGATCGGGTCGGCAAGGAGCTCGTTGCCGGTGACGGTTTTCGAGAAAGCGCCGGTATAGGGCTGGCCGTTGACGTCGATCGACAGCGCGGCGTTGCCGGCCTGCAGGGCACGGGCAGCGAGCAGCATCCAGGCTTCGTCCTGGGTGCTGGTCCAGCGGGTGCGGCCGCGCTCGGAGGCGACGAAGTTGACCAGTGCCGGGACGATGGAGGGCGTCGGGCGGCTTTCGGCGGCGAGCGCCAGCATGGCCGCGCCGTCGCGCAGTTTCGACCCATAGTCGTCGCGGGTCCAGTCGTAGTCGCTGGTCGAGCGGGCGAGTTGCAGAGCGGCGGTGAAGGTCGCCTCGGAGCGCTGCGCGTCGCCGTAGAGCGCAAGGCTGGCGGCAAGCTGGGCGACCGCCATCGGGCTCGAGAAGGCCTCGAGCTGCGTGTCTGCGTAGTAGCGCAGGTCGCCGGCAGACGCCTTCCGGTTGCGCGCCAGGACGTAGAGCGCGTAAGCGATCTCGGATCCGCGGTCCTGCAGATCGATGTCGTAGGCGAGCGAGTTTTGCAGATTGTCGAGCGCCTGGGTCATCGCATGCACGGGCACGTCGAAGCCCTTCTCGCGGGCCCGCGTCAGGAAGTCGCTGACATAGGCATCGAGCCAGAGATCGCCGGAGCCCGGTCCCCAGAGGCCGAAACTGCCCGACGAGGACTGGTAGTTGAGGACGCGGTAGATGGCGTCCTGGATGCGCTGCTTCATGGCCGGATCGTCGGCCATGCCCGCACCCGCGGCGAGTTCGCTGACATAGAGCAAGGGCAGCGCGCGGCTGGTGGTCTGTTCGGCGCAGCCATAGGGGTAGCGGTCGAGCGTCATCAGCATGGATGGCACGTCGAAGGCCGCCGACTGGGAAACACCGACGCTGACGCTAGCGCCGTCGAGCAGGCTGGAGGCCAGGAGCTCGCGGTCGACGCGCAGGCTGTTGCCGTTGGGCCCGAGGTCCACCACCATGCGGGTGGTCACCGGCAGGGAGGGCGCGCGGACCGGCAGCGACAGCACCAGCTCGACGGCAAGGCCGTCGGCATGGGTGAGCCGGATGGTGATGCCGGCAGTGCCCACGGACTGCGCGACCAGCGGGACGGTCAGCGTCTGGCGCTTGCCGCCGTTGAGGGTGACCTTGTCGGGCAGCGCTGCGCTGCCGGTGGACAGGTCGCCGGTGGTCTCGATCTCCAGCGCATAGTCGCCGTCCGGGCCGTCGGTGTTGGCGACGTCGAGGCGCATGACCGCGCCGTCGCCGGGCGCCATGAAGCGCGGCAGGCCGGCGGTGATGACAACCGGGTCGCGGACGACGACGTCCTGCACTGTGTGGCCCACCGCCTGTTTCGTCCAGGCGACCGTCATGATGCGGACGGTGCCGTTGAACTGCGGCATGTCGAAGGCGATCATTGCCTTGCCGTCGGCGTCAAGGCGGACGATGCCGGAGAAGAAGGCGACGAGTTCCTCGGTCGGCGGGCTTCCCTCAGCGGCGAGGGCAGCACCATCGCCGCCGGTGCGCAGCCGCCCTGTGGCGCCGAGCGAACCGTCGATCAGGCGGCCATAGAGGTCGCGAAGCTCGATGCCGAGCCGGCGCTGGCCGAAATACCATTCCGCTGGATCCGGCGCCTTGTACTGCGTCAGGTTGAGGATGCCGACATCGACGGCGGCGACCATGACATAGGCGTCCTCGCCGGCGGCGGCGCCGGTGACGCTGACGGGAATGGCGAGGGTGGAACGCGGCATTGATTTTTCCGGCGCGGCGGTGGCGACCGTGAGCTTGCGCTCGCCGGGGTCGACCTTCAGCCATTTGAGGCCGATGGCACGGGACGGCATGCGCGACGCCTGCGCCTCGCCGGGCCGGAAGAGGGTGGCGGTGACATAGGCTCCGGCGCCCCAGTCTGTGCCGACCGGGATGTCGATCGTGGCGCCGTCGGCTGGCACCGTGGCGGTGACGGTGGAGACGAGCTTGTCGGCGCCGACGGTGACTAGCAGCTCGCCGGCGAAGCGCGGCGAGATTTTCAGCCTGGCGACCTCGCCCGGCGCGTAGTCGGCCTTGTCGAGGGCGATTTCCAGCGCGTCCGGCGTCTCGGTCGAGCTGGCAGCGACGTACCAGCCGGCGTCGAACTCGTAGCTGGTGATCGGGCCTTCCGGGTCGGCGGTTGAGACTTCGAGCCGGTAGCGGCCCCAGTCGACGGGCTGCGACAGGCTGATCTCGGATCCGGCCGGAATGTCGATCCTGCCGTTGGCAACGGCCTTGGTGGAAGTGACCGGTTCGTAGTTCCAGGAATTGCCGCTGCGATACCACTGGTAGTCGCGCTCGACCTTGACCAGCGACCACTCGGCACCGGTCAAGGCCTGGCGCTCGCCGTCCGGATCGACGGCGATGATGCTGAACTTCGCGGTGCCGCCCTGCGGCACCTCGTTGCCCGAGAAGTCGGGGCGGATGGCTATGAGCTCTCCGCTCGGCCGGATGCCGATGTCCAGCGAGCGCTCGACGGCGCGGCCGCCGGCCTCGCGCATGCGCACAATGACCTCGGCGTTGAGCAGCCGGGTGGTGGAGGGCAGCTGATCGATCTCGACGGGGAACATCGCCTTGCCGTCGTCGCCGACGGTGGGCAGGCCGGTCAGCGGGATGCGTTCGGCCTGCACATCCTGCTCGTCGGCGAGGCCGAAGACGTAGCCCGGGAAACTCTCCCATTCGCGGGTGGTGGAAAGGGCAACCTCTCCCTCGATGGCGAGGCCGGCGGCGGGCGCGCCATAGAGGAAGCGGCCGTCCACGGTGACGTTGGCGGTCTCGCCGGCGGCGATCTCGTCCTTGTCGCTAGACAGGTCGAACTCGATGCGGTCGGGAACGAAATCCTCGACCAGAAAGATCTGGCTGGCAATCGCCGGCTCGTCGGGATCGGTGTGGATGGCGACGCTCCAGGTGCCGCGCATAGCGGCCGTGGAAAGCGGCAGGTCGACCGCATGGCCGCCGGCCTCGGCGCCCGCCGAGACAATACGGCGATCCTCGACGCCATCGGGTCGCGAGAAGATGAAGGTGAGCGGCAGATTGCTCACCGCGTCGGCCGAACCGTCGCGGGCGAGGGCCGCGACATGCACGTCCTCACCGGCTCGGTAGATGCCGCGTTCGGTCCAGGCATAGACGTCGAGAGCGCCGGGGGCGGCGCGGCCGGTGACGCCGCGGTCGGACAGGTCGAAGCCGGCGCGGGTCATGTCGAGGAAGACGAAGTCCTCGCCGTCGCTGCTGGCCATCAGCACCGCTGGCACCATGCCGCCTTCACCACGCGACAGGCCCGGGTTGAAGGTGGCGCGGCCATCGGCGTCGGTCTTGGCGGTGCCGAGTACCTCGTTGTTGCGGGCCAGCAGTGTCAGGTCGACGCCGGCCATCGGTTTTGCCGAGCCGAGGGCGCGGGCAAAGACGTTGAGCCCGTCCTGGCCGGTGTAGGTGGACAGGCCGATGTCGGAGACGACGAACCACTGGGTGGCACGCGACTCCCATGCGTCGCGGCGGTCGTCCTTCGGCTCGGCGGTCATGACATAGACGCCGGGCTTGCGGTCGGGCAGCGCCTCGTCGACCGGGAAGCTGGTGGTGACTTCCTTGTTCAGGTCGCTGGCGATGGCCAGTTCGCCCTGCCAGACGGGTTCGCCGAGCTGGTCGGCGATGTTGCCGATGTCGTAGCCGTCGATCTGGCGCAGGAACTGGTAGCCGGAGAGCAACTGGGCGAGCGACCTGTCGCCGATGCGGAACACCTTGATGACCGCGGCGTCCATGTTGACCGCAACCAGCGGTATGCCGTGGCGTGCGCTCGACGGCAGCACGAAGGAATCGCCGGTGAAGCGGGCTGAGGGTGAGCGGTCCTGGACATAGACCTCGAGCACTACAGGCGTGCCCAGCACCTCGCCCATAGCCGCCGGTAGGCCGGCGCGGAAGGTAACGCGGTAGTGCTGGCCATGGCCGAGGCCGCCGACGCAGATCTGTTTGTCGTCGGCCTCGACGCTCTTCGGCGCCGCGTCGTCGACGGTGACGAAAGGCGCGTAGTCAACGCCGCTCTTGACCAGGGGTTCGGAGAACTGGGCGCAGACGCGCGGCGAGGCGGCGTCAGTGTCGACGCTGTGATCGACGACGCGAAAGCCCTTGCGGGCCTTCAGGTCCGCGTACTCGGCGCGCACGGAGGCGGAATTGACGAGCGCAAGGCTGGCTTCATAGGCCTTGAGCGCCGGGTGGAACATGTCGCGACCGGCAAGTGCCACGGCGAGCACGGAGAGCGCCTCGGCGCGGGCCGGCGCGGTGCGTACAAGTCCGTAGGCGTTGAAGGCGGCCGAAGTGGCGTCGCTGCGCAGCGAAACGACCTCCTGGCTGTTGACGCCCTGAACGACATGGATTGCCTCGGCGAGCTTCAGCCAAAGCGCGCCGTCATCGGGGAGGATGGCGACGGCAGTGGTGAATTTCTGCATCGCGGTGCGCGGGTCGCCGGTCATCTGTGCGAAATTGCCGGCCTCGACGAGCGCTGCGAGACCTTCCTCGCCGACGGCGACCGAGCCATCGGTGATGCGACTGCGCATACTCTGCGCCTCACTCTCCATCCAGGCAGGAAAGAAATCGAGAGGGGGCGGTGCGCCGATGTCGGGATCGCCGCTGACCGGCACGACCTTGCCTGCTACCGCGCCGGCAAAGGGCTTTACGGTCGCGAAATCTGATTTGAGGAAGCACCACTTCGCTTTGGTGTTATAGGTAAAGGCGCGGCACTGGCTGTCGCCAAGACAGGTGGTCTTGCACTGGTCGAGCGTCAGGTTCTGCTCGGAGCGCAAGTCGAAGCCGAAATAGTCGGCGTCTTGAGTGGTCACGACGTGGCGAGCCTCGACGGCGAGCGCCTGACCGATGGAGGCGAGAAAGAGGAACCCGAGGACAGAAAGCCCGTTGAGCAAGCGCATGCGAAACCTCCCACAAGACGAGCAGACCGTGCATCCAGGCGCGTCCGTCATCGCCCTTGTCGGCCACTGTGCCACAGGACGGGAGATGGCCGTCAAGGTATTCCTTGCGCCTGACGCCGTGCATGCTATGCCCGATCATGCCCTTCGTTGCGGACGATAGCGTGACGGCCGGGCATTCACGACCTTACGTAAGGTCTGACACATCGATTGTGGCCCCTTTACGAGTGCTTGAGAACTTCATTCCAATTTTAGCTTTGGGCCCTAACATCCGATCGATGCTGTACCAGAAACCGGCCACGGCTATGTCGATCCTAGCGGGACGCAGTGGGCGTTTCCTGCTGGCGGCCATGCTGTGCGCGCCGGTAGCGATGGTACTGGCGCCGGCGGCCAACGCCTTCGAGATATTCGGCTGGAAGTTCTTCGAGTCCTCGAGCGAGGACGAGGATGTCGCCGACCCGCTGCATTACACGGTGACGCTGAGCGTCGAGGGCGGCGACGAGGAGCTGTCCGAGGCGCTGAACAAGGCGTCATCGCTGGTGCAGGACGTCGAGCGGCCGGTTTCGGGCTCGCTCGGGCTGCAGGCCAAGGCGCGTTCCGACCGCGAGAGGCTGGTTGCCGCGCTCTATTCGCAGGCACGCTACGACGGCGTGGTCGACATCACGATCGCCGGCAGGCCGCTCGACGATCTGCCGCCGGATGCTGAATTCGGTGCGGGACCGATACCGGTGACGGTGTCGGTCGACCCGGGCATGGTGTTCACGCTCGGCGCCATCACGCTGAGAGGTGACGCCGCCGACCTCGACCCGGCGGAGTTCGGCCTGGTGCCGGGGGGCGACGCCCGCTCCGACGCAGTACTGAAGGCGCAGGCGGAGATCGTCCGCAGGCTGCAGCAGGAAGGCCGGCCTCTGGCCGACGTGACGGGCAGCGAGATCGTCGCCGACCATGACACGCTTACACTCGCCGTGACGCTCGACGTCGAAGCCGGGCCGATCGCCGGATACGGGCCCACCTTGGTCAGCGGTACGAAGACGATGGATCCGGGTTTCACCGCCTATGTGACCGGGCTGAAACCCGGCAAGACCTATTCGCCGAAGGAAATGGACGAGGCGCGCGACCGGTTGCTGGCGCTCGGTGTGTTCTCCAGCGTCACCGTCAAGCAGGGCGAGGGGCTGGACGCAAACGGCAACATCCCGATCATCGTCGAGGTGAGCGAGCGCAAGCTGCGCTACTACGGCGTCGGCGCGACCGTCTCGAGCACCGAGGGGCTCGGCGTCGAGGGCTACTGGGGGCACCGCAACCTCTTCGGCCACGCGGAGACGCTGCGCGTCGAAGGGTCGGTCGGCAGGGTCAGCGACTCGACCGATGTCGGCGACCTCACCTACAGCGGGGGGATCCTGTTCGAGAAGCCCGGCGTCATCGGACCGGATTCGAAGTTTTTTGCCAATATCAAGGCGATTTCCGAGCACCCGGACGCCTACGACCGGTTTTCGATCAAGGGCAGCATGGGCCTCGCCTATCAGTTCACACGCGAGCAGAGCGCGTCGGCCGAACTGTCGCTCGACTACGAGGATGTCGAGGACTTCTACAACCCCGACGGCAAGCGCCATCTTCTGGCCAGCGTTCCGCTGCAATATGTCTATGACAGCCGCGACGACAAGCTCAACCCGACGACGGGTTTCAGGGCGCTGGCGTTTGCCGAGCCGACCCATGATTTCCTGACGGGAGCATCATTCGTGAAGCTGAAGGGCGACTTGTCCGCTTACAAGGCGCTAGACGAAGCCGGCAAGTTCGTACTCGCCGGCCGTGTCGGCGTCGGCTCGATCTTCGGCGCCGAGATCGCCGACATTCCAGCGGATCGCCGCTTCTATGCCGGCGGCGGCGGCTCGGTGCGCGGCTACGCCTACCAGGGCATCGGGCCGCGCGATCCCAACAACGATCCGACTGGCGGCCGCTCGCTGGTCGAGACCTCCGTGGAGATGCGCATACAGGTCAGGGAAAAGATCGCCATCGTGCCTTTCATCGACGGCGGATCGGTGTCGGTCAACGAGAGCCCGGACTTCCAGAACTTCGCCTTCGGCGCCGGTATCGGTCTGCGCTACCTGACGCCGTTCGGCCCGCTGCGCATCGACGTGGCGGTGCCGCTTGACCGGCAGCCCGGCGATCCTGATTTCGGCATCTATGCCGGCGTCGGACAGGCGTTCTGACGATGCGCTATGTACGGCACTTCCTGCGGTTGCTGCGCTACGCCATCCTGGCGGGGCTGGCGCTGGCATTCGGCGCGATCCTGGTGCTGACGCTGACTGAGCGCGGGCGCGACAATCTGGCCGGACTGATTTCGGACATGGCCTCGTCGCCCGACCAGACGGTCACGATCAACGGGCTGGACGGCATCTGGAGCGGCCATCTGACGCTCGACAGCCTGGTGCTCGGCGACGGGGAAGGAGCTTGGCTGGTGGGGCGCAACGTCGCCATCGACTGGTCGCCGCTGGCGCTGTTTTCGGCGACATTCCAGGCCGAGCGGATCTTTGCCGAACGCATCGAGCTGGCGCGGCTGCCGAAGGCCGGCAGCGCCAAGGAGGACAGCGGCCCTTTCTCGCTGCCGGTATCGCTTGCGCTGAAGCAGATCGACCTGCCGGACATCGCCATCGGTCCCGAACTTGCCGGCGGCGTTGCGGCGGTGGCCGTCAAGGGCTCGCTCAGCGCCGATTCCGCGCCGCTCGAGATCGAGACCGACCTCAATGTGGCGCGCAGCGACGGCCGGGCCGGCACGATCGACGCATCGGTGCATTTCGTGCCCGACGAGAACCGGCTGGACATCGACATCAACGGCTCGGAGCCGCAGGGCGGCATACTGGCCAATCTGCTGAAACTGCCCGGAGCACCGCCGGTCGAGATCAAGGCGTCAGGCAGCGGGCCGCTGGCTGACTGGCAGGGCAGCGGCACGCTTGCCGTGGACGGCGTCGTCGTGACGCGGCTCGAAGGCCGGCACCAGCTGACCGACAAGGGCAGCGTGATCGAGGCGAAGGGTGACGGCGAGTTCCAGAACTTCCTGCCCGAGCGGCTGCGGCCGCTCTTGTCGGGCAAGACGGTGTTCGACGTGGCCGGCACGCTGACGGATGCCGGCGGACTGGCGGTCGAGCGGGGAACGCTCGAAAGCAATTCGATGCGCGGCACGGCCAAGGGTAGCATCGATCCCGACGGGGCGAGCGATTTCGCGCTCGAGGTCGCGGCGACCGGCGAAGGCGTGCCGCTGTCGTTCGGCACCGAGGAAAGCCCGATCGACATGATCGTGCAGTCGGCGTCTCTGCGCGCGCTGGGCGCCGGCAATGAACCCAATCTCGACATTACCGCGACGCTGAACAAGGTGTCGACGAACACGGCAGCCCTCGACAATCTCGAGGTGACGCTCCACTCGGACGCTTTCAACATCTCGGCCCGCACCGGCCCGGTGACGGGCAAGGCGACCGCCGATGCGCTGGTCATCGACAATCCGACGATCGCGCCGCTGGTCGCCGGCCAGATCAGCGCCGGATTTTCCGGCACGCTGACGACCGACACACTAATCGTCGAGGAGGGCTCGCTGAGCAGCGACGCGCTGAACGGCGGCTTCGGTGGCGACGTGTCGCTGGCCGACGGCTCGATCAATCTCGACATCGAGGCGGATGTCGCATCGAACGCGCTGCCGGCCGCGGTGCGAGCGGCGCTCGGCGAAAGGGTCAAGCTGACGGCGAGCTTCATCCGCGACACCGAGGGGCATGTCTCGGTCAATCCATTCGACCTGTCGTCCGGCGGATTCGATGCCTCGGGCGTCGTACGCAGCATCGACGGGACCATCGAGGCCGAGATTGCCGGCAAGATCGATGACATCGCTAAGCTGTCGGAAAACGCCGAGGGTGCTATCGATTTCGCCCTGACCGCCGACGGGGCACTGGCGGCACCGGAAGTGTCGGTGACGGTGACGAGCGACCGGATCGTCGCTGCCGACCGCGAGATCACCGGGCTGAAACTGACGGCGACCGGCCGCGCCGATGTCGAGAACCCGGCGGCCAACGTGTCGCTGACCGGCACGGTGGGCGGCGAGCCGCTGCAGGGGAATGCCGTTCTGTCGACGAGCGACGGCAAGCGCGAGGTGCGGGACCTGTCGCTGTCGCTTGGCGAGAACCGGATCACCGGCGATCTGGTGCTCGACGAGAATTTCCTGCCGCTCGGCACGGTCGATTTCCAGCTGCCCGACATCAGCCCGCTGGCGGCAGTGGCGCTGCAGACCGCCGAGGGCGACCTCAGCGGGACGGTAACTTTCTCGGAACAGGACGGCAGGCCGCAACTGGCCGTGGAGGCGCAGACGCAGGCACTGTCGCGGGGCGACGTGACGGCAACGGACGTCAACATCAGCGCAACGATCAACGATTATGTCGATGCGCCTGCAGTCACCGGCAAGATCCGGGCAAAGACCGTGACCTCGGGCAGTACCGTGGTCCAGGACGTCGACTTGACGCTGAACCAGGAGGGGGCCTGGACGGCCTTCGACGGCGGCGCGACAGTATCCGACATTCCGGCGCGGGCGAGCGGTCGGCTGAAGCTAGCGGACGGCAAGACGACGATCGAACTCGACTCGGGCATGGCGACCGTTCGCGGCGTGCCGGCCAAGCTGGCGCGGCCGTCGACGGTGGAGATCGCCGACGGCACGACGACGCTCGACAAGCTGGCGCTCGACATTGGCGGCGGCACCGCGACCATTTCCGGCACGGCAGGCGAGGCGCTCAACCTCAACGCGACCGTCTCGGGCGTACCGGCCTCGGTGGCCAATTCCTTCGCGCCAGGGCTGTCGGCGGCAGGCACGATTTCCGGCACGGCGAAGGTGACCGGGCAGCCATCCGATCCGTCGGTCGGATTCTCGGTCGACTGGAAGGGCGCGCAGACCGCGCAGACGCGGGCGGCGGGCTTCGGTCCGATGAACCTGGCGACCAGCGGCGATTTCTCAGGCGGCAAGCTGAGCTTCGATTCCAACATAGGCGATGCGCTCGGCCTCGGGCTGAAGGGCGGCGGTTCGGTCGACGTCACTGGCCGGTCGCTCGACCTCAGGTTCACCGGCGGCGTGCCGTTCGCCTTCCTGACCGAACGACTGGCGGCGCAAGGCATCTCGCTGACGGGTTCCGCCAACGCTGATATCAGGGTCAGCGGCGGGCTCGGCGCGCCGGACATTTCGGGCACCGTAAGAACCTCGGGCGCGCGGTTGGTGGCAGCGCGCGCCGGCATCGCCATCAACGACATCAGCGCCGACGTGGCACTGGGCGGCGGGGTTGCGACGATACGCTCTCTCACCGGCACGCTGTCGACAAGCGGGACGATCTCGGCGTCGGGCACCGTCGGCATCGACCCAGCAACGGGATTTCCCGCAAACCTCACGGTGAAAATCCGCGACGGACGCTACACGGACGGCCGCGTGGTGACCGCGACGATGAACGGCGACCTGACGGTGACAGGCTCGATCGTGGCGTCGCCGACACTTGCAGGCACGATCAATCTCGGCAGGACGGTGATCACGGTCCCGGACCAGTTACCGAACTCGCTCGCCGAACTCGACGTGAAGCACAAGAACGCGACCGCCGCGGTGCGTGCCCAGGAGGCGGCGCTGTCGCCGCCCGCCCCCTCGACCGGCAGCAGCAGCGACCTGATCCTCGACGTAACGGTGAACGCCAACAACCAGATCTTCGTGCAGGGGCGGGGCCTCGACGCCGAGCTCGGCGGCAACCTCAAGCTGACCGGGTCGGCCAGCGCACCGCAGGCAGTGGGCCGGTTCACCATGACGCGCGGGCGCGTGTCGATCCTCGGCAAGCGGCTGACCTTCAGCCGCGGCAACATCACGTTCTCGGGATCGCTGGTGCCCTATCTCGACCTTGCCGCCGATTCCAGCGCCGGCGACACTACCGTGACGGTCACCGTATCCGGACCCGCCAACAACCCAAGATTCTCTTTTTCGTCGAACCCTGCGCTGCCCGAGGAAGAAGTGCTGGCGCGGTTGATATTCGGCACCTCGATGTCCAATCTGTCGCCACTGCAGGTCGTGCAACTCGCCGACGCGGCGGCACAGCTCGCGGGAGCCGGCGGCAGCAGTTCGCTGCTTGAATCGCTGCGCAGCGCTGTCGGCATCGACGACCTCGACGTGCGCACAACCGACGACGGCGGCACTGCGGTTACGGCCGGCAAATACCTCAACGACCGCACTTATCTGAGCATCGAGAAGGGAGACAAGGCCGGCTCCGGCAAGGCTACGATCGACCTCAAGGTCGGGCGCGGGGTCAAGCTGCGCGGCCAGGCAACCGACGATGGCGAGGCCAAGGCCGGCATCTTCTTCGAACGCGAATATTGAACCCAATCCCGGCCTGGAAGATACGCCGGACGGGTTGTGCACGGCGTCGCGCAGAGGCTGCGACCAGCCGCCCTAGCCAAGCGGTGCACAGGCTGCTACCCTGACCGGGTTACTTGGTGCAGTCCGAAAGGACGCAATTGTCTCACTTCAATCGGTTGGCACGATTCCTCCCGGGAATCCCGGGTCGATTACCAATTTTGCGCCAAGATTGTCGCATTCGCGCACACCGCACTCCAGTCAAAGTTGCACATTTCCAGCCGAATTCTCGTTCGGCCAGCTTTGACATCGCGGACCGGATGCTGAATTGTAATGGGCAGAAAGCCTAACAACGGGAGATCTATATGACTTTGTATAAGAGTAATGGGGATCGCGTTCCGGATCACATCGTCAAGATGGCCGAGGACGTCAAGGCAGGCGGCGTGGACCGCCGTGAATTTCTCGCCATGGCCAGCGTTTTCGGCGCTTCGACCGCCATGGCCTACGGCATGCTGGGACTTGCCGCGCCGACCGAGGCGCTGGCCCAGGAAGAGCCCAAGAAGGGCGGCGTCCTGAAGGTCGCAATGCCGATCAAGGATCCCAAGGATCCGCGCACGGCCGACTGGTCGGAGATCGCCAATGCCGAGCGCCAGACGCTCGAGCCGCTGGTGAAATATACCCGCGACTTCACCTTCCAGCCCTACCTGCTGGAAAGCTGGGACGTGAACGACGACGCGACCGAATATGTCCTGCACATCCGTCCGGACGTGACCTGGACCAATGGCGACACGTTCAACGCCGACGACGTCATCTTCAACTTCACGCGCTGGGCCGACAAGAGCGCGGAGGGCAACTCGATGCCGGGCCGCCTCGGCACGATCGTCGACGACGAGTCCGGCAAGCTGCGCGAAGGCGCGGTTACGAAGGTCGACGACAAGACGGTCAAGCTCAGCCTGACCAAGTCCGACATCGCGCTCATCCCAAGCCTTTGCGACTATCCGGCGCTGATCGTGCACCGTTCGTTCGACGAGACCGGCGCCAACTTCGTGCAGAACCCGATCGGCACCGGGCCGTTCGAACTCGTCTCCTATGACGTCGGCCAGAAGGTCGTCTACAAGCGTCGCGAGGACGGCAAGTGGTGGAACGGCGAGGTCTATCTCGACGGCGTCGAGTTCATCGACTACGGCACCGATCCGTCGGCGATGGTTTCGGCCTTCGAGTCCGGCGAGGTCCACACCAACCACGAGACGACCGCCGACTATGTGACGATTATCGAGGGCGTCGGCGCAAGCACGTCCGAGGTGGTCACGGCATCGACCATCGTGGCGCGCACCAACGTCAACAACAAGCCGTATGACGACCAGAAGGTGCGCAACGCGCTGCAACTCGCGGTCGACAATGCGACCGTCCTGGCGCTGGGCTACGGCAACGCCGGCGAGCCCGCCGAGAACCACCATGTCTGCCCGATCCATCCGGAATACGCCGAACTTCCCAAGGTCCCGCGCGACCTCGAGAAGGCCAAAGCGCTGATGACGGAAGCCGGCCAGATGGACTACGAGCACGACCTCATCACGGTCGACGAGGACTGGCACAAGAACACCGGCGACACCATCGCCGCGCAGCTTCGCGAGGCCGGCTTCAAGGTCAAGCGCACCGTGCTTCCGGGCTCGACGTTCTGGAACGACTGGACGAAGTATCCATACTCGATGACCAACTGGAACATGCGCCCGCTGGGCATCCAGGTGGTGGCGATCGCCTATCGTACGGGCGAGGCCTGGAACGAGGCGGGTTACTCCAACCCCGAACTCGACGCCAAGATCGGCGAGGCGCTCTCGATCGCTGATGCCGAGAAGCGCAAGGTGCAGATGGCCGAGATCGAGAAGATCCTTCAGGACTCGGGCATCATCATCCAGCCGTACTGGCGGAAGCTCTACAACAGCAACATGCCGCAGGTGAAAAACCACGGCATGCACCCGACCTTCGAGCATGACTTCGGCAAGGTCTGGCTGGGCGAAGCCTGATCACGATTGAAACGCAGGAGAGGGGCGCAAAGCCCCTCTCCGTTTTCGGAGTCATCTTGACCCCAACCCGAACGGCAGGGGACCAACGGGCATGCTTTCATTCGTAGCCAGGCGACTGGGCACCATGGTACTCACCATGTTGTGCCTGACCATGGTCGTTTTCTTCATGGTCAATCTGGAACCGAACCTCAGAAAACTGTCGATAAGTCAGTTGGATATGCGCTCCTCGGACGAGCATATCGAAAGCTGGCTGGTCAAGAACGGCTACCGGCAAAACTTCTTCGTGCGCTACGGCCAGTGGCTGGGCGTATGGCCGAAATATCCAAAGATCGATCCCGAAACGGGCGAGGCAAGCTCGCGCTTCAGCTTCTGCGACGAGCCGGCCGAGACGCGGTTCTCCGGTGTTCTCCAGGGCGATTTCGGCTGTTCTACAAAATTCAAGACGACGGTCTCGGCGAAACTGTTTCCGGCGCTCGGTGCCACCGGCATCCTGATGTTCTGGGTGATGGTGACGATGGTGCCGATCGCACTGCTGATCGGCATCCTGGCGGGCATGCGGGAGGGCACGCGCACCGACCGTACCTTGTCGGTCGCGGCAATCGGCACCACGGCGACGCCGGAATATGTCTCGGGCGTCATCTTCACCGTCGTTTTCGCCTCCTGGCTCGGCTGGCTGAACGGCTCGGCCGCCAGCGCCACCAACCAGGGCATCACCTTCTACAATTTCACCCTTCCGGTGATGACGATGGCGATCTACGGCATCGGCTATATCGCGCGCATGACGCGGGCCTCGATGGTCGAGGTCATGACGCAGCAATATATCCGCACGGCGCGGCTCAAGGGGCTGAGCTTCTCGGCCGTCGTGATCAAGCACGCGCTGCGTAATGCGCTGATCGCGCCCTTCACCGTCATCATGCTGCAGTTTCCGTGGCTGCTGACGGGTGTCGTCATCGTCGAGGTGATGTTCCGTTACCAGGGCTTCGGCTTCACGCTGGTTGAGGCGGCAGGCAACAACGACATCGACCTGCTGCTCGGCTGTTCGCTGGTTTCGGTGTTCATCGTGCTGGTGACGCAGCTGATCTCGGACGTTGGCTACGCCTATCTCAATCCACGCATCAGAGTTCAGTAGGGGGCCGGGAGATGGAATATATCGGGGGCTTCCAGGTCTTTCTCGGCGTTCTGGCGCGTTTCTGGCCGGTGTGGGTGGCGATGGCCATCGTGCTCGGAGCGAGCTTCACCTTCAAGAAGCGGCTCGGCCTCTACGGCCAGCTGTTCGACAGCGGCGTCGGCATCGTCGGCGTCGCGATCTGCCTGTTCTGGCTGTTCACCGCGATTTTCGCGGCGACGGTGGCGCCGTTCGATCCGCTCGGCCAGATCGCGGTGATGAAGGACGCGCTGCCCGGAGCGGTAGTGCCGGACTCGGACCAGGTCTATCTGTTCGGCGGCGACAAGCTGGCACGCGACGTGTTCTCGCGGATGGTGTTCGGCAGCAAGATCGTGCTGATCATCGCGCCGGCCGCGACGGCGTTCGCGCTGATGGTGGGCATCACGCTCGGCCTGCCGGCCGGTTATTATGGCGGGCGAACGGATTCGATCCTGTCCTTCATCGCCAACCTTGTGCTGGCCTTCCCGGTGATCCTGCTGTTCTACCTGCTGGTAACGCCCGGCATCATGGACACGCCGATCCCCTATGCCCTGGCCGGGCTGTTCTTTCTGTTCCCGATCATCTTCTTCACGGCGTTGTTCTACACGCGCTTCAAGAACCGTCCGGACCGGCTCTACATCCTGCTCGGCCTGACGCTGCTGATCGGCGGCTGGGTTTATATCGGCTTGGTGTTCAACGCCGATCCGCTGGGGATCGTGTCGATCAAGCCGAACCAGCTCAACATCTTCGTGGCTGTGGTGTTCGCCTCGAGCCCCGGTGTGTTCCGCATCGTGCGCGGCCTGGTGATGGACATCAAGACGCGCGACTACGTGGCGGCGGCGCAGACGCGCGGCGAGACGCCCTGGTACATCATGCTGTGGGAAATCCTGCCCAATGCGCGCGGGCCGCTGATCGTCGATGCCTGCCTGCGCATCGGCTACACCACCATCCTGCTCGGCACGCTCGGCTATTTCGGCCTCGGCCTGGCGCCGGAAAGCCCCGACTGGGGCACGGCGATCAAGGATGCCAGCCGCCTGCTGCGCTCGTTCATTCATCCGGCGCTGCCACCGACGGTGGCGCTGATGAGCTTCGTGCTCGGCCTGAACCTGCTCGCCGACGCTTTGCGCGAGCAGTCGATGAAGGATTGAGGATGGGAGCGGTGATACCCCCCTCTGTCCTGCCGGACATCTCCCCCTCAAGGGGGGAGATCGGCCGCTTCGGCGCCGCGCCCCAGACAGATATGTCCCGGAGAGAGCCATGAACGAAATCGTCCAAGCCTCCGCCACGCAGGCTGCCGAACCGATCATCGAGATCGAGAACCTGTCGATCTCCTTTTTCACCCGGGCCGGCGAGATTCCGGCGGTGATGGATTTCTCCTGCACGGTGATGCCGGGCGAGGCGATGGGCATCGTCGGCGAATCCGGCTGCGGCAAGTCGACCGTGTCGCTAGGCATCATGCGCGACCTGTCGAATATTGGGAAGATCGTCGGCGGGCGCATCAAGTTCCAGGGCAAGGACATGGGCGACCTGTCCGAGGAGGAGTTGAGGCAGATCCGCGGCAACAAGATCGCGATGATCTACCAGGAGCCGATGGCGAGCCTGAACCCGGCGATGAAGGTCGGCCAGCAGTTGATGGAAGTGCCGATCATCCACGAAAAGGTTTCGAAGGCCGAGGCCTACAAGCGGGCGCTGGAAACGGTGCGGGCGGTGAAGCTGCCCGATCCCGAGCGGATGATGAAGTCGTTCCCGCACCAGCTGTCGGGGGGCCAGCAGCAGCGCATCGTGATTGCGATGGCGCTGCTGTCGAAGCCGGCGCTGCTGTTGCTCGACGAGCCGACCACGGCGCTCGACGTGACGGTCGAGGCCGGCATCGTTGAGCTGGTGAAGGGGCTCGGCAAGGAGTTCGGCACGTCGATGATCTTCGTGTCGCACAATCTCGGCCTGATCCTCGAGACCTGCGACAAGATCACCGTGATGTATTCGGGCGAGGCGGTCGAGACCGGCAAGATCAAGGACGTCTTCGACCGCATGCGCCATCCCTATACGCAGGGGCTGTTCCGCTCGATCCCGCTGCCCGGCGCCGACAAGAATTCGCGCCCGCTGATCGCCATTCCCGGCCAGCTGCCGCTGCCACACGAGCGCCCGAAGGGCTGCAATTTCGGTCCGCGCTGCCAGCATTTCGTCGAGGGCGTGTGCAATGCCGCCGAAATCCCCATGATCCCGGTCGAGGGGCATGAGGGACATTTCAGCCGCTGCGTTCGCTTCAACGAGATCGACTGGGAAGCGCTGCCCGAAGGCGCGACGGAGGCGAAGGAGCCGGTCGCGCCGGGCGCGCCGGTTCTGCAGATCGAGGATCTGCGGAAATACTACAAGGTGCAGGCCAACGAGATCTTCGGCGGCGCCGAACCGCGCACCGTCAAGGCCAACGAGACGATCAGCTTCACCGCGCGCGAGAGCGAAACAGTGGCGATCGTCGGCGAATCCGGCTGCGGCAAGTCGACCCTCGCCAAGGTGCTGCTTGGGCTGGAAACGGCGTCGTCCGGCACGGTTAAACTCGACAACAAGGAAATCCAGTCGACGGGCATCGAGGACCGCGATGTCAATACGGTGGCGTCGATCCAGATGGTGTTCCAGAACCCGTTCGACACGCTGAATCCCAGCCACTCGGTCGGCTCGCAGATCATCCGGACTCTGGAAAAGTTCAATGTCGGCAATAGCGTCGCCGAGCGGCGCGAACGCATGCTGCAGCTGATGGACCTGGTGAAGCTGCCGCGCGCCTTCGAGACGCGCATGCCGCGCCAGCTGTCCGGCGGCCAGAAACAGCGCATCGGCGTGGCACGCGCCTTTGCCGGTAATGCCAAGGTGGTGGTGGCCGACGAGCCGGTGTCGGCGCTGGACGTCTCTGTGCAGGCGGCGGTGACGGAACTGCTGATGGACATTCAGCGCGTCAACAAGACGACGATGCTGTTCATCAGCCACGATCTCTCCGTCGTGCGCTACATCGCCGACCGGGTGGTGGTGATGTATCTCGGCTACATCGTCGAGCAGGGCACGACCGACCAGATATTCTCGCCGCCCTATCATCCCTATACGGAGGCGCTGCTGTCAGCGATCCCGATTGCCGACACCAGCGTGGTGAAGAAGCACATCGTGCTCGAGGGCGACATTCCCTCGGCGATGAACCCGCCTACCGGCTGCCCGTTCCAGACGCGCTGCGGCTACAAGAAGCTGGTGCCGGGAAATCTCTGCGAGACCGAGGTGCCGCCGGTGAAAGATCTGGGCAATGGCCACAAGAGCCTGTGCTGGCTGGACGACGACGTGCTGGCCAAGATGGGCCCGGTGATCAGCTTTGCGCCCGATGAGGACATCGTGCCGGAGGACGCGCCGCATGGCAGCGGGCCGGGCTTTGCCGGACCGCCGCCGCAGCGCCCGCACGGCAAGCTAGCCGATCCCGGCGCCGCACAGATCGGCGAGGCGGCGGAGGAAGCGGAAGCAAGCGCCCATGCGCGACGTGACGAGGCGCGCGACAATGCCGTGCCTACGGGAGAGCCCCGACCTGCCTCCGATCCGATGTCGCCTCCGCAAGTCGGACAGGGGCGCCAGGCGCTAGACGATACCGCGCCGTCCGCCTTCGAGCCGACGCGCGACGAGGCCGAGGAAGAAGCGGGCAAGGGCGGCAAGGGCAAGGACGGCTGAGCGCAGTCGTCCGCGCGAGAATAATCGCGACAAAGCGCCCCGGCAGGGAACGTCGAGGCCGCTGTGGGGTTTCTCCTGCCCGGAACCAACCGATCAGGAGATGCGCCCGTGACCAACCATGAGAATGAAGAGCAGCTTTACGATGTCATCAAGGACCTGGACATCTGCATGATGACCACGGTCGAGGCGGATGGGCGGCTGCTCACCCGGCCGATGGCCAACCAGGAGGCCGAGGAGAACGGCGACATCTGGTTCTTCACGCACCATGATGGATCCGTGGTCAAGAATCTCGCCGCGAATCCGCAGGTCAGCCTCGGCTATTCCAACGCAAGCGGCCGCCATGCCTCGATCTCGGGCACCGGTGCGGAGGTGCGCGAACGCGCGCTGATCGACGAGAAATGGACCGAAGACCTCAAGGCGTGGTTCCCGGAAGGCAAGGACGATCCGAACCTGACGCTGGTCAAGGTTACGCCCGAGCGCGGCGAGTTCTGGGACGGCGGTTCGTCGACCATCGTCTCCGCGATCGGCTACCTGCGGACCAAGGTGACAGGTGCCAACGCCGACGACATGATCGACCACGCCAAGGTCAACCTCTAGGCGTCCGAAGCTTGAATAGATCCCAAGGAATAGGGGAGGCGGCCAAACCGTCTCCCCTTTCGACGTGAGGCGGCCGGCCGGTCAGGCCCTGCAGTCGCGCATCTGCTGGGCGTAATCGCGCGCCATCGCATCGGTCGACCGCGCATATTTGCGCAGGCCGGCGTCGTTTCGCCAGTCACCGCGCTTGTAGCCACCCCAGCCGAGATAGTAGGCGAGGTAGAGGTTGTAGGTGTCGTTCTTGGCAATGCCGAGCGTGTCTGCCGACTTGGAATGATACCACCCCACGAAGTCGACAGCGTCGGAGAAGGATGTGCGGCGCGCACCGCTGTTGCCGCTCTCGCGCTGATATTGCGCCCAGGTGCCGTCGAGCGCCTGCGAATAGCCATAGGCGGTGGAGGGGCGCTTCCACGGGATGAAGCCCAGGAGCTTGGTGCGTGGCGGCTTGGCGTTGCTCTGAAAGCCGGATTCCTTGCGCAGCGTCGCCATCAGCACGGGCACCGGGACGCCGTATTTGCGCTCGGCGCGGGTGGCGCCTGCCTGCCAGTCGTTGAACCAGCCGACGCGCTGGTCGAACACCGCACAGATATTGTTGATATTTTCGGGCGCAGTTGCGCAGCCGGATAGGGCCAGCAACAGGAACACCGCTACAACTCGATTAAAACGCCACGCAACCATGAAGAAGAGCATTAGCCAGAAAAGTTAAATGTAATCTTTCACCGGCTGTTAACCGTTCGATTGACGCGAAGTCAACCGGAGCCGTCCTCGGGAAGGCCAAGGTGGTTATCGACTACGAAAATCAGTTAGTGCGGACGTGCTTTCAGGAAACGTGGTCTTCCGGCTTCTTGCGCTCGCAGTCATGGCCGCTACCGCTCTGCGGCGGCGGGCAGTTTTCGCCGGAGCATTCCTGGGCAACGGCGGGCGAGGGAACGGCGACAGGGAGTGCTGCGCACAGCCCCGCGGAAAGCAAAAGTGACGTCAGCAGGCGCATGGCCGTCTCCGATGGAGCCCTGGCACAGCCTAGCGCAACGGCAGGGAGAGTAAAGCCGCCGGCGAGCCATGAGGCAGGGGCAAATCAGGCGACCCAATATGTCGCTTTTCCTAAAGTCGACAGCTAAGAGCGACGCTGGGGCTACATTATCGCCCGAAAGCGCCGCTTTTCTGACAGTCGCCTGGCTCCTGCCGCCTATTGATAGGTCGCAGGAACGGCCCTGGCCGTAACAGGAGCGATCGACACATGGCTGACGCTGCGCTCGGCTTCATTGCCGGCTTTCATCTCGAGGACGCGCCCGAGACCGTCGTGCATCAGGCAAAGCGCTGTATGCTCGACCTGATCGGTGTTGCGGCCGCCGGGTCGCAACTGCCGTCGAGCCGGATCATACGCGCCGTGGCAGCGAGCCAGTTCGGCGGTGCCGGCGGCTGGTTCCTGTTCGATGGACGCAGCGCCAGCGCGACGGGAGCAGCACTCGCCAACGCCACGACGATCGACGGCTTCGATGCGCATGACGGGCATCCGCTGACCAAGGGCCATGCCGGCTGCGGGGCGCTCGCCGGGCTGCTGGCCTTTGCCCGCGACGGTTCGGGATTGAGCGGTCCGGAGGCGCTCGGTCACCTGGTGCTCGGCTACGAGGTGGCGATCCGCGCCGGCATCGCGCTGCATGCCACGGCGTCCGACTACCATACGTCGGGCGCCTGGGTGTCGCTCGGCGTCGCGGCAATCGGCGCGCGTATCCTGGGGTTGGGTGCGGCGGCAACCCGCGAGGCACTGGGCATTGCCGAGTACAACGGGCCGCGCAGCCAGATGATGCGCTGCATCGATCATCCGGCCATGATTAAGGACGGCTCCGGCTGGGGCGCCATGACGGGGGCCGCATCTGTCTTCATGGCGGGCGAGGGATTCACGGGCGCGCCCGCGATCACAATGGAAGGCGACGACGTCGCGGAATTCTGGGACGACGTCGGGACGCGCTGGCGCATTTCGGAGCAGTATTTCAAGGCCTATCCGGTGTGCCGCTGGGCACAGCCGGCGATCGAGGCGGCGGCGCAGTTGCAGCGCGACCACCGCTTCGCGCATGGCGACATCGAAGCGATTGCCGTGCGCACCTTCCACGAGGCCTACAAGCTGGCGACGGCGGAACCGCGCGACACGGATGCGGCGCAGTACAGCATGCCGTTCCCGGTCGCGGCCCTTCTGGTGCGCGGCAGAGTTGGGCCGGGGGAGATCGGCGACGCTGCACTTGCCGATGCCGACATATTGCGGCTGTCGCGCATGATCGAGCCTGTCGACGATGCGCGCTACTCGGCGCTGTTCCCGGCCGAGCGCTGGGCCGAGGTGGAATTGAGGCTTGGCGACGGGCGCGTGCTGCGCTCGGCACCGGCAGTGGCGCGCGGCAGTGCGGAAAACCCGCTGTCGGACGCCGAGGTCAGCGAGAAATTCCACGGGCTCATGCAGGCTGGCGGGCTCGGCGACCGCGCGCGCCGGATCGAAGACATTGTCATGCAACTGGACCGGGCCGCCTCCTTCGCGCCACTAGTCGAGGCGCTGCGCCAGCCGGTGGCGGCAACGAAACTGGCGGGAGCCGCCCAATGAACGAGCCCCGCCGCAAGCGCGGCCCCGAGCGGACGAGCAACCGCGGGCCGGCGCCGATCCCGCAGCTGCCGCTGAGGCGCGTGCGCAATCCCTATCCGCCAATGCAACTGCTCTCGGCCGACCAGGTCGAGGCGATCCATGAGGCCTCGCTGCACATTCTGGAGAATTTCGGCATCGAGGTGATGAGCGGCCATGCGCTGTCGCTGTTCGAAAAGGCCGGCGCCAAGGTCGACCATGCGACGCAGACCGTGTGGCTCGACCGCGGGCTGATCGCCGAGGCGCTGAAGACGACGCCGTCGCACTACCGGCTGACGTCGCGCAACCCGGAGCGGACGATCCATCTCGGCGGCGACACGCTCAATTTCACGCTGGTGGCAGGGCCGCCCAACGTGCACGACATGGAGCGCGGCCGGCGCGCCGGCAACATGAATGACTACCGCGACCTGGTGCGGCTGGCGCAGCACTTCAACTGCATCCACATGCTCGGCAACCAGGTCTGCGCGCCGGTGGAACTGCCGGCCAACCAGCGCCATCTCGACACCTACCGCGCCAACCTGACGCTGACCGACAAGAGCTTTCATGTCTCGGCGATCGGCCGGGGCAGGGCGCTCGACGGCGTCGCCATGATGGCGATTGCGCGCCGGCTGACGCTCGACGAGATGCGCGACGATCCGGGCATCACGACGATCATCTCGGTCAACTCGCCGCGCCGCTTCGACGATGCCATGTCGGAGGGGCTGATCGCCATGGCCGAGCACGGCCAGTCGGTGGCGGTGACGCCGTTCACGCTGATGGGGGCGATGAGCCCGGTGACGCTCGCCGGCGCGCTGGCGCAGCAGAATGCCGAGGCGCTGTTCGGCGTGACGCTGACGCAGCTGGTGCGGCCCGGCGCGCCGGTGATGTACGGCGCCTTCACCTCGAATGTCGACATGCGCTCGGGCGCGCCGGCCTTCGGTACACCGGAAAACACCAAGGCCAACATCGCCTCGGGGCAGCTGGCGCGGCGCTACGGCCTGCCCTACCGCACGACGCCGGGCTCGGCCTCCAACGCGTCGGACGCGCAGGGCGCCTACGAGACGATGATGGCGTTGTGGGGCGCGGTGCTCGGCCACGGCAACCTGATCTACCACGCCGCCGGCTGGCAGGAGGGCGGGCTGACCGCGTCGTTTGAAAAGTTCATCATCGACGTTGAGGCGATCCAGCACGTGATGGAATTTCTGACGCCGATCGAGGTGAACGAGGGGGAGCTGGCGCTCGACGCGCTCGGGCGCGTGCCGACCGGCGGCCATTTCTTCGGCGAGCCGCACACGCTGGAACGCTATTCGACCGCCTTCTACCAGCCGATGCTGTCCAACTGGCAGAACTACGAAGCCTGGCAGGAAGCGGGCGGGCTGGACGCGACGGCGCGGGCGACGCGGCTGTGGAAGAAGGCGCTGGAGGATTATGTCGAGCCGGCGATGGATCCGGCGGTGCGCGAGGAGCTTGACGCCTATGTGTCGAAGCGGAAAGAAGCGATAGGACAGGGCGAGCCGTGAGGGGAAGCACTCCGGCCAGCACCCCCCTCTGTCCTGCCGGACATCTCCCCCTCAAGGGGGGAGATTGGCAGTTCAGGCGCAGCGCTTCGTCCTGCGACGTTGGAGATTGGCGAAACCGTGGCCCTAGACTGATCTCCCCCCTTGAGGGGGAGATGGCCGGCAGGCCAGAGGGGGGCGTGAAGGATCGCGACCTTACCATTCTGATTCAACACCTTGCCAATCCGATTCCCCAAACACACCCAACCCACTGAAACGACGGACAAAATCATGAAATCGCATGCGCAGGTTGTGGTCATTGGCGGCGGGGTCGTCGGCTGTTCGGTGCTGTTCCACCTGGCGCGGGCCGGCTGGACGGACGTGGTGCTCCTGGAGCGCGACGAGCTGACCTCGGGCTCGACCTGGCATGCGGCGGGCGGCATGCACACGATCAACGGCGACCCGAACGTCGCCAAGCTGCAGAAATACACGATCTCCCTCTACAAGGAGATCGAGGAACTGTCGGGACAGGCGACCGGCGTGCACATCACCGGCGGCGTGCTGCTCGCCGCCACCGAAGCGCGCATGGACTGGCTGCGCGGCGTCGTCGCCAAGGGCCGTTATCTCGGCCTCGATCTCGAGGAGATTTCGGCCAAGGAAGCGCATGAGCTGATGCCGCTTCTCGACCCGAAGGAATTCGTCGGCGCGGTGCGCAATTCGGAGGACGGGCATCTCGACCCGTCGGGCGTGACGCATGCCTATGCCAAGGCGGCGCGCAAGCTGGGGGCGGCGGTCGAGCGCTTCACCAAGGTCGAGGACATCGCAAGACTGCCGGACGGCACATGGCGCGTCATCACCAACAAGGGCGAGGTTATAGCCGAGCATGTCGTCAACGCCGGCGGGCTGTGGGCGCGGGAGGTCGGCCGCATGGTCGGGCTCGAACTGCCGGTGCTCGCCATGGAGCATATGTACCTGATCACCGAGGACATGCCGGAAGTGGCCGAGATCAACGCCAAGACCGGCAAGGAGGTCATCCACGCGGTGGATTTCGACGGCGAGCTCTATCTGCGCCAGGAGCGCGGCGGCATGCTGATGGGCACCTACGAGAAGGCCAACAAGCCGTGGTCGGAGTACACGACGCCGTGGAATTTCGGGCACGAGCTTCTGGAGCCGGACATCGACCGCATCGCGCCGTCGCTGGAGGTCGGCTTCCGGCACTTCCCGGCGTTCCAGAACACCGGCATCAAGCAGATCATCAACGGGCCCTTCACCTTCGCGCCGGATGGCAACCCGCTGGTCGGGCCGGTGCGCGGCCTGCCGGGTTTCTGGTGCGCGTGCGGCGTTATGGCCGGCTTTTCGCAGGGCGGCGGCGTCGGGCTGGCGCTCGCCAACTGGATGATCCATGGCGATCCGGGCGCCGACATCTGGGCGATGGACGTGGCGCGCTACGGCGACTGGGCGTCGATGGCCTACACCAACGCCAAGGTGCGCGAGAACTATTCCAGGCGTTTTTCCATTCGTTTCCCAAACGAGGAACTGCCGGCCGGGCGGCCGCTGAAGACGACGCCGGTCTATGACCTGCTGTCGGCCAGGGGCGCGCAATGGGGAGCCGCCTTCGGGCTCGAAGTGCCGCTCTGGTATGCGCCGGACGGCGTGAAGGACGAATTCTCGTGGCGGCGGTCGAACGATTTCGCGCATGTCGCCAGGGAGGTGAAGACGGTGCGGGAGGGCGTCGGGCTGGCCGAGATCTCGAGCTTTGCCAAGTACCGGGTGGTGGGGGCGGGCGCGGAAGGCTGGCTCGACCGGATGCTCGCCTGCAAGCTGCCGAAGCCCGGCCGCATGACGCTGGCGCCAATGCTGAAAGAGGATGGCAAGCTGATTGGGGATTTCTCTGTGGCGAATCTGGGCGGTGCGCGGCAGGAGTGGTTCATTGCCGGCTCGGGCATCGCGGAAGAATTCCACATGCGCTGGTTCGAGCAGCATCTGCCGGAAGACGGTTCGGTGGCGGTCGAGGCGCTGGGGCTGAGGCGGCTCGGGCTGACGATCGCCGGGCCGGATGCACGCAAGGTGCTGGAGAAGGTGACGCGCAGCGACGTCTCCAACGCGGCGTTTCCGTTCATGGCGATAAGGTCGATGGATATCGGCATGGCGCCCTGCCTGGTCGGCCGCGTCAGTTATACGGGCGATCTTGGCTACGAGATCTGGATGGCGCCGGAATTCCAGCGCGCGGTGTTCAGCACGCTGATGGCGGCGGGCGAGGAATTCGGCATCGGGCTGTTCGGCTCAAGGGCGCTGAATGCGCTCAGGCTGGAGAAGAATTACGGCTCCTGGGCGCGGGAATACCGGCCGATCTACGGGCCGCTGGAGGCGGGGCTGGAGCGCTTCGTCGCCTATGGCAAGCAGGCCGACTTCATCGGCAAGGCGGCGGCCATCGCCGAGCGCGAGAGCGGCGGAAAGCTCAGGCTGCGCGCCTTCGTGGTCGACACGGAGGACGCCGACATGATCGGCGACGAGGCGATCTGGTTCCACGGCGTAGTGCGCGGCTGGGTGACCTCGGGCGGCTATGCGCACCATTCGGGCGCCTCGGTCGCGATGGGCTACGTGCCGAAGGAGATTGCCGACGAGCCGGACGGCTTCGAGATCGAGTTGCTGGGCAAGAAGTATCCGGCCAGGTTGCAGGCGTCGCCGCTGTTCGACGCCAATTTCGAGCGCATGCGCGGGTAGGGCGGGCTATTGCCGGCGCTGCATGTACATAGTATTTTCGGCCTTGTACATGAGGAGCGAAAATGGCCATCCACGTGCAGGACCCGGAAGCCGACAGGCTGCTGAGGGAATTCGCCAAGCGGCGCAAGGTCGGCCTGACCACGGCTATCAAGATCGCGGTGAGGGAAGCCGACGAAGCGGCCGGGCGACAGGCGGACGAAGTTCGCAGGAGCGTCGAACCGCTGGTCGCGGAGGTGCGCGCCGCGATGCGGAAGAACAAGGTCTCGGCGGGCGACGTCCGCCGCTTCGCCGACGAAGGCTGGGACGGGCTCTGATGTATGTCGAGACCTCGGCGATCGTGGCGATCCTGATCGGCGAGCCCGACGGGCCGGACCTGTTGTCGCGCATCGAGGCAAGCCCGGCGCCGGCGACCTCGATCGTCAGCAAGGTGGAGGCGGCGTTAGCGATCGGCCGGGCGATGGGCGATTACACACGAAGCGCCGAGATCGTCGAGGAGCTTTGCGAACGGCTCGCCATCCGCGTTGATGCGGTGGCGCCCGACCTCTACTGGCCGGTCATGCAGGCGGCTGCACGCTACGGAAAGGGCTCGGGGCACCCGGCAAGGCTGAATTTCGGGGACTGTTTCTCCTATGCCATGGCCAGACAGGCCGACCAGAAGCTGCTCTACAAGGGCGACGATTTTGCCAAGACCGACCTGGCCTGAGTGACGATGAAGCAAGGCATTTTTCTGCCGCCACAAAGGACCGCGGCGCTGTTCATCGACATGCAGGAGGAGCACCGGCAGGACCAGCGGCTGCTGGCGGTCGGCTTCGACCGGGTGGTCGCCAATGTGCGGCGAATGCAGGCTGCGGCGCGTGCGAACGGTGTTGCGCTCTACCATTTCGCCTATGTCGTCGATGTCGGCTCGGCGGCGACGCGGCCGTTTCACCCGGTCTTGCCGGACGGGCGCTCGGCATTCAGCGACAAGGACGATCCGCTGACGGCGATCTGCGCTGAAGTGGCGCCCCTCGGCGAGGAGCGGCTGATCGTCAAGACGCAGGCGAGCGCCTTCGGCACGGGGCTCGGTGACGAGCTGCGGGCCGGCGGCATCGAGTGGCTGGTGATCGCCGGCGTGTGGACCGAAGCCTGCATCGACGCGACCGTGAAGGACGCGCTGGCGCAGGGCTTTCGCGTGCTGCTGGTCAAGGACGCCTGCGGCAGCGGCTCTGTGGCGATGCACCAGACAGGCATTCTCAACCTGGCGAACCGGCTCTATGGCGGCGCGGTGACGGACACCGATGCCGCGTGCCGGCTGATCGCCGGCGAGACGGTCGAGGTGTGGCGGCCGGCCAGCCCGGTGCCGATCCGCTACGATCTCGACACGGTGGCTTCGCTCTACGACGCGCTGTGAACAGGTGAACGATGCAGTGGACGGCTCAGTAGGGCGTGCCGTCCTTGTGCGCGAAGATCCACTTGCCGTCCGGGCCGAGCTGCGCCTGGATGTCGTCCTTCGGATAGGAGGCCGCGTCGCCGGCAGTGCGGTCGCCGATTTCCAGGTAAACGACATCTGCATCGGACCGGTTGACCAGTTGATGGGCAACGCCGCCGGCCGGAAAACCGGCGCACATGCCGGGCGCCAGGGTGATTTCGCCCTCGTCGGTGACCAGCGTCGGCTGGCCTTCGAGGATGTAGATGAATTCGTCCTGGCGGCTATGGCGGTGCAGCAGGGCGGATTCGCCGCCGGGCGCGATGCGGGTCAGGTTGACGCCGAAATTCCTGAGACCGAAGACATCGCCGAGTTGGCGTTTCTGGCGCCCGGCCATGCGGCTGAAGAACGGCTCGGGGTAGTTCGACGGTTTGGTGCGCGGTGGCACGTCGGCGGCTTGGATCGCGATGGGTTTCGGCTCATCGGTCAGTCTCATTTATATCTCCGCGCAGTTTTCGGACAGCAGCGCGAGATTAGCGGCGCCGATCCGGGGCGGAAAGCGGCTCTCGGGCCCGAATATTGGCTCAGCCGCCAAGGGAAGCCTGGCGAAGGGTGTCCTTCCGATGGGCAAACATGACTATCACTGTCATGTTTTATCCTTGCAATACAGGGGCTTGCCAAAAAATTTGACCGATTGATAAAAAAATAAAACGTGCTAGCCTTTCACCAAAATAGCGATGGGGATCCCGCATGCCTGAAGGTCGTTTCAAGGAGGGGATAGCCGGCGAGCGGCTCGCGGCGTCCCAATATGCCGAGAACTTTTCCGACCTGCACCCGCCGCTCGACCATCACGAGGCGCTGGTCGAGAGCGATCGCTGCTACTTCTGCTACGACGCGCCCTGCATGCAGGCCTGTCCGACCTCGATCGACATTCCGCTGTTCATCCGGCAGATCTCGACCGGCAACCCGATCGGCTCGGCGAAGACGATCTTCGATCAGAATATTCTTGGCGGCATGTGCGCCCGCGTCTGCCCGACCGAGACGCTCTGCGAGGAAGTTTGCGTTCGCGAAGTGGCGGAGGGCAAGCCGGTGCAGATCGGCCGGCTGCAGCGCTACGCCACCGACATCGCGATGGCGCAGGACAAGCAGTTCTACGAGCGTGCCGCGCCGACCGGTAAGAAGATCGCCGTGGTCGGCGCAGGACCGGCAGGGCTTGCCGCTGCACACCGGCTGGCCCGCCATGGCCACGCGGTGACGATTCTCGAAGCGAGGCCCAAGGCTGGCGGGCTCAACGAATACGGCATCGCCGCCTACAAGAGCACCGACGATTTCGCCCAGGCCGAGGTCGACTATGTGACCGCAATCGGCGGCATCGACATCGAATATGGGAGGGCGCTCGGAGACAACGTGCATCTTGCCGATCTCACTTCCGTCTATGACGCGGTGTTCCTGGGCATGGGGCTCGGCGGCGTCAATGCCCTAAGGGCCGAGGGCGAGGACGCGGAGGGTGTCGAGGCGGCGGTCGATTTCATCTCGGTGCTGCGACAGTCCGACGACCTATCGGCGCTGCCGGTCGGACGCCGGGTGGTCGTGATCGGCGGCGGCATGACGGCGATCGACGCTGGCGTGCAGTCGAAGCTGCTCGGCGCCGACGAGGTGACGATCTGCTACCGGCGCGGCAAGGAACACATGAACGCCTCGGAGTTCGAACAGGACCTGGCAGCTTCGAAAGGCGTGACCATCCGCCACTGGATGCAGCCGAAGCGCGTTGTCGTCGATGCCGGCGGCAAGGTAGCCGGCATCGAACTCGAATACACCGCCCTGCAGGATGGCAAGCTGGTCGGGCTCGGCCAGACCGTTACCTTCCCGGCTGACCAGGTGTTCAAGGCGATCGGCCAGACGCTGGTTTCGGACGCGCTGAACGGCGGCGGGCCCGGGATAGAGATGGAGGCCGGCCGTATCAGGGTCGACGATGAAGGGCGCACCTCGCTCGCCAAGGTGTGGGCCGGCGGCGACTGCATCCTGGGCGGAGACGACCTGACTGTTTCGGCGGTGGCGCAGGGCAGGGATGCGGCAGAGAGCATTCATCGCTATCTGATGCAGGGATAGAGATGGCGTCCATCGAGCCGGGTGTTGCCCGCCACTACGAGATTGAGGGACTGGAGCAACGCATCCTCGATGCGCTAGCGGCGACGGGTGTCGATACCGATCGCCTGACGGCCAAGGACCTCCAGGCGGTCGACGAGTTCCACATTGGCGGCGTCGCGGCGACCGAAGCACTGATCGACCAATTGGACTTGTCATCAGCAAGCCAAGTGCTCGACATCGGCTCGGGCATTGGCGGGCCGGCCCGCTTCGTTGCCGCCAGCAGCGGCGCGACGGTCACCGGGATCGACCTGACGCAAAGCTATGTCGACATCGCGACCAGCCTGTCGGCGCGCACCGGCATGTCGGGCAGGACGCGCTTCCTGCAGGGCAGCGCGCTCGCCATGCCGTTCGGCGACGACAGTTTCGACGCGGCGATTATCCTGCATGTCGGCATGAACATTCCCGACAAGGCCGGGCTGATGCGGGAAGCGGCGCGCGTGCTGAGGCCGGGCGGCGTGTTCGCGGTCTACGACGTGATGCGGCTGAAGCCGGGCGAACTGACCTATCCGCTGCCCTGGGCCTCGAGCGCGGACTTCTCCTTCGTGGCGACGCCCGACGACTACCGCGCGGCGGCAACGGCAGCCGGCTTCGAGGTGACCGCCGAGCGCCCGCGCGGCGCCTTCGCCGTCGAGTTCTTCGCAGCGATGCGGGCGCGTCTTCAGGCGGCCAAGGCGGAGGGGCGAAATCCGCCGCCCGGGCTCGGCCTCGTGATGGGCGGCGATGCGCCGACGAAGATCGGCAACCTGACGCAGGCGCTGGAAAATGCTATCCTTGCGCCCGTCGAAATGTTCCTGCGGCTCCACTGAAAGGACCGGTCATGGCAGACATCCGCAACAATTTCGTCGGCATCAAGTCGCCCAACCCGTTCTGGCTGGCCTCGGCGCCGCCGACCGACAAGGCCTACAATGTCGTTCGCGCCTTCAAGGCGGGCTGGGGCGGCGTGGTGTGGAAGACGCTCGGCGAGGAGGGGCCCCCCGTCGTCAACGTCAACGGGCCGCGCTACGGCGCGATCTGGGGCGCCGACCGCCGGCTGCTCGGGTTGAACAACATCGAGCTGATCACCGACCGCGACCTGCAGACCAACCTGCGCGAGATCAAGCAGGTGAAGATGGACTGGCCCGACCGGGCAATGGTGGTGTCGCTGATGGTGCCCTGCGAGGAGCAGGCCTGGAAGGCGATCCTGCCGCTGGTCGAGGAGACGGGCGCCGACGGCATCGAGCTGAATTTCGGCTGCCCGCACGGCATGAGCGAGCGCGGCATGGGGGCGGCCGTCGGGCAGGTGCCGGAATATATCGAGATGGTGGTGCGCTGGTGCAAGCAGAACACCCGCATGCCGGTGATCACCAAGCTGACGCCCAACATCACCGACATCCGCAAGCCGGCGCGCGCCGCCCTTGCCGGCGGCACGGACGCGGTGTCGCTGATCAACACGATCAACTCGATCACCGCGGTCAATCTCGACACCTTCGCGCCTGAGCCGACCATCGACGGCAAGGGCACGCATGGCGGCTATTGCGGCCCGGCGGTGAAGCCGATCGCCATGAACATGGTGGCCGAGATCGCGCGCGACCCGGAAACCGCCGGCCTGCCGATCTCTGCGATCGGCGGCATCACGACATGGCGCGACGCGGCCGAGTTCATGGCGCTGGGCGCCGGCAACGCGCAGGTCTGCACGGCGGCGATGACCTACGGCTTCAAGATCGTGCAGGAGATGATCGCCGGCCTGTCCGACTGGATGGACGAGAAGGGCCACCGCTCGCTCGACGACATCATCGGCCGCGCCACGCCCAACGTCACCGACTGGCAATATCTCAACCTCAACTACGTCGCCAAGGCGCAGATCGACCAGGACCTGTGCATCAAGTGCGGCCGTTGCCACATCGCTTGCGAGGACACCTCGCACCAGGCGATCACCAGCATGGTCGACGGCGTCAGGCACTTCGAGGTGATCGAGGCCGAGTGCGTTGGCTGCAACCTGTGCGTCAACGTCTGCCCGGTGGAAAACTGCATCACCATGGAGCCGCTGGCGGCCGGCGTGATGGACGAGCGGACCGGCAAGCCGGTGTCTCCCGTCTATGCCAACTGGACCGAGCATCCGAACAATCCAGCCGCGCGTCAGGCGGCGGAATAGGTTCCTCCCGAAGCGGGCGGCGGCGTTCGCGTAGCGTATTGAACGTCCCGCCCGTGGGCCGGTCCTTTATGGCACCTTGCCCTAACCCGGGACGGGCCGATCCGCTATCAGCGGTCCGGCAGAGTTTTCGGGGACGGACGGAATGGCGGATGCGGCAATCCTGATGGGCGTCGGGCGGGTGATCTTCGGCGGGTTTTTCCTGATCGCCGGGATTCGCAATTTCCTGCATTTCGGCGAGCGTCGGGAAGCGCCGACCAATTACGGCTGGCCGCTACCGGCGTTTGTGCTGGCCGCGGGATTTGCGGTGCAGCTGCTCGGCGGGATGGCGCTGGTCTTCGACGTCTCGACGGTTTGGGCGGCCCTGGCGCTGATCGTCTTCCTGGTGCTGGCGACCGCGTTCTACCACAACCTCTTCCTCTTCCATGGCAAGGAACGCGACCCGCACCTATATCTGACGCTGGTCAACATCACGCTGGCAGGCGGGCTTCTGATGATCATCGGGCACACGCTGCAGGGGTGACCCGATTTCCGCTCGGCCAGTCCGCTGAAGGAATTCACCATGACGCTTCCAGATACACATAGCGAAGCCGCTCCGTCGCAAGGGTTCAATGTCATCCCGCTGTTGCGCCTCGAAGGCGCCGCGGCCCTTGGGGCCAGCGTTTTCGCCTATGCCTGGCTCGGCCAGTCATGGCTGGTTTTCGTGCTGCTTCTGCTCGTGCCGGACGTATCGATGCTGGGCTATCTGCGCTCGCCCCGCATTGGCGCGGTAGCCTACAATCTCGTCCACACCTATGTCGGGCCGGCGGTGCTGGCGGTCGCGGGCCTGGCGCTCGGCCCGTGGGCCTTCGGGATTGCCGCGATCTGGGCCGCCCATATCGGCCTCGACCGCATGCTTGGCTTCGGCCTGAAGCTCGGCGGCGCGTTCAAGCAGACGCATCTGAGCCCTGACGGGGGCGTGCACCGGTAACGTATGGCTGCCAGGGCGTTCCGTCCCCCTGATGCGGTGGTCCCCTCTGCGGCAGACTTCGCCCGTCGGCCGCAGCGGGTCGCGCATCACGCGGGCGGGTGGGCTTCCGATGGTAATGACCGAGGTCGTGCAGGAAGCGCGGCCTGTTTCGGCAGTTTTGTTGCCTTGAGACGGACCTCAATGCTCTGACCTTTGCCTTGCAGGCAAAAGGATGGGTCCACCCGGAGGTTCTTGAGAAGGCGTCCCTTGCCGAGCCGTCTTCCGAGAGACTCGGAGTGAGCGCGTACAAGTTGGCCGAGCTGGGACAGTCTGATCCAAGGCGAATCTGGAGAGCCGGCCCTCCCGATAATTCGCTCAACTGCGTCACGGTCCTCGAAGCTCCAGCCCGGCTTGGCTGGAGTTAGAATTTTCCCGGAGCGCGGTGGCGTGGCAATCGCTGTGCCGTTCGCAATGCCCTTCGGTTCCTCCATGCCAAACTCATAGAACTCCGTGCAGGCGGACCGCCAGCCGCTGCCGGCCGTCGGCGCGCCCATGCCGTAGACAGGGAAACCGGAGCGGCGGAGACGTAGGGCCAGTGGCGCGAAATCGCGATCGCTGGAGACGACGAGGAAGCTGCCGAAACGCCCTTCGGCGAGCAGGTCCATGGCACGGATGGTCAGGGCAATATCGGCCGAATTCTTGTTCTTGCCGCCCGATCGTTGAAAATAGGTCTCGAGAGCGTATCCCGGCGCGATGTCGGCCCAGTCGGAGAGGCGATTGGCGCAAAAATCGCCGACCACACAGCGGGCCAGCGGCTCACCAAGGCGCTTTGCATGGTCCATGATCGCCGGCATGTGGCTCGCGGAGACATTCTCTCCGTCGATCAGCAATGCCAGGGCAGGCTTGTTCATACACCGGTCCCAATTTCGCGCGGACCATAGCGCCAAGACTTGAATATCGCGTTTTCAGGACGTGACGAAATTGAACGAATTCGGACGCCGAATTCCGCCGTCCCTAGCGCCGCGGTACCAGCCCGCTCAGGAAGAGCTGTTCCAGAAAGCGCGCGGCGTCCTCGAAGCGGCCTTCGCCGCCGCGGTCGGGGCCGAGAACGGCGCGGACCTGGACGTCGAAGTCGGCATAGTGCTGGGTCGTTGCCCAGATCGAGAAGATAAGATGGCGCGGGTCGGTGGTGGCGATCTTTCCGGCGCGCATCCAGCCCTTGATGATCTCCGCCTTCTCGTCGACCAGGCTTTTCAGTTCGCCCTCGAGCATCGGCATGATGCGCGGGGCACCTTGCAGGATCTCGTTGGCAAAAAGCCGGCTCTCGCGCGGAAAGTCGCGCGCCATCTCCAGCTTGCGGCGGATGTAGCCGCGCAACTCGGTCAGCGGGTCGCCGACATCGTCGATCTCGCGCAGCGGCGCCAGCCAGGTGTCGAGCAGGCGCTGCATCAGCGTGGTGTGAATGTCTTCCTTGCGGCGGAAATAATAGAGCAGATTGGGTTTCGACATCCCGGCCGCCTCGGCGATCTGATCGATGGTCGCGCCGCGAAAGCCATGCGTTGAAAAAACGTCGAGAGCCGCCTCCAGGATGACTTCGCGCTTCTCTCGCTGGATGCGCGTGCGGCGCGGGGCGGGGGCGTCCATTGTCAATCGGCCTTCAGACGGGAGAGCCGAAAATCGCGGCTGTGGCCCAATCGGCTGGACCAGTTTTTATCGACCTGTGGAGCGGGTTCGCAGCGCTTCATTTCCGCTAGTAATCCCTTGACCGTCTCTCTGGCGGTGCTAACGTTTGTCCATCCGGTCAAAAATTTGCGTAGCATGAAAAGGCCGCAAAGACCAAGCGTTGGCCGTATCGTAACAAGACTGAAGGGGAAGCTTGGTCATGTCCAACCGGCTGAAAGTCACGCCGAACGATCTCAGTGCATTCTGGATGCCGTTTACCTCGAACCGGCAGTTCAAGCAGGCGCCGCGCATGCTGGCTGCCGCCAAGGACATGCACTACACGACAACCGACGGCCGCGAGGTTCTCGACGGCACCGCGGGCCTCTGGTGCGTCAATGCCGGCCACTGCCGCCCGAAGATCACCGAAGCCATCCAGCAACAGGCCGGCGAGCTCGATTATGCGCCGGCCTTCCAGATGGGCCACCCGATCGCCTTCGAACTGGCCAACCGGCTCGTCGACCTGGCTCCCGAAGGGCTGGACCACGTGTTCTATACGAACTCCGGTTCTGAATCCGTCGAGACGGCGCTGAAGATCGCGCTCGCCTATCAGCGCGTGAAGGGCGAGGGCACGCGTACCCGTCTGATCGGCCGCGAGCGCGGCTACCACGGCGTCAATTTCGGCGGCATCTCGGTCGGTGGCATCGTCACCAACCGCAAGATGTTCGGCACGCTCTTGGCCGGCGTTGATCATATGCCGCACACCCACCTGCCAGAGAAGAACTCCTTCTCGCGCGGCGAGCCGGAGCACGGCGCGGAACTGGCGAACGAGCTCGAGCGGATCGTCACGCTGCATGACGCCTCGACGATCGCCGCCGTGATCGTCGAGCCGGTGGCAGGCTCAACCGGCGTGCTGATCCCGCCGAAGGGCTATTTGCAGAAGCTGCGCGAGATCTGCACAAAGCACGGCATCCTGCTGATCTTCGACGAGGTCATCACCGGTTTCGGCCGCCTTGGCACACCGTTTGCCGCAGACTATTTCGGCGTCGTTCCCGATATCATCACCACCGCCAAGGGCGTCTCCAACGGCGTCATCCCAATGGGCGCGGTGTTCGTGAAGAAGGAAATCCACGACGCCTTCATGAACGGCCCGGAACACATGATCGAGCTGTTCCACGGTTACACCTATTCGGGCAACCCGATTGCCTGCGCGGCCGCACTCGGCACGCTCGACACCTACAAGGAAGAGGGACTGTTGACGCGCGGCGCCGAGCTTTCTCCCTACTGGGAGGACGCGCTGCACTCGCTGAAGGGCGAGCCGCATGTCATCGACATCCGCAATATCGGCCTGATCGGCGCGATCGAGCTTCAGCCGATCGCCGGCAGTCCGACCAAGCGCGCCTTCTCGGCCTTCGTGAAGGCGTTCGAGAACGGCGCGCTGATCCGCACGACCGGTGACATCATCGCGCTGTCGCCACCGCTGATCATCTCGAAGGCGCAGATCGACGAGTTGATCGACCAGGTGCGCAAGGTCCTGCGCGCAATCGACTAGGGAAGGGTATTCATGGCGGCTCCGGGGGAGAATCTCAGAATCAATTCAGAGCGTTTATGGGATTCGCTCATGGAGATGGCGAAGATCGGCCCCGGCATCGCCGGCGGCAACAATCGCCAGACGCTTACCGACGAGGACGGCGAGGGGCGCAAGCTCTTCGAAAAATGGTGCAAGGCGGCGGGGCTCGAGATGGGGCTCGACCAGATGGGTACCATGTTCGCCCGCCGCGAGGGTGCCGACCCGGATGCGCTGCCAGTCTATGTCGGCAGCCATCTCGACACGCAGCCGACCGGCGGCAAGTATGACGGCGTGCTCGGCGTTCTGGCCGGGCTCGAGATCGTGCGTACGCTGAACGACCTCGACATCAAGACGAAACACCCGATCGTCGTGACCAACTGGACCAACGAGGAGGGCACGCGCTTTGCGCCGGCGATGCTGGCGTCGGGCGTCTTTGCCGGCGTGCACGAGCAGGACTGGGCCTACGAGCGAAAGGACAAGGAAGGCAAGAGTTTCGGCGACGAGCTCGCGCGCATCGGCTGGAAGGGTGAGGAAAAGGTAGGCGAGCGCAAGATGCACGCATTCTTCGAACTGCATATCGAGCAGGGGCCGATCCTCGAGGATGAAGGCATCGACATCGGCGTGGTGACGCACGGCCAGGGCCTGAAATGGCTGCAGGTTACGCTGACCGGCAAGGAGAGCCACACCGGCTCGACGCCGATGCCGAAGCGCCGCAATGCCGGCCTCGGCATGGCGCGGGTGACCGAGCTGGTGCACGAGATCGCCATGGACTACCAGCCGGACGCCGTCGGCGCGATCGGCCACATGGAGGTCTATCCCAACTCGCGCAACATCATTGCCGGGCGCACCGTGTTCACCATCGACATCCGCTCGCCGGAGAAAGAGGTGCTCGACACGATGGACGCGCGCATCCGCGAGGGCATCGAGACGATCTGCGAGGCGCTCGACATCGCCTTCGAGATCGAGCAGGTCGGCCATTTCGACCCGGTGACCTTCGATCCGGGCTGCGTCAAGGCCGTGCGCGAGGCCGCCGAACGGCTCGGCTACTCGCATCGCGATATCGTCTCGGGCGCCGGGCACGACGCCTGCTGGATCAACCGCGTGGCGCCGACCGCGATGGTGATGTGCCCCTGCGTCGACGGGCTCAGCCACAACGAGGCCGAGGAGATATATCCGGAATGGGCCTCTGCCGGCGCCGACGTTCTGTTCCACGCCGTGGTGGAGACGGCGGGGATTGTGGAGTGACGCGATGACGGCAGCGACGATCCTTGCTTTTGCGGCCATGACCGCGCTGTTGGTGATGTCGCCTGGCCCCAACGGCGTGCTGATCGCCAAGACGGTGCCGACATCGGGCCGGGCGGCAGGTTTCGCCAACATCGCCGGTTTTGTCGTCGCGTTCTTCGTCCATGGCACTTTTGCCATCCTGGGCTTGTCTGTGCTTTTGCTGCAGTCGGCTAACCTCTTTACGGCGGTCAAGTTCGCGGGCGCCGCCTATCTCGTCTGGATCGGGATCAAGGCGCTGCGCGACGCATGGCGCGGCGTTCCCTCGACGCTGACGCAAGTTGCGCCGGCGCGGCGGCGCCGCACCTTGCTCAATGCGTTCGGCGAAGGGTTCCTGACCAACGCTCTCAACCCCAAGGTGGCGATGTTCTACATCGCCGCATTCCCGCAGTTCGTGCCGCACGACAGCGTATCGCCGCTGGCGGCATACGCGCTGGTGGCGGTGCATGCGGCGCTGAACGTCGCCTGGTTCGGTCCGATGGTGCTGCTGTTCGACCGGCTCTCCGCGGTGGCGCGTGGCGGCCGCGTCCAACGCGCCGTCAAGGCCCTGACCGGCGTCGTCTTCGTCGGTTTCGGCCTCAAGCTGGCCACGCTCAGGCCCTGAGATTTCTGGAGGTAGTTCATGTCGAAAGTCTTCAAGAACGGCACCGTCGTCACCGCCGACCGCACCTGGAAGGCCGACGTTCTGGTCAAGCACGACAAGATCGCGGCGATCGGGCCGGACCTGCATGGCGACCACGAGTTCGACGCGACGGGCTGCTTCATCATGCCGGGCGGCATCGACCCGCACACGCATCTCGAAATGCCGTTCATGGGCACCTATTCGGCCGACGATTTCGAAAGCGGCACGCGCGCCGCTCTGTCGGGCGGCACGACGATGGTGGTCGATTTCTGCCTGCCGGCGCCCGGCCAGTCGCTGCTCGAGGCGCTGAAGATGTGGGACAACAAGACGTCCAAGGCGTCCTGCGACTTTTCCTTCCACATGGCGATCACCTGGTGGGGCGAGCAGGTGTTCAACGAGATGGCGACGGTGGTCGACAAGGGCATCACCTCGTTCAAGCTCTTCATGGCGTATAAGGGCGCGCTCATGGTCGACGACGACGAGATGTATTCGTCGTTTCAGCGCTGCGCCGCACTCGGCGCGCTGCCCCTGGTGCATGCCGAGAACGGCGACGTGGTAGCGCAGTTGCAGCAGAAGCTGATGGCGGCCGGCAATGACGGGCCCGAGGCGCATGCCTATTCGCGGCCGCCGGAAGTCGAGGGCGAGGCGACCAACCGGGCGATCATGATCGCCGACATGGCCGGCACGCCGCTCTACGTGGTGCACACCTCCTGCGAGCAGGCGCACGAGGCAATCCGCCGGGCGCGGCAGAAGGGCATGCGCGTCTATGGCGAGCCGCTGATCCAGCACCTTGTGCTCGACGAGAGCGAATATGCCAATCCCGACTGGGACCATGCGGCGCGCCGCGTGATGAGCCCGCCCTTCCGCAACAAGCTGCATCAGGATTCGCTGTGGGCCGGGCTCCAGGCGGGCTCGCTGCAGGTGGTGGCAACCGACCATTGCGCCTTCACCACCAAGCAGAAGCGTACCGGTGTCGGCGATTTTACCAAGATTCCCAACGGCACGGGCGGTCTCGAGGACCGCATGCCGGTGCTGTGGACCAAGGGCGTCAACACGGGCCGGCTGACGATGAACGAGTTCGTCGCCGTCACCTCGACCAACATCGCGAAGATCCTCAACATGTATCCGAAGAAGGGCGCCATCGTCGAAGGCGCGGATGCCGACCTCGTCGTCTGGGACCCGAAGCGCAAGAAGAAGATCTCGGCCAAGAGCCAGCAGTCGGTGATCGACTACAACGTGTTCGAGGGCATCGAGGTGACCGGCCTGCCGCGATTCGTGCTGTCGCGCGGCGAACTGGTGATCCAGGAGGGCGAGGTGCACACCAATCCGGGGCATGGCCAGTTCGTGGCGCGCGAGCCGCATGCGGCGGTCAACCGCGCGCTGTCGACCTGGAAGGAAGTCATTGCGCCGCGCAAGGTGGAACGCAGCGGGATTCCGGCGAGCGGGGTCTGAGTGGGCTATCGGGTTGCGCTGACGCTCATTGTCCTCCTGTTGCGACCAGCGGGTTTGCTGGCCGAGCCGCTTGCCCTTGAGGGCGTGTGGGGAAACGAGGCGGGCTGCGCGTTCGACAGCGGTTCCACCGACGGCAGCGACGACAGCCGCATGGTGCTGAAGGCAACCGGCGTCGAGACCTATGCGACGTTGTGCGAGTGGGTGCAGGTCGCCACCTCCAGCGACGGTGCGCAGGTCGCAACCGGGCTCTGCGGCCACGAGGGCGAAGGGTACCGGACGGTGGACGTCTATATCATCGAGCGCGACATGGCTGATTCCGGCCTCGTCCGGATCAGCGCACACAATGGCGAACCGTGGGGCGAGGTGCGCAAATGCCCCTGAAGCCAGGCTGCACCGCGCATCGCGTGCGAGCCGACGACCCCGGCGCAGACTTTCTCGCGGCAGGCGACGCAGCGACACCGGCCCTTCCCTTCCACCCCGGGGCGTTGCAGTCTGCCCGGGACTTCAGAACATACGGAACCGCATGACAGGAAACACGCCCACCGTCGTCGAGGCCAAGCGCCTCGGCCTGACATTCGAGACCGGCGACGGGCCGGTGCAGGCACTGTCGGACGTCGACCTGTCGATCGGCAAGGGCGAGTTCGTTTCCTTCATCGGGCCGTCCGGCTGCGGGAAGACGACGTTCCTGCGCGTCATCGCCGATCTCGAGCAGCCGACCGCGGGCACGATCTCGGTCAATGGCATGAGCCCGCGCGAGGCGCGCGAGAACCGCGCCTATGGCTATGTGTTCCAGGCGGCCGCGCTGTTTCCGTGGCGCACCATCGACCGCAACGTAGCGCTGCCGCTGGAGATCATGGGCATCTCCAAGGCCGAGCGGGGCGAGCGCATCAGGCGCACCATGGATCTCGTCAACCTGACTGGGTTCGAGAAGAAGTACCCCTGGCAGCTATCGGGCGGCATGCAACAGCGCGCCTCGATCGCACGGGCGCTGGCCTTCGACGCCGACCTGCTTTTGATGGACGAGCCGTTCGGGGCGCTCGACGAAATCGTGCGCGACCATCTCAACGAGCAATTGCTGGAACTGTGGGCGCGCACCGAAAAGACGATCTGCTTCGTCACCCATTCGATTCCCGAGGCGGTATACCTGTCGACGCGCATCGTCGTCATGTCGCCGCGCCCGGGCCGGGTGACCGACGTGATCGACTCGACGCTGCCCAGGGAGCGGCCGCTCGACATTCGCGAGACGCCTGAGTTTCTGGCGATTGCCGCGCGCGTGCGCGACGGGTTGCGGGCAGGGCACAGCTATGAGGAGTGATTGATGTCGCGCACCACCATCCTCTGGCTGCTGGCAACGATGCCGGTCTTCCTCGCCGCCAGTTCGGCGCTGAAATGGCATGTCGGCAACGGCGGCGTGAAGGCGCTGCTCATCGCGCTCGCGCTCTACACGCTGGGCAATCTGATGATGGTTCGCCTGGTGCGCGAAAGCGGCATGGGCGTCGCGATATCGGTTTCGGCAGTGCTGCAGCTCCTGCTCGCCAACGCCATCGCCTTCGGCTTCTTCAACGAGCGCCCGAGCCTGACGCAGCTGGCAGGCATCGGCCTTGGCATCATCGCGGTGGCGCTGATCCTCATTCCGGCGGGGTATCGGACGTGAGGGGCGCGCGGGGATGTGGGATGGCGGTGTCGTGGCGAGCGATACGGATAGCGGCAGAGGCTGGTGACTCGCGAGAGGCGCTTCCCCCTCACCCGGAGTGCCAGCCGATTTGCGAAGGGCAAATCGGGGCACTCCGACCTCTCCCCGTGGGGGAGAGGAGAGCGAAGGCGCCGGGCATCCTCCTCTCCCCAACGGGGAGAGGGTGGCCGCGTAGCGGCCGGGTGAGGGGGCTCGGGGCGCCAGTAGTCCAAGAGTCCGGCGCCGAGGCGCGGTATGATCGCTGACCCTACCAAGCGTCGCTCGGGAGCGACCCAACGCGCACGCAGCCTGCGCGCCAATGACACCGAGCCGGACTACAGGCTGTGGGGTGAACTGCGTGGGCGCCGTCTCAGTGGCCACAAGTTTGTCCGGCAGGCCCCTCTCGGTCTCTATATCGCCGACTTCCTCTGCCGTGCCGAGCTTCTGGTCGTCGAACTGAACGGCTCGCAGCACGCGGAGTCGCAGACCGACTCTTCGCGGGACGGCTGGTTGAACGCGCATGGATATGGCGTGCTCAAGTTCTGGAACCACGAGGTCATCTCCGAGCGTCGCGCGGTGCTGGAGACGATACTCGCGGCGCTGGAGGGGCGGCTTTCCTCCTCACCCGGCCTTCGCTTCGCTCCGGCCACCCTCTCCCCGTCGGGGAGAGGAGGGGGACGCGGCTTTTACTCCCCGGACACGCACTGATGGAGCGCACGCGCGACAAGATCTTGCCGGTGACGATCATCCTCGCGGCGCTGGTCGTGGTCTGGTATGTCGGCGCGGTGATGCTGAACGCGCCGTTCCAGCGCGATCTCGACCGGCGCGGCGACGTCACGCGCGGCACGGTGGAATTCCTGCAGGCGACGCTGTCGCAGCCGAAGCCGACGCTGCCGGCGCCGCACCAGGTGGCGCAGAATTTCGTCGAGAACACGTTCCTGCGGAAGGTCTCCAGCAACCGCAGCCTTGTCTATCACGCCTGGATCACGCTTTCCTCGACGCTGCTCGGCTTCGCGTTCGGTACCGCGCTCGGCATCGCCATCGCGGTCGGTATCGTGCACTTCATCTCGCTCGACCGCAGCCTGATGCCGTGGATCATCGCCTCGCAGACCATTCCTATCCTCGCCATCGCGCCGATGGTGATCGTCGTCTTCGCGGCTATCGGCGTGACCGGCATCATCCCGAAGGCGCTGATCTCGATCTATTTGTCGTTCTTTCCTGTCGTGGTCGGTATGGTGAAGGGCCTGCGCTCGCCGGAACTGACGCATCTCGACCTGATGCACACTTACAATGCGAGTGCTGCGCAGACGTTCTGGAAGCTGCGCGTGCCGGCTTCGGTGCCGTTCCTGTTCGCCTCGATGAAGGTCGGCGTGGCGGCAAGCCTGGTCGGTGCAATCGTCGCCGAACTGCCGACGGGAGCGGTCGCCGGAATCGGCTCGAAGCTGCTGCAGGGCTCCTATTACAGCCAGTCGATCGACATGTGGGCAGCACTCGTCGCCGGCTCGGTGGTTGCAGTGTTGCTGGTCACGCTGGTCGGGCTCGCCGGCCGCATCACCGAGACGATGATGGGAGCGCGCCCGGCATGAGCGCCCAGGCAAACTCGACGATACCGGCCTGGCGCAGCCTCGCGGCGGTGGCGCTTGCGGTGGTAATCGCCGCCTTCGTGCTGCATACGCTCGACAGTTCAGCTTTCGTCGCCGAACGCAAGGGGGCGGGACTGACGCTGGCGGTCGCGGTCTGGTTCCTGGCGTGGTGGGGCAATGCCAGCCTGTCCTACTGGCGGCCGAAGAGCCCGCTGCTGGCGCGGCTGCGCGACGGCTTCGTTGCGCTGTCCTTCGGGCTGGTGCTGCTGTTTCTGTGGGAAGTGCTGGTGCGCCTCTTCGAGGTGCCGTTCATCCTGCTGCCGCCGCCCTCGGCGATCGGCGTTCGCATCGCGAGCTCGATCCCGATTCTGGCGGCCGATGTCTACCAGACGATCTTCAAGGCGGTGCTCGCAGGCTACCTGATCGGCTGCTGCTCGGGCTTTGCGGTGGCGATCCTCGCTGACCGCTTCCTGTTCCTGCGCCGTGGCCTGCTTCCGATCGGCAACATGGTGTCGGCGCTGCCGATCATCGGCGTGGCGCCGATCATGGTGATGTGGTTCGGCTTCGACTGGCAGTCGAAAGCGGCGGTTGTGACCATCATGACCTTCTTCCCGATGCTGGTGAACACGGTGGCCGGCCTGACGGCGTCCGGCCAGATGGAGCGCGACCTGATGCGCACCTACGCGTCGGGCTACTGGCAGTCGTTGTTCAAGCTCAGATTGCCGGCGGCCGCGCCCTTCATCTTCAACGCGCTGAAGATCAACTCGACGCTGGCGCTGATCGGCGCCATCGTCGCCGAATTCTTCGGCACGCCGGTGGTCGGCATGGGCTTCCGCATCTCGACCGAGGTCGGCCGCATGAACATCGACATGGTGTGGGCCGAAATCGCGGTTGCAGCGCTCATCGGTTCCGTCTTCTATGGCGTGATCGCCCTGATCGAGAGGGGCGTCACGTTTTGGCATCCGTCTGTCCGTGGGGGACAGGCGTAGTTCAGAGGGTAACAAGAGGGTAGAACAATGAAAAAAACGATCGTAACCATGATGGCCGGCGCCATGTCGCTGGCCGCCGCGCAGGCGATGGCGGCCGACAAGGTGACCCTGCAACTCAAGTGGGTGACGCAGGGCCAGTTCGGCGGCTACTACGTCGCCAAGGACAAGGGCTTCTATGAGGAGGAAGGGCTCGACGTCGAGATCAAGCCGGGCGGTCCGGACATTGCGCCGGAGCAGGTGATCGCCGGCGGCGGCGCCGACGTGATCGTCGACTGGATGGGTGGCGCGCTTGCCGCGCGCGAAAAGGGCGTCGGCCTCGTGAACATCGCTCAGCCCTTCAAGAAGGCAGGCATGGAACTGGTCTGCCCGAAGGACGGCCCGATCAAGACGGAAGCCGACTTCAAGGGCCACACGCTTGGCGTCTGGTTCTACGGCAACGAGTATCCGTTCTACGCCTGGATGAACAAGATCGGTCTGTCGACCGAAGGCGGCCCAGATGGCGTGACCGTGCTGAAGCAGTCCTTCGACGTGCAGCCGCTGATCCAGAAGCAGGCCGACTGCATCTCGGTCATGACCTACAACGAGTACTGGCAGTTGATCGACGCCGGCTACAAGCCGGAAGACCTGATCGTCTTCAACTACACGGAGATGGGCAACGACCTGCTCGAGGACGGGCTCTACGCGCTCGAGGAAAACCTCAAGGATCCGGCCTTCGAGGACAAGATGGTGCGCTTCGTGCGCGCCTCGATGAAGGGCTGGAAATACGCCGTCGACAATCCAGACGAGGCCGCCGAGATCGTCATGGACAATGGCGGCCAGGACGAGAACCACCAGAAGCGCATGATGGGCGAGGTGGCCAAGCTGATCGACAATGCCGACGGCAAGCTGATCCCGGAGGCGTACGAGCGTACCGCCAAGGCGCTGCTCGACCAGAAGATCATCACCAAGGAGCCGGAAGGCGCCTGGACCTCGACGATCACGGACAAGGCGATCCAGTAGGTTTTTCTACCGCCGGCCGGTCCGGACGAATAGAAGGGGGCGGGCAACCGCCCCTTTCCAGTTTCGCGGTTCGCGGGGTTTCCTAAAAGATTATCGATACAGCGGGTCGCCAAGAACCTGCCGCCAACCTTCATCCGGATCTGGCGAGCGCATCCAGCAGTTCGGTCAAAGCCAGCGTGTATTCCTGATCCCGGATGTCTTTGTCCTGCCGATCCTCGGCTTCCGATCGCCCGTTCATGGCCGTGGCGAGCGCTGCGCCGTGGGTGAAATCAACCAGAATGCTGATCCACAGATGCAGGCGGGTCGGCGGCAGGCCGAGTTCGCCCAAGAGTGCCGTCAGATCGTCGGTGATGCGCCTTGCCTGATCGGGAAAGGCGGACGGTCTCCTGAATATGGCCAGCGTCAGCCCCGGATGCTGCACGACCCGCGACTGATACGACTGCAAAAGCCCCATCAGCCGTGCCTGAACGCTGCCAACCCGAGGTGCTGTGACACGTGCATAGACCCGTTCCGACAGTGCCCTGATGAGACCGTCCTGATCGCCGAAGTGATGGTAGAGGGTCATGGGATTGACCTCGGATTTCTTGGCCAGCGCGCGCATGGTGAGCGCATCGGCGCCCCCGCCGTCAAGGATATCGAGCGCCGCCTCCAGCATCGCATCTGGCGTGACGCTCTCCTGATCGCGGGAGGGCCGCCCACGCCTTCTCGCGGTCACCTGACGACCCGATAGCGCGACTGGACCAGCCCCGATGAAAAGGCCTGGGTCGCCTCATGGGTGAGGCTGATGTCGGATGGGGTCGGACCGAACAAGGGGCGGCCATTGCCCAGCAGGACCGGGACCTGCGTGATCGTCATGTCGTCGATGAGGCCAAGTCGCAGAAATGACTGTATTAACTGTCCCCCGTCGACATAGGCCCGGCGACATCCTTCGGCCTCCAGCATGGCCATTGCCTGCTCCGGCGACTTGCCGGAAAAGCGAACCTTGTCTTCGAGCTCGACAGGCGGGCGCTGATCGGCGAGCGTTGCGGAGAGAACGAGGACCGGCCGGGTGTAGAACCAGGGTTTGATATCGCGCACCGCATCGAACGTGCCGCGCCCCATGATGATGGCGTCGATCGTCTCAATGAATGCGTCGTAGCCGTGGTCTTCGGACGGATCGTCGCGTTCCAGCAGCCATTCGATCGCTCCGTCGTTTCTCGCGATGTAGCCGTCAAGACTGGTCGCAATAAACACATGGCCACTGATCATCACGCATTTCCTAATTATACGGCGTATAATTAATTGCGAAATCCGCGAGCGTCAACCGACCGCGGCGAGCAAACATCATTTTGAACCAAGGTTCTGCCCATGCACTTTGCAGAGGCAGCCGCAATCGCCCCCTCGCGCGAGCGTAAACGTCGGCATCGCCATGGTTGACTTCCGCAACGGCATGTGTCTCAATCGGAATAGACCGGTCGGTCTAATCGAGAAGCAAGGGAGGTCGACATGCGTGTTGCCAAGGAGCAGGTGGAAGTCCAGATGCAGATACCCGGCGCGGTGATCCGCCAGCGCAAGGATTTCGGCGACGCCACGGGACTGGGCAAGATCAGCGGCGAGTATTTCTCGCTGTCGGCCGGCGTCGACACGACGCCGCTCTTCCAGGGGCTAGAGGGCAACGCCTGTCACTCGCCGCACTGGGGCTATGTGCTGAAGGGGCAGATAACGACGACCGATGCGGCAGGCAGGAAGGAGACGGTCAACGCGAGTGACTTGTTCTACTGGCCGCCCGGCCACAATGTGAAGGTCGACGCGGATGCCGAGATCATCATGTTCAGCCCGCAGCACGAGCATAGCCATGTCATCGATCATATGATCAAGATGACGGGAGGCTGAGCCGCGAAAGGCTTTGCCGCCAGCAGGGACGCGGAGCGACATTGCCGACAGAAGAGAAGACGAGGCCCGACGCCGACGCTGCTTCGCGGATGCATGCCACCAAGCAGCGGCTGATCGGCGCCGGGCTGCAGATGCTGCTGAAGCACGGCTACAACGACACGGGCATCCAGGCGCTGCTGGCGGCGACCGGCACGCCGAAGGGCTCGTTCTACCATCACTTCAGGGACAAGGAGGACTTTGCGCTGCAGGTTCTCGACAACTACATGGCGGCCGTCCATGACGCGCTCGACGCCTGCCTCCAGGACGCGTCGCGGCCGCCGCTCGCGCGGGTGCGCGACTTCTTCGAGACGACCCAGCGATCCTATCGGGAGGAAGGCTACATGGGTTGCCTGATCGGCGGGCTCGGCCAGGAACTGTCGGGCATCAGCGACGTGTTTCGCTCGAAGATCGCCGAGTGTTTCGCCGCAATCGCCGAACGCATTGCCGGCTGCCTCGAGGAAGCGCGGGAACGCGGCGAAATCGCCGGCGACTGCGACCCGCGCGCCATGGCCGACTTGCTGGTCGACTGCTGGGAAGGGGCAGCACTGCGCAGCCGCCTCGAGCGCCGGCCCGACGCGCTGAACACGATGCTCGACTTCTACATGGGCGCCGTCGCGGCCAAGGGGGAAGTTGCCACGTCGACGGAGGCTGTCGCACCCACGATGGGCCGCCGATAGTCCAACGGGACGCTCCGGGACTGGGCGCCGCCATCCAGCCGCCTTTATTCACGAGGACGGGGAAACATCCGCCATGCGTCAGCGTTGTCGGGGAAGGCACTGAAGCCTGCGCCCGTCAGGCGCTCAATCCCTCATGGAGGATCACATGTCCCTGAAACTCAAGTCGCCGCTGCTTGCGGCATTCGGCCTTTCCGCCGCGATGTTTGCGGCTTTCCCCGCCATGGCCGAGACGGTCAAGATGTCTGCAATGCTCGACGGCAGCCAGGAAGTGCCGTCGAACGACAGTTCCGGCACCGGCATGGTCGAGGCGACCTTCGACACGGACACCAAGATGCTCGACTGGACGGTGGAGTACTCGGACCTGTCCGGTCCGGCGACAGCCGCGCATTTCCATGGACCTGCCGGCCCCGGCGAAAATGCCCCACCGATGGTGCCGGTGTCGGGCGAACTGGCGAGCCCGATCAAGGGATCGGCGACGCTGACCGACGAGCAGGCAGCCGCGCTGACCGAGGGCAAGATCTATTTCAACCTCCATACGGAAGCCCACAAGGATGGCGAAATCCGCGGGCAGCTCGAGAAGGGCGACATGTAGGCGGTAGTTTCCCCCGATCCGTTGCGAAGGGCCTGGGCGGCAGCGCCTGGGCCTTTCGTTTTCGGTCGATGGCGCGCGACGACACGCCGCCGCCGCGATAGGGTGGCGCTACAATTCGGAGGAAATCACATGGTCGCCCCCAAGACCTCGAAAACGCATATCGGCAACCACCAGCTGCATCCAGAAACAATGATGCTGTCCTATGGCTTCGATCCGGACCTGTCGGAAGGTTCGGTCAAGCCGCCGGTGTTCCTGACCTCGACCTTCGTGTTCAAGACGGCAGAGGAGGGGCGCGATTTCTTCGACTATGTGTCCGGTCGCAAGGAGCCGCCGGGCGGTGCCGGGGCGGGTCTCGTCTACTCCCGCTTCAACCATCCCAACAGCGAGATCGTCGAGGAGCGGCTGGCCGTCTACGAAGGAGCCGAGGCGGGCATCGTGTTCTCGTCGGGTATGTCGGCGATCGCCACGACCCTGCTTGCCTTTGCGCGGCCGGGCGACGTGATCCTGCATTCGCAGCCGCTCTATGGCGGCACCGAGACGCTGCTTGCCAGGACGCTCGCCAATCTCGGCATCGGCGCGGTTGGCTTCATCGACGGTGTCGACGAGGCGGCAATGCGCCAGGCTGCCGAAAAGGCGATGAAACAGGGCAGGGTTTCGATGATCTTCGTCGAGACACCGGCCAACCCGACCAACACGCTGGTGGATTTCGAGGCGGTAGGCCGCATCGCTGACGCAATCGCCAAGGCGCAGGGCACGCGGCCGGTGACCGTTTGCGACAACACCTTGCTCGGGCCGGTGTTTCAGAAGCCACTGGCGCACGGGATAGACGTGTCGGTCTATTCGCTGACCAAATATGTCGGCGGCCATTCGGACCTGATCGCGGGTGCTGCCCTCGGCAGCAAGGCAATGACGAAGCCGATCAAGGCGCTGCGCGGCGCGATCGGCACGCAGCTCGACCCGCATTCCTGCTGGATGCTGGGGCGCTCGCTGGAGACTCTGTCGATCCGCATGGAAAAGGCCAACGACAATGCGCGGGTGGTCGCCGACTTCTTGGCCGGTCATGCCAAGGTGGCCAAGGTAGGCTACCTGCCGTTCCTGAAGGCGGACAGTCCCGCGGCCAAGACATTCGCGGCGCAGTCGACAGGCGCCGGTTCGACGTTTTCCTTCGACATTGTCGGCGGCGAGAAGGCGGCCTTTGCCTTTCTCAATGCGCTGCAGGTCTTCAAGCTGGCGGTCAGTCTCGGCGGCACGGAATCTCTCGCCAGCCATCCGGCGGCGATGACGCATTCGGGCGTGCCGCTGGAGATACGCCAGAAGATCGGCGTGCTCGAGACGACGATCCGCCTGTCGATCGGCGTCGAGCATCCCGACGACCTTGTGGCCGACCTTGAGCAGGCCTTGGCGGCGGTCTAGGGGCCGCTATTCGCCCAGCCGGTAGAGGATTGTCGCGACTGGCCGGCCCTTGGAGAAGTTGAGGCTTTCGATCCTGCCCAGTTCGACGGGCTGTCGCGGCGATCCGGAAAATGCTTTCTGGAAGGACGCCTGCTGACTGTCGGCGATGGCGGCGACGGCGCAGTCGTCTTGCTGAAGTCGCCTCGCCGCGTCGGCGCCGTTGGTAAGCTCTGTATTGGCGGCGGTCAGGAAAATGAGGCTTGGCTCGCTAAATCCTGCGGAGACCAGACGAGAGTCGGGGCAGGGAGCGACGGCGCGGAAGGTTGCTGCGATCTCACGCGACGGCCAGACCTGGTCGACGGCGGGCAACACCTTGCCGGCCAGGAGGCCGATGCCGACGAGCGACGCAAGGGTGGCGGCAATTGCGCGTCGGAGCGGGGACAGGCGCACCCTAATGCCGGAGCCGAGCCAGCCGGCGGCAAGCAGCGCCACGGCGCAAGCAACGCCCCAGACCGGGAAATGGCCGAACCAGAGCGGCAGGCCGACCGCCAGCGCGGCCAGAGCCAGCGTGACGAGGAGGGCGCCGAAAGTCGCGGCATAGACCAGCCACTTTTGCCAGGCGGGCGACGTGGAGGCGTCGTCACTGCCGCTGGAGAGCCACCATGCCATCGGGAGCAGCAGGCCGGGATAGGCAGGTAGCATGTAGTGCGGCAGCTTGGTGGGCAGGATCTCGCAGAAGATCCACCACGGAATGTACCAGGCGAGCATGAAGGCCAGGCGCGGGTCGGAACGGAAGCGGTTGAGCGCGGCGAGGCCACCCTTGAGAGCCACGGCGCCGAAGGGCCACAGCATCAGCGAATAGGTCAGCGTGTAGTAGCCCGGCGGGAAGCCATGCGATTCCTGGCCGGATGCGACCTTGCCCAGCATGTCCTTGCCGACCGATTCCTGCCAGAAGCTCCAGCCGACCTTCGTCGAGATGGCGACGATCCAGGGGGCCGCGAGGAGGGCCATTATGGCGAGGCCGCCCGCGGGTTTCAGGGAGCGCAGCCAGCGCCATTGGCGATCGACGACCACCAGCGTTGCGATAGTGAGGAGGCTGAGCAGTGGGATGATGGGTCCCTTGATGAGGAGCGAGACGCCCTGGGCGATCCAGAACACCCAGAAGGCGGAACGTCCGGGCGATCGGCCCTGGCGGGCGCCGATGTAGAGATGCGCCAGCGCGCCCTGAGCGAGAACGGCGGTGGCAAGCAGCGTGGCGTCCGTCTTGGCAATGCGCGCCTCGAAGGCGAGGCCGAATATGCCGGCAAGCGCAATGCCCGCGATCCAGCCCGCCCTGTCGCCGTACAAGCTGCGTCCCAGCGCGAAGGTGGCGCAGACGGCGACGATGCCGCCCAGAACGGAGACCAGCCGGTAGACCCACGCCGGGGCGTCGGCACCGAGGCCGGAGATCGTCACTGCGGCGGTCTGCAGCCAGTATATTCCGACGGGCTTCTTGTAGCGGCTGACGTCCTGGAAGCGGATGTCGACATAGTCGCCGCTCTCGACCATCTGCTTCGAGGCCTGCATGTAGCGCGGCTCGTCGCGGTCGATGGGCGGCAGCGAGGCGATGCCGGGCAGGAATGCCGCCAGGCAGAGCAGGACAAGCAGCGCGTATGGCCGCATCGTCGCGATTGTCATTGGCGGCCTCTCCTGCGGGGCTCAGTCGCCGTTGACGCGCAGCGCCTTGCGTTCGTTGGCGATGAGCCAGAGGTTGCGCATGTAGATGACAAGGCCGAGCCCCTGGCCGAGGATGAAGACCGGGTCCTGCCGCTGGATAGCGTAGATCAGCAACAGCGTACCGCCGCCGAGCGAGAAGAACCAGAAGGCGATCGGCATCACCGAGCGCTTGGCCCGCTCGGACGCCACCCACTGCACGACGAAGCGCATCATGAAGAATGCCTGGGCGACGAAGCCCAGGATGATCCAGCCGTCGAACTGCTGGACAAAGACGGTGTGCAGCCAGTCGGCGAGCGGAGCGAATAGGTCTGTCATGATTTGATCTCGGTGATTTCGGGCACCACCTTGCGCCGGCGCCGCAGCCACCAGACGCCGAACAGGTCGAGCACGCCGCGCAAGCCGCGGTCAAGGATGCCGTAGTTGGACTTGCCGTGCCGGCGCGAGCGATCGACGACGTCGAGGTGGCGTACGCCAAAACCTTCGCGGAGCACAAGCGCAGGGATGTAGCGGTGCCAGCCGTCGAAATAGGGCAGGGCACGGAAAATCTCGGTGCGCACGGCCTTGAGGCCGCAGCCGGAATCGCGCGTATCGTCGCGCAGGATCGATTGGCGCAGGCCGTTTGCGAAGCGCGACGCGGCCTGCTTGATTTTAGTGTCGGTGCGCTTCAGGCGCTGTCCGGCAACGAGGCCGACCTCGGGGCCGGCCGCAAGCAGGGCATCGGCCAGTTGCGGCAGGTATTGCGGATCGTTCTGGCCGTCGCCGTCCATGGTGACGACGACATTGCCGCGCGCCCTGAACACGCCGGAGCGCACGGCAGCACTCTGGCCGGCCGACCGGTCGTGGCGGATATGGCGAATGTGGCTGGCGCCACCGGCCATGCGTTCGGCCAGAACGTTTGCCGTCGCGTCGGTCGAGCCATCATCGACGACCAGGATCTCGTAGTCGCGGCCGGCCAGCGCAGCGTCGACCTCGCCGAGAAGGAAAGCGAGGTTCTGGGCTTCGTTGCGGCAGGGGATGACCACAGAAATGGCCGGATGGTTTGTTTGCGACATCAACAGGTTCCGAAATCGCGGCCTTGTTAGCATTGTGATCGCCGGGGGGCTAGCCGCCGGCTGTGGCCGTCCCTTATCGCTTCTCGCGGATATCCGTAAGTGTCTTTGTGGGGGTGATGGCTTCGGGGTCCAGCCTGATCTCGATGATGGCCGGCTTGCCGGAGGCGCGGGCGCGCTCGAAGGCCGGTGCAAAATCAGCGGTGACCTCGACGGTCTCGCCGTGGCCGCCATAGGCGCGGGCAAGGGCCGCGAAGTCCGGATTCCTGAGGTCGGTGCCGGAGACACGGCCGGGATATTCGCGTTCCTGGTGCATGCGGATGGTGCCGTAGATGCCGTTGTTGACGACGATGACGATGATCGGCAGGTCGTATTGCACGGCGGTGGCGAATTCCTGGCCGTTCATCAGGAAGCAACCGTCGCCGGCGAAGCAGATCACCTCGCGGTCGGGATGCAGCGCCTTGGCGGCGACGGCGGCCGGTGTGCCGTAGCCCATCGATCCGGAGGTCGGTGCGGCCTGGGTGCCGTAACGACGCCAGCGGTGAAAGCGGTGCGCCCAGGTGGCGTAGTTGCCGGCGCCGTTGGTGATGATGGCGTCCTCGGGCAACTCTCTTTCCAGCCAGGCCATGATCGGCCCCATATGCACGGCGCCCGGACCCGTCTCGGGCGGGGTCGACCAGGCGAGATAGGAAGCGTGCAGTTCGGGTGCGGCGTCGTCCCAGACCGGCGGGGCCTTGGGGCCGCGGCCGGCGAAGGCCTCGACGAAGGCCGCGGGCGAGGCGTTGATGGCGAGCGTCGGCCGGTAGACGCGGCCGAGTTCGCCGGCGTCGGGATGGACGTGGACGAGCTTCTGGTCGGGATAGGGGCTCTTCAGCAGCGTGTAGTCGGACGAGGGCATCTCGCTCATGCGGCCGCCGATCAGCAGGATCAGGTCGGCATTCTTGATGTAGGCGGCAAGCTTCGGGTTCGGGCCGATGCCGACATCGCCCGCGTAGCAGGGGTGCAGGTGGTCGAACAGCATCTGGCGACGGAACGAACAGCCTACAGGCAGCGCCCAGCTTTCGGCCGAGCGCTGGAAGCGCGACACCGCCTCCTCGTTCCAGCGCGTGCCGCCGAGGATGACGAAGGGCCGCTCGGCCTTGGACAGGAGCTCCTCGAGCTCTTGCATCTCGTGCTCGCCTGGGCGGGTTTCCACAGGCGTCCAGGGCAGCGCGTCGGGTGCCTCGGCGAGGCTGGTCAACATATCTTCCGGCAGCGTGACGACGACCGGGCCGGGGCGGCCGGACGTGGCGACGGAAAAGGCGCGGGTGACGAGTTCGGGAATGCGGGCGGCGTCGTCGATCTCGACGACCCATTTGGCGATGTCGCCGAAGAAGCGCTTGTAGTCGACTTCCTGGAAGGCCTCGCGCTCTCGGGCGTGGCTCGCGACCTGGCCAATGAACAGGATCATCGGAATGGAATCCTGCATGGCGATGTGGACGCCGGCCGACGCGTTGGTGGCGCCGGGGCCGCGCGTGACGAAGCAGATGCCGGGCTTGCCGGTGAGGCGACCCTGGCAATCGGCCATCATCGCCGCGCCGCCTTCCTGGCGGCAGACGAAGGTGCGGATGGTGTTGGAACTGTAGAGCGCATCCAGCACGGCGAGATAGGATTCGCCGGGCACGCAGAAGATGCGGTCGACGCCGTTGGCCTCGAGCGCCTCGACGATCAGCTTGCCACCGGTTTTCATGGTTTCTGCTTCTCCAGTTCGGCAAGGATCTCGGCCGTGTGCTCGCCGAGCCGCGGCGAGGGGCGGTCGTAGGTGAGGGGCGTCTCGGACAGCACCATCGGCGAACGCACGGAAGGCAGTTTGTTGCCGCGGCCGTCGTCGAGGTCCATGCGCATGCCGCGCGCGATGGCCTGCGGGTCGGCAAACATCTCGCCGATATCGTTGATCGGCGCCGCGGGAACGCCGGCGGCATCAAGCTTCTGCAGCAGCGGCGCGCGCTCCAGCGGGGCAAGGGCGGCGAGGATTTTCTCGTGCAGCACCGTGCGGTTGGCGACGCGGGCGGCGTTGGTGGCGAAGCGGGGATCGTCGGGCAGGGCTTCGAGGCCGACCGCCTGGCAGAACTTGCGGAATTGGCCGTCATTGCCGACGGCGAGGATGAAATGGCCGTCGGCCGCCGCGACGACCTCGTAGGGCGAGATGTTGGGATGGGCATTGCCCATGCGCTGCGGGGCTTGGCCGGAGACGAGGAAATTGAGGTTCTGGTTTGCGAGCACCGACACCTGGGCATCGAACAGCGCCATGTCGATGAACTGGCCCTTGCCGGTCGCCTCGGCGTGACGCAGGGCAGCCTGGATGGCGATGACCGAATAGAGGCCGGAGAACAGGTCGGTGACGGCGACGCCGACCTTTTGCGGCTCGCCATCGGGCGCGCCTGTGATCGACATCAGGCCCGACATGCCCTGGATGATGAAGTCGTAGCCGGCGCGCGGCGCGTAGGGCCCGTCTTGACCGAAGCCGGTGATCGAGCAGTAGACGAGCTTCGGATTGAGCTCGCGCAGGCTGTCATAGTCGAGGCCGTATTTCTTCAGGCCGCCGAGCTTGAAGTTCTCGATCAGAACGTCAGCGGTGGCGACGAGCTTCCTGATGGTCTCGGCACCCTCGGGCGTCGAGAAGTCGATCGCGATGGAGCGCTTGCCGCGGTTGCAGGCGTGGTAATAGGCGGCCGACAGGTTCTCGCCATCCTTGCCGGTGACGAAGGGCGGGCCCCATTTGCGAGTGTCGTCGCCGCCGTCCGGGTTCTCGACCTTGATGACATCGGCGCCGAGATCGGCAAGCATCTGCCCGGCCCAGGGGCCGGCGAGGATGCGGGCAAGTTCGATGACGCGGATGCCCTTGAGCGGGGGTGGTGACATGGATGTCCGTCGGCTGGTTGCTGCGGCAGGCTCTAACAGGTCTTTTGCGTTTCTGTCACGGCTGTTGCGATGGACCAGGCCACCGGTCATGCCGGCAGGGTGGAATCCAGCCAGTCGGCAAAGCCGGCCATCACCGTGTCGCGGTACAATTCGTTCAGGCTTTCGTGGCGGTTGTCGGCGTAAACCGTTGATACGAGATTCGAAAAGCCGAGAGCCTCGAGGCGTGCGGCGAGCCGCGTGACCGCCCTGCCGCCACTGGTGTAGGGATCTGCCGAGCCGCCAACCAGATGGAAGGGAAGGTCCCGGCGGACCGTGGCAAAGCTTGTGTCGTCCGCAGCGGCGAAGACGAAACCGAAAAGGTCGCGCCACAGCGACACCGAAGCGTTGAAGCCGCAGAGCGGGTCGGCAACATATTTGTCTACCTCCGCGTGGTCGCGCGACAGCCAGTCGAAAGGCGTCCGGTTCTCGCCAACCTGGCGGTTCCAGGCCTGGAAGGTGAGTTTCGGCATGAGGCGCGAAGGCATGTCAGAGCCGAGGCGGAATTTTTCCCAAGCAAGCACGGCAAGTGCTGCGCGGGCGGAGAGACCGGCCGAGGCATCGGTGTTCCAGATGGCGGCGGCATGGATGCGCGGGGAGCGGGCAATCACGACGATGAGCGCAATCAACGCGCCCATGGAATGGCCGAAGACGACCACCGGCAGGCCGGGATGGTCGGCAGCAATCCGGTCGTGGACGGCGGCGACGTCGGCGATGACCCTGGCGCTGCCATCGGACGCGGCGAAACGGCCGCGCGGTGCGTCGGGCGCCGTCGTGTAGCCGTGGCCGCGGTGGTCATGCGCGTATACGTGATAGCCGCGTCCAGCGAGGAAATCGGCGAAGCGGGCATAGCGGGCCGCGTGTTCGGCAAGCCCGTGGTTGATCTGAACCACGGCGCGGGCCGGATGCGGGGCGTGGCGCATGTAGAGATTGAGCATCGCGCCGGTCGGCGAAGCGAGGCTCGTCTGGGCGTCGAATGGCATCAAGTCCTCCGCCACAGACTGTTGGGCAAGGCCGGGCGGCGGTCAAGCTTGCGTTGGACAGATGCTGCGTCTCGTCTCCTGTCAGGAGGCGTCGGGACGCTCGGAGCCGCATTCCCCTGCGTCTTGAACAGAGGGGGCCTGCTCATATATACGAGGTCCTCTTTTCAGCGCCGGCCAATTGTCCTCCTGCCCGCCGCCTTTCAGCATCGTCACCGCCATGCAGCCGATCATCTCCGTTTCCCATCTGTCGAAGGTCTACGAGTCGGGCTTCGAGGCGCTGAAGGACATCAATCTCGAGATCAACAAGGGCGAGATCTTCGCTTTGCTGGGACCGAACGGCGCCGGCAAGACGACGCTGATCAACATCATCTGCGGCATCGTCAATCCGGGCTCGGGAACGGTGACGGCTGCCGGCCACGACATCGTCACGGAGTTCCGTGCGGCGCGCTCGCTGATCGGGCTGGTGCCGCAGGAACTGACGACCGACGCCTTCGAGACCGTTTGGGCAACGGTGTCGTTCAGCCGCGGCCTGTTCGGAAAAGGCAAGAACCCGGCGCATATCGAGAAGGTGCTGCGCGATCTGTCGCTGTGGGAAAAGCGGGATTCTAAGATCAACACGCTGTCAGGCGGCATGAAGCGGCGGGTGATGATCGCCAAGGCGCTGAGCCACGAGCCGTCGATCCTGTTTCTCGACGAGCCGTCCGCGGGCGTCGACGTTGAGCTCAGGCGCGACATGTGGGAGGTGGTGCGGCGCCTGCGCGATTCCGGCGTCACGATCATCCTCACCACCCACTATATCGAGGAGGCCGAGGAGATGGCCGACCGCGTGGGTGTCATCAGCAAGGGGCAGATCATCCTGGTCGAGGAAAAGACCGAGCTGATGCAGAAGCTTGGCCGCAAGCAGCTGACGCTGCAGTTGCAGCAGACTCTGGAGGCGATCCCTGCATCGCTCGATGGCTTCGCGCTTGAACTCGGGCCAGACGGCAACGAGCTGATCTATACCTATGACACGCAGAGCGAGCGGACCGGCATCACGCGGCTGTTCAAGGCACTGGAGCAGGCTGAAATCCGCTTCAGCGACCTGCAGACGACGCAAAGCTCGCTCGAGGAAATCTTCGTCAACCTGGTGAGCACGCGGTCATGAATTTTCACGCGGTCAAGGCGATATACAAGTTCGAGATGGCACGCACCGGGCGTACGCTTCTGCAGAGCGTGGTGTCGCCGGTGGTCTCGACCTCGCTCTATTTCGTGGTTTTCGGCTCGGCGATCGGCTCGCGCATCAGCGAAGTCGGCGGGGTCAGCTACGGCGCGTTCATCGTGCCCGGCCTGATCATGCTTTCGCTGCTGACGCAGAGCATTTCCAACGCCTCGTTCGGCATCTATTTCCCGAAATTCGTCGGCACCATCTATGAGCTGCTGTCGGCGCCGGTGTCGTTCATCGAGATCGTCATGGCCTATGTCGGCGCGGCTGCGACGAAGTCGACGCTCATCGGGCTGATCATCCTCGCCACCGCAGGCCTGTTCGTGCCGCTCGAAATCCAGCACCCGGTTTGGATGGTGCTGTTCCTGCTGCTGACCACCGTGACCTTCGCGCTGTTCGGCTTCATCATCGGCATCTGGGCCAACAATTTCGAGAAGCTGCAGCTGATCCCGCTGCTGGTCGTGACGCCGCTGACATTCCTCGGCGGCAGCTTCTACTCGATCGACATGCTGCCGCCGGTCTGGCAGACCATCAGCCTGTTCAACCCGGTGCTCTATCTGGTCAGCGGCTTTCGCTGGAGCTTTTACGGTGTCTCGGACGTCAACATTGCCGTCAGCCTCGGCATGACGTTGGTGTTCCTGGCCTTGTGCCTGACCGTGGTGTGGTGGATTTTCAAGACCGGCTGGCGGCTGAAGGCCTGAGGCCGGACGGGCGGATGTATGTCCTGAAGCCCGGCATCAAGAAGGACCCGGTGCGGCGATGGTCGTTGCCGGACCGCATCTTTTTCGGTCACGGCGCCTGTGCGATCCTCGCCGGGGTCTATCTCGAACGCCGACCGCTTGCCGGCTTCCATGCCGAGCGCATCATTCCGTCCGATGGATTTGCGGGCAACCACATCTATGCGACGGACGGCGTACTGGCCTTCGACTATCATGGCTATTCGGCGCGGGAGCGGTTGCTGGCGCACCAGAGAAGGGGCTGGTCGAGCCGACAAGAAGGCTGGAATTGTCGCATCGAAAGGGTCGACTTCGACCTGCTGGACAGCGTCGCGCTGAACAGCCGGAAGATGCTCGGTCCCAACCAGTATCTGCACGATCCGGTAGCGAGGGCGGCGCGGTTCATCGGGCGCATCGATCATGCGGCAGCCGCGGGGAAGGCCCTGTTGCTGGTCTGAGGTACTAGCGCGGCGGAGTGACACCTGGGGCGGCGATCTGGTCGCAAATGGCCCGAAAGCGATTGCCGTTTGGCGCGCCTTCGCCTACATAGCGCGCAACTCCCATTACCGTTTTTGAAGGAATAAGCGCGCGTGGCACGCCAGTTCATCTATCACATGGCCGGGCTGAACAAGTCCTACGGCACCAAGAAGATTCTCGAGAACCTGCACCTGTCGTTCTACCCGGATGCCAAGATCGGCATTCTGGGCCCGAACGGCGCCGGCAAGTCGACCGTGCTGAAGATCATGGCCGGCATCGACAAGGAATGGTCGGGCGAAGCCTGGCTCGCCGAGGGCGCGACCGTCGGCTACCTGGCGCAGGAGCCGGAACTCGACCCGGCGCTCGACGTGTTCGGTAACGTCATGGAAGGCGTCGTCAAGAAGACTGCCATCATCGAGCGCTACAACGAGCTGATGATGAACTATTCCGACGAGACGGCGGAAGAGGCGAGCAAGCTCCAGGACGACATGGACCGGCTGAATCTGTGGGACCTCGAGCAGCAGGTCGAGATGGCGATGGAAGCGCTGGCCTGCCCGCCCAAGGAAGCCGACGTGACCAACCTGTCGGGCGGCGAGCGCCGCCGCGTGGCGCTCTGCAAGCTGCTGCTGTCGGAGCCCGACCTGCTGCTGCTCGACGAGCCGACCAACCATCTCGACGCTGAGACCACGGCGTGGCTGGAAAAGCACCTGCGCGCCTACAAGGGCGCGGTGATGATCATCACCCATGACCGCTACTTCCTCGACAACGTCACCGGCTGGATCCTCGAACTCGACCGCGGCCGCGGCATTCCCTACGAGGGAAACTACACCGCCTATCTGGAAGCCAAGGCCAAGCGCCTGAAGCAGGAAGGCCGCGAGGACGATGCGCGCCAGCGCGCCATCTCGCGCGAGCGCGAGTGGATCGCGTCGAGCCCCAAGGCGCGCCAGACCAAGTCGAAGGCGCGTATCCAGGCCTTCCAGGACCTCTTGGACCAGGCCGACAAGCGCCGCCCGAGCGATACGCAGATCGTCATTCCGCACGGCGAGCGGCTCGGCAACGTGGTGATCGAGGTCGACGGCCTGACCAAGGGCTATGGCGACCGGTTGCTGATCGAGAACCTCGAGTTCAAGCTGCCGCCCGGCGGCATCGTCGGCGTGATCGGCCCGAACGGCGCCGGCAAGACGACGATGTTCCGCATGATCACCGGCCAGGAGAAGCCCGATTCGGGATCCATCCGCGTCGGCGAGACGGTGAAGCTCGGCTATGTCGACCAGAGCCGCGACGCGCTCGATCCCGACAAGACGGTGTGGGAAGAGATTTCCGGCGGCGCCGAGGTGGTCAAGCTCGGCAAGCACGACGCCAACACGCGTGCCTACTGCTCGTCGTTCAACTTCCGCGGCGGCGACCAGCAGCAGAAGGTCGGCAATCTTTCGGGCGGCCAGCGCAACCGCGTCCACCTCGCCAAGATGCTGAAGACCGGCGGCAACGTGCTGCTGCTCGACGAACCGACCAACGACCTCGACACCGAGACGCTGGCCGCGCTCGAAGACGCGCTGGAGAATTTCGGCGGCTGCGCGGTCATCATCTCGCATGACCGCATGTTCCTCGACCGGCTGGCAACGCACATCCTCGCCTTCGAGGGCGACAGCCATGTCGAATGGTTCGAGGGCAATTTCGAGGACTACGAGAAGGATAAGATCAGGCGGCTGGGCCCCGACGCGGTGAACCCGCATCGCATGACGTACAAGCGGCTGACGCGCTAATTCGGGACAAAGCGGCAGGATCACATCCACGAGATGCGGTCCTGCTTACTGCGCTCACTCCACCCGGCAGCAGAACGGGAAGAAGGGGCCGCTGAGGCCGGGGGCGCCGGTGGGCGTGAAGGTGAAGTCGTGGACGTTGTCGCCTTCGTCTGTGCAGCCGCCAGGGGTGGCCGCGATGGTGCCCTTGACGGGGTGGCTGGTCTCGAAGGTCCACGGGTCCTGCGAGGAGAAGACAACCGTGCCGGGCGTCGTCTGGATGCCGCTGCCGGAAAAGGCGTCGATGAATTCGGAGGTCATGGTCGAGCCTGTGCAGGTGAGGCGGACCGCCCAGTTGGGCTCGAAGCCCGAACAGATCACGCTCTCGCCGGCAACGACGAGGCCGTCGCAGGAATAGTCGGCGGCTTCCGCCGTTCCGAGGACGGAAACCAGACACAGAAGTGCGGGTATTGTGGTGCGGGCGCGGGCAAGCATGGCGATCCTCCTTCGCGCGATGCTCCCCATCCGGCCGCAGGCTAACCCGGGCGTGTGAATCGGTAAAGGGCGAAGAGGCATTTGCGGCAAGACCCTGCGCAACGTAGAGTGAGGTCGAAATGCAGTCCCCGGCCGACCGACGTCGCGGCGACATGGCAACAAGGGTCGCGGACGGAGCAGGCAGGGCATGAAGCGTGTCATCATCAGCGGCGTTGGCGCTGAAATACCGGAAGCCTCGATCAGCAACGAGGAACTGGTCGCAAGTTTCAACCGGTGGGTCGACAGCGAGAACCCGCGCCGGACGGCGGAAGGGCTGGAGCCGCTCGCCAAGTCCGATGTCGACTTCATCGTCTATGCCTCGGGCGTGAAGACGCGGCATGTCATCGAGCGCGAGGGGATTCTCGATCCGACGCGGATGACGCCGAGAATTCCGCCGCGCGGCGATGACGAATTGTCGGTGGAGGCGGAGTTCGGCCTGAAGTCGGCGCGCAAGGCGCTCGACCATGCCGGCCTGCAGGGGCCGGACATCGACATGGTGATCTGCGCGGCCTCGCACCAGCAGCGGCCCTATCCGGCGCTGGCCATTGAAATCCAGAACGAACTCGGTGCCGGCGGCGCGGCATTCGACATGAGCCTCGGATGCTCCTCGGCCGGTGCGGCGCTGCATGTGGCGTTCAACCTGGTGCGCAGCGGCGCGCAGAAGCGCGTACTCATCGTGACGCCGGAGATCATCACAGGACACCTGAACTTCCGCGACCGGCAGACGCATTTCATCTTTGGCGACGCCTCGGCCTCGATGGTGGTCGAGGCGCTGGAGGAGGGCGAGAGCCGGCCGGGCAGGCTGGAGATCGTCGACACGCGCAGTTGGACGCAGTTTTCCAACAATATCCGTACCAATTTTGGCTTCCTGCTGCGCGCCGGCCAGGAAAATACCTCCGTCATCGAGATGGAGGGCAACATGATCAAGCAGGTCGGCAATAAGGTGTTCAAGGAGGTCACCGTCGCCGGCCACCGCTTCATCGTCGAGTTCCTGGCCGAACATGGCCATGTGCCAGATGGGATCAGGCGGTTCTGGCTGCACCAGGCCAATGCGCGCATGAACGCGATGATCCTGAAGCTCGCCTTCGGCCACGACGTCGACCACGACCGTGCGCCGATGGTGCTGGAGCGGCTCGGCAACACGGCGGCGGCCGGGGCGATCGTGGCGCTGTCGGAGAACCACGAGGATATGCAGCCGGGCGATCTCGGGCTGCTTTGTGCCTTCGGTGCCGGCTATTCGATCGGCGCGGCGCTGGTCAGGATGAGTTAGGCCGCGCGGGCAGGGTCACTCCAACGACATTGAAGTACCGATCAGTTTTTCAGGCTGGACTTTTGCCCTGCCGGCGGCAATTTCAGCCAAACGATTGAGGACCCAGACATGCTCGACCTCCAGCCACGCCTTGACGGCGAACCGGAAATCCTGCCCGGCCGCAAGCTGGCGGCAAGGGTCGCCGGCGCCTATGCGGCGCTTGGCCAGTCCTTCGTGACACAGCAAGTGGAAGCCCTGCCGCTGAATTTCGACGGCATCGAGGGCGACTATCATGCCGGGCCGACGCGCCGGTCAGGCAGCCGGGAGCCCTGGTACAAGCGCGGCACGATAATGCGCAACGAGCGGCAACTGTCGATCGTGGCGCCCGACGAACTCGCCGTGATTGCCGGCCGGATGGGACTCGCCGAGGTGAGGCCGGAATGGCTCGGCGCCAACCTGCTGCTCGACGGCATTCCGCATCTGTCGATGCTGCCCGCGGGCACGCTGCTCTTCTTCAAGGGCGGCGTGACGATCAAGGTCGATGCGCAGAACGGTCCCTGCCGCGACGCCGGCCGCGCAATCGCCGAGGGAGCAGGGATGGCCAATGTCCAGGAAGGCTCGCTGCTGTTTCCCAAGGTGGCGAAACGGCTGCGCGGGCTGGTCGGCTGGGTCGAAAAGCCGGGCACGGTTCTGCCTGGCGAGGAGATCTCCGTGCGGGTGCCGGAGCAATGGATTTACCGGCCCTGAGAGCGGGCGACCCGCGCCGCCCGGAGGCGGCGCGACGGAGATAGATCAGGCTGCCTTGCGGTTCCTGGCGGGACCCTGCGCCTTGACCGAGACGTCGTCCCATTTTTCCCAGAGCGCGATGCGGTCGGCATATTCCTGCCGGGTCATCGGCAGGCCGCCGTCGCCGAAGAAGATGCGCAGCGGCGGTTCTTCGGCGTCGACGATGGCGAGCATCGCTTCGCCGGTTGCCGCGGGATCGCCCGGAACCGCCCTGCCGCGCGTTTCGGCGCGGTGCTTGCGCGCCGGGTCATAGGCGGCGATCGGCTTGGCGATCTTGGCGGATGCGCCGGACCAGTCGGTCGTGTAGCCGCCAGGTTCGACGATGGTGACGTTGATGCCGAGATCCTTGACCTCCTGGCTGAGCGCCTGGCTGAAGGCTTCGAGCGCCCATTTCGAAGCGTGATAAAGGCCGAGCAGGCCAAAGGCGTTGACGCCACCGATCGAGGAGATCTGGATGATGTGGCCCGATTTCTGGGCGCGCATGATCGGCAGGGCCGCTTTGGTGACCCAGAGCGCGCCGAAGACATTGGTCTCGATCTGGGCGCGGGCGTCGGCCTCGCTGACTTCCTCGATGGCGCCGAACTGGCCGTAGCCGGCATTGTTGACGACGACGTCGAGACGGCCAAAGCGCTTGTGGGCCTCGGCGACCGCAGCGTCGACGGCCGCCTTGTCATTGACGTCGAGCTTCAGGGCGGCGATGGCGTCGCCGTATTTTTCGACGAGGTCCGCCAGGGTCGACACGTCGCGGGCCGTCGCGGCCACCCGGTCGCCGCGCGACAGGGCGGCCTCCGTCCAGACGCGGCCAAATCCCTTGGACGATCCGGTGATGAACCAAACTTTCGATGTCATGGCATCGCTCCTTGCCCGTGAGGGCACTGGTTTTGAGACACGAGGGCTGAACAGCCCAGGCTGGAGATAGGTCGTCCGGCGGGGGGACCAAGGGCGCATGGACGGGCCTTTTTCGCGATCGCACGGCGCGGGATCGGTGGAAGAAAACAGGCAGGCGCGAGCGCCTAGCCGGCGTCCTCGTCGTCTGGGTCAAGCAGGCGTGTGGCGCGCCAGCCGGTCAGCACTGCGTTGGTGCGGTCGATGACGAAGAAGCGCGCCGAGTCGCGGTCGTAGCCCTGGGCGAGCAGCTCCTCGTAGTCGGTGTGCTGGTGGCGAACATGGGCGACGGTGGCGAGCCAGACGGCGATGGCTGGCGGCAGGTCGCGCATGTGCTGACGCCCGGCGTCGGCGCGGATCGCCTCGATGTCGCTGTAAGGGGCCATCGGCAGCAGCGCCGTTAACGCCTTGGCGATGGCGCGGCGGCGGCCGGTCGGCTTGCTCACGGGGCGGAAGACCGGCGCGGGGGAATGGCGTCGGGGAAGGCGTCGATCGAAGCGAAATAGGGCTTGATGTCGATGAGAGGCGTGCCGTCGAGGACGTCTATGCCGTCGATGGTTATAAGGCCGGCCGCCATATCGATGGACAGCGGGCGCACTACGTGCAGGCCGATCGGGTTCGGCCGCGCAGGCGAGCGCAGCGCGAAAACACCTTTCGGTTCAGTCGCGTGGCGCGGATTCTGGACAATCAGATTCCGCGGCGCGAAGTGCAGCCAGGTCAGCACGGCAAGGTGGCTGGTGCCGGCCAGGCCTTCTAAACCTGGCCGATAGGCCGCGTCGATCTCGATCGTGCCGCGCATGCCGGTGGCGCGCGCTGCCGCCATGTTCTTGGGGCAATCCTCGCGCTTCAGCCAGGCCGAGCGGATGCGGCCAATAAAGATGACGCCGCCGTCTGGCGTCAGGGAGGCCGGGTCTTCGGCCAGCCGGATCTCGCCTTCACGCGCTTCGAACATGCCGGGACCCCTTCCACGTCAACGTCATTTTCTTGCCTGGGAGCGACATCGCCTGTTGCCACAGGGTCGAAATCGACATAAACATATCTTTATATCTTAATCGTAGAGATCGCAAGATGACGGTGACGCTGGACAGACTGGTAGAGACGCTGAAGGCGGCAGCCGAATCGAGCCGCCTGCGCATATTGGCACTGCTTTCGCGCGGCGACCTCACGGTTTCGGACCTGACCGAAATCCTCAACCAGTCGCAGCCGCGCGTCTCGCGCCACCTGAAGCTCCTGCTGGAGGCCGGGCTGATCGGCCGCTACCAGGAGGGCTCATGGGCCTTCTTCCGGCTGGCCGACGCCGACGCGGCGCGCGATTTCGTCGAGGGGCTGGTCGGCCGCGTGCATGACGGCGACCCGCAGATCGAACGCGATCTCGAAAGGCTGGCGGCGGTGAAACGCAAGCGGCAGGAGCGGGCGACCGACTATTTCCGCGCCAATGCGGCGAGCTGGGACCATATTCGCTCGCTGCACGCCTCGGACCGGGCGGTGGAGGCAGCGCTGGTGAAGCTGGTCGGCAAGCGGCCGTTCCAGTCGATGCTCGATCTCGGCACCGGCACGGGCCGCCTGCTCGAGCTATTTTCGCCGCTCTACCGGCGTGGCGTCGGCATCGACATGTCGCGCGAAATGCTGGCGGTGGCGCGTGCCAACCTCGACAATGCCGGGGTCGGCAATGCGCAGGTGCGCCAGGGCGACATCTATGCGCCGCCGGTCGAGCGCGACGTGTTCGACCTGGTGACGATGCACCAGGTGCTGCATTATCTCGACGATCCGGCGCTGGCGATCCGCGAGGCATCGCGGCTTCTGAGGCCGGGCGGCCGGCTGGTGATCGTCGACTTTGCGCCCCATACGCTTGAGTTCCTGCGCGAGGAGCACGCGCATCTGAGGCTCGGCTTCTCCGACCGCCAGATCACGGACTGGCTGGCCGAGGCGGGGCTCGACCTTGAGGAGAGCCAGGATTTCGAACCGCGCGGAACCGCCGAGGACCGGCTGACCGTCAAGCTGTGGCTGGCGCGCGACAGGCGCCTGCTGGTGGCCGATCCGGCCGCGGCCGGCGAAAGGGAGACGGCATGATGAACGAACCGCGATTTTCGAGGCGCCCCGACATCGGCGACAAGGTCAGCGTGTCCTTCGAGTTCTTTCCGCCGAAGAACGACGACATGGAAGCGCGGCTGTGGGAAGCGGTGAAGCGGCTGGAGCCACTGGCGCCGGAATTCGTCTCGGTGACCTATGGCGCGGGCGGATCGACGCGCGAGCGCACGGCGCGAACCGTCGGCCGGATCCTCAAGGAGTCGCGACTGACGCCGACGGCGCATCTGACCTGCGTGGACGCTTCGCGCGATGACATCGACAAGGTGATTGCCGAGTTTTCCGGGATGGGCGTGAAGCGCTTCGTGGCGCTGCGCGGCGACCCGGCCGAGGGCGTCGGCTCGCACTACACGCCGCACCATGACGGCTATGCCAACGCCGCCGAACTGGTGACGGCGCTGAAAGCCGCCGGGGACTTTGACATCTCCGTCGCGGCCTATCCGGAAAAGCACCCCGAAAGCCCGGACTTCGCCACCGATATCGAGATGCTGAAGCGCAAGGTCGACAATGGCGCGACGCGGGCGATAACCCAGTTCTTCTTCGATAATGATCTCTACGAACGCTATGTCGAGCGGGCGCGGCGCGCCGGGATCTATATCCCGATCGTTCCCGGCATCCTGCCGGTGCACAATTTCACGCAGGTAGCTAATTTCTCGGCGCGCTGCGGCGCGCATGTTCCGACATGGTTGGCCGAACGGTTCGACGGGCTGCATGCCGATCCGCAGACGCACGCGCTGGTGGCATCGGCGGTGGCGGCCGAGCAGGTGCTCGACCTGGTGGAGCGCGGCGTCAGCGATTTCCACTTCTACACGATGAATCGCGCCGACCTCGTGTTCGCGATCTGCCATATGATCGGTATCCGGGCATCGGCCGACAACAAGGTGGCGCCGGCAGCAGCCTGATCCGCAGGAATGCAGAAAGGCCGGACAGAGTGCCCGGCCTTTCCAGATTTCATCACCTTTTCAGGTGGTTCCCAGCTTCCTGGCCAACTTGGCCTCTACGGAAGAACTCCCATTATGAGGGCGCCGATAAAAGCAAACGCAGCGCAAATCATGAGTGCATTGATTGGCCGTGTTAGTCCCATTCATAGCCTCCTCTTAAAGAGCCATGACCAGAGTCTAGGGGAGTTGGTGCAACAGGCAAGCGGAAATTGTGCTGCATTGCGACAGGATTGTGAAAAAATCTGGTCGCCAACCAATGTAAGTCCAAGGTTTTCCTGACCATTCGAAGCATTGCCCGGCTGTGGAAAAATTTCTGCATCGGCTCGACAGAACAGGCTGCGCCGACACTTCGGACCGGGTGGCGTTGCGTCAGCTTTTCTGGGCGCCAACCTCGGCGCCGGCGAGCAACGATTCGAGCCAGGAAGCCGCCGATAGCGCCAGGCGGTCGCGACCAAAGCGGGCCAGAAGCTGGACGCCGACGGGCATGCCGGCCGCATTGACGATGCCCAGAACGTTGACGCAGGGATTGCCTGTCAGCGTCCAGAGTTTGTTGAAGACGGGCGAGCCTGTGGAAGACAGGCCGCGCGGCGCGGCACCTGTCACGGAGGGGGTGAGGATCACATCGAGTGACCGGAACAGGTCGCCGGTCTCGTGGCGGGCGCGGCGCGCAACGCTGCGGGCAGCGTCATAGGCATCCGGCGCGATGGCACGGCCTTGCTCGAGCGCGCTACGCAGAATGTCGCTCAGCATGTCGCGGTGATGGTCGTACTCGAAGCCGAGCGCCAGGCCGGCTTCGAAATTCTGGATGGTCGAGTGCGCTTCACGGGCCGCGGCGAGGGCCGGCGGTTCATCGATTTCGACGAGCGTGGCGCCGGCGCCCGTCATGCGTTCGGCCGCCAGTTCGATCGCGGCGCGCGTATCGGCGTCGGCCTGGTCCCAGATCGATGTCCGGTAAATGCCGACGCGGAGGCTGCCCGGGTCGACAGGCTCGACCTCGAGCGGACGGCCGGTCAGCCGTGAGACGAAGGCGGCGGCGTCGGCGGCCGTCGCGGCGAAGAAACCAGCGGTGTCGAGCGACCATGAGAAGGTTTTTGCCCCGACCAGCGGGATCAGGCGGAAGCTCGGCTTGTAGCCGGCGACACCGCAATAGGCGGCCGGACGGATGACCGAGCCGCCGGTCTGGGTGCCGATGGCGACGGGCACCATGCCGGCGGCGACGGCCGCAGCGGAGCCCGACGAGGAGCCGCCCGGCGTGTGGCCGGGATCATGCGGGTTGACGGTGGCTGCCGGCTGCAGGTAGGCGAATTCTGTGGCGACGGTCTTGCCTGCAACCATGGCGCCCCTGGCGCGCAGCAGCGAGACGATGGCCGCGTCGCTCGCCGGGCGGTGGCCGGCATAGATCGGCGAGCCGTGGCCGGTCGGCAAGTCGTAGGTGTCGATTATGTCCTTGACGCCAACAGCGATGCCGGCCAGCGGTCCCGCTGCCCCGTCGGTCGCGGCAAGCGCTTTGTCACGCTCGGGGAGGGCGACGAAGGCACCCATCGCCGCATCCTTCGCGGCGATGGTGTCGAGGCTTTGTGCGACCGCGGCCCGCGGCGTGGTCTCGCCGCGTTCGATGGCGTTCAGGATGGTCAGGACGGACTGCATGCTTCCCCCGCGATGATTGCCCGGCAGCTATCGCCGTTTGAACAGGCGCCCGTCAATCGTCACGAGGCCGAGCGCGATCAGGAGCATGCCGGCGACCTCGAAAATTTCGAGGCGCTCGCCGAGGAACAGGAAACCGAGAAGCAGGGCGCTGACCGGCACAACCAGCGTGACCAGCGAGGCGTTGGTGGCGCCGGCCGAGCCGACCAGGCCGAAGAACAGGATGTAGGCGAAGGCGGTGGAGACCAAAGCCAGCGCAAAGACCGCGGCCCAGACGGGCGGACTGGCCGCGAACAGGCCGGACGGGCCTGACCAGAAAAGCACCACGGGGATCATGATGAAGGTCGAGGCGGTCAGCTGACCGGCAGCGACCAGCACCGGCGGCAGCGCCTTGAAGCGGCGGGCGAAGATGACGGCGAAGGCATAGGAGAGCGAGGCGCCGATCAGTGCAAACTTCGGCCAGACCGGGCCGCCGAGCCCGGCAAGCACGCCCGGGCCGACCATGACGGCGGTGCCCAGGATGCCGAGCAGGATGCCCAAAACCTTGTTGCGCGAGAACTTCTCGTCCTGCGTGACGGCGTTGGCGACGAGGATCGTCCAGAACGGCGTGGTGGCGTTGAGTACCGAGGCAAGGCCGGCACCCATCTCGGTCTGGCCGGCAAAGATCAGTGAGAAGGGGATGACGTTGTTGAGGATGGCGAGCACGACGAAGCTGCCGGCCATCGGGAAGGCAAGCGCGAAAGAGGGACCGCGGAGCGCGAGATAGACGTGCAGAGCGATCGCGGCAATGGCGACGCGGAAGAGCACCAGCGTCAAGGGCGCGATCTCGGCGACGGCGACGCGCGCAAAGAAGAACGATCCGCCCCAAATCGCGCCGAGCAGCAGCAGTTTCGCCCAACTGGCGAGCGTCATGGCAGGAGGGGCAGCCTGCCCGGCCGTGGCAATGGTCATGGTTTCTCCTCCGGCGGCAATCGAAGCCGTTGCTAGAGCGGTTGTGGCTTGCTGGCCACCCGGTTCGTGCGGCTGCCGCAATGACTGGTGCATTGTGGCCGAGCGCTGTCGAAAGCGCGCACGAGTACGGAAGCGATTTCAAAGCAGGCCGCCTTGCTTTAGATAGCGGAGGCCACCCGAGGAGTTTTCATGCAACGATTCGAAAATGCCCGCGAGGCAGCGCTGGCGCTTCGACCGGACGATTCGGTCTATTGCTTCCACCCGGAGGTGCTGAAGGCCGACGCGCGGCAGTTCATGCAGATGTTCCCGGGCAAGACAGCCTATGCGGTGAAGACCAACGGAGAGCCGATGGTCCTGCAGGCGCTGGTCGAGGCCGGCGTGACGGCCTTCGACGTGGCGTCCCCTGGCGAATTCGCCGCCGTGCGCGCCGTCTCGCCCGATGCCGAGATGCTCTACATGCATCCGGTGAAGGCACAATCCGACATCAAACTGGCGCTGGAAGAATACGGCATCCGCGTGATCGCCGTCGACCACGAGGATGAGATCACCAAGGTGACGCGGGTGGTGCGGGCGCTCGACATCGATCCCGGCACGATCACAGTATTCGTTCGGGTGCAGACCAAGGGGGCGGCGGCCTACGAGCTGTCGAAGAAATTCGGCGCCGGTCCGGCGCATGCGGTGGAGCTTTGCCAAAGGCTGAAGAAGACCGGTTACAAAGTAGGCCTGTGCTTCCATGTTGGCAGCCAGATCGAGGACCCCGACACCTACGAACGGGCACTGGCCTCAGTCGACTGGGTACGCAACCGCATCGGCTTCGAGTTGTCCGAACTCGACGTCGGCGGCGGCTTTCCGGCCGAATACGGGCGCGACCCGAACAGCAGGAAGCCGGAGATGCCCTCGATCGGGCAGATCATGTCGCGGCTCAGAAACGATATCGAGGAATACCAGTTCGCCGACATGCCGCTGGTGGCGGAGCCCGGCCGAGTGATCGTGGCGCGGGCGTTTTCGCTGATCGTCAGGGTGCTGTTGCGCAAGGGCAAGCGCCTCTACATCAATGACGGCATCTGGGCGTCGCTGTCGGATTCCTGGGTCGGCAAGATCACGCTTCCGGCGCGCTTCATTCCCGATCCGGCGATCCGTACGCGCAACGGCAGCGAAAAGAACATCGTGCCGTTCAAGGTGTGCGGCGCGACCTGCGATTCTGTCGACATATTGTCGCGACCGTTCTGGTTGCCGGAAACGGTGGATACCGGCGACTGGATCGAGATCGGCCATATCGGCGCCTATTCGCTGTCGCTGAGAACCCGTTTCAACGGCTTCTATCCCGATACCTTCATCGAGGTGACGACGCCCTTCGACGAGGGCGACGCGCCGCAGGGCTTTGCCAGCCTGGAGACGATGGCGGACTAGTTTTCCAACAGGGAGCGGTGTCGAAGGCCGGCCGTCCGGGGCTGCGCGACGTTCCCTTGGACTTCCGCGCTTGCCACCCTATGCGCCACTTGCCGGGCCTGTCCGGAACGAAGCTTCCATGCTTGAGTTGTCCCACGAGACGGCTGCGTGATCTGCCGCAGCCCGACCGCATCACAGGGGAAGAGTTTCCATGACCGATCCGATGATCTTCGACGACTGGGACGGCGTGCTGCGCGTTGTCGTCACCGGCGTTCTGGCCTATGTCGCGCTCGTCATCATGCTGCGCGCATCGGGCAAGCGAACGCTGAGCAAATTCAATGCGTTCGACTTCATCGTCACGATCTCCATCGGCTCGATGCTGTCGTCGATCATCATCACCAAGTCGATCCCGCTGGTGGAGGGCATTGCTGGCCTCGCCGTGCTGATCGGCCTGCAATATGTCATCACCTGGCTGTCGATCCGGTCCGAGCGCTTCCAGAATCTGATCAAGAGCCAGCCGACACTGCTCGTGCATCGCGGCGTGTTTCAGGATTCCGCGATGAAGTCGGAGCGGGTGACCAAGGAAGAGGTCGAGACCGCGCTGCGCAGCAGCGGCAAGTCCGGCCTGACGCCGGCACTGTCCGTCATTCTCGAGACGGACGGATCGCTGAACGTGTTCGAAGCGGCGTAGCGCAGAAGTACTCATGGCGGCTTGCGAAGGAACGCTGCTTTGACCGCTCAGAGATTGGCGAGAAGTGCCGGCGTAGGCCAGCCATCGACCGGCAGGCCGAGGCGGGACTGTTCCTGGCGCACCGCTTCGCGCGTGTTGGTGCCGAGAATGCCGTCGATGCCGCCGACATCGTAGCCGCGGTCGACGAGTTTCTGCTGCAGCAGCTTCATGCTCTCGCCGACAAGGCCTTCCTCCGGATTGCGGCGCTCGAACTGCGGGTCTCCGGCCAGGCGCGCGGCAAGATGCGCCGCCGTCAGCGTGTAGATGAAGGACTGGTTCCACTGCAGGTAGATGTCGTAATTGTCGTAGGTCAGGAAGGCCGGACCCTTGTGGCCCATCGGCAGCACGAGGCCGGCCTGCAGTCCGTTGTCCGGCAGCGGGCTGCCGTCGCGGTTCCTGACGCCCCATTCGGCCCATTGCGACAGCGGCAACTTGTTGGTGCGGCCGGTCTGGTCCCAGGGCAGCTGGTCGGGGATGGTAACTTCCTGCATCCAGGGCTCGCCGCGCTTCCAGCCACGATGCTCGATCTTGTTGGCGGTGGTCATGATGACGTCCGGCGCGCTGCCGCGCAGGTCGACCACGCCGTCGCCGTCGCCGTCGACGCCGCGAAGCAGATAGTCGGAGGGCAGGATCTGCGTCTGGCCGATCTCGCCGGCCCAGGCGCCCTGAGTGTCGGCCGGAACGATGCCGCGGTCGATCAGCGTCAGCAGCGGTACGAGCTGCGGGCGGAAGAGTTCGGGCCGGCGGCAATCATGGGCGAGCGTCGTGACGGCGTTCAGCGTGTTGAAATCACCCTGCACGGCGCCAAAGTCGGTCTCCAGTGCCCAGAAGGCAGCAATGACCGGGCCCGGCACGCCGAATTCCTGTTCGGCGCGGGCAAAGACGTCGGCATATTTCTTTAGGTTGGCTGCGCCGTTCTTCAGGCGGTAGTCGTTGATCATGCGGCCGGAGAACTCGGCGAAGGTCTGGGTGAATACGCCCTGGGCTCGGTCGCGGTCGAGCACTCGCTGGTCGATGGATGCGGCGGACAGGGCCGCAACCCCCTTTTCGCCGACACCGGCGGCAATCGCCTCGGTCCTGACGCCCTCGCGCCAGGCCTCTAAGTCACCGCCGCATTCCTGCGCGAGCAAAGCGGTGGAAGACATCAGCAGAAGGAATGCCGCTAGTGTTCCGGTCGGCATTCCCATGGGCTGGCTCCTTGTTGACATGTCGAACTAATGAATTGCGGACCAAAACGATCCGCAGCAGCGCTCAGGCGGCGTTTGCCCTCAGCCATTTCTTCCACGCTCTCACATCGCCGTTGAAGACGTTGATGTCGGCGTCGCCTTTGATGCCCGGTATGACGCCCGTGCCGGTGTACTGCCAGAAGGTGAAGGGATGGCTGCCATATTTGGCTGTCGGATGGCCAGCCACCGAGCGCAGCCAGTAGGGATAGCCGCGGAAGCCGGAGAGGCCGTTGTCGTCGAAGAAGTCGACGGAGGTGTAGATGATCGGCTTCTTGCCGTAGTGCTTCTCGACGATCTGCAGGAAGGTGCGCATCTCGCTGCGGACGGTGGCAGGGTCGGGCCTGAGCTTGCAGGTCGGCGACTGCGGGTTCCACTCCATGTCGAGGACCGGCGGCAGGGCGCCGCTTTCCTTGGGCACATTGTCGATGAACCAGCGCGCCTGCTCGGAAGCAGGACGGCAGAAATAGTAGAAATGATAGGCAGCGCGCGGCACGCCGGCGCTGCGCGCCTTGCGCCAGTGCTCTTCGAAAAGGTCGTCGACGCGGTCGCCGCCCTCCGTCGCCTTGATGAAGGCGAAGGACACGCCGCTTGCCTTGGCCTTGTGCCAGTCGATTGAGCCCTGATACTTCGATACGTCGGTGCCGTGGACGGCGTAATGCCAAGGTGCACCGCCCTCCCACTTGTGCGGATCGCTGTCGGAGAAGCGCGGATGGGTCGAGGCAACCTCGGTCGGGCCGGAAGGCGTGAGGTCGTCGATCGTGGAGCAGGCGGCGAGACCGGCGATCATTGCGCCTGCGACGAGGCGGGCGGCCGTGCGCGCCGCTGTCAGAACCGCATGTTTGCGAATATACCGGCTCAGCATCTGTCCCCAGGATTCTCGAAGCGGCCTTATCGCCGCTGGAACCGCCCGCATCATAGCAGAACGCGCTCCCTTCATCACCCATCATGGTTGATAAACGGTTGATCGCACGCTGCTCAACGATGCTCGGACAAGGAATGGCGGCAGATAGATGGCAAAAACATGACGGCCCTTGCGCGAGGCCATGGGCAGTTCAAGTCTTGGTGACCACGGCTCGCACCGCGTAGCCGCGATAAAGCTTTTCAAACCTGAGGCTTGCGCCGACGCGCTGGCATTCCGATTCCAAGACTTCACGCAGTGAATCACGCGGGGTTACGTGGAAGCGGGCCAGCCATGCCCTGAGGCCGGAGCGGAACCAGGCGGGCAGGCGTTCCTGGCGGCCGAAATCGACGATGTGCAGTTCGCCGTCGGGGCCGAGCGCGTCGAGAGCGGAAACGACGGTGCGGCGCCAGCGCGGGATCATCGACAGCGAATAGGAGATCAGGATGCGGTCGAAGCCCGCGCGGCCGAAGAGCTGGGCCGCATCGAAAGCCGAGGCGTCGCCACGCGCGAGCGTCGTGCGACCGGCCAGACCGTTGCGGTGCAAGGTCGCCGCGGCGGTCTCGAGCATGCCCGTGGAAATGTCGAGGCCGAAAAGGCGAGCCTCGGGATAGGCGGCGGCGACCCGCGCCAGGTTCCTGCCTGTGCCGCAGCCGAGTTCAAGCACTGAGCCGCCCGAGGGAATGTCGAGCCCGTCGATCAGGCGGTCGCGGCCGAGCAGGTAGTATTTGCGGGTCAGGTCGTAGATGTGGCGCTGGTAGCGGTAGACGCCGTCCATCAGAGCCGCGTGCGACTGTTCGGCGGTGCTCATGACGCGTTCTTGAGATAGAGGTGGAAGCCGCCATAAATGGCGGAACGGTCGCGCGCCGAATGGGTACGCGATGCATCCTGGTCGTAATGCCACTGGTCGAGAAGGGCCGGCGAGACACGGCCGGGCAGCAGCGTCTCCTCGGCGGCGGTGCGGAAGATGACGCGGGCGCCGGGTGCTGCGGTGCGGGTGATTTCGGTCCACAGCGCATTGAGCTGGTCGTCGGTCATCCAGTCCTGCGCGTCGAGAAGCACGAAGCGGTCGACGGAAGCGGCCGGCCTGCCCGCGAGGAGGTCCGTGAAGTTCATATGGTGCAGGGCGACGCGCTCGATATTGGCCTTGAGCGTCTCGTAGTTGGCTTTTTCGAGATAGGCTGGCAGGGCGGCTTCGCCCGGCGCCGGGTAGCGGCGGGCGAAGGCCTGCCAGGCGAAATAATTGCTGCGCAGCGGGAAGTGGCAGGCGAGCTTTTCGAGCCGGGCGCTGAGCACGCTGGCCATGGTGCCGTCGCCGGACGTGATCAGCGAATCGTATTGCGCCGGCGGGATGCCGAGACCGAACAGCGAGGATTTGCGCGACAGGATCGCGCGGATCAGCCTGGAGCGGAACACCGGCGCCATCTCCTCCTCGAAGAAGCGACGCTGGTCGCCAAGGTTTTTCGCGGCGAGGATCCTTGTCGGATCGACGCCGTGGAGACGTGCCGCGACATGGGCGGAAGCAATGAAAAGGCCAAGCAAGCCGGTCTGGTAGAAATTGCCTTCGAAGGCGCGGATTCGCTTCCTGCCCCGCCAGTTGCGGCCTTCCCAGTAGCGGCGGGTGGCGGCGTCGAGATGCGGCGCTAGAAAGCGATCATAGGCCGCGGAGTTGGCGCGGTTGCCGGCCTCGCCGAAGAAACGGAACAGGTCGGCCTGTGAGGGTAGGTGCCGGACGGCGGCGAGCTTCAGGCGGTTCAGCGCAATGTGGGCGGTGTTGAGGTCGACGGCATCGATCCGCGCCGGCCTGCGCGTCAGGTAGGCAAGGACGTTGCAACCACCGGATGCGATGGTGACGACGCGGTGGCCCTCGGTGAGCGCCATCGCCTCTATATCGACGTCGGAATCTTCCCATATCTGCGGGTAGACGAGCCCGGTAAAGAGCAAAGCAAAGACGCGTTCGGAAAACCCTGCCTTGGAAAGCGCCTTGTTCTGGTAGACCGCGTCGGCGACCTGCCGGTTCTTGCGAAGGCCGATGTCACTGGAAAGGTCGGTCATGGCGCGAATCCTCGCAAGAAATACTCGGACCCGGCTAGCGCGCCCGTATTACGGGCCGGTGACATTCTTGCGACAGTCCCGTGATGGTTGCCGCAAGGAGCGACTGGCGCACAGATTTCGTGGCTGGCCCAGTTTTCCGGCCGTGGCTGTTTTCATACAGTCGGGCCGGCATCCTTGCTCCGCCGAATCCAGGGAGAACCATATGGCCAGACGCGATTTCGACCCGGCGACCGTGACGCCCGACGGTCGCGCGCCCGCCAAGGCACGGCTGTTCGACGGCAGCACCGACGGTCCGTATCGCGGTTCGGTCAATGGCGAAGCCCTGGGCGCGCAGGTCACCGTGCTGACTTATGGCAATGACGAGCCGGGCAAGGGACCGGCGCTGCACATCCACCCCTATGACGAGGTTTTCGTCGTCCAGTTGGGCCGCGCGCGCTTCTTCGTCGGCGACGAGGTGATCGACGCGGAAGCCGGCGAGACGGTGCTGGGACCGGCCGGCCTGCCGCACCGCTTCGTCAATCTCGGGCCGGGACGGCTGCAGACGCTCGACATCCACATGTCGCCGCGCTGGATCCAGACCAACCTCGAATAGTCCGCAGGCCGTCCGAGGGCCGCCCTTTACAATGTCCAAGCCAGCGCCAGCGACCCGTCGCGCTGTGACAGCACGTTCGGCGAGCCGCCAAGCGTCAATCTCCTCCACACGTAAAAGTTGCAGACATCTGTCTTTACAAGTATAGATAGTATAAACTACAGTTCTGCAATCCAAGATAGAAACGGTCAGGGAGCCCCTGGCAGGGACTTTCGGACGCTGGTCAGGAGGGTGGCATGGCATCCAAGCATGGTTCCGCAGTTCGTGGTCAGGCAAATGTTCCCCACTCCAGCATCCGGGACCAGCGCTTCGGGCGCATGTTCCGCCACCTGCCGCAGGCACAGTTCACCGAGGCTGCGCTGACGGACCTGGCGCAGACGATGCTGCAGGGCGAGTTCGCCAGGCGCATCGCAGCCGGCGTCGAAGTCGATACGCCGCTCGACGGCACCGAAGCGGATAACGAGAATCCGGCGCTGCCCTCCGGCTACACCTATCTCGGCCAGTTCATCGACCACGACATCACCTTCGATCCAATGTCGTCGCTAGACCGGTTCAACGATCCCGACGCGCTGCAGGACTTTCGCACGCCGCGCCTCGACCTCGACTCGGTCTATGGCTCGGGACCTGACGACCAGCCGTTCCTCTACGAGGACGACGGCATGCATTTGCTGCTTGGTGTCGACAAGGATTACGACAAGCAGCGCAACATGCGGGCCGACCTGCCGCGCAACAACGCGACGCCGAGACGGGCGCTGATTGGCGACAAGCGCAACGACGAGAATACGGTGGTGTCGCAGCTGCAGGCAACCTTCCTGCGCTTTCACAACGCGGTGCTGGATCGGGAGACCAACGAGGATTTCGCGCTCGCCCAGCAGATCGTGCGCTGGCACTACCAGTGGATCGTACTGCACGACTTCCTGCCGCGCATTGTCGGGGATACGACCTATCAGAAGGTGGTCGGCGGACGTGGCGGAACTCCCGAACTGCGCGTCTATAACGCGACAGGGCGTTACGCCTTCATTCCTGTCGAGTTTTCCGTCGCCGCCTACCGCTTCGGCCATTCCATGGTGCGGCCGAGCTATGCGCTGAACCACATCGTGCGGGGGCCGAGGCCGAGCGATCAGCCGTTCGGGGATCTGACCGCGCGGTTTCACCGGATACCGGTGTTTTCGGTATTCGACCCGCCGGAGGAACTGGGCAATCTCAACGGCTTTCGCGAACTGCCGGACTTCTGGGCGGTGGACTGGGGCTTCTTCTTCGACGGCGTGGCGCCGGACTCGCCGCCCGCGGGCGCGATCCTGCCGCAGCCTTCCTTCAGGATAGACACCGCACTCGTCGATCCGCTGGTAAACCTGCCCGATCGTCTCAAGGAGCAAATCCCGGCAAGACGCGCGCTGGCGACGCTGAACCTGCTGCGCGGCTGGCGCATGGGGCTGCCGAGCGGGCAGGCGGTGGCGCACCATATGGGCCTCGATGCGCTGAGCGATCAGGATCTGTTCGATTCTGCGGAGCCCGAGCGCAAGGCAGCACGGGCGGCGCTCCTGGCGGCGCATCCCGGCATCTTCGAGAACAACTGCCCGTTGTGGTTCTACATATTGCGCGAGGCGGAACTGCTTCACGACGGGGAACATCTCGGGCCGGTCGGCGGCACTATCGTCGCAGAGGTGCTGACCGGGCTGATCATGGAGGACGGGCATTCCTTCCTGTCGCAATGGCCGACCTGGCGGCCGACCTTGCCCGGGGCCGAACCCGGCCACTTCACCATCGCCGACCTGATCAACTACACCAATGCGGGGAATGCCGCGGCTGTGGTTTAAGCCTCGCCAAACCCGCCCGGCGTCGGGGTGGTGACGATGACGGCCTCGCCGGGCTCGAGGAAGGTCTGGTCGCAGGCACGCAGCGTCTCGACGGTGCCGTCCCCGCGGCGCACCTGGGTCATGCCGACTTCGCCGGAGCCGCCGCCCTCGAGACCCTCGGGCGGGCGGTTGCGATGCGACGACAGGATGGCGCATTCCATGCGCTCGAGGAAGCGGATGGTGCGGCGGGTGCCGTCGCCGGCGTGGAACTTTCCCTTGCCGCCCGAGCCCTGGCGGATGTGGAAATCCTCGAGCAGCACGGGAAAGCGCAGTTCCAGCACTTCCGGGTCGGTGAGGCGCGAATTGGTCATGTGGGTATGGACGCCGGACGTGCCGTTGAAGCCGCGGCCGCTGTTCATGCGGCCGGCCGGTGAACCGGAGCAGATTGTCTCGTAATACTGATATTTTTCATTGCCGTAGGTCAGGTTGTTCATAGTGCCCTGCGCATTGGCGAGCGCACCCATGGCGCCGAACATGGCGTTGGTGACGTGCTGCGAGGTCTCGACATTGCCGGCGACCACCGCCGCCGGGTAGGCGGGGCGCAGCATGCAGCCGTCGGGAATGACGATGTTGATCGGCCGCAGGCAGCCGGCATTCATCGGGATGTTGTCTTCGACCATGACGCGGAAGGCGTAGAGCACGGCGGCGCGCGCCACCGGTTCGGGGGCGTTGAAATTGTTCTTCATCACCGGCGAGGTGCCGGTGAAGTCAACTGTCGCCTCGCGCCTGGCGCGGTCGACGGTGATCTTCACCTTGATGACCTGGCCGGTGTCGGTCGGGTATTCGTATTCCGAGGCGTCCGGCAGGCGCTCCAGCACGCGGCGCACGCTCTCGGCGGCGTTGTCCTGGACGTGGCCCATATAGGCCTCGACGACGTCGAGCCCGAAATGCGCGACCATCTTGCGCAGCTCGGCGACGCCCTTCTCGTTGGCGGCGATCTGCGCCTTGAGGTCGGCGATGTTCTGGTGCGGGTTGCGCGCCGGGTAGGGATGGTCGGTGAGGATGCTGTGCAACTCGGCTTCCTGGAATTTTCCGCGCGAGACGATGCGGAAATTGTCGATCAGCACGCCTTCCTCGTCGACCGTGGTTGCTAGCGGCGTCATCGAGCCCGGCGCCGTGCCGCCGACATCGGCATGGTGGCCGCGCGAGGCGGAGTAGAACAGGATCTCCTCGCCGGCGTCGTCGAAGACCGGCGTGACGACGGTGATGTCGGGAAGATGCGTGCCGCCATTATAGGGGGCGTTGAGCGCGAAGACATCGCCCGGATGGATGTCGCCCGCGTTCAGCCGGATGATGGTCTCGACCGAACGGTCCATGGAGCCGAGATGCACCGGCATGTGCGGCGCGTTGGCGACGAGCGCGCCGGTGCGGTCGAAGACGGCGCAGGAGAAGTCCAGCCGCTCCTTGATGTTGACCGAATAGGCAGTGTTCTGCAGCGTCACGCCCATCTGCTCGGCGATCGACATGAAGAGGTTGTTGAACACCTCGAGCATGACCGGGTCGGCCTCGGTGCCGATGGCGGCCTGGCGCTGCTTCTTCTCGACGCGGCGCAGCAGCACGTGATCCTTGGCGGTGATTTCGGCCTGCCAGCCCGGCTCGACGACGATGGTCTGGTGGCTCTCGATGAGGAGGGCCGGGCCGTTTATGCGGTTGCCGCAGGCTAGGTGTTCGCGGCGGTGGACGGCGGCATCCTGCCAGGCACCGTTGCAGAAGACGGGGCGTGTCTTGCCGGGCTTCGCTTCGGCCTCCGACAGCGGGCGGTCGGTCTCGTCGCGGCCGGCGACGCGGCCGTCGGAAGCCTCGACCTCGACCGTCTCGATGACCATCGGCTTGTCGTCATAGACGAAGCCGAACTGCGCCTTGTGGGCGGTTTCGAAATCGGTGCGCGCCTGGTCGATGGAGCGGGCGGCGAAGTTGACCGGGAGCGCTGTGTCCGTTCCGTCGTAGCGGATATGCAGGTTGGGTCGCCAGGCGACGGCATCGTCGGGAACGCCCTGCTGCCTCATCTCGTCGAACACGGCGTCGCGCAGCGTCTCGATGTTGGCGTCGAGGTCGGCAACGGTGTCTTCGGCGAGCGGGCGTATCAGGCCCTGTTGGCGCGAGGCGAAGACGCTCGACATGCCGATGCCGTAGGCCGAGAGCAGGCCGGAGAAGGGGTGGATGAGCACCGCCTCCATGCCGAGCGCGTCGGCGACGAGGCATGCGTGCTGGCCGCCTGCGCCGCCGAAGCAGTTGAGCAAATATTCGGTGACGTCGTAGCCGCGCTGCACCGAGATCTTCTTAATGGCGTTGGCCATGTTCTCGACGGCGATGGTGACGAAACCTTCGGCGACCGCTTCGGGCGTGCGGCCATCGCCGATTTCGTCCGCCATGGCGGCAAAACGCTCGCGCACCACCGCAACGTCGAGCGGCTGGTCCTGGCCGGGGCCGAAGATCGCCGGGAAGAAATCGGGCTGCAGCTTGCCCAGCATGACGTTGGCGTCGGTAACGGCGAGCGGGCCGCCGCGCCGGTAGCAGGCGGGGCCGGGCGTAGCGCCGGCCGAATCCGGTCCAGCCTGGAAGCGCCCGGCGTCGAAATGCAGGATCGAGCCGCCACCGGCGGCGACGGTGTGGATGCGCATCATCGGCGCCCGGACGCGCACGCCGGCGACCTCGGTGTCGAAGGCGCGCTCGTAGTCGCCGTCGTAGTGTGCGACGTCGGTCGAGGTGCCGCCCATGTCGAAGCCGATGACCTTGCCGAAGCCCGCGAGCTTTGCGGTCTCGACCATGCCGACGACGCCGCCGGCCGGGCCGGACAGCAGCGCGTCCTTGCCCTGGAAGTTTTCCGCCGAGGTGAGGCCGCCGGACGACATCATGAACATGAGCTTTGGATTGTCGCTCACGGCCGAGCGCTCGCTTTGCTCGCTGGCCTCCGCAGGGGCGGCCTGGCCGGCCGACGCCCGGTCGGGCTTGCGGCCTTCGGCCGGATTGTCGCCAATCCCCAGTTCGCCGGCGACGCGGCTGACATAGCGCGACAGGATCGGCGAGAGGTAAGCATCGACGACGGTGGTGTCGCCGCGGCCGACCAGCTTGACCAGCGGCGAGACCTCGTGGCTGACCGAGAGCTGGCCGAAGCCGATCTTGCGGCAGACGTCCGCGACAGCCTTTTCGTGGTCGGGGTATTTCCAGGCATGCATGAAGACGATGGCGACGGCGTCGATGCCGTCCTTCTTCGCCTGCTCGATGTGCGGCCTGACGTCGGCGAGGTCGAGCAGCCGTTCGACGGAGCCGTCGGCGCGAACGCGCTCCTCGACTTCGACGACGCGCTCGTAAAGCTGCTCGGGGAGGATGATCTCCTTGGCGAAGATGTCGGGCCGCGCCTGGTAGGCGATCTTCAGTGCGTCGCGAAAACCCTTGGTGATGAGGAGCAGGACGCGGTCGCCCTTGCGCTCGAGGAGCGCGTTGGTGGCGACCGTGGTGCCCATCTTGATGTCGCCGATGAGGCCGGAAGGGATGGCGGCGCCTGGAGCAACGCCGAGCAGGTCGCGGATGCCCTGGATCGCGGCGTCACTGTAAGCCTCGGGATTTTCCGACAGCAGCTTGCGAGGATGCAGGATGCCTTCGGGATCGCGGCCGATGATGTCGGTGAAGGTGCCGCCGCGGTCGATCCAGAAATCCCATTTCTTCGCGAGCATCGAGGTCTCTCCGGTGACGGTCGTGGACTTTACGGCGAAAGGCGTATAGATCAGAACGATGACATTTCGTCAACGTTTTGCCGATAAATCGTAGAGGACGGACGCAATGGAGAAATCACCTTCAACCGTCGGTCCGGTCGTCTCGGCCGCGCATCTCGCCGACGGTGCGATGCCGGCACTGTCGGAACTGGAATTCGCGCTGACCATACTCGGCAATGCCTTCCAGCGCTGGAGCGTGCGCGCCATGGGAGCGGCAGGCATTGCCGGTCTTGCCCCGATCGACGTGCTTGTGCTGCACGCCGCCAACCACCGCGGACGCGAAAAGACGCTGTCGGACATCTGCATGATGTTCAACATCGAGGACACGCATGTGGTGACCTATGCGCTGAAGAAGCTCGAAGGGTTGGGGCTGATCGCGACCGGCCGGCGCGGCAAGGAGAAGACGGTGCGGGCGACCGAGAAGGGGGCGGAAGCCTGCGGCCGCTACCGCGATGTGCGCGAGGCGCTGCTGGTTTCCACCGTGAAGGGGCTGAAGTTCGACGAGGCAGAGCTCAGCCGGGTGGCGGCGCTGATGCGGGCGCTGTCGGGCCAGTACGACCAGGCCGCGCGCAGTGCTGCCAGTCTCTGAGCACTCGGCGAGGCTAACAGATTGTTAATTCCGGACTCCCGATGTGACGAAACCCGGAGACCTCCAGAAGCATTTCCTTCGCGACCGCCTGCCGCGCAGGCATCGCCCAGGAGAGAGATGATGAAAAAGTTTCTGATTGCCTCTGTTTCCGCCGTCGCCCTGATGGGCCTCGCCGCTTGCAGTGACTCGACCGACAACACGACCACCCAGAGCGTGCCGCAGACGGACGAGCAGCCCGTGACACCCGCACCGGCCGCGACAGACGACACGACCACGCAGGGAATCACGCCGACGCCGGAGAGCAGCACCGGTGGTGACATTCCGAGCAGCCCGCCGGAGCAGCCGGCAGTTCAGTAACGTCGTAAACGCGTCGAGAAGATCAGAAAGGCCGGTTCTACCGGCCTTTCGCCGTTTGAGGCGCGATGCGGGCCCAGCGGCCGACCATGACCGTGACCATGACGGCAAGGGCAAAGATCAGGGTTTCGCCGGTCACCTCCTCTCCGAGCAGCAAGGCCGAAATGGTCAGCGTCACGAAGGCCTGCAGCAACTGGACCTGACTGACGCGCGCGATGCCACCCATCGCCAGCCCGACATTCCAGGCGAAGAAGCCAAGAAACATCGATCCGAGTCCCAGGTAGAAGAACGCTGCGGTTTCTGTGGCCGAGGCGGTGGCAAAACCATTTCCCCAGGAAAAGATCGTCGCGACAAGCGACACGGGCGCCGTCACGACGAGCGCCCAGCATATAACCTCCCAGCCCGGCATTTTGCGCGACAGTCTGCCTGAGATGACGTAGCCCAGGCTGACGAGAACGGCGGCCAGGAAAAGCCAGAAGTCACCCGCCGAAAGCTGCATGCCGCCGTCTCGCAGGGCAAAGGTGACGACCAGAGCGGCACCGGCGACGCCGCAGATCCAGAACAAGACAGAGGGCCGCTCACCTGTCAGGAGCGCCGAGAATATGCTGGTGGCGAGCGGCAGGATACCGAGCACGACCGCACCATGCGCGGCGGGAACCGTCTGCATGGCGAGCGTGGAGAGCAGCGGGAAAGCGAAGACCAGAAGCACGCCCGCCAGCAGAAGGGCGCCGAGATCGCGGCGCGGAAAGCGGCGGCGCAACAGGACCAGGATGAGGGCTGCGGCGGCGGAAGCGAGCGCCGCGCGGCCGAAGGTTATGAACAGCGGACTGAATGCGCCCAGCGCCACGCGTGTGGCAGGAAGCGTACCGCCGAATATGGCAACGCCGATGAAGCCGATTGCGAGGCCGGCATTTTCGCGCAGGATCGTCGGCTGGTCGGATGAGGCGGTCTGGAGCATTCCGCTGGGTAGCGCGCCCAACGCCCGCCCGTCGCGGCAAATCGCTTGGGCCAAGGTGCCAAGTGGGGAGGCACATCGGCCTCACTCGCCAAGCCGAGATTTTCATCCTATGAGACGGCCATGTCGATTTGGGACCGCATAGGCGAATTCGTCGCGCGTGTTTCCGCGTCCGCTTCCTCCGGCGTGTCGGATGTGGTGGAGGCGGTGCAGACCGTCTTTATGGGTGATGCCGACCTCAGGCGCCGGGTCGCCTTTTCGGTCGCCATGATCGCGCTGTCGGCCAAGATGGCCAAGGCTGACGGGATCGTGACGCAGGACGAGGTACACGCCTTCGAGGAAATATTCTCGGTGCCGGCGCCCGAGCGCCGCAATGTCGAGCGCCTGTATAACCTCGCCAAGAGCGACGTTGCCGGCTTCGAAACCTATGCCCGGCAAATGGCAGGACTGTGCGGCACCGGCAGGACCAATTGTGCCATGCTCGAGGATATTCTCGACGGGCTGTTCCACATCGCCAAGGCCGACGGCGTGCTGCACGAGCACGAGGGGCAGTTCCTGCACCGCATCGCGGAAATCTTCCGCATCGAGGAAAGCCACTACCAGAGCATCCTCGCGCGGCATGCCGATCTTGGCGACGCCGATCCCTACCTGATCCTCGGCATCGATCGCGGCAGCACGCTTGCGGACGTCAAGAAGCGCTATCGCAAGCTCGTGGCGGCAAATCACCCTGACAAGCTGATCGCGCGCGGCGTGCCTCAGGAATTCATCCGTATCGCGACAACCCGCATCGCAGCGATCAACGCCGCCTACGAGACCCTGGAACGGGGCCTGCGGCCGACATGAGCGGATTTGCACCCGACCATCCAGGAGCGGATGTCAGGGTGTCGCCCAATTTCGGCCCACGCATCGGCGTTGCCGGTCCCGACATGATCGTGCTGCACTATACCGGCATGGAAACGGGCAAGGCGGCGGAGTCCTGGCTGTGCAACCCGGAGAGCCAGGTTTCCTCGCACTACCTGGTGCACGAGAACGGCCATGTGGTGCAGATGGTGCGCGAGTCTGACCGTGCATGGCATGCCGGCAAGAGCTTCTGGCAAGGTGCGACAGACATCAATTCGCGCTCGATCGGCATAGAGATCGTCAATCCCGGCCATGCTCTAGGCTACAAAAACTTTCCCAAGCGCCAGATCGCATCCGTCATCGCCTTGTGCCAGGGCATCGTCGGCCGGCACAACATCGCTCAAGAGCGGGTGCTCGCGCATTCGGACGTGGCGCCCGGACGCAAGGTCGATCCCGGGGAGCGTTTCCCGTGGCGCCAGTTGGCCGCGGCGGGCATCGGTCATATTGTCGCGCCGAGGCGAGCGGGCGGGCGTCCGGTGCTATCGCCCGGCGACACGGGCGAAGCGGTCGAGGAACTGCAGTCGATGCTCTCTCTTTATGGCTATGGCGTCGAGATCACCGGTGTGTTCGACGAAACCACAGGCGTTGCGGTTGCAGCGTTTCAGCTGCATTTCCGGCCGCGCCGGGTGGATGGCCTGGCCGACCGGTCGACGGTCGATACGCTGCGACGACTGCTCGAGGCGCTGCCCGCCGAACCGGTCTGAGGCCGCGAGTCGGCGCGACCGCGACTCGCGATGGTAACATTTTGTTATCCAACGTGACTTGATCGGCCATTTTTGATCCAAAGTTGATCTGCAGGGGAGCGGCATCAAGTTGCCGGCGAGCCCGTCTGTATTGCTCCCGGTGTAGTGCAGGTGTGCCGCGCGGATATATTGCCGCGTGGTCGTATAGCAAACAGGAAATCATGAAAAATCTAACGGTTCTGGCAGCCGCGCTCGCAGCGGGGATGATGACATTTGCGGCCGAGGCCAAAGAATTCTCCAAGGATGCGACGGTCGACCATGCGTCGCTGAGCGCCGGCAAGGCCATCGATTCCGTCAAGAGCGGAACCGGCGCCGACGCGGCCAAGTCGACAAAGCGCGGACTGACGCGCGAGGAAACATTCCACGCGGCCAAGGTCGCAGAGGCTGCCGCGGAGACGCCGCGCATCAAGACCAAGGTCGACAAGGGCGAGGAAGAGGCCGCAAAGCCGACGAAGCCCTATGCGCCCCTGATCGAACGCTATGCCTCGATGAACGGCGTGTCGCCGGCCTTGGTGCATGCGGTGATCCAGGTCGAGAGCAACTACAAGCCCTATTCGAAGGGCCGTGCCGGCGAGATCGGCCTGATGCAGATCAAGCCGGCGACAGCGCGCATGATGGGCTATTCGGGCTCGACCACGGGCCTGTTCGACCCCGAGACCAACATCAAGTACGGGCTGAAGTACCTCGCCAAGGCGCAGAAGCTCGGCGGCGGCACGACGTGCGGCACGATCCTGAAATACAATGCCGGGCATGGCGCCAAGCGGATGAACCCGATCTCGTCCGCTTATTGCAAGAAGGTCAAGAAGCGGCTGGCCGGCATCTAACCGCCGACCGCTCTAAGGAATGCACATACGCCAGCCCGGGACGACCGGGCGGGCGTTGCTTTTTTCGTTTGCGTTTCAACGGGCGAACGCCTTTATACGCCTGCCAGCTGGCCGGGCGGCCGCACCAGCAAGAGCCGAAAGGCTGCGGGTGAGGAAAGTCCGGGCTCCATGGAAACACGGTGCCGGTTAATGGCCGGCGGGGGCGACCCCAGGGAAAGTGCCACAGAAAGCAAACCGCCGCGGCGCCGACGGCCTTCGGGCCGACGATGTCGCGGTAAGGGTGAAAGGGTGGGGTAAGAGCCCACCGCGCGACTGGCAACAGGAGCGGCACGGTAAACCCCACCGGGAGCAAAACCGAATAGGGGCGGTTGAGGGGCAACCCTCAGGGCTGTTTCCGGCCCACCGTCCGGGTAGGTTGCATGAGGCCGATGGCAACATCGGTCCAAGACGAATGGCCGCCACGTTCCCGCCGCCGCAAGGCGACGGGGGCCATACAGAACCCGGCTTACAGGCCAGCTGGCAATTTTTCCCGATCCGCGTGGATCAGAGCGCGTCGAGCGAAGTTTCGATCGCCGCCCAAAGTTCCTCGGTCGGCTCGCAGCCTACCGCCAGCCTGACGAAGCCCGGCGCAACGGCGTCGCCCCAGCGGGCGCGGCGTTCGGCTGACGTATGCACGCCGCCGAAGGAGGTGGCGGGCTGGATCAGCGAGCAGCCGTTGACGAAGGCATCGGCCTCGGCCTGTGAGCCGAGCGTCATGGCGATGAGGAATCCAAATCGCTGCATCTGGCTGCTGGCGAGATTGTGCGAAGGGTCGTCCGGCAGGCCCGGAAAGCGCAGGGCGCCAACCTTCGGATGATCGCGCAGGCGCGGCGCGATGATCTCGGCCGAGGAGCACATGCGGTCGAAGCGGATCTCCAGCGTCTCCAGGCCGCGATGCAGCAGCCATGCTTCGAAGGGACCGGGAATGGCGCCGGACAGCTTGCGCCAGTCCTTGATCGCAGCGATGGCTGCTGCGTCGCGGCTGGTGACATGGCCGAAGAGAACGTCCGAGTGGCCGTTCGGCGCCTTGGTGTCGGCGGCAACGACCAGGTCGGCGCCGAGATCGAGCGGCAGCTGGCCATAGGGCGTCATGGTGGTGTTGTCGGCAACGACGATGGCGCCGACGGCATGGGCTGCGGCCGAAACGGCGGCGATGTCGCAGATGTCGAGACCGGGATTTGACGGGGTTTCTACAAAGACCATTCGGTAGCCGTCGAAGCCGCCGTCGAGATAGGTCGTGGTTGGGCGCAGGTCGAACGCGATACCCATAGGTTTGAGGAAGCGTTCGGCCAGGACGCGCGGTGTATAGTAGCCGTCCGACGGCAGGAGCACACGGTCGCCGGTCTTCAAGAGGCCGAAGAAGATGGCGGAGATCGCGGCCATGCCCGACGGAAAGGCAATGGCCGTTGCATCCTCGAGATGACCGAGCATCTCCTCGGCCGCGTCCCATGTCGGGTTGTCGAACCGGCCATACTGGCTGAAGCCCGCCGGGTCGCCCGGCAGGTTGAAGATCGAAGCCATTGTGAGGGGCAGGGGCACCGGGTCGCCCTTGACAAGCTTGCGGCGACGGAGATGGGCAAGCTGGGCGGCGCGCGCGGCCGGGCTGTCGGTCATGGTGTTCCAGTCTCTTCGGATGCGTGTCAGGATTCGGCGCGACGCTATGATGCGCGGTCCTTCGCCGCAAGGTGGCCGAGGGACGCAATAACGGTTCGTTAGGCTTAATGAGGGATAAAGACCGGGATGCCGCAAACCCGTCCATGCGCTTGGGGGTTGGCGGTACTGAGAGAGTTGTTCCCGTTGACGCCCATACTGCCCCATGATATCCCATAAGCACAATCAAGTCTGTTTTCCCGTTGAGGGTTTTGCGCGCGCAAGCCGCAGGGTCTTGGCCCTGTCGGGCCTGGCGTCGCGCGACATCAATGCGGGGAATTCGGGGCATCGGGGCCGCGCTACGGAGGCGCGGAAAACATGACGAAACGGGGCGCGGCGGCGGAAGCGGCTGTAACGAGTGATGAACCGGTTTCTGTCCAGTGCAGTCAACAAGGTCGACGCCAAGGGGCGGGTCTCCGTGCCGGCACATTTTCGTGCCGTCGTGCAGAGCCGCGGCTATGCGGAACTCTACGCCATAAGGCAGCTCGACGTGCCGGCGCTGGATGTCGGCGGGCTCGACCTGCTCGACCGTTACGAGGAGAGAATTGCGCTGGAAGATCCATTCCTGCAGACCGCGGACGACATGTCGTTCTTCGTGCATGGCGACGGGGCGTTCCTGAAATACGACCAGGACGGGCGCATCACGGTCAGCGACTTCATCCGCGAGCATACGGGAATAACGACGGAGGTCGCCTTCGTCGGCCGCGGCAATTTCTTCCAGATATGGGAGCCCGCACGACTCAGCGCCTATGGCGCGGAGGTGAGGGCCAGACTTTCACGACTTCGGCAGGGGACGAAGCCTGGGGAGCAACCGGAATGATGGCGGGTCACGGCGGGGATAGCCCCGCGGTTGGCGGACCGGCCCGTCACATTCCGGTTCTCCTTGCCGAGGTTCTTGTCGCGCTGGCGCCGACCGAGAGTGAGGTCGTCATCGACGGGACATTCGGCGCGGGCGGATACACCAGGGCGATCCTCGAGACGGGGGCATCCGTCGTCGCCGTCGACCGCGATCCCGACGCGATTGCTGCCGGGCGCGAACTCGAGGATGCCTCGGCAGGAAAACTGAGGCTTGTGCACGGGCCGTTCTCGCAGCTCGACGAATATGCAGAGCAGGTGGACGGCGTGGTGCTCGACATAGGCGTTTCGTCGATGCAGCTCGACGAGGCCGGGCGCGGCTTCTCCTTCCGCGCCGACGGGCCGCTCGACATGCGCATGGCGCAGGCGGGCGCCAGTGCGGCCGACGTCGTCAACAGCTTCAAGCCGGGCGATCTTGCCCGCATCTTCGGCTTTCTCGGCGAGGAGCGCCACGCCGGCCGCATCGCCCGGATGATCGAGAAGCGGCGCGACGCGCGGCCCTTCACGACAACGCTCGACCTCGCCAACGCGATCGAGGCCCATATCGGACGCGGCCCGAAGGACAAGATCCATCCGGCGACGCGTGTGTTCCAGGCGCTGCGCATCTACGTCAACGACGAACTAGGCGAACTGGCGAAGGCGCTGCTGGCTGCCGAGCGCGTGCTGAAGCCCGGCGGCAGGCTGGTGGTCGTGACCTTCCATTCGCTCGAGGACCGCATCGTCAAGCGCTTTATCGCCGACCGTTCCGGCAACGCAGCGGGTTCACGTTTCATGCCTGAACTGCGCGAGAAGGCGCCAACATTCGCCAAGCAGGGCGGTGCGGTGGCCGCCAGCGACGCAGAGACCGAGAGCAACCCCCGCGCGCGCTCGGCCAAGCTACGCGCGGCGGTTCGCACCGAGGCGCCGGCGCGGCGCGAGGATTTTTCGATCTTCGGCCTTCCAAAGCTCCCCGACATCCGGCCTTCGGCAGAGAGGTAGTAAAAGTGTTTCGTACCAGTGACATCGTACTCATTGCCGTCATGGTCTCCGCGGCCGCCTTCACCTACAAGATCAAGCAGGATGCCGAGGACCGGCTGGCGACCGTGCACAAGATCGAACGCGAAATCCGCTTCGAAGAGGACACGCTCGACCTGCTGAAGGCCGACTGGAGCCTGCTGACGCAACCGTCGCGGCTGCAGAAGCTGGCGGAAATCTATCAGTCCGAACTGGCGCTCCAGCCCCTCGAACCGCACCAGATCGTCGACCTCGACGAACTGCCGTCGAAGCCGGTGATCATCGAGGACCTGTCGAGCCAGCCGCTCGGCGGCATGGCGGAAAGCGGTCAGGACAACATCGTGACCGGGGCGGTGGTGCAATGATCCGACTTCTGGGAAGACGCCGCCAGCCGGGTGACGGAGACGCGGGCTCGATCGTCGTCGAGGGTGCGCGCAAGGCTACCGGCGGCAGGGCGAAGAACCGCGTCGTCATGACCATGGCCGTGTTCTTCGGCATCTATGCCACGATCGGCGGCAGGCTGATCTATCTCGGCACGCTGGACCCCGAGGAATCGGGCGGACCGGCAAGCCGGGTGACCGCATCGCGCCCCGACATCGTCGACCGCAACGGCGAAGTGCTGGCGACCGACATCAAGACCGCCTCGCTGTTTGCCGAGCCGCGGCGCATCGTCGATGCCGACGAGGTGATCGAGAAGCTGTCGACGGTGCTGCCCGATATCGAGGTCGAGCAGACCTACCACAAGCTGAAAAGCGGTGCCGGTTTCGTCTGGCTGAAGCGCCAGCTGACGCCGAGACAGCAGAACGACATCCTGCAGCTTGGCCTGCCGGGCATCGGTTTCCGCACCGAGAAGCGCCGCTTCTATCCGGGCGGCGCAACGGCATCCCATATCCTCGGCCTCACCAACATCGACAACAAGGGCATTTCGGGCATCGAGAAGTATATCGACGACCAGGGTCTGGCCGACCTGCAGGCCTCTGGCCTGGCGATCGCCAAGGACCTCAAGCCGTTCAAGCTGTCGATGGATATCCGCGTCCAGCACATCGTGCACGACGAGATTTCGCAGGCGATGGAGCGCTATCATGCGATTGCCGCGGGCGCCGTCGTGCTGAACGTCAAGACCGGCGAGGTCGTGGCGATGGCATCGGTACCGGACTACGATCCGAACAATCCCTACAACGCCCTGGAAAAGGACCGGCTGAACCGCATGTCGGCCGGCCTCTACGAGATGGGCTCGACCTTCAAGAGCTTCACCACCGCGATGGCGCTGGACTCGGGCAAGGTGACGCTCGACAGCACGTTCGACGCGTCGCGGCCGATCCGCATCGGCAACCAGACCATCAACGATTTCCACGGCAAGGGCCGTGTGCTGACCGTGCCGGAAGTGTTCATCTATTCGTCGAACATCGGTTCGGCCAAGGAGGCCGACGTCGTCGGTATCGAAGGGCACCGCGAGTTCCTGCACCGCCTGGGTATCCTCGACCGCATGGACACCGAACTGCCGGAAGTGGCGCGGCCGACCGAGCCAAAAGTGTGGAAGAAGGTGCATTCGATCACCGTGGCCTTCGGTCACGGCGTCTCGACGACGCCGCTGCAGACGGCGGTCGGTTGCGCGGCGCTGATGAACGGCGGCTATCTGATCGAGCCGACTTTCCTGACCCGCACGCCGGAAGAGGCGATGGCAACCGCCAAGAAGGTGATCGAAGACCAGACCAGCGCCGACATGCGCTACCTCTATGCGCTGAATGCCGAGAAGGGATCGGGCAAGAATGCGCGCGTTCCGGGCTACCGCGTCGGCGGCAAGACCGGCACTGCCGAGAAGGTCGTCAATGGCCGCTACTCGTCGTCGGTTCGCTTCAACGCCTTCGTCGCGTCCTTCCCGATGGATGATCCACAGTATATCGTACTCAGCATCATCGACGAGCCGAAGCCCGAAAAGCCGGGCATGGGCGCCACAGCCGGGTCGAATGCGGCCCCGATCGTGGCCAACATTATCCGTCGGGCCGGCGCGCTGCTTGGCGTGAAGCCGGAATTCGGCCATGAAAGCGGGGCTACGGTCGTCTCCTATCAGTGATTCTCGAAGGCGCCGTGCAGTGCGCCGCTCATTTTGACGACTGGATTTTGATGAAGCTTGTTGACCTTGCCGGTATGCTAGTCGCCGATGGCGGCGTTTTTGCCGACGCCGAGGTTGCAGAAGTGTCTGCAGATTCCCGTCAGGTCACGCCGGGGACGCTGTTTGTCGCGGTTGCCGGAACCAGGGCAGACGGCGCTACCTATGCCGCCGATGCAGCAAGACGTGGCGCCGTGGCGATCGTCGCGGCGCGCGGCGCTGCCCTCGGTGAACTGCCGATACCTGTTCTGTCGGTCGACGACCCGAGGCTCGCATTGGCCAAGGCGGCCGCGGCCCTTCATCCGCGCCAGCCCGAAACCATGGTTGCCGTCACCGGCACCAGCGGCAAGACATCGGTCGCTGCCTTTACCCGGCAGATCTGGGAGCACGTCGGCGAGGCGGCCGCGAGCATCGGCACGACGGGCGTGGTGGCGCCAGGCCGCGACGAGTATGGCCAACTGACGACGCCCGATCCGGTCGAACTTCATCGGCTGCTGAGCGAACTCGCCGATGCCGGCGTCACGCACGCGGCGATGGAAGCGTCGAGTCACGGGCTCGACCAGCGCAGGCTGGACGGGGTTCGGCTGGCGGCCGGCGGCTTCACCAATCTCGGCCGCGACCACATGGATTATCACCCGACGGTCGAGGACTACCACCGCGCCAAGATGCGCCTCTTCGACACGCTGCTGCCGAAGGGCGCGCCGGCCGTGATCTTTGCCGACGATGTGTGGTCGAAGCCGACAATCGATGCGGCCAGCGCCGTCGGGTTGAACGTCTTGACGGTTGGACGGCATGGCGGCTTTCTCACGCTGAAGCGCGTCGAGCATGAGCGTCACCGCCAGCGCGCCGAGATCGAGGTCGACGGCGTGCTGCACGAGATCGTGCTGCCGCTTGCCGGCGATTTCCAGATATTCAATGCGCTGGTGGCGGCGGGGCTCGCCATCGCCACGGGCACGCCTGCCGACAAGGCGCTCGATGCGCTGGAGCACCTCAAGGGCGCGCCTGGCCGGCTCGATCTCGTCGGCACAAAGGCGAATGGCGCGCCGGTCTATGTCGACTATGCCCACAAGCCCGATGCCCTGGAAAACGTTCTGGCGGCGGTCCGGCCCTTTACCACAGGGCGGATCGTCGTGGTGTTCGGCTGCGGCGGAGACCGCGACCGCGGCAAGCGTCCGATCATGGGCGAGATCGCCACGCGTCTTGCAGACGTGGCGATCGTCACCGACGACAATCCGCGTTCGGAAGTGCCGGGTGACATCCGCGCGGCGATCCTGGCCGCCGCCCCCGGAGCCATCGAGATCGGCGACCGGCATCAGGCGATCCGCGATGCCGTCGCCATGCTTGCCGCCGGCGATACGCTGATCGTTGCCGGCAAGGGGCACGAGCACGGCCAGACGATCGGAGACAAGACGTTGCCCTTCTCCGACCACGAGGAAGTGCGCAAGGCGCTTCGGGAGAGCGCGGCATGAGCATGCTCTGGCTGACCGCCGATCTGGTCGACGCGATGGGCGGACGCCCACTCGGAACGATGCCTGAGGGCATCACAGGGATTTCCATCGACACGCGTTCCTTGCAGCCGGGTGACGCCTTCTTCGCCATCAAGGGCGAGACGATGGACGGCCATGATTTCGCAACGGCGGCGGTGAAGGCCGGCGCCGGTCTGCTCGTCGTGGCCGAAGGCAAGCTGCCGGCGCTCGGCCGCCTCACGGCGCCGATGATCGTCGTACCCGACGTGCTTGTGGCGCTCGAAAGGGCAGGCATCGCGGCACGTGCACGGACAAAGGCGCGCGTCATCGCGATCACCGGCTCGGCCGGCAAGACCAGCACCAAGGAAGCACTGCGCCACGCGCTGTCGCAGGCCGGCAAGGTGCATGCGTCGGACAAGTCGTTCAACAATCACTGGGGCGTGCCGCTGACGCTGGCGCGCATGCCGGCAGACACGAAATACGCGATCTTCGAGATCGGCATGAACCACGAGGGCGAGATCCGTCCGCTGGTGAAGATGGTCAGGCCGCATGTCGCCATCGTGACGCTGATCGCGGCGGCGCATCTCGGGCATTTCAAGTCGCTGGAGGACATCGCTCGGGCAAAGGCCGAAATCTTCGAGGGGGTCGAGCCTGGTGGTGTGGCGCTGATCAACCGCGACGATGCCAACGCCGCACTTCTCGCCCGCCTGGCGAAGGCGGCGGGCGTCGGCAAGGTCGCTGGCTTCGGCGAGCACGCCAAGGCTGTGTACCGGCTGACGAATGTCGCGCTGCATGCCGATCATTCGCTCATCTCCGCCAAGATTGGCGGCAAGGAAGTCTCCGCGACGATCGGTGCGCCGGGCCGCCACGTGGTGCAGAATGTGCTGGCCGTGCTTGGCGCGGCGCATCTGGCCGGAGCCGACGTGGCGGCCGCAGCAGAGTCGCTCGCCACGCTTTCGGCCGAGGCGGGCCGCGGCAAGCGCCATGTGCTGAAGCATCCGAAGGGGACGATCACGTTGATCGACGAAAGCTACAACGCCAACCCGGCGTCGATGCAGGCAGCGCTGTCGCTGCTGGATGCGACCCCGGTATCCGGCAAGGGGCGCCGCATCGCCGTGCTGGGCGACATGCTGGAACTCGGCAGCCACTCGCAGCGGCTTCACGCAGAACTGGCCGACTTGATCGCCGAGACGCGCACCGACCTGGTCTTGCTGGCCGGGCCCGAGATGAAGTCATTGGCTGAAGCACTGCCCAAGGAAGCGCAGATGGAGTACCGGGCCGACGCCGAGGAGCTGAAGCCGGTGCTCATCGATGCGGTCGGGCCGGGCGACGTCGTCATGGTGAAGTCGTCGAAGGGGATCGGCTTTTCCAAGCTCATCGATGCGCTCATTCATGCGTTTCCGGCCGATGCCGGCAACACCAATCTGTCCTGATACTGGTCCGGGGGGACTGACTAGATGCTTACCCTGCTTGTCGATTTCGCGGACCAGGTCTCGGCCTTCAACGTCTTCCGCTACATCACCTTCCGTACCGGCGGGGCTCTGATCACGTCGGCGCTGATCGTCTTCATTTTCGGGCCTACGATCATTGCGTCGCTGCGCTTCCGGCAGGGCAAGGGCCAGCCAATTCGTGCCGACGGACCGCAGACCCATTTCAAGAAAGCCGGCACACCGACCATGGGCGGCTTGATGATCCTTTCGGGCATCGTCGTGTCGTCGCTGCTGTGGGCCAACATCAACAGCGTCTATGTCTGGGTGGTATTGCTGGTCGCGCTCGGCTTCGGCGCAATCGGCCTCTACGACGACTATTTGAAGGTCACCAAGCAGTCGCATCTCGGCTTCTCCGGCAAGTCGCGGCTGGCCTTCGAATTCCTGATCGCCGGCATCGCCGCGACCGTCATCATGCAGAACGGCCAGGAGCCCTTCTCCTCGTCGCTGACCTTTCCCTTCTTCAAAGACCTGCTGATCAATCTCGGCTGGTTCTTCGTGCCCTTCGCCTGCATCGTCATCGTCGGCGCCGGCAACGCGGTAAACCTGACCGACGGTCTCGACGGGCTCGCCATCGTGCCGATCATGATCGCGGCGGCTTCCTTCGGCGTCATCGCCTACCTGTCGGGCAACGCGGTCTTTGCCGAATACCTGCAGATCCACTTCGTGCCCGGTACAGGCGAACTGGCGGTGATCCTCGGCGCGGTGATCGGCGCGGGGCTCGGATTCCTGTGGTTCAATGCGCCCCCGGCCGCCATCTTCATGGGCGACACCGGGTCGCTCGCCATGGGCGGCCTGATCGGCGCCATTGCCGTGGCCATCAAACACGAAATCGTGCTCGCCATCATCGGCGGGCTGTTCGTGATGGAGGCGCTGTCGGTGATCATCCAGGTCGGCTTCTTCAAGATGACCGGCAGGCGGGTGTTCCTGATGGCGCCGATCCACCATCATTTCGAGAAGCTCGGCTGGACCGAGAGCCAGGTGGTGATCCGCTTCTGGATCATCGCGGTGATCCTGGCACTCGTCGGTCTATCGAGCCTGAAACTGAGATAGGTCGCATGATCCCGGCCAACTCCTTCAGTGGCAAGCATGTCGCACTCTTCGGCCTTGGCGGGTCGGGGATCGCGACGGCACTGGCGCTGGTGGAGGGCGGGGCCAATGTGCTGGCCTGGGACGACAATCCCGACAGCGTGGCGAAGGCAAACGCCGCGGGCATCGCGACTGGCGACCTGCGGTCGGCTGACTGGCCCGGCTTCGCCTCCTTCGTGCTGTCGCCGGGCGTGCCGCTGACCCATCCGAAACCGCATTGGAGCGTCGAGCTGGCGCGTGGCGCCGGCGTGGAGATCATCGGCGACATCGAACTGTTCGGGCGCGAGCGCAGCCGGGCCGCGCCCGACGCGCCGTTCATTGCCATCACCGGTACCAACGGCAAGTCGACGACGACGGCCCTGGCCGCGCACATTCTGAAGTCCGCAGGCCGCGACACCCAGATGGGCGGCAATATCGGCCGTGCCGTCATGACGCTCGATCCGCCGGCGACCGACCGCTACTACGTGGTCGAATGCTCGTCATACCAGATCGACCTTGCGCCCTCGATCAACCCGACTGCGGGCATCCTGCTCAATCTGACGCCCGACCATCTCGATCGCCATGGCACGATGCAGCACTATGCGGGGATCAAGGAACGGCTGGTCGCCGGCAGCGGCACGGCGATCATCGGGGTCGACGACATCCACTGCGCGCAGATCGCAGACCGGCTGGAGCGCGCCGGCAAGACGGTCATCCGGATCTCCAAGCGGCTGCCTTTGACCGACGGCTATTTCGCCGATGGTACTGACCTGATGGAGGCAGTGGACGGACGCTATACGCGGATCGGGTTCCTGGAAGGAATCGGCTCGCTGCGCGGCCAGCACAATGCGCAGAACGCGCTCGCCGCGGCGGCGGCGTGCCTGGCGGTCGGGCTCGACCTCGGCGAGATACAGTCCGGGCTGCAAAGCTTTCCAGGCCTGGCGCACCGCATGGAGCAGGTCGGCAGGAAAAACCACGTTTTGTTCGTCAACGATTCCAAGGCGACCAACGCCGATGCCGCGGCGCCGGCGCTGTCGAGCTTCCCGCGCATCTATTGGATCGCGGGTGGGCTCGCCAAGGAAGGCGGCATCGAACCGCTGCGCAGCTATTTTCCACGCATTGCCCGCGCCTATCTGATCGGCGAGGCAGCACCGGCTTTTTCGGCGACGCTGGGCGAGGCGGTGCCCTACGAGATTTCCGGCACGCTGGCCGCCGCCGTCGAGCACGCGGCGCACGACGCAGCGCGTGACGGTCATGGCGAGGCGGTGGTGCTGCTCTCGCCTGCATGCGCCAGCTTCGACCAGTTCAAGAATTTCGAGATCCGCGGCGAAGCCTTCAGGCAAGCTGTGCATGCTATCGAGGGTGTGACGCCCATCGGAGGACCCAAGCCATGATGAGTCGCCTGGATAGAAGCCCGGTCGCCAACTGGTGGTGGACGGTCGACCGCTGGTTCCTTGCCGCGTTCCTGCTCTTGATGGGGCTCGGCATCGTGCTGTCGTTTGCGGCAAGCCCGGCAGTGGCCGAGCGTATCGGCCTCGACAGCTTCCACTTCGCCAAGCGGCAGATCGTCTACATGATCCCGGCGCTCCTCGCGATGATCTCCGTGTCGTTCCTCAATCCGCGGCAGATCAGGCGCCTGTCGCTGTTCATGCTTGGCGCAATGCTGGTTATGATGGTTGCGGTGCTGTTTGTCGGCGTCGAGGTGAAGGGCGCGCATCGCTGGATCTCGATTGCCGGCGTCTCTATCCAGCCGTCGGAGTTCCTCAAGCCGGCCTTCGTCGTCATCTGCGCCTGGCTTTTTGCCGAACACCGGCGGCAGCCCGAGATTCCCGGCAACCTGTTTGCCGCCATGCTGCTCGGCGTAGTTCTGGTGCTGCTGGTAGCGCAGCCCGATCTCGGCCAGACCATCCTGGTGCTAGGCACCTGGGGTGTGATGTTCTTCATGGCCGGCATGCCGTGGCTATGGATCATCGTCATCGGCGGGCTGGGTGCCGCAGGCGCGGTCGGCGCCTACACGGTGTTTCCACATGTCGCCGGCCGCATCGACCGCTTCCTGACAGGCGAGGGCGATACGTTCCAGGTCGACATGGGCCGCGAGGCCATGATCAACGGCGACTGGCTGGGGCTCGGACCGGGCGAGGGAGTGATCAAGAAGATCATCCCCGATGCGCATGCCGATTTCGTCTTTTCGGTGGCCGGCGAAGAGTTCGGCATTCTGCTTTGCCTGGTGATCATGATGATCTTCGCCTTCATCGTGCTGCGCGGCTTGAACGCGGCGCTCAAGGAGCACGACGATTTCACGCGCTTCGCCGTTGCCGGCCTGGTTGTGGTGTTCGGCTTCCAGTCGGTCATCAACATGGGCGTGAACCTGCAGCTGATGCCCGCCAAGGGCATGACGCTGCCCTTCATTTCCTACGGCGGCTCGTCGCTGATCGCCATCGCCGTGTCCATGGGCATGGTGCTGGCGCTGACCCGCAGGCGGCCGGAGAAGCGCAAGACGATGGGCTTCGCACCGATGGGCCACGGCGCCCAGCCGGCAGAATAACGGAGCGGCATGGCCAAGGGGACAATCCTTCTTGCGGCAGGAGGCACGGGCGGACATCTTTTCCCGGCCGAGGCGCTGGCGCATGAGTTGATCGCGCGCGGCTGGCGCGTCGACCTGGCGACGGACGACCGCGCCGAACGCTTTGCGGGACATTTTCCGGCGCGGACGGTGCACCCCATCGCCTCGGCGACCTTCGGCTCGCGCAACCCGGTGGCCCTGCTGAAATCCTTCTGGACAATCTGGCGCGGCGTCAGGCAGGCGTCCGAGGTGATCCGCCGCATCAAGCCTGAGGTCGTAGTCGGCTTCGGCGGCTACCCGACATTGCCGCCGCTTTTTGCGGCCGGCCGGCGCAAGGTGCCGACCATCGTGCACGAGCAGAACGCGGTGATGGGGCGGGCCAACAAGGCGCTCGCCGCTCGCGCCGCGGCGATCGCCGGCGGCTTCCTCAGCGACAGAGACCCGCGGTTCGGCGAGAAGATCGTGGTGACCGGCAATCCGGTTCGCCCGGCAGTGCTTGAAGCCGCGAAGACGCCGTACCAGCCGTCGCGCGACGGCCAACCTTTCCGGCTTCTGGTTTTCGGCGGCAGCCAGGGTGCGCAGTTCTTCTCCGACGCGATACCGACTGCCATTGCAGCACTGCCCGAGGGACAGCGCGCCCGGCTTCATGTGACCCAGCAGGCGCGCGCCGACGATGTCGGACGGGTCAAGCAGGCCTATGCTGATCTCGGCATGAGGGTCGAGGTGCTGCCGTTCTTCTCCGACATGGCGGCGCGGATCGCGGCGGCGCATCTGGTCATTTCGCGCTCCGGCGCCTCGACGGTCTCCGAGATCGCGGTGATCGGCCGGCCTGCCTTGCTGGTGCCCTATCCCTACGCGCTCGACCACGACCAGGCGGCGAATGCCGCGGCCCTTGCGGCGGCGGGGGGGGCGGAGGTCCATCCGCAGCCGTCGCTGTCGACCGAGAGGTTGGCAGAACTGCTCGGCAGCGCGCTGGACGACCCTGACAGGCTGGAAGCGGTGGCAGCTGCAGCCAAATCAGCGGGAAAACCCGATGCGGCGCGGTTGCTCGCCGATCTGGCAGAGGCTATTGCCTCCGGTCAATCGGTTGCGGACTACAAGAAGGGACAGCGCGCATGAAGATGCCACAGACCATCGGCCTGGTGCATTTCATCGGCATCGGCGGCATCGGCATGAGCGGCATCGCCGAGGTGCTGGTCAATCTCGGCTACCGCGTGCAGGGCTCGGACCAGGCCGAAAGCGCCAATGTGCAGCGGCTGCGCGAGAAGGGCATTGAGTGCTTCGTCGGCCACCGCGAGGAAAACCTCGGCGACGCCGAGGTGGTGGTCGTTTCGACCGCGATCAAGAAATCCAATCCGGAACTGAGGGCGGCGCGGCTGAAGCTGCTGCCGATCGTCAGGCGTGCCGAGATGCTGGCCGAGCTGATGCGTTTCCGCCAAGCGGTGGCGATCGGCGGTACGCACGGCAAGACGACGACGACCTCGATGGTGGCAACGCTGCTCGACGCCGGCGGTCTTGATCCAACGGTGGTGAACGGCGGCATCATCAACGCCTACGGCACCAACGCGCGCATGGGCGAGGGCGAGTGGATGGTGGTGGAGGCCGACGAGAGCGACGGCACGTTCCTGAAGCTGCCGGCCGAGATCGCGGTGGTGACCAACATCGATCCCGAGCATCTCGACCACTATGGCTCTTTCGACAAGGTTCGCGAGGCCTTCCGCCAGTTCGTTGAGAATGTTCCCTTCTACGGCTTCGGCGTGATGTGCACGGACCACCCGGAAGTGCAGGCGATGGTGGCCCGCATCGAAGACCGGCGCATCATCACCTATGGCGAGAACGCGCAGGCCGACGTGCGCTTCAAGAACCATGCGATGGAGGGAGCGACGTCGCTGTTCGACGTTGTGATCCGCCGCCGCAAGACGGGCTCCGAGATCGAGATCAAGGACCTGCGCCTGCCGATGCCCGGCCGGCACAATGTGTCGAATGCGACCGCGGCGATTGCGGTAGCAAATGAGCTCGGCATATCCGCCGACGACATTCGCAAGGGCCTGCTGTCGTTCGGCGGCGTGAAGCGGCGCTTCACGCATACCGGTACCTGGAACGGCGTCGAGATCTTCGACGACTACGGCCACCATCCGGTGGAGATAAAGGCCGTGCTGAACGCGGCGCGCGACTCGACCAAGGGCCGTGTCATCGCGATCGCACAGCCGCATCGCTACACCAGGCTGCGCGACCTGTTCGACGATTTCTCGTCCTGCTTCAATGCCGCCGATACGGTGTTCGTGGCGCCCGTCTATGCGGCGGGCGAAGACCCGATCGACGGGGTCAATTCGGAAAAGCTGGCGCAGCGCATCCGCGCCGGCGGCCACCGCGACGCGCGCTACGTCGCCGAGCCGGCTCAGATCGCACCGCTGGTGCGGGAGCTCGCCGAAGCTGGCGACTATGTCGTGTTTCTCGGCGCCGGCAACATCACGCAGTGGGCCTACGCGCTGCCGGGAGAACTGGCGGCCGGCGACGGTGCCGCTGCATGACGAGAGGCGACGACCTCCTGGCGCGGCTGGGCGACAGGCTGGCGGGCCTGCGCGGGCGCATAACGCCCAACGCGGAGATGGACAAGATCACCTGGTTCAGAGCCGGCGGTGCCGCCGATGCGCTGTTCCAGCCCGCTGACGAGGAAGACCTGATCGCCTTCCTCAAGGCGGTGCCGGCGGATGTGCCGCTGACCATCGTCGGGGTCGGCTCGAACCTGCTGGTGCGCGAAGGCGGCATACCGGGCTTCGTGATCCGGCTCTCGGCCAAGGGGTTCGGCGCCGTGGAGTCGATCTCGCCAACCCGCATCAGGGCCGGGGCGGCGGCTTCCGACAAGCGCGTCGCCGCCTTTGCCTATGACGCCGGTATCGGCGGCTTCCATTTCTATCACGGCATCCCGGGCGCGATCGGCGGCGCCTTGCGCATGAATGCCGGCGCCAATGGCGTCGAGACGCGCGAGCGCGTCGTCGAGGTGCGCGCGCTCGACCGTCAGGGCGAGGTCCATACGCTGTCCAACGCCGACATGGGCTACGCCTACCGCCACTCGTCGGCGGCTGCCGACCTGATCTTCGTGTCGGCCGTGTTCGAGGGTTTTGCCGAGGACAAGGAAACCATCAAGATTGCGATGGATGCGGTGCAGCATCATCGCGAGACTGTGCAGCCGATCCGCGAAAAAACCGGCGGCTCGACCTTCAAGAACCCTGAAGGCACCTCGGCCTGGAAGGTCATCGACCAGGCCGGCTGCCGCGGCCTGATGATCGGCGGCGCGCAGGTTTCGCCGATGCACTGCAACTTCCTGATCAACACCGGAAACGCCACCGGCTACGACCTTGAATATCTTGGCGAAACCGTGCGTGCCCGGGTGCTGGAGAATTCCGGCATCAGGCTGCACTGGGAAATCAAGCGCATCGGCCGCTTCAAGCCCGGCCACGAGGTCGATGAGTTTCTGGGGCGGTTGCTCTAGCGCTCCAGTCGACGCTTGCGTGGTCTCGTGGCTGTCAGACCAGTTCCGATTGTCCGGCTCCCTATCGTTTCGCCCAAGTCTTCGATCGGCTACGGCAGCAACCTCGACAATGCCGGTCAATCGCACAAGTCTCCCGCGCGACGGTTGGGCGGTTGGACAACATCGCCGGGCGGCCGCGCAGTGAGTCAAAAAGGCCATAGCGGAATCGAGAAGTACAGATCGGGCAAATCCGTGCTTGCCACGGAATCAACTCTCTGATTCTTTGGGTTAAGAGCGTTTCCGAATTGAGTCGTACGAGGCGTGTGCCGCGTTTTCCGTCTGGGGGGCAACCTGCCGGAAGACTCGGACTCAATGTTGCGACCGGGGGCGGCGCGCTGCACGAGGGGAATGAAGGGGCAATGAAGTTCAAGCGCGTCGCGGTATTGATGGGGGGCTTTTCATCCGAACGGCCGGTGTCGCTTGCCAGCGGAAAGCCCTGTGCGGACGCACTCGAAGCCGAGGGCTACGAGGTGACGCGCATCGACGTAGCGCGTGACGTGAGTTCGGTGCTGGCAGATCTGAAGCCGGACGCCGTTTTCAACGCCTTGCACGGTCCTTTCGGGGAAGACGGCACCATCCAGGGGATTCTCGAATATCTCGCCATTCCCTACACCCATTCCGGTGTGCTGGCCTCCGCGCTGGCAATGAACAAGATACAGGCTAAGAAGGTCGCCAAGGCGGCCGGCATCCCGGTCGCCGAATCCAAGATCGTCGACCGCTTCACCATTCGCGACAAGCATCCGATGCCTGCTCCCTATGTGGTCAAGCCGGTGAACGAGGGGTCGAGCTTCGGCGTCGTCATCGTCAAGGAAGACCAGTCGCATCCCCCGCAGGTGCTCGGCTCGTCGGACTGGAAGTATGGCGACAGCGTCATGGTCGAGCGCTACGTGCACGGGCGCGAACTGACCTGCGCCGTGATGGGCGATGTGGCGCTCGGCGTGACCGAGATCATCCCGGAGGGCCATTCCTTCTACGACTATGATTCAAAATACGTGCCGGGCGGATCAAAACACGAATGCCCGGCAAAAATTTCACCAAATATTTACCAAAAAATACAGACACTGTCCCTCAAGGCGCATCAAGCAATCGGCTGCCGGGGCGTTTCCCGTTCAGACTTCCGTTACGACGACCGACATTCGGAAAATGGCGAGTTGATCTGGCTGGAAGTCAACACCCAGCCGGGCATGACGCCGACGTCGCTGGTGCCCGAGATCGCCGCACATGCGGGTCATACGTTTGGCGAGCTCTTGAGTTGGATGGTGGAGGACGCTTCGTGTTTGCGTTGAAGTCGGGACAAGGCGAAGAAGGCGGCGCGGTGCGGCCATCGCGCTTTGGCGCGTCCTTTTCAGCCGATCACTTCGTCCTGCCGCGCTGGCTTCGCCGCCCGGCGCGCCTCGTCACGCGGCTGTGCAGCGGCGAGTATACGCCGCCGCGCTATTCCGCGACGATCGCGACGGCGATCCTGCTGGCATCAAGCAGCCTCTATGGCGCCTGGCTCGGCGGCCAGATTCCCGTCGCCGTTCAGTCGGTGACGGCGCGGCTCGGCTTTGCCGTCGACCAGGTCCGGGTAGCCGGCAATACCGAAACTTCCGAAATCGATATTCTCGACCGGCTGCAGCTCGACGGATGGACGTCGCTGGTCGGCTTCGATGCCGATCTGGCGCGCCAGCGCATTACCGATCTGCCATGGGTAAAGGCGGCTTCGGTGCGCAAGATCTATCCCGACACGCTCGAGGTCAGGGTCGAGGAGCGCAAGCCCTTTGCGGTCTGGCAGCATGGCAGCCAGCTCGCCGTGGTCGAGCGCGGGGGCAACGTGATCGTGCCGTTCGCCAGCAGCCGGCAGGCGACCCTGCCGCTGGTCATCGGATACGGCGCAGCCGAAGACGCGCCGGACTTCGTCGACAAGGTCAGGCGCTATCCGGAACTCGCTTCACGGGTGAAGGGCTTCATCCGGATCGCCGAGCGGCGCTGGGACCTGCGGCTCGAAAACGGCATCACCATCAAGCTGCCCGAGGGCGACGTCGACCAGGCTCTGGCCGAAGTGCTGAAGCTCGATCGCGAAGAAGGGCTTCTGTCGCGCGATATTGCCTCGGTCGACCTCAGGCTCGACGACAGGCTAGTGGTTGGACTGACCCCGGAAGCCGTCGTGCGCCGCACGGCGGCGCTCGCCGAGCAGGCCAAGGCTGCCAAGAAGAAGTCGGGGAAAAACATATGAGCTGGATTGGCGGTCAAAAGGACGCCGCGTCCCGCCGCTCCGGCATCGTCACGGTGCTGGACGTCGGGTCCAGCAAGGTGTGCTGCGTCATCGCCCGGCTCAAGCCGCGCGGCGAAAGCCCGATCCTGCGGGCGCGCACCCATGAGGTCCAGGTCATCGGCATCGGCCACCAGAAGTCGCAGGGCGTGAAGTCCGGCGTCATCGTCGATCTCGACCGGGCCGAGCATGCCATCCGGCTGGCGGTGGATGCCGCCGAACGCATGGCCGGGCTGACCGTCGATTCGCTAATCGTCAACCTGACGGCCGGCCGGCTGCGCAGTGAGGTGTTTTCCGCGTCGATCAATCTCGGCGGTCACGAAGCCGACGAGGCCGACATCAAGCGGGTGCTGGCAGCGGGTGCCAAGCAGGCGCTGAAGGCGGACCGCGAGGTTGTTCATTCGCTGCCGGTGGCGTTCCTGCTCGACGGCGAGCGTGGCGTGCGCGATCCACGCGGCATGGTGGGCGAAGCGCTCGGCGTCGACATGCATGTGCTGACCGGCGACGCGGCACCGCTGCGCAACCTCGAACTCTGCATCAACCGTTCGCACCTGTCGGTCGAGCGAATGGTCGCTACGCCGTATGCCAGCGGACTGGCAGCCCTTGTCGACGACGAACTCGAGATGGGGGCCGCCTGCATCGACATGGGCGGCGGCACGACGACGATCTCGGTGTTTTCAGACGGCAAGTTCGTGCACGGTGATTCCATTCCCGTGGGTGGCAGCCATGTGACGATGGACATGGCTAAGGGCCTGTCGACGCGCATCGAGCATGCCGAGCGGCTCAAGGTCATGCACGGCTCGGCTTTGCCGGGCAGCGCAGACGACCGCGACGTCGTGACGATCCAGCCGATGGGCCATGACGACGGCGAAGTACCGCTGCAGGTGCCGCGCTCGATGATGACGCGCATCGTGCGCGCACGCGTCGAGGAGACGCTGGAGATACTGCGCGACCGACTGCACAAGTCCGGCTACGGCAATGTCGTGGGCAAGCGCGTGGTCTTGACGGGCGGCGCTTCGCAGCTTGCCGGCCTGCCCGAGGCAGCAAGAAGAATTCTGGGTCGCAACGTGCGCACCGGCAGGCCACTTGGCGTAGCCGGGCTGCCCGAGGCGGCCAAGGGGCCAGCGTTTTCGACAGCGGTTGGCCTGCTGATCTACCCGCAGGTTTCCAGTTTCGAAAGCCGGCAGGGAGGTGCCATGTCGCGTCTGAAAATGACGGGCACTGGCGGCAGGCTGGATCGCATGAGTCAGTGGATACGAGACAGTTTCTAATTCGGCGGGGCTAGCCCCATAGCGGCCGTGGCGGCGACGCGGCAGGAAAGGCAAAGGACGAGGACAATGACGATCAATCTGCAGAAGCCCGACATTACTGAACTGAAGCCACGCATCACCGTGTTCGGTGTCGGCGGCGGCGGCGGCAATGCCGTCAACAACATGATCACGGCGGGGCTTCGCGGCGTCGAGTTCGTCGTCGCCAACACCGATGCCCAGGCGCTGACCATGTCGAAGGCAGAGCGGCTGATCCAGCTCGGCGCGCATGTCACCGAGGGCCTTGGCGCCGGCTCGCAGCCGGATGTCGGTCGCGCCGCCGCCGAGGAGTGCATCGACGAGATCGTCGACTACCTGTCCAACACCCATATGTGCTTCGTCACCGCGGGCATGGGCGGCGGCACCGGCACCGGTGCGGCCCCGGTCGTGGCCCGTGCGGCACGCGAAAAGGGCATCCTGACCGTCGGCGTCGTCACCAAGCCGTTCCACTTCGAAGGCCAGCGCCGCATGAAGACGGCCGATCTCGGCATCGAGGAACTGCAGAAATGCGTCGATACGCTGATCGTCATCCCGAACCAGAACCTGTTCCGTCTGGCCAATGACAAGACCACCTTCGCCGATGCCTTCGCGATGGCCGACCAGGTGCTCTATTCGGGCGTCGCCTGCATCACCGACCTGATGGTCAAGGAAGGCCTGATCAACCTCGACTTCGCCGACGTGCGTTCGGTGATGCGCGAGATGGGCAAGGCAATGATGGGTACCGGCGAAGCGTCGGGCGAGGGCCGTGCAATGGCCGCCGCCGAGGCCGCCATCGCCAACCCGCTGCTCGACGAGACGTCGATGCGCGGCGCCAAGGGCCTGCTGATCTCGATCACCGGTGGACGCGACCTCACCCTGTTCGAGGTCGACGAAGCGGCAACCCGCATCCGCGAGGAGGTCGACCAGGACGCCAACATCATCCTGGGTGCCACCTTCGACGAGGAACTCGAGGGCGTCATCCGCGTGTCGGTCGTCGCCACCGGCATCGACAAGTCGGCAGAGGACATCGCGGCGGCGCCCGTAACGATCCGCCAGGCTCCGCCGAAGCCGATCGCCCGTCCTGCGGCAGCCGAGGCACGTCCGGTTGCCGTCGAGCAGCCGGCCGTCGTCGAGGCGCCTCGCCAGGAACCTCGCGCGGCCGATCCGGTTGCGGAAGCCATCCGTCAGGCAGAGGTCAATGCCGTCGAGATGGCCACACGCTCGGCCCCGAAGGACGAGTTCCGCACCACCAGCAAGCTGTTCCAGGCACCGCCGGCTGAGCCTGAAATGCAGCGCATGCAGCCCGCCGTCGCACCTCAGCTGCGGGAACCGGCGCCGCAGGCGGCCGTGGCCCAGCAGCGCATGCCGCGCGTCGAGGATTTCTCGCCGGTCGTCAAGGCGGCCGTCGAAGCCAAGGCGCGGCCGGTCGACCACGAGAGCAACGGGCCGATGGGCCTGCTCAAGCGGCTGACCAGCGGACTTGGCAGGCGCGACGAGGAATCGGCACATCTCGAGCCGATGCCGACGCGCGAGCCGAAGCTCCGCCAGCCGGCCCCCGAGGCACGCAGGGTCGCAAGCCAGGACCCGCAGCTCTATGCACCGCGCCGCGGCCAGCTCGACGAGCACGGCCGCCTGGCTCCGCAGACCCGCGCGAGCCAGGAAGACGACCAGCTGGAAATCCCGGCGTTCCTGCGCCGCCAGGCGAACTGATCGCAGGCTTCCCTGACAAGCGTCGACGGGCAAGATTTCCTCTTGCTCGTCGACGCGAAAAGTGACGTGAATTCAGGCGCTTATGATTCGCATTCGGACGTGTTGGCGTAACACAGAGTAAGAAAGCGTGATTTGGAGTCTCTCCGCCCCGCGACTATTCTGTGACGAGAATAAGGTCAGCGTGTGGGGGGATTCGGGGATGAGATCCTGCCCACCGCAACCCGGCAAGACCACTCTTTCGGGATCGAGAGGGGAATAGCTGGGCGGGCGTATGGGGATCATTTTGCACGACTATCAGACTACTCTCAAATCGCGCGTCACGCTGGCCGGTTTCGGCGTCCATTCGGGAAAGCCGGTTTCCATCAGCTTCCTGCCGTCCGACGCTGACTCCGGCATCACCTTCCATCATGGCGACTGCGACGGCCGCGAGATCCGCGCTCTGGTCTCCGAGATTGGCGCGACCGACCTAAGCACCGTGCTCGGTGACCCCTCGGGCTTCCATGTCGCGACGGTCGAGCATGTGATGGCTGCGCTGCTCGGCCTTGGCATCGACAATGTCATCGTCGAGACGGACGGCAACGAGATGCCGATCCTAGACGGCAGCGCTGCAGGTTTCGTCGAGGCAATCGACCAGGTCGGTATCGAGACGCAGGACGTCAAGCGCCGCTATATCCGCGTCATCCAGCCGGTGCGTATCGAAAGCGGCGCCTCCTGGGCGGAATTCCTTCCCTATGACGGGACCCGCTTCGAGGTCGAGATCGACTTCGAGAGCCCGGCCATCGGTCGTCAGGCCTATGCTGCCGACATCGACGCCAACGTGTTCCGCCGCGAGATCGCGCGGGCCCGTACCTTCGGCTTCATGAAGGATGTAGAGCGCCTGTGGGCCGCCGGCTACGCTCTCGGTTCGTCGTTGGAGAATTCGGTGGTGATCGGCGAGGACAGCCGTGTCATCAACATGGAAGGCCTGCGCTACAAGGACGAATTCGTCCGCCACAAGATGCTCGACGCGATGGGCGACCTGGCGCTTGCCGGCGCACGTTTCATCGGCTGCTTCCGCTCGCATCGCGGCGGACACCGGCTGAATGCCGCGGCCCTGCGCAGACTGCTGTCGGATCGCTCGGCCTTCGAGATCGTCGAGACGAACCGCCGCGAGCGTGGCCGTTCGGCCGAGATGACGGCCGTCAATGCGGCGGTCTACGCTCCCTGGGTGCTCTAAAAGCCACAGCGAACGAAAAATGCGGAGCCGCCTGCGCGCGACCTCGCGATTAGCTCCTATGCCGCCACAAAAATGCGCCATTGGCTGGAGATAGCGTTGGCGTGGAAAAGCGGCTATGATCCGCTTCGCCGGGCCGACGACCCAGGAAATGCGCCGAAGGGGCTGTAATCTAACCATGAATCTTCCGAGAATGGCTTGCGCCGGCAAAGCGGTACGCACGACTTTGGTGGTTTCGGCGATGGGTATCATCCCGGTTCTGGCTGCCGGCTGCATGTCCAAGGAGCCGGATATCGACCTGTCCACCTATGTCGAACAGACCGACCCTGCCGATGCGCTCTACAATCAGGGCCTCGCCAACCTCAATTCCGGAAACCTCAAAGAGGCGAGCCGCAAGTTCGAGGCCGTCGACCGCCAGCACCCCTATTCGGAGTTCGCCCGCAAATCGATGGTGATGGGTGCTTTCACCAATTACCGGCAGGGCAATTACGACGAGGCGATCAACGCCGGCAAGCGCTACGTGCAGCTCTATCCGTCGTCGCCGGACGCGGCCTATGCGCAGTACATCGTCGGGCTTTCCTATTTCAAGCAGATCCGCGACGTGACGCAGGACCAGAAGGAATCGCGCCGCGCCATCGAGGCGATGGAAGAGGTCGAGAACCGCTGGCCGGAGTCGGAATATGTCGAGGATGCGCGCACCAAGATCCGCTTTGCGCGCGACCAGCTGGCCGGCAAGGAAATGCAGATCGGCCGCTACTATCTTGAGCGCCGCGAGTATATCGCCGCCGCCAAGCGTTTCCGCTACGTGGTCGAGAACTATTCCAATACGCGGCATGTCGAGGAGGCGCTGGCGCGCCTGACCGAGACCTACTACGCCATGGGCCTGACCTCCGAAGCGCAGACGGCCGCAGCCGTGCTTGGCCACAACTATCCCGACAGCCAGTGGTACAAGGATTCCTACGCGCTGCTGCAGAGCGGCGGTCTCGAGCCGCGCGAGAACGGCGGTTCCTGGATTTCGAAAGCCGGGAACCTGTTCGGCGGCGCCTGAGCTAGCGGGACTGCATGCTCTCCAGACTGTCGATCCGCGATATCGTCCTGATCGAGCGGCTGGACATCGATTTTTCAGCCGGCCTGTCGGTCCTTACCGGTGAAACCGGTGCCGGCAAGTCCATCTTGCTCGATGCTCTGTCGCTGGCTCTCGGAGCGCGCGGCGACGCATCGCTGGTGCGCCATGGCGCGAGCCAGGGGCAGGTAATCGCGGTCTTCGACGTGCCGCAAAACCACCCGGCACGGGCGATCCTCACCGAGAACGCGCTCGACGACGACGGCGACATCATCCTGCGCCGGGTGCAGAGCGCCGACGGACGGACCCGCGTCTTCGTCAACGACCAGCCATCCAGCGTGACCCTGATGCGCGACATCGGGCGGGCGCTGGTCGAGATCCACGGCCAGCATGACGAACGGGCGCTTGTCGACGCGGCTGCGCATCGCGAACTGCTCGATGCCTTCGGCGGCCATCTCGGAGAGGTGAGGCTCTGTCAGGCAGCTTGGCAGCAGTGGCGCGAGGCGGAACAGGAACTGGGGCGCCACCAGGCGCGGGTGCAGGCTGCCGCGCGCGAGGCCGACTATCTGCGTGCCTCGGTCGCGGAATTGTCGCAGCTCGATCCGCAGCCTGGCGAAGAAACCGACCTGGCCGAAATCCGCGCGACGATGATGCGCGCCGAAAAGGTCGCGTCGGAGATCAAGGACGCACAGGACGTGCTGTCCGGGCAGAATTCTCCGCTGCCGCAACTTGCCAGCCTTCTCAGACGGCTGCAGCGCAAGTCGGCGGAAGCGCCGGGACTTCTGGACGAGGTGGTGCAATCGCTCGACGAGGCGATGCTGTCGCTCGATGCGGCGCAGGCTGGCGTTGAAGCGGCCCTGAGGGAAACCGAGTTCGATCCGCAACGGCTCGAGCGGGCAGAGGAGCGGCTGTTCTCGCTGCGTGGCGCGTCGCGCAAATACGCCGTAGCGGTCGACGACCTGGCCAAGCTTCGCGACACGATGTCGGCAGACCTTGCCGACCTCGATGCCGGCGAGGAGAGGCTGACGGCGCTGCAGAAGCAGGCGATTGCCGCGCGCGTCAGCTACGACCAGACGGCGGCGCGGCTTTCCGATCTGCGCCACGCCTCGGCAACGGCGCTGGGCAAGTCCGTGGCGATGGAGTTGCCGGCGCTGAAACTCGAGCGCGCCGAGTTTCTGGTCGAGATCCAGACCGACGCCGAGAACCGGACGGAACAGGGTATCGACCAGGTCGAGTTCTGGGTGAGGACCAATCCCGGCACGCGCCCCGGGCCGATGATGAAGGTGGCGTCCGGTGGCGAGTTGTCGCGCTTCCTGCTGGCGCTCAAGGTGGCACTCGCCGACCGCGGCTCGGCCCCGACACTGGTCTTTGACGAGATCGACACGGGCGTCGGCGGCGCCGTCGCCGATTCGATCGGCCAGCGGCTGGCGCGGCTGTCTGCCGGGGTGCAGGTCCTGTCGGTGACGCATGCACCGCAGGTCGCGGCGCGGGCGACGACTCACTTCCTGATCTCCAAGTCCGGCAATGCCGACCGTGTCTCCACCGGCGTCGCCGAGATGGACCGCTCGGCGCGCCAGGAGGAGATCGCCCGCATGCTGGCCGGTGCGACGATTACCGAAGAAGCACGGGCGGCAGCCGACAGACTGCTGCGCGAGAGCCCGGCCCAGAGCGGCTGAAGCCGCGCCCGCCGCGGTCGTCAACTCCTGGTTAACCATGCCGCGGATCCGCTTCGACGGACCTTTCCACCAGTTTTTTCTTTCCGAATTTTCGGTTGCACAATCGCCATATTGCAGTGCAATATATGGTCACATGGTGGGGCACACCAAGAGAGCTAACCGCGGGCCAAGGGTCCGGGGCGGATTGTAGGCAAAGTCGCGTTGGCCAGGTTTGGCCGACAGTTCCTTCCAGAACAACTTGCCTCCGACCTGCTGAAAGAGGTCAGACTGTGCCGCGTTTCACCGCCATACTTCCCCTTTACAACAAAGCAGACACGATCAACCGGGCGATTGCTTCGGTTCTTTCGCAAACGACTGGTGACTGCGAAGTCATCGTCGTCGACGATGGCAGTACGGACGGCAGCGTCGAGGCGATCGACACGGCGCATCTCGGTTCGATTCGGCTGGTCAGGCAGGACAATGCCGGGCCGGGCAGGGCGCGCAACGCGGGCGCTGCGCTGGCGACAGGCGAGTTCCTGGCATTTCTCGACTGCGACGATGAGTGGCTGCCCGGGTTCCTCGAGGCCGCGGCCACGGCACTCCAGCAAAACCCCGACTGCGCCGCCTATGTGTCGGCCTATTCGGCCGGCGAGGGCCAGGACGTGCAGGAGGACATTCTGCTGCGGCTGGTGGCGCAGTCCGGACCGATGACGATCGACGGCTTCCGCAAGCCTGCCGCCATCAAGAGCTATGTCGACTGCTTCCACTCAAGTTCGACGGTGGTTCGGCGTGCCACATTCGAGCGCTACGGGGGCTATTACGAGCGCGACCGCTGCCTCTACGGCGAGGATTCCTATCTGTGGCTGCAGGTGGCGCTCGGCGAGCGCGTCTATTTCGACCGGGCGCAGAACGTCGTGTTCCATGTCGAGGATTCGAGCCTGGGCATAAAGCAGAAGGGGCGGCATCCGCGCCGCCCGGCGCTCGACTATCCAGAGCCGCTGCGTGCCAGCTGTCCCAACGCTCGGCGCGCGCATCTCGACACGCTCCTCGCCTTCTACCGGTTGATCGAAACTGAAAAACTGGTCGCGCAGGGCAAGGCCGCTGACATCGCTACGCTCCGGGCGTGCTTCGGATGGCCACGCGGCGCCATTCATCCGACGATCATGCTGCGCGAGATGCGGGCGAGCGTTCTCGACTGGATCAACCGGACGAAGTTGCCGGGGGCCCCGGCGGGCGGCGATCCCAAGGTGCGGGCGCGGTGATGGACGGCATGCACCGCACTTCTGTCTTCGCGGACATGAATTGGAGCTGACGCAGTGGCGATGACAGCCGACCGCCTTGGCGCTGCCCCGGCCCGCGTTTCGTCGCGCGCGCGGCTCAGCGACAGCGACTTCATCATCAGGGTCTTTACCCTCGAGATGATCGCCGTGGTAGTTACGCAGAAGGTGGCCGTGCCGATCGGCAGCGCGGCGGAAAGCCAGGTCGCGCTGGCGCTGCTGCTGCATGTCGGCGCGCTCGGGCTGCTCGCCCTGCGCGGCCTGCTTCGCGTCAGTGCCGTGTCGCTGCTCCTGTGGTGCGGCTTCGCCTTCGTGGCAGGCACGGCGGCGGTGATCCTCGTCAGTCCATCCTATTCGGCGATGTCGTTCTTCCTGCTGCTGATCATTTCGACCTTTTATGTCTTCCGCGTCGAACTTGATCGCGAGGCCTATCTGAAATGGCTGCGCAACTTCCAACTGATCGCGGTCGGCGCGGCGTCGCTGGTGTTCTTCGACTGGGCGACGCAGGCGGCCGGACTTGGCATGTTCGACCTCGAATCGCGCATGCCGGAGCGCATCGTCTATCTGCACTACAACTACATCCAGCCGATCCACTGGGGTTCGCCGTGGATGAAGCCGAACGCCATCTTCTTTCTCGAGACGTCGCATATCTCGCAGTTCATCGCGATGGCCATCGTCATCGAGCTGACCTGCTTCTTTCGCCTCCGCTACCTGGCGTTCTTCGGCGCGGCGCTGTTGTCGACATTCGGCGGCACCGGCATGCTGACGCTGCTCGCCTCGCTGCCCTTCGTGCTCGGACGGGTGCCGAAGGGCGTGATCCTGGGGGGCATCCTGCTGCTGCCGGTGTTTTATCTCGGCGCGGACGCGATCGGCCTGCTCGACAACGTCAAGAACCGCTCCACCGAGCTCAGCGCGCGCGGAACCAGCGGCGAGATGCGCTTTGCGCGGCCAGTCGAGGTAGTGGTCGAAACCCTGTTCGGAGACGAGGGCGACCTGTTCCTTGGCAAGGGTGCGGGCGAAATGCCGAAGGGCAAGTCGGTGCGCGGCGCCAATTTCGCCTGGGCGCCCTATGCCAAGGTGTTCGTCGAATATGGCATCATCGCCTTCAGCTTCTGGCTGCTGCTGACGCTGGGGGCGATGTTCGGCCACGGCGTGCCGTTCGCCATCTCGTGGGTGGTGTTCCTGCAGTACCAGTTCATGAACGGCTCGCTCAACGTGCCGCTGCACTCGATCTATGCGGCGCTGCTTGCGGCAGCGGTTGTCGTGACGAAGGAGCGGGCGGTGCCTGCGGCGAGAACGGCTGCGTCGTCATGATGGGGAGCGGTTTCGTCAAACAGGCGCGCACATCGCTGCGTCGTTCGCAGCCGGAACGGGTGCGCCCATGGCACTGAAGCGTCAGGTTTTCCTCGGATCTGCCTGGAGTCTTGCCGGCACGGCAGGCCAGCAGGTCGTCAACTTCGTCCTCTTCGTCATGCTGGCGCGGCTGCTGTCGCCCGCCGACTTTGGCGTGATGGCAATCGCCGCCGTGGTGATCGACATCCTGGCGCTGATCGGGTGCCTGGGGCAGGTGCAGGCGCTAGTCCAGCGCGACACTCTGGACGACACGACTGCCAGCACCAGCTTCTGGATGGTGCAGGGCTTCGGCCTCGCCATGACCGCGATCGTGTTCTTCTCGGCACCGCTGGTGGCCGAACTGTTCGCGGTTCCGGCTCTGGAACCCGTGCTGCAACTGCTCTCGCCGATCTGCATGCTGCAGACGCTGAGCGCCGTGCACGAGGCCTGGCTGCGCCGCTCCTTCGGCTTCAAATGGCTGGCGGCGCGCATGGTGGTGGCGTCGATCTTCGGCGGCATCGTCTCGGTCGGGCTGGCGCTGCAAGGCTTCGGCATCTACGCGATGGTCGGCCAGCGCCTGATCATTGCCTTCGTGCTGGTGGCGATGGTCTGGTGGAGTTCCGCCTGGCGCCCGAAGCTGCGGTGGGTCACGGCGGATGCACTGTCGCTTGCCCGCGTCGGCGGCGACGTCAGCCTTGTCGCCTTCCTGCAGATTGCCAATGTGCGCATCGTCGACGTCGTCGTCGGCTATTTCTTCGGCCCGCAGGTCCTGGGGCAGCTGAGGATCGCCTGGAAGCTGTTCGACTTCGTCATCGCGATTGCCGTGCAGCCAATCGTCAACGTGTCGCTGTCGGCGCTGAGCCGCCTGCAGAGCAACCACCCGGCCATGGCAAGCGCCACGGTGCGCCTGATCAGCGTATCGGCGACGGCCCTCTATCCGATCTTCTTCGGAATAGCGGTTGTCGCGCCAGACGTGGTTCCGCCGTTGTTCGGCGACAAGTGGGGCGAGGCGATCCTTTTCATCCAGATCCTGTCGCCGATCGCGGTCGCTGCGACCATCAACTATTTCCTGACGACGACGCTGACTGCCGCCGGCCGGACACGCTGGATCCTGTGGCAGGCGCTGGTGCAGGTGCTGCTGGCGCTGGCCATCACGGCAGCCACAGCGCCGTTCGGTGTCGTGCCGGTGCTTGCCGGCAATGTGCTCAGGGCCACGATTATCGCCGGCGTAAACATATGGCTGCTAAAGCTGGCGATCGGCGCGACACCGCGTTCCATCGCGGGCGGTGTGTTGCCGCCGCTGGTCGCGGCCGCCGCCATGGCCGCGGTGCTGATTGCCGCGCGGCCGCTGTTCCTCGACCTGCCGGATATCGCGCTGGTGCGGGCCATCGCCACCGCGCTCGTCGGCGCGATGCTGTTTGGCCTGGTGCTGTGGTTCGCCTTCCCGTCCTGGCGGCGGAACATGCACATGGAATTGAAACCGCTGCTCCTCGGAAAGGGCTGAAGCCGATCATGAAACTACACTACTTCCGGTCCAAGCACGGCAATTTCGGCGATGACCTCAACAGCTGGATCTGGCCCGAACTGCTGCCCGGCCTGTGGGACGACGGCACCGACGGCATCACATTCATCGGCATCGGCACGATCCTCAACAGGCTGGTGCCTGAGAACCGCCTCAAGGTCGTCCTCGGTTCCGGCGTCGGCTATGCGCCTCTGCCGCCCGACCTCCATGACGGCTCATGGAACATCCTGGCCGTGCGCGGTCCTTTGTCGGCACGCGCCGCCGGACTGCCCCAGGACACCGCAATTACCGACGGGGCCATCCTGCTCAGCGTACTGCCCGGCCTAGCCAAGCCGCCTGAGCAGCGCACCGGCGGCGTCGCCTTCGTGCCGCATGTCTCGTCAGCGGAAGCCGGCGGCTGGGAGGAGATCTGCGACCGCTTAGGTTTCACCTATATCGACCCGCGCTGGGACTTCCGGAAAGTCTTCGCGCTGATCGGCAATGCCAGCCTGGTGCTGTCCGACGCGATGCATGGCGCGATCGTCGCCGACACGTTCCGGGTGCCTTTCGTGCCGCTGGTGTCATCGCGCGAGATCAGTTCGTTCAAGTGGATGGACTGGACGCTCAGCATGGAGCTTCCGTACCGGCCGATCCGGCTGCCCGCCAGTTCGACGGTCGAGGCGGTGCGCGACAGGCTGACGCCGCTGACGGGACGGCAGTATCTCAACGACTCGGTGCTGGCGCTGGAAACGCGCGACGGCGCGGCGGTGGCCGATCGCCTGATCGATCAGCTGAAGCAGACATCGCGGCGCGAGGAAAGCAGGGGCTGGCAGAAACTCAACCGCAATGCGATGCGCACCTGGCAGCGCGTCCTGAAGCCTGCTTCCACAGCACTCTCCAGGGGTGCGTTGCGCGGTTTTGACGAACGTTGCCGCGACCGTGCGACCGAGGCGCTGCGGCGTGCAGCGGTCGCCACCAGCTATCTCAGCGACGACCGCATCTTTGCGAACCGGCGCGAGCGGATGGTCGAAAAGGTCGAGGTTGCGCGGCTGCTGGCGGAGCCGGTCGATGCGTAGGGCTGGGCATGGAAACGATCAGGATGCCCATGCTCGGTAATCTGAACCTCGCGGTGATCGGTTGCGGCGCCATTGCCGATTCCTACTATTTTCCGGTGCTAGCGAAAGACGCTGCGACCCGCGACAAGGTCTGGCTCGTCGAGCCGTCCAGGCCACGGCGGGAGAAGGCAGCGCAGGATTTCGGCTTTCGCCAGGACCAGCTGGTCGGCGATATTGCCGAACTGCCGGACCACGTCACGGCCGCCGTCAACGCGACGCCCAGCCATCTGCATGTCGCAACGACCATTCCGCTGATAGAGCGCGGCGTCAGCGTGATCGTCGAGAAGCCGCTGGCCGAGACCGCTGACGATGCGCGGCAACTGGTCGAGGCGGCGAGGGGACGCTGCGTGCTGACGGCCAATCACTATCGCCGCTTCTGCCCGTCCTATGCGCTTGCCCACCAGATGATCCGCGCTGGCGAACTCGGCGACATCATCAGGATTGGCTGGGCGGAGGGCCAGAAGTTCGAATGGCCGACGCAGTCGGGGTTCTACTTCCGGCGTCCCTGGAAGGGTGGCCGCCCGCGCGGCGTGCTGCTCGATATCGGCATCCACGTTCTCGACATGGTGTCATGGTGGCTGGACGAAGCGCCTCAGGTCGAACGGTCGGCGATGGACGGTTTTGGCGGGCCGGAGTGTTTCGCACGGGCCGAACTGGCGTTCGGCGCGACCCGGCTCGACCTCGAAGTGAGCTTTCATTCGAAACTGGCCAACGGCTTTGTCGTCGAGGGGACGAAGGGAGCACTCCGGGGCTCGGTGACCGACTTCGCGACGATTGAGACACGCCAGGGCACCGGCGCCTGGCAGACGCGGCGCGGGCCGGGCAAGGCCGGCTGGACGGACTTCGCGGAAAAGCTGCTCGGCAATTTCGCGGCGGCGGTCGAAGGTCGCGAGGCGTTGCTCGTCGATGCCGAAAGCGTTGTTGCGCCGCTCGCGGGGATCGATGCGCTTTATGCGAAGGCGGAAAGTCATCTGCCCGGCTACTACCGGGAGTGGGCGTCATGACGAAGCCCGTGGTTCTGATTACCGGCGCCGGCGGGTTCATCGGCGGCTGGGCTGCCGAGGCGCTGCATCTCACGGGCTGGGATGTGCGGGCAGGCATCAGTCGCTGGACGAGTGCCGCGCGCATCGCCCGGTTCCCGCTGGAAATCGTCCAGTGCAACGTGATGCAGAAGGATTCGCTCGACGCGGCGCTGAAGTGTGTCGATGTCGTCGTGCATTGCGCGCGCGGGCCGGAAGAAGACGATGACGTCACCAAGACCGGCACGCGGCTGCTGATCGAGCGGGCGAAGCTCGCCGGTGTCACCAAGCTGGTCTTCACCAGTTCGGTGGCCGTCTACGGCGATGCGGCCGGACTGGTTGAGGAAGACACCCCGCCGGCCGGCATCGTCACGACATATGGGGCAAGCAAGCGCACCGCCGAACAGCTTTGCGAAGAACTCGCCACGGATGATTTCTCGATCGTCGGCATCCGGCCGACGCTGGTTTACGGGCCGTTCTCGCAGCAATGGAGCGCGCCCTTCATATCCCGTTTCGCATCGGGCCGCTGGGCAGCGCTCGGGGCCAAGGGCGAGGGGAAGTGCAACCTCGTCTATGTCGGCGACCTGGTGCGGATGATCCGCCACATGATCGAGAACGACACCGGGCGCTTCGCACTGTTCAACGGCAACGGGCCGGAAGTGCCGACGTGGAATTCCTATCTCGAGCGGCTCAACGCAGCACTCGGCTTCCCGCCGCTGGCGCCGCCAGACCCATCGCTTGGGCTCAAGGTGGCGATGCGGCGGCCGGTGCGAAAACTCGGCAAGTACATGCTCGCCCATCATCGCGGCGTGCTGGTCGCGGCGGCGCAGCGCAGCAGCGTCCTGAAGTCGGCGATGAAGAGGGCCGAAGAGGACCTGCGCCTGCGGCCGAACGACGACGAGATGGCGCGCTTTGCGACGGACGTCACCTATTCGATGGATCGCGCGGCGCAGGCAGGCTTCGTGCCCTCGACCAGCGTCGACGACGGCATTGCCATGACGGTGGAATGGGCGCGCGACATCGGCCTGCTGGAACGAAGCGGTTCGACCCTTCGTTGAACCGCACCCAGATGGATGCGGCTGCCGTTCAGTTGCCTGAATGAACGGCAGCCGCCCCGAAACGCCGCTGAAACATTTCGGCGGCGGCCGGGAACTGGAAATCTGACATGCGGGCGTTGTAGTCCGAGGCGTGGACGTCCCAGTAGCTCTGGTAGAGCGGTTTGGTTTCGGCGAACCAGTCGGCCATGCCGGCGATGAAGGCCGGGTCGTCGCCGACACCGTTGCCGCCCGGCTTGTCGCCGACGCCCCATTCCGGATAGGAGATCGGCTTCCCGTGCACGCGCGCGAAGTCGCGGTGCCATTTCAGGCCGAAGGGTTGGTCGACATAGGACCGGAAGCGCTCCACCGGATCGGCCTTCGGATCGTTCCACTCCTCGGCGTAGACATCCATGCCGATGATGTCGACGACGTCGTCGCCGGGATACGCCTCGCTCGGATCCATGTCGTGACGGCCGTGGTTGGGGCACCATTCGAAGAGGAAGTTCTGCCCGGGGATTGCCCGCATCGTCTCGACGATCCGGCGGAAATAGAGCTTGTAGTTTTCCGGATCTTTTGACGCCGCCCATGGCATCCAGTTGCCGTTGAATTCCCAGCCTATACGGACCGTGGCGTCGGCGAGACCGTTCCTGACCAGCGCGCGCGCGGTATCCTGGAATACCCTGTCATAGGCGCCTTCGGCTCCCTCGCGCAGTGTTCCCGAGCCGTCGCGGGGCAGCATCGGCACCGACAGCGTCAGAGCAATGCCGGAATCGCTCCAGCACTTGGTGATCCAGGGTATGCTGCGGCGCATCTCGTGCCAGCTTTCGGCGTTGAGGGCGTCGACCGTTCGCTCGACCTTGCGGCCGATGAGCGCTTCGAATGGCGCCATGGCCTCGCGGCCGTCGCAGCCGGGCCCGCGATAGGCGCCGATCTCCGTCGCGCCGGCAGGAGGCGAAATCAAGAGCCCGCCTGCCATGAGTGCCGCGGAAAGGGTGGAACGAGTAAAGATGGCCCGAGAAGTCATTTCCATACGGCGCCCCCGCAGCTCTCGATATAGCTGATGGCAGGCCGGCCGATCGGCTTGCGGCGGCCGGGGTGCTCGTGCGCCCATTTCAGGAAATTGCTGAAGGAGCGGAAGACGTTCACGTTGCCGCGGTTGAGATAGAACACGTAGGCCGAAAACAACACGAAGTTCAGCGGCAGGTAGATGGCCGGCAGGTATTTGAACGAGATGATGAGCTTGTTGGTCAGCCGCATCTCCTCGACCTCCTTCTTCGGCTTGCGGCCGGCCGGGTCGTTGTGTTCGACCACCCAGCAACCGGGTTCATAGTAGATTTCGTAGCCGGCATCGACGATGCGGTAGGCGTAGTCGATCTCCTCCAGGCCGTAGAAGAAGTCCTCTGACATCGGGCCGACTGCCTCCCATGCGCTCCGGCGCAGGGCAAAGCCGTTGCCCTGGAAGCGGAAGGTCTTGAAGGGCTTGTCCTTGGGCAGCGACTTGTCGGTGTGCGGGAACGAAGCGCGCGGCGTGTCGCCGCTGTCGTGGTCGATGTGACGGGCGGTGACGATGGCGACGTTGGGGTTGGCCGCGAAGGCTGCCTCGTAGCGGTCGAGGACGCCCTCGGGGTTGAGGAATGCGTCGTCGTCGACGAAGAGGATATAGTCGCCGCGCGCCGCATTGGCCCCGTTGTTGCGGGCCGACACGCCCTTGTTGTAGCCGAGTTTGACATATTGCCAGCGGTCAAACGGCGCCAGAAACTCCGAACGGTCGATGTCGTCGGAATTGTTGTCGACGAGCACGAATTCGACGTCCGGACGCGTCGCCACCCGGGCTGCCTGCGCGATCGTCTGCGGAACGAGGTGGTCGCGCGCGAAGGTGACCATGACGATCGAAAAGAGCGGCTCGGCGAAACCCTCTTCGGGGGACGTTCGTATCTTCATCGACAGGGTCTTCCACTGGTCGGTTCGGCGTTTCTGGGGGCGCAAGGCTAGAATTGGGACGTTGCTTGGGTGTCGGAGCCGGTTCTGATGCGGTCCCGGCTAATTTCTTGGCAATTTCCCCGGCTGGTGATACTGCATTGGGCAATCTCGCTTCAGTTGGCCGTATTTCTTTCAAGCAGAATTAACTGCGGCGCTTTAGCTTACGGTTTGGGCGGAAGGGGCACCGATGACCGGGATTATCGTTTTGTTGTACCTCGCGATCGGGGTGGGCTGTGGCCTGATCCGGTTGTCGGCCGTGGCTGTCGGCATTCTGGCGCTGTTTCCGGCGGCGATCGGCCTGTATGTCACCCGGGCCGATGGCGGCCTGTGGATGCTGATTGCCGGAGTGACTCCTTTGCTGGTGATCGAAGGCGCGTATTTCATCACGCTTCTCGCCGTCTCTCGCCTGTGGCCGCAAAAGGCAGCGAGCCGGGCCAAGGACGCCCGTCCTGCTGAAACAACCACATTGCCATTCTCCAGAAAGCCGCAGATCCGCGAGAAGCCATGACCGGCAGGAAGCCGGGCGCTCAGTAGCTTCCCTTGCGGGCGAAGACGACGACCACCGTCTTGGCGATGATGTAGAGATCGCGCAGGATCGACCAGTTCTGCACATAGGCCACATCGAGCGAGACGCGTTCGTCATAGGTGCAATCGCTGCGGCCCGTGACCTGCCAGAGGCCCGTGATGCCGGGCTTGGTCGCCGCGTAGGACGTGAAGTGGCTGCCATAACGCGTCACTTCCGCCGACACGATCGGGCGAGGGCCGACGATGCTCATGTCGCCCTTCACCACGTTCCACAGCTGCGGTAGTTCGTCGAGGCTGGTTTCCCTGAGGATCTTGCCAAGACGCGTGACGCGGGGATCGTTCTTCAGCTTCTGCGACTGCTGCCACTCAGCGGCAGCCGCCGGATCACGCTCCAGGAGTTCACGCAGTGCTGCGTCCGAATTGGTGATCATCGAGCGGAATTTCAGGCATTTGAACCTGCGTCCGTTGAGGCCGATCCGCTCGTGGCCGTAGATGGCGGGACCCGGATCGGTCCAGCGTATCGCAATCATGACCATCAGCATCAGGGGCCAGAGCACGGCGAGACCCGTCAACGCGACGAGCACGTCCAGCGCGCGCTTCAGCATGCCACCCGTCAGGTATTTTGCCGGCTTGACGTCGGCGATTTCCACGCCCGACGTCCCCTTCAGGGAGTTCTCGATATTTAGCACCAGACGTCTCCATCAACCTTCGATGAATTCGAACCGCCCCTAATCCGTGACCCCCAAGTCCGCGAACACTAAATTTAAACCATTGATCGGATGGATGATCAAGTCCCAATTTTGCAGGCGAGGTACTTGTTTTTCTGACGTAATTCGGAAACGGTTTTCGTTGTAAAGTTAAATATACGGGATTTTAAACTTAAATGCTGCGATGCAACAATCTCTATAATTTTGGCGGTATTACCAAGTAAACGATAAATGCGCCCTTATAGACATAAGTCCTTATCCAGTCATTTGTATAAATCTTGTGACTTGATTCGCTTTTGCATTGCAGCGTAACTCTTGCCGGACCCGGCGGAATGCAAGTTCGCCGGGGCACAATTCCGGTGAAGTGCTTGCGGCCAGCCCGTCAGGCGAACGAGGACTGAGGCAAATCGGGCAGTCACTCAATCGGGTGGAACAGCCTCGGGATCAGACGAATATATAGTCATCCTGGGACAGCGCGGTGACGCCGGCGAGATGGAAGCTTTCCTGCCCTCCGGAAAAATGAATAGTCCACTCGTCGTCGACATGGCTGAGATATGCACCATCGCCATAACCCTCGAATCGCAACTGGTCGTGTTCGGCCAGTCCGGCGGCGGCCGCCTTGAAATCTGCAATGGTGTCGGTGCCGCCTCCGACCTCGAAAACGAACGTATCGTTGCCCGCTCCGCCGAAGAGCCAGTCATTTCCGGTCTTGCCATTCAACGTGTCGTTGCCGGCGGAACCGACCATCCGGTTGGCGAGGGAATTCCCAAGTCCGATCGTGCCAGGCGCCAGTAGCTCGAGATTCTCGACATGGTCTGGGAGCGCGTAGGAGATGTATGATTCGACCGTGTCGATGCCTTCGCGCAGATGCTCGACGACGGACTGGTCGGCGTTGTCGACGAGATAGGTGTCGTCGCCCAGTCCGCCCTTGAAGATGTCCGCTTCGCCCTTGCCCTCGAATCGCTCGCTTGACGCGCTGCCGAGCATCATGTCGGCGTTGACGGTGCCGATATTGGCGCGGATCCAGGCCTGGCTTTCCGGCGGCACGGTGGGGAGGTCGAAGTTCGACGCGGTGAACTGGTCGATTCGCGTGTCCCTGAAGACCAGCGTTTCGAAGCCGCTTACGGCCAGATAGGTGTCGTTGCCGATCTCGGTCATGGCCGAACGCACCTGGTCGAAGGTCGAGAAGCCGTGGTCGGCGAGGCGCACGATATCGCCATTGGCCGCGCCCGGCGCAAAATCCGCGATGATGTCGGAGCCGTCGCCGCGCTCGAAGACGAAGGTGTCGCTGCCGCCACCGCCGAAGAGGATGTCGTTGCCGAGCCCGCCCCGGATGAGATTGTCGCCGCCATTGCCGGAGAGGATGTTGGCCATCGCATTTCCGGTCGCGCTGTCGCTGTCGGCGTCGCCGACGAGGTAGAGGTTCTCGACATTGTCGGAAAGCGCGAAGCTGGTCGACGCGCGCACCGCATCGATGCCCTGGTTGAAAGCCTCGACGACCCGCGCCGCCGGATCGTTGACGATGTAGGTGTCGTCGCCCTGCAGACCGCGCAGCGTGTCGGCACCGAGCCTGGCGTCGAGCATGTCGTTGCCGGCACTGCCGGACAGCGTGTCGGTGCCGTTCGTCCCCTGGATGTATTTCTTGTGCTCGCCAGTCTCGCGCAGCGTGTAGTTCGCAAGCGAATATTCCGACAGCTGGTAGGCGGCGATCTGGTCGATGCGGAACTGGGCATCGAGCGAGGGATCGGCGTCGCCCGGCCAGGTGCCGCCGACCGCCAGATTGGCGATCATGTACATCGGCGCGTTCAGATCGGAGGGCGTGGCAAAGGACATCGTCTCGACGCCATCGACATAGAAGGTGATCTCGTAGGGGGTCCACATCATGCCGTAGCTGTGCGCTCCCCCGGAGGTGTCGACCTGCGCCCAGCCGCCCGCCGTGCCGCCCGGATCGATGACGGCGGAATGGACCTGGTTAGGCTGGTCGCCGAAGGCTTCCAGAATGTCGAGTTCGGGCGGCCATGAATTGTCGACGGGGAGCAGCCAGAAAGCCGGCCATGCGCCAGCTCCCTCCGGCAGTTCGGCGGTGATCTCGAAATAGCCGTAGGTCTGCCAGAACGAGGACTGCGTCGAGATCATGCCCGAAGTGAAGGCGTAGTCCTTGGTGGCACCGCCGGTCTCTTCGATGGAGCTGGCGCTGATGACCAAATGGCCATTCTCGAGCGAAAACGGATTGTAGCCGAGCGGCGTCTGTTCTTCGACGCCCGTAAGCCCCTTGAAGTCGGTGTCGACATAGATCTGCTGCTCCCCGTTGGCGGCAAGCGTATAGGCACCGTCGCCCCACCACTCGAACTGGGTACGCCACGTGCCGCTGCCATCGGCAAAACGATCGAAGGAATCGAAGTCGTCGACGAAGGTACGGCTCATGGCGCCCTTGTCGGGAGTTAGCGAAAAATCATCCGCGGAAAAGGCCGAAACCTTGGTGTTGTGGAAGGTGAGTGTGGAGCCGTCGCCCAGGTCTAGGATGGCCTCGCTGCCGACCTGGTGGAAGGCGGCCGAAACGGCGGCAAAATCCTCGAAGGCGAACCCCGATAGCGCCACCTTGTCGCCGTCGGCGGCCCTGAAGTCCATGATGACGTCGGAGCCCTGGCCCTGGCGTATGACAAAGGTGTCGCCGCCGGCGCCGCCGGTCAGCACGTCGTCGCCGTGTCCGCCGTCGATGAGATTGGCGCCGTCATTGCCGTTGACGACATTGTCGAGGTCGTTGCCGCGCGCCGAAGACGACTGCGTGCCCAAGAGCACCAGATTCTCGACCTCGGGAGCGGTGGTCAGCGAATAGCCATGCAGGCCGTAGGTCTTGATCGTGTCGATGCCGCCGGCATTTGCTTCGACGACCCTGTCGGTGTGATCCCAAACGAAATAGATGTCGTCGCCGGCGCCGCCTGAAAGCGTGATATCGGAAGCGTGGGCGGTCAGCTGGTCGTTGCCGGCGGTGCCGGAGAGCGTGGATCCAGAGGTGCTGGTCGCGCTCCACGTGGTCGGCGGCCCCGACCAGGGCAGGCGCCAGTCGACGACGATATTGTCGGCGACGAGGGCGGTGAGGTCGACATTGCGCAGGACGAGGGTCGCACCGTCGGGAAGACTGACGCGGACATCGGCACCGGACTGGACCGATACGGCCTTGAAGGCCCAGAAGTCGGCGAAGCCAAAGTTCTGCAGGCGGAGCGCGTCACCACCGGTGCCGGCCTGAAAATCCTCGATGATGTCCGAGCCTTCGCCCTTGCGCACGACGACGGTGTCGGAGCCAGAACCGCCGAACAGCGTATCGTTGCCCTTGCCGCCATAAATGATGTCTGTGTCGGCGGAGCCGATCAGTCTGTCGTTGGTATCTGAACCGACAAGGAAGCTTGGGGGAATGGCGGGCATATGGCGGGTGTCCCTGTGTCCGAACTGCGACGCAGTGGCGCCCCGGAGCTTCCGGTTGCGGCCGCGGCGACCGAGGCGTCCGACTGGCGAAGGACGAGCCTACGCGCCGTCAGAACGTTTCTTGTCGTTGAGAAGAACATACCGAATTCGACGCGTCATCATTGCGGCGGCACTTGGGTTTTTTTGTGCGACGCGGGGTTAACGACTTCACTAATTCTTTCGTCGAATTACCGCAATTTGACGTCACTAGGGCGAGATTCGGGGCGTTCGAGTGCGCGCAAACGAGTTCTGGCGTTGACAACCCACCCGTATTGCGACGCAGTATGGGGCACATCTCGCCGCTCCGCCGCGGTTGCCGGCCCCAAATCTCAGGCTCTTGCTTTGGCGCCGATTCCCACGCGGAACGCACAACCGATGAAGGGATGCGCAGCACCGCGACTATGAGAATGCATTGAATGCAGATGGCGCCCGCTCGCGGGTTGGGGACGATCAGATAGTAACCCGCAGTTGAGGCTCCCATAGCGCCATGTTCGCCGTTTTCATCGTCCTGTTCCTGTTATTCCTGTTGCTGAGCGTTCACCCGTTCGTCACCTATCCGCTATCGCTGATGCCGTTTCGCCGCCGACGCCCGAACACGGCAACGCCGGACAGATTGCCCTCCTTCGCTATCTGCGTGTGCGCCTACAATGAAGAGGCGACGATCGCCGAGAAGGCGCGCAACATGATCGCGGTCGCCGACACGACGCTGGACTGCGAACTCTTCATCTACGTAGACGGGGCCTCGGACAGGACGGTCGAGGAATTGGCACCGTACCGCGATCGCATCACCGTGGTCGAGTCGGAGACAAGGCGCGGCAAGTCGCACGGCATGAACATGCTGGTCGGGCGCTGCAGCGCCGACATCATCGTCTTCACCGATGCCAATGTCGAACTCGACGGCAATGTCTTGTGGGAGCTTGCGCCGTCTTTCTCCGACCCGTCGGTGGGCTGCGTCTGCGGCCACCTCATCTATTCGAACCCGCATGAGAGCGCGATGAGCAGTTCGGGCTCGCTCTACTGGCGAATCGAGGAGGGCATCAAGCAGATCGAAAGCGATGCATTCAGCGTGATCGGCGCCGACGGATCGCTGTTTGCGGTGCGCCGGTCGGCGCATGTGATCGTGCCGGACGACATCATCGACGACTTCTATGTGTCTATGAAGGTCGTCATCAACGGGCTGCGCGCTGCGCGCGCCCCCGAAGCGCTCGCCTTCGAGCGGTCGGCCACCAGCACCGCCGACGAATTCCGCCGGAAGATCCGAATCGCCTGCCAGGCGTTCAACGTGCACCGGCTGATCTGGCCGGAAATCCGGCGCCGGCCGCTGCTCGCCTATTGCTATGTGTCGCACCGGTTCCTGAAATGGCTGATCGGCTACAATCTGCTGCTGGCAGGCCTGTTCCTCGTGCTGGCGCTGCTGATGGTGTTTCCCCCGGTTCCCGTGCTTGTCTCCATCTTCTTGGCGACGCTCGCGTTCGGCGCGCTGGTGGCGCTCAAGGTCAAGCCTGCACTCCAGGTGCTTGCCATGCTGATGTCGTTTGCCGGTACCGCGCTTGGCGTCTGGCGCTCGGTGCAGGGCGAAAAATTCCAGACCTGGACGCCGACGCCGAGCGCGCGCCCGACGGGCCAGAACCAGACCGGATGACAGGATTGCCGCCGGGGCCAAGCATTGCGGAGCGGGCATCAAATTTTGGCCAGATAGATGTGCTCTCTTGCACTGCAGCAAATCTCTGGTAACGTCGACGCAAGCGGGCAAACTTCTATCGATCGAAATTTAATCAATCAAGATCAGTGGTTTGCGCTTCTACGGGGCTTTTGGGGAATCGGGCAAGTTGCCAACGCTGTTGGCGGCATTGTGCAGTGCAACCGAAACGTGAAGGCCCAATATGCTGGTTCAGCTTCAGAAAAACTGGTCGCCGGATATCCAGGAGCATCAGCCGGCCGGTGATTCTGGTCTGCTCAGTGTCGCGGGCATCCTTGCGATCCTGCGGCGCCGCATGTGGCTGATCGGCTTGTCGGTCGTCGCCATGCTTTTCGTCGGCCTCGTTTATCTGGCAACCACAAAGCCTCTCTTCGGCTCGACGGCGCTGGTCTATCTCGACGTCCAGAACGCCCAGGTCATCGAGGGCAACGGATCGGCGAGCGGCATGCCGACCGGTCTCGACGACGTCGACGTCAACAGCCAGTTGCAGATCATCCGCTCCGAGAAAATCGCCACTTCGGTGATCGAAAAGTTCGGATTGCAGGATCTCGAGGAGTTCAGGCGACCGCAGAACCGGATCATCGAATACGCCTCGAACGGCGCGCGGATGTTCAAGTCGCTGCTCAGTTTCGGCGCGGATCCGGTTGTGGTGCCCGAACAGGGCGTACCGCGCGGCACGATCGAGGCCTTCGCCGACAGACTCTATGTCGGCCGGGTCGACGAGACCTTCGTAATCGCCATCGGTTTCGTGTCGGAAGACCCGCAGCGCGCGGCCGACGTCGCCAACGCCGTCTCCGCCGCCTATCTCGAGGAAAAGCTCGACGCCCGCTTCGAATCGGTCCGCCGCGCCTCGGTATGGCTGCAGGGCCGGCTGGCCGAACTCAGCCAGAAGGCCGTCGCCTCCGACCAGCTGGTGCAGGACTACAAGCGCGAGCATGGCATCATCGACACCAATGCCGGGAGCGGGCAACTTCTGTCGGACACGCAGCTGACCGATCTGTCCGCACGTCTTGTCGAAGCCCGCAAGGAAAGCGCCGAGAAGACGGCGCGCTACGAGCAGATCGCGCGCATGATCGCCACGGGCAATCCGGACGCCTCGGTGGTCGATTCGCTGGCCAGCCCGGTGATCAGCGACTTGCGCCGACAGTACTCACGCTTCTCGCAGCAGGAGGCCGACATTTCCCGCCGCTATGGCGCCGATCACGAAGCGGCCGGAAAACTGCGTCGCCAGATGGAAGACATCAACGGCCTGATCCTGCGCGAACTTTCCCGCATCGAACAGGTCTACAAGAGCGACATGGAGGTGGCCCAAAGCCAGGAGGCAGACCTCGCAAGGACACTGGAGGGCTTCTCGACCCGCTCGGAGGAGGTTGCCCAGGCAAGCGTCAGGCTGCGCGAACTGGAGCGGGATGCACAGGCCAACCAGAACCTCTATGAGAGCTTCCTCGACCGTTACAAATCCGCTCTGCAGCAGCAGTCTTTCCCCATCACCGATGCGCGCGTCCTGACCGAGGCGTCGCCGGCCCAGGGCAAGAGCTCGCCCAAGACGACGATCACGCTGGCGCTCTCCGGCATTGCCGGCGTCGCGCTCGGCCTGCTCCTGGCGCTCGGCCGCGAGCTCGGCGACAATACCTTCCGTTCGCCCAACCAGCTCGAACGCGCGCTCGGCGTGACCTGCCTCGGCATCCTGCCCAGGCTGCAGCGGGGCCATGTCAGGCGGCCGGTGCGCCAGGCGCAACAGCGTGGGGATTCCACCGTTCCGGCCAAACGGCTGCTGTCGCCCGATCTCGGCGTCTTCCAGCATGTCGTGAAGGCGCCGTTGTCACGGTTTGCCGAGACGCTGCGGTCGGTGAAGCTGGCGTTCGATTTCGCGCCGGTCGATGGCGGCATGCGCATCATCGGCATAGTTTCCTCGATGCCGGGCGAGGGCAAATCTACGACAGCCATGAACATTGCCGAACTGATCGCCTCGGCCGGCAGTTCGGTGCTGGTCATCGACGCCGATCTCAGAAGCCCTACGCTGACGCGCGAGATCGCGCCACAGGCATCGGCAGGCCTCTACGAGTTCTTGGTCGACAACGTGCCGATCGACGAGCTGATCTATTCCGACACGGCCAAGCGGTTGAAGTTCCTGCCGGCGGCCGCGAAGGGCGGGGCTGGCCAGAAGGCCGACCTGATCGGTTCGACCCGGATGGCACAGCTGCTTGAAGCGGCGCGCAAGGCCTATGACTATGTCATCATCGACCTGCCGCCGCTGGCGCCGGTGGTCGATGCCAAGGCGGTTGCAGGCGCCATGGACGGGTTCGTCTTCGTGGTCGAGTGGGGCAAGACCTCGATCGCCACGGTGACCGACGCGCTGCACAATGCACCTGCCGTTAACCAGAAGATCGTCGGCTGCGTGCTCAACAAGACCGATGAACAGAGCCTGCGCCTCTACACCTCGACCGTCGGCAGCAGCGAGTACTATTCGAGCGACAAGTTCGGCGCCTACGTGTCGCGAGCCTGATTGCGATGGCAGCCGTGAATGCAATGGGCCGGTTGGGCGAAACGTTTCTTGATGCTGGTGCGCGCGCCGCGCCGGAGGGCAACGGACTGGCAGGATGGCTGAAGCGCCTGCGATTCGTTGGGCGCAAGCCTCCCGCGCTACCGGTTGTCTATCCGCCTATCGACAAGAAATCGGTGATCTATGCGGTCGGCGACATTCATGGCCGGCTGGATCTTCTGCGCCGCGTGCATGAGCTGATCGACGAGGACTGGCAGGGGCGTCCGGCCGAGCGACGGGCCGAAATCTATCTCGGCGACTATGTCGACCGCGGACCGGACAGTGCCGGGGTCATCGCAGCGCTGCGCAATCGGTCCAGTCAGCGCAAGGTCATCGCATTGTCCGGAAACCACGAGGAAACGCTGCTCGGTTTCCTGGACGGTCGGATTGCTGCCCGCGAATGGCTGGACTGGGGCGGCGCCGCGACCGCATTGTCCTACGGCGTCAACCCGCAGAGCGAGGCGGTGCTGGGCGCGGCGATGGCGCGGGCCGTTCCGATCGAGGATGTCGCCTTCCTGCGCTCGCTGCGCCTCAGTTTCCACTACGGCCCCTATTTCTTCGCCCATGCCGGAGTGCGTCCGGGCACCGCACTCGACCACCAGGTCGCCGACGACCTGTTGTGGATCAGAAAGCCGTTCCTGACGCATGCCGGACCGCTCGGCGCCGTGGTGGTGCACGGCCATACGGCGCGGCCTATGCCGGAGTTCCTGGCGAACCGGATCAACCTTGATACCGGCGCCTACGCCACCAACCGGCTTACCTGCCTGCGCATCGATGCCGCCGGCGTGTCGCTGGTCAGGGAAGTGTAGATGACGCAAGAGCTGATCGATGCTATTGGCATCCGCCGGATTTTCCTCGGTAACGCGTCGTCGTTGCCCCATCTGCGGACATTGCTTCCGCACGCCGTATCAACAAGGGATTGGATACTCAGATGCGATTGACAATGATCGGCAGTGGCTATGTCGGGCTGGTTTCGGGCGCGTGTCTCGCGGATTTCGGCCACGACGTCGTCTGCGTCGACAAGGACGAGGGCAAAATCGCCGCGCTGAAGAACGGCCAGATCCCGATCTTCGAGCCCGGCCTCGACAGCCTGGTGGCCAGCAATGCCAAGATCGGCCGGCTGTCCTTCACCACCGACCTGTCGCCCGCGGTGGAAGAGGCGGACGTGATCTTCATCGCCGTCGGCACGCCGTCGCGGCGCGGCGACGGCCACGCGGACCTCTCCTATGTCTACGATGCGGCACGCTCGATCGCGCCGCGGCTGAAGGGGTTTACCGTCGTCGTGACCAAATCGACCGTTCCGGTCGGCACAGGCGACGAGATCGAAAAGATAATCCGCAAGACCAACCCGTCGGCCGACGTCGCGGTGGTTTCCAACCCGGAATTCCTGCGCGAGGGTGCGGCGATCGACGATTTCCGCCACCCGGACCGCATCGTCGTCGGCCTGTCGGACGAGCGGGCCCGCTCGGTGATGACCGAGGTGTACCGGCCGCTCTACCTGAACCAGTCGCCGATGGTGTTCACCAGCCGGCGCACCTCCGAGCTGATCAAATATGCCGGCAATGCGTTCCTGGCGATGAAGATCACCTTCATCAACGAGATCGCCGATCTTTGCGAGCAGACGGGCGCCAATGTGCAGGAAGTTGCGCGCGGCATCGGCCTCGACAAGCGTATCGGCCCGAAATTCCTGAATGCCGGTCCGGGCTATGGCGGCTCGTGCTTTCCCAAGGACACGCTGGCGCTTATCAAGACGGCGCAGGACTATGGCAGCCCGATGCGGCTGATCGAGACGACGGAGGCGATCAACACGGCGCGCAAGCGCTCGATCGCGCGCAAGATCGTCAACGCCTGCGGCGGTGATGTCAGCGACCGCAAGATCGCGATTCTGGGCCTGACCTTCAAGCCGAACACCGACGACATGCGTGAATCGCCGGCGCTGACCATCGTCCAGGCCTTGCAGGACGGCGGCGCGCAGATCGCCGCCTACGATCCCGAGGGCATGGCGAACGCAAAGGGCATGATGGAGAACGTCGAATTCGGAACCGACGCCTACGACGTGGCCAAGGATGCCGACGCGCTGGTCATCGTCACAGAATGGAACGCCTTCCGCGCAATGGATTTCAGCCGCCTCAAGCAGGTCATGAAGACTCCGCTGCTCGTCGATCTCCGCAACATCTACCGCAAGGAAGAAGTACGCGATGAAGGCTTTGCCTATGTCGGCGTCGGCCGGCCTACAGAAGATTATCTGAGCGCGGTCAGGCTCAATCTGACGGCTTCCGACATCGCTTGATTGTGGAAAGACCAGGGAACAACTTGGAGAGAGCGATTTAAGGTCGCACCGTGGTTGACCGATACTGCAGCGCAGCATAGTCTGATCTTGGCGGTTGGGTAGTATTCAGGTGTTGAGGTTCAGACTCAGATGAAAAGAGTCCGCAAAGCAGTTTTCCCGGTTGCCGGTCTTGGCACGCGCTTCCTGCCGGCGACCAAGTCGATCCCCAAGGAAATGCTGACGGTCGTCGACAAGCCGGTGATCCAGTATGTCGTCGACGAGGCGCGCGAAGCGGGCATCGAGCACTTCATCTTCGTCACCGGCCGCAACAAGGCGGTCATCGAAGACCATTTCGACGTGCATTTCGAGCTCTACGACACGCTGGCGCAGCGCGGCAAGGACGAGCAGCTGGCGCATC
>CAMYMG010000085.1 GCA_947259295.1 uncultured Rhizobiaceae bacterium
CAATGTGAATCGCCCACACACGAGCCTCGATGGGCTCACCCCGCTTGAATACGCAACCCGATCCGTCAAGGATCACAACGTGAACAGGGCTAACTTATAGACGCGGACAAAACGGGGAGCACGTCAGTCACAGCCGCCCTGGCTGCGCACAACAAGCTTACTGGCGACTTCGCGTTGCTTAGGCTTTGATCGCCAGTGGCCCGTTAAGGTATACCGCAACGTACACCGTGCTCCACCGCCTTTTTCGTGTACGCACGGGTTGATTTTGATCAACGGACAGCATACTTAGTGGACATAACTCTTTCGTACAGGAGCCCGTCCATGCCGAAGACTGTTCTCTACGCGCGTGTTTCCACGACCGATCAGACGCTTGAACATCAGCGCTACCAAGCCGAGGCTGCGGGTTTCAAGATCGACAAGGTGATCGCCGACAACGGTGTTTCGGGTATATCGACCAGGCTCGCAGAGCGACCCCAAGGCAAGCGCCTGTACGACATGCTCGCAGCGGGGGACACGCTTGTCGTGCGGTGGGTCGATCGTCTGGGCCGGGACTACAGGGACGTCTCCGACAGCATTCGACACTTTATGGATGAGGGTGTCGTCATCAAGACGGTCATCAATGGGATGACCTTCGATGGCTCTACCAAAGATCCGATCCATCAAGCCGTGCGTGACGCTCTTATAGCGTTTATGGCCGCGATCGCAGAAGCTCAGGCGACGGCAACGAAGGAAGCACAACGGGCAGGTATCGCCTTGGCCAAGAGCGACCCTCGAACGTACCGCGGTCGAAAGCCGAGCTACAGTCGTATGCAGTTCAACCAGGTCGTCACCTTGTTGAATGCGGGGGCGGGCGCTTCCGCGATATCAGCGCAGACGGGACTGACGCGGCAATCGATACTGCGCATCAGAAATGATCGTGCAGGCGCCGAAAGAGCGCTTGCTCTGTGGGACTGAATGACCGCACGTTTGCCGACTTCGCCAGAAGGCCGTCAATTTCGGAGCGCATCAACGACAGAAATGGGGCCGAAAGCAGACCGGCAGGTTTTCGGCTTCAGACCTTTAATAACGGTCCCTCAGATTGATGCGCATCTGGGCATGGATGATTTGTCCAGGAACCTTATTTACCCACCGGGACGAACAGATCACGGTGTTGGTTTGCGGCACCCGGTCCTACAGGAATGAATTCTATGATGTGGAATGAACGTTACGATCAGGAGGAGTACTTGTTCGGTACCGAACCCAACGCGTTCCTCAAGTCCTGCGCTTCGCTAGTGAAGCCGGGCCAAAAGGCGCTCGCTGTCGCCGATGGAGAAGGCCGCAATGGAGTCTGGCTGGCACGCCAGGGACTGGATGTTGCGGGTTTCGACGCGTCGGCGGTGGGCCTCGACAAGGCGAGACGACTTGCGGAACGCCACGGCGTGGAGGTCGACTACCAGCTCGCGTCGGTGGAAGGCTGGGCGTGGGAGCGCGAGGCTTTCGACGTCGTCGCGGCGATCTTCATCCAGTTCGCCGAGCCGCCGTTGCGAAAGCTGATCTTTGAGGGCATGATCCGCACACTCAAACCGGGCGGTTTCCTCCTACTGCAAGGCTACACCCCCCGACAGATCGAGTACGGTACGGGCGGTCCACGCGCGGTCGCAAACCTCTATACGCGTCCGATGCTGGAAGACGCGTTTGCGTCACTTGCGATCCGGCGGCTCGAAGAGCACGACAGCGAGGTCGACGAAGGGGCAGGACATTCCGGCATGTCGGCGCTCATCGACCTCATCGCGCGAAAGGTCGCCTGACCCTAGCGCGGCGCCTCAGACGAGCAGGTGCGACATCGACGGGTCGGGGATCACCACGATCGGACTGCCGTCGCGCACCGCGTCGTAGAGATGGATCACGTCCTGATTGACCAGCCTGATACAGCCTGAGGAGACCGATCGGCCGATCGATGATTCTTCCGGCGTCCCGTGCAGCCGGTAGAGCGTGTCGCGGCCACCCTCGTGGATATACAGCGCCCGCGAGCCTAGCGGGTTTTTCAAGCCCGGGCCCATCCCGCCATTGACGATGGAATAGGGTTCGAGTTCCGGTTGGCGAGCGACCATGGAATCAGGCGGCGTCCAGCGTGGCCATTTGCGCTTGTAGGCAACGATAGCCCTGCCCGCCCAGGCGAACCCCTCGCGGCCGATACCGATGCCATACCGCGTCGCGCGCCCGCCCGGCAGCACATGGTAGAGGTGCTTGCTTGGCGTATCGACGATCAACGTGCCGACGCGCTCATCCGTCGGATAGTCGACCTCCTGGCGCCAGAAACGGCGGTCGAGCTCGGTCGCGTCGACTGCAGGAATGGGGAACTTCTCATTGGGCATCGCTGCATACATCAGAGGTGTCGACGACGGCAGGGGTGGCGCGGTAACGAGTACAGGCGGGGGGGCGGTCGGTAGCGCTGTCGTACAACCTCCCAAGAAGAGGGCACCCGCGCCGACAAGGAAGGCGCGTCGTGGAACGTCGATTTGCCGTTGCGACTTTGAGAGTTCTACCGGGAATTTCATGCTGGCCTCGATGATTCTTGATTTCTCCGCCGTGAGGCATGCGTCAGCTTAAGCCTGCCTTAAGCGCCGCCATGAAGCTTCGGCTATCGACAACAGGGCAGGACGATGATGAATCAACGAAATTCTCGTCCATGGACAGCGACAGTTCTCCACCGATTGGAATCCCGCCATCGGCTCATTCCAGGCTTGGGTGCGGCGGGGTTTCTCCTTGGCCTCGGCAGCCTCCGCGACAGGGCCTTCGCAGAAGGGCTCGATCCCGACATGGTACTGTAAGATCCGGCCTCGCCGGTTGGCGGCAACCCGATGCCCTCGTTGTTGCAAGGGAACACCCGCCTATCTCATCGGTCTGTTCCTCGTCGCCTCGGCTCTTGACAAAGCCGGCTTCGAACAGGTGATCAAGGATGCCCGCGCGCGATCAAGGATGGCTGAACGTCTCAGGCCTTTGGAAACTGGAGGGTGGCGCTGAAGCCACCGCCCTCCAGGTTAAAGAACATCAGTCTTCCGCCGACACGCCGCATGATCGTCTCCACGATCGCAAGGCCTAGGCCGGAACCGGCCTCATCGCGGTTTGCGCCGCGGTAAAAGCGCTCTCGGGCATGCGCGAGGTCATCTTTGGACATCCCGGGGCCGGCATCCGTAACGTTGAACCGTATCTCCCGATCCCCAACCGTGAACGTGAGGCGAACAGATCCGGCGACTGGCGAATGCAGGATCGCATTCTCTAGGATGTTGCGCAGCGCCGTCGTCGCGAGCACCCGGTCGCAGGCAACCTGATCCTCGGGGACGCACAGCATTTCGACGCTGACATTGCGGCGCGCGGCAAACGTCGCCACCGTCTGCACGGCATCGCGTGCAATCGCGGCGGGATTGGCGGAAGTCACGGTCTCCCGCTCGACATTTGCATCGGCGGCGGCAAGATCGAGCAACTGTCTTACCAGCCGAGACGAACGGTCGACTCCGCCTGCAATCTGTTCGAGGGCGTGGCGACGGATCTCGGGATCATTCGACGCCAGCGCGATCTGCGCCTGCGTCTTCAAGCCGGCGAGTGGCGTCTTCAGCTCGTGGGCGGCGAACGCGGTGAAGCTTTTTTCCCGATCCCGGGCGCCTGCGACGCGGCCGAACAGGCCGTTGATGGCATCGAGCGCGGGCCGCAACTCGCCGGGCGCATCGGGCAGGTCAACGGGACGCAGATCATTCGCGTGTCGCTGACCCAAAAGAGATGCCATCCGATCGAGCGGGCGCATGCCGCGCTGTACCGATAGCCAGATCAGGAGCCCAGCGATCGGCAGGACGAGCGTCATGGGCAGCAGCGTGCCGGTCATCACGTCATTCACCAGTGACCGACGAACCTGAAGGTTGTCGCCGACCATGACCTGGACGCCGCGGTCGGGATTCAGGACTGTGAAGACTCGCCAAGTCTGACCGTCGATGGTCGTTTGTGAGAACCCGTCATCACTCGATGCCAGGCGTTCATGCGGCGCCGCTTCGGAGCGGCCGACGAGTGTGCCGGCCAAGGACCAGATCTGACAGGACAGCTGATGGCTGAAGGCCTCGTCGGTCATTGTCTCGATGTCGAGCTCTTCAATCGGATCGGCCGCACTTGCAATCTCGATTCGATGGTCCGTGATCAGCGAATCCACCATGCGGGCGGCTTCGCGCAGCCTAGCATCCAGCACCTGCTCGACGCGCGCCTGAGTGCTCCAGTAGATCCATGCAGCCGCCGACAGCCATACGGCTCCCGTCGTGAGCAGGAGGATAAGAAGCAGCCTGGCGCGCATCGAGGTCATGGCTGCTCTCCGCCCACCCGATAGCCTATACCACGCACGGTCTGGACGACGCCGGAGCCAAGTTTGGCGCGCAGATTGTGGATATGGACCTCGACCGCGTTGCTCTCGACACCCTCCTGCCAGCCGTAAATCGCCTCTTCCAGAGCAGTCCTCGCGATGACTGCGCCCGGGCGTTCCATGAGCAGGCGCAAGATGGTGAACTCGCGGCGGGTGAGGCCGACGGGCTTGTCGTCGCGGGTGACGGACAGCGTGGCCGGGTCGAGAACGACATCTTGCCAGCACAGGGTCGCGCGGGCCCGTCCGGAGCCACGCCGCTGGATCGCGCGGAGGCGAGCGGCCAGTTCGTCTAGATCGAATGGCTTGCCCAGATAGTCGTCGGCGCCAGCGTCGAGCCCGGCAATCCGATCTCCGACCTGGTCGCGCGCCGTCAGCAGCAGGATCGGCGTCACGTCGCGTTCGCGCCGTCTCCGGGCAAGCAGGTCGATGCCGGACCCGTCGGGCAGCATGATGTCGAGAACCACGGCCTCGTAGTCGCTCACGTGGAGCGCTTCATCGGCAGCTGCACAGGTCGAGACCGCATCTGGACTGAAGCCGGCGAGCTTCAGCCCGACCGTCAGGCCGTCCAGCAGAATGGGATCGTCCTCGACGATGAGAATGCGCATCGTTGGCGGTGACTCCTTCCGATTGCTGACTCTGTTTCGACTCGCCCGCTTAAGGCTGCCTTAAGTTGCTCGGCCGAACGGCGCTCTTTCGCAACTGAAGAAGGCCTGATCAAGATGCGATCGATCGTTCCAGCTCCGCTTACCCTGTTCCTGTCGATCGGCGCAGTCATTGCGCAACCGGCTGCGCCGCTGGATGTCGATGTTGCCTTTGCGCCGTCGCTGGCGAGAAACGGAAAGACATTGAAACTCCGTTGGACGATCGAACCCCGTTATTACCTCTACCGTGACAATGTCCGAGTGACACAAGGCGCGAAGGATGTGCCAATCAGGATGTCCGACGGCATCGCAAAGGAGGATCCGAGCTTCGGCACCGTCGACGTCATTTTTCGATGAAGCGGTCGCGACCTTCGCGTCTGAGACCGGAGAACCTATACGTGTCGACTACCAGGGTTGTCACGATGGCGGTATCAGCTATCGGCCCGCGGCGCGCGTCATCGCACCCGATATGCTCGTAGTGAAAAACGTCGTCAGCGTTCTAATTTCGCCGGCGATAGCCGACAACTCGCTGGCCGCCGCCGGCATCGCAATTGCGAACCAAGACGGAGAGGCTCCCTCAATCCTCGAACGCGGCAGCTTTGTATGGATCACGCCGAGCTTTCTCGGGTTCAACCTGCTGCTTGCATTTACCCCCCGCGTTCTCCCGATCTATCCGATCGTCATCGGCATGCCGGCCGCCAAGGCGAATGGACAAGTGCCGGTCGCGGCTTTGCGCTTTCCACCACCTATGTCGTCGGCCTTGCGCTGGTGGGTGCTGTCGTCGGCTGGAGCGGGCAGAAATTGCAGTTCGCCTTGCAGCCGCCGCTCACTACCGCAGCGGTCGCGGCGATTGCTGGATCTGGTTAAACGACCGAAATGACCCCGCAACGTTCTGATGGTCGTTCCTGCCTTACAAAGGACTCAAGGGCCTCAATTGCGGAGATTGAAAGGTTCTTTCTATCCTCGCCGAATTTCTCCGGGACACCCTGTTCGGTGACGAAAGCGGCTCTGTATCGAGCCCCCAAGTCGACAGGATGGCCCCCAATGAACGCCTTCTGTATTCGCTGCCCGGCTGGATTCTCAATTTTGAGATAGAGATCAATTCCCCTGCACCGTTTCATAAACCCGCCCATCTGCTCATAGGGGGCTGCGGCAAAAGTCCGGTCGAGGTTTTCCTCCAGCATCGCCAGGATTTCACTACCCGACAGCTCAACCGTCGATACAGGTGGGTTGGTCGGAATGATATTCCAGAGATCATTCACGGTCACAGGACCAGGGGCAATCGGGGCGCCATAGCGCCACCCATTGGAGAATGCCAATACCGTACCGGCCGCAGTCGCAATCGCATCAAGAAGGAGATCGTCCATGGTCGTCTGGAACATCCGATCGCGCGCAAGACAAATGTCGCTCTTGCCTGCAGCACGACCTAGATAGGCTCGATAGGGTGCAAGTGCCTCGTCAACCAAGAGCTCCATCTCGCCATCCAACGGAATCGCTTCGTCGACGGATATAAGCGAATGGTTGTGAGCAACGATTCTGCCGTTGCGGATCTCCAGGTCCAGGCGACCGACAAATGATCCATGGCAGCCTGATTGTATGATAATTGCGCCGTTCACAATCGCGGGCTCGTGCATCCGATTGTGCGTGTGTCCACTCAACAAAACGTCAATTCCAACGACGTCTTTTGCGAGTTGAACATCTTGCGGAAAACCAAGGTGGGAAAGGACAATAATGATGTCGACACCTTCGAGGCGTAGACGCTGTATGTGCGAAGGCAGTTCATCCCGCCCGAGAGTCAGGTAAATGCCGTCGTGGAAGCGCGGCGGCATGGTCTTGTCGACAATGGTTGCAGCGATGCCAATGATACCTATGCGAAGGCCGCCCCGCTCGATGATCCGTGTCGGCGGAAAGAAAAGGTTTCCCGTTGCCTTTTCGTAGCAATTGATCGCAAGCATTGGGTGGTTAAGCTTGATGACGAGCTGCTTGAAGTGCGCTGGACCGTAGGCGAAATCCCAGTGCCCGGTCATGCCGTCTAGTTCCAGACGATTTAGGATAGGCAGCAGAATCTCCCCCCTGGTTTTCACCACCGGGTAAGTGCCATGAAATGTATCGCCATTGTCCAGCGCCACAACAGCTCCCGGGCAATCCTGCCGCACCTGCCTGAATAGCCCTGAGATCCTGGCGTATCCTCCCAAGGTCACCAGACGACTGTGACCACCCTCAAGCAAGACCTCGGGGTGAGGTTCCAGATAGCCATGGACGTCGTTGATTTGCAGGATTGTCACTTTGCCGGACGTCATCAACGTTCTCCTCGCACAAACGGCTTGAGCCTACCTCGCGACCAAAGGTTCTTTGCTTGCCAAGCCGTCCAGGAACCGTCGGCTTGGATTTGCGTCTGACATTTATGGGAAATCTTGAGCCCATTGTTTTGTGCATAATCGACGTAGATGTCGATGGCTCGCCGAGGATCGGTCGCCGCGGCCTTTCCGGATTTGTCGTCACCGACAAATTGGCCAACTTGTGTAAGCCCATTTGCAACGACTTGCTCGAATACCATTTCCATAGTCGCGGCCCTTTTTGAGCCGAACGCCGAGGGCGAGCAAAGGTTTCTCTGAATTTTCCGCGGACAGGACTCCGATCGAACCTGCGGGTTCTCTGAAGCAGGTTGCAAGGGTCCAGCCACGCTACTTCGCGTATCAAACGATTTCCGAGAAAACTGACCCTCAATCGGCGTCCAAGCTTGGGAGATCATGCGTCGCGAATGATCCAAACTGAGCCTCTCGCAAACTGATCCGGCAGGATACCGCCTCCTAGCGGAACTAACTCACAGCTCCCGCTGTTCTGATCAGATGAGGACATGCGGCAAGCAAATTCTTGGAACAAATCCATACTGACGGCTTCGCCTGATGATTAGATCTGCAGTTCAACGACAACGTTCACGGCAGCCCGATAGGGGAGCCGCAAGTTACGAGACCTTCGAAAATCAGTGAGGACCAACATGGACAACATCGTCGAGATCGACAGCAACCACAGCGTGGCCCGTTTTGCGCCCGACGAAGCCGCACTTCTCAAAGCCGCCGAAGACGGTTTTCACTCCATCGTCAACTTCCGCACGAACCAGGAGAAGCAGGAAGTTACACCGGAGGAGGAGCGGCGCCTCGCCGAGGAAGCTGGGTTGACCTACCTGCACCATCCGGTGGCGCCGGATGCGTTGGATGATGAGCTAGTGGACGATTTTCGCCAGAAGCTCGCTGATCTCCCGGGACCGGTGCTATTCCATTGCGCTTCGGGAAAGCGCGCCGGCGCAATGGCTCTGATGGCGTTGGCGGCCAAGGAGGGGCTTAGCGGAGAGGCAGCGATCGCCAAGGGACAGGAAAACGGTCTTGACCTGTCGCAGGAGGAAATCGGCAAATTCGTGAAGGGCTATGCGGATCGCAAGTCGGGCGCGTGATCTGAGGGGTTGTCCCGATCCGAGCCAACCGCGATCCTCTGCCTCACTCCACCCCCGGCGAGGTCCGTCTCTTCGGCCGGCTAGAATCCACGACCTTCGTCGGCTGCGACAACCGGTGAAATGTAGAAGCTCTGAAACTTCATACCCGCCGGCGTTGCTCATCCCACCATGGAGACGACAGATGGAAACTGCATTCACACCCTGGCTTTCGCTCGGCGGCGGCATGATTATCGGGGCCTCGGCGGTGCTTTTGATGGCCACCAACGGCCGCATCGCCGGCATCAGCGGCCTCACATCGCGGGCTTTTTCCCGCTCTACCGACGGCGAGGCGCGTGGCGTTTCGGCGCTGTTCGTGCTGGGCTTGATGCTTGCCGCGCCGATCTGGTTCCTTGTCTCTGGGGACTGGCCGCAGCAATGGGTCCCGTCCAACCTGCCCCTGATGGGGCTGGCTGGTGTCCTCGTCGGCTTCGGCGCCGTCTACGGCAACGGCTGCACCTCGGGCCACGGGGTTTGCGGCATCAGCCGCGGTTCGGTTCGCTCCATCGTCGCCACAGCAACCTTTATGTCTGCGGCCTTCGTCACCGTGCTCGTCACCCGTCACTTGATCGGAGTTTGAGAAGGTGAAACAGCTCTTCGCGCTACTATCCGGTCTGGTCTTTGGCTTCGGCCTGATCATATCCGGCATGTCGGACCCGGCCAAGATTTTGAATTTTCTTGACGTCATGGGAACATGGGACCCGAGCCTCGCCTTCGTCATGGGCGGAGCCATCGCCGTCACCGGCCCGGGCTTTGCTTGGCTCACTCGCAACCGTGAGCGACCCTTCTTCGACGACAAATTCCGACTGCCGACCGCCACCGACTTGGACCTGAAGCTACTGACCGGCGCCTCAATCTTCGGCATCGGCTGGGGCTTGGGCGGCTTTTGCCCCGGCCCGGCGCTGACCGCCCTGCCGATTGCGGCCTCCGGCACGCTGATCTTCATCCCATTCATGCTAGGCGGCATGTGGCTCGCCCGGCACACGTCCGACCTGACAGTCGCCTCGCCCAAAGGAGCGCCCCAATGACTGCCCCCCTCAAGAGCCGTGTCGTTCGCCATTCGCCTTCGACAGGCCAAGGCAGCCCCCACGTTTGGGGCATCTACGAGCCGGATACCGGTTCCATCCAGTATATCTGTGCCGACCCCAAGACGCGGCAGGCGGCACTGATCGACGTCGTATGGAATTTCGATCCGAAGAACTACCGCTTCTCGACCGAAAGTATGGACCAGGTGCTTGAGATTGTGCGCGACAACGACCTGACCGTTCAGTGGGTGCTCGACACTCACCCTCATGCGGATCACGTAATGGCCTCGGCCCACCTTAAGGAACGAACCGGCGCTCCCAACGCGATCGGCGCGATGGTGCCTGAGATCGCGAAGATATGGGCAGACATCTACAACCTGCCTGACTCCTTCGAGCCCTCACGCGATTTCGACCACCTGTTGGAGGAGGGCCAGACTTTCGAGGTTGGCGAGTTGGAAGTGAAGGTCATGCTATCGCCAGGCCACACCCTCGGGTCGATCACCTATGTCTGCGGCGACGCCGCCTTCGTGCATGACACGCTGATGCAGCCTGACGCCGGCACCTCGCGCTCCGACTTCCCGGGCGGCAATACCGATGAGCTCTGGGGCTCGATCCAGGACATCCTCGCACTTCCTGGAAACACCAGGCTCAACGTCGGCCACGACTACGGCACAGAGCAGCGCGATGAGCCGCGATGGGAGGCCACGGTCGCCGATCACAAAGCGCACAACATCCACGTCAAGGATGGCACTGAGCGCGAAGCCTTCATCGAGCGCCGCCAAGCCCGTGACAAGACGCTGGCCCTGCCGAACCGCATCCTCGCCGCGTTGCAGATCAACCTGCGCGGCGGGCGGCTGCCCGAGGCCGAGGATGACGGCAACTACTACCTGAAACTGCCGGTGAACCGCTTCGATTGATCCTCCCAGCGGGTCGCGAGTTTCGTTTCTGTAATCATCCGGGCACCAGACATGACACGGTCCGCACTTACTCGCAATTTGCCGATCCTCGAATGGGCCAGGCGCTATGACCGCTCCGCTTTCACCGGCGATGTCGTCGCGGCCGTGATCGTGACGATCATGCTGATCCCGCAATCTCTGGCTTACGCACTGCTGGCAGGAATGCCGCCAGAGGCCGGGATCTACGCGTCCATCGCACCGATCCTACTCTACGCGATCTTTGGCACCAGCCGCGCACTGGCAGTCGGGCCGGTAGCTGTGGTGTCGCTGATGACGGCTGCGGCCGTAGGCAACATCGCCAACAGCGGCACCGCCGACTACGCCACGGCGGCGCTGACGCTGGCTTTTCTGTCGGGCGCGATATTGCTCGCGTTAGGGCTGCTTCGACTGGGGTTTCTCGCCAACTTCCTGTCGCACCCTGTGATCGCGGGTTTCATAACCGCGAGCGGAATCCTGATCGCGGCGAGCCAGTTGCGCCACGTCCTTGGCATCCAGGGGGAGGGCCACACGCTGATCGAGATCGTAGCGGGCCTCTGGGCGCATCTGGGCCAGATCAACCTCATCACCGTCGCGCTCGGCGTCTCAACCACTGCCTTTCTGTTCTGGGTCCGGAAGGGGATGAAGCCTTTTCTGCGCCGCCTCGGCCTCGGGCCGCGCATGGCCGATCTCGGCGCCAAGACAGGGCCGGTGCTTGCCATCGTCGCCACCACGCTTGTGGTCTGGGCGTTCGAGCTGGGTGCGCGCGGCGTCGCTATCGTCGGCGACGTGCCACAAAGCCTGCCACCGCTCACCATGCCTTCCTTATCCTCGTCCCTGATCTCCCAGCTGCTAGTGCCCGCCTTGCTGATCTCGATCATCGGCTTCGTGGAGAGCATCTCGGTGGCGCAGACGCTGGCCGCCAAGAAGCGCCAGCGTATCAACCCTGATCAGGAGTTGATCGGTCTGGGCGCGGCCAACATGGGAGCGGCGTTCACCGGGGGCTTTCCGGTCACGGGCGGCTTCTCTCGCTCGGTGGTGAACTACGACGCAGGCGCAGAGACCCCCGCTGCAGGAGCCTACACTGCCGGGGGTCTGGCACTCGCCGCTCTGTTTCTCACGCCGTTGATACACTACTTGCCGAAAGCCACCTTGGCGGCCACGATCATCGTGGCTGTGTTGAGCCTCGTCGATTTCACGATCCTCAAGCGCGCCTGGGTCTTCAGCCGCACCGACTTCGCCGCCGTTACAGCGACGATCCTGCTGACACTGGTGTTCGGCGTAGAGGTTGGCGTGACGGCGGGCGTCGTCACCTCGATCCTCGTGCATCTCTATAAGACCTCGCGACCGCATATTGCCGTGGTCGGTCGGGTGCCCGGCACCGAGCATTTCCGCAACGTGCTGCGCCATGAGGTGGAAACTCAACCAAACGTGCTGACACTACGCGTCGACGAGAGCCTCTATTTTCCAAACGCGCGTTACCTCGAGGACCAGATCTCGGGCTTTGCGGCCGACAAGCCGGAGTTGACCGACGTGGTCCTAATGTTCACGGCGGTGAACGAAATAGACCTCTCGGCACTGGAATCGCTCGAAGCTATCAACACCCGACTCAGGGACGCAGGCGTGCGGTTGCATCTGAGCGAGGTGAAGGGCCCGGTGATGGACCGCTTGCAGCGCAGCCATTTCCTCGACGATCTGACCGGAGAGGTGTTCCTCAGTCAGCATAAGGCGGCCTGCAATCTGGCGACCAACGACATGGCACATCCACAGCCATTGACGTGATCGCCTGTTACGTCTGCTTTTGGGTGGTGCACAAGATACATGAATGGCCGACATGAGGGCGCAATCCTGTCGGTCGCAGTAAGAACGCCTCAGGCATGCGTCAGCGCTTCTTGGACTCGGGACTGCACCGCAGGCAGTTCCGGTACAAGAAGGACGTGATGCGCCTAAATTCTCCCCCGAAAGCTTTATCCTTAAGCTCCTCGTACACCTGCGAACAGTACATGGCGCCCCCTCCGTTCAGCCTGCTGGTTGTGGCGGCTTGCTCGCATCCTAGGTAAACGCTTTTCAATTCGTCGATTGACATTGAGCTGATGCAGGATTGGTCGTCGGCGCCAGCGGATTGATGCACTCCAAAGACAAACATGATCGCCGCGCCGAGCGGGGCGACGCGGTGGATATGTGGCGCGAGATGTGCGGACATCATTTCCTCCTGAAGGCCTGCGGCAGTGCCGGCCTGGGGGAGGAATCGTAGACAGCCCTATGGCCGCTCGCATGAGACCGATGTCCCGGAGCTGCGAAGAATAGTTACGGTGATGGGAGAATAGGTGGGTCCAGGGTCCCGGGCGACCCTAGATGCCGTAGCCTGCTTCGCGAGCTCGGACAACCGCCTCCACGCGTGTCGCTGATCCAAGCTTGTCAAGTATGGCCGAGAGGTGGTTGCGAACGGTTTTTTCGGTGATCGACAAGTTCGCGCCGATCGCATGATTGTCGAGGCCGCGTGCAACCAGATGCAGGACTTCGTTCTCACGCGCGGTAAGTGCCGAGAACTCGGATTTGTCCGCTGTCGCGGTTGGCAGGAATTCGTGCATCGCCTCGGTGAACACGCGCCACGCCGGCTCGCCGCGAAGCATCAGATGGTTTGGAGTATCGAGCTCGAGGAAAGTCGCATTCGGAATAGTCTGCGCAAGGAACCTACCCTCCTCGATAGGGGCAACTGCATCGCGGTCGCCATGGGCAACCAGCGTAGGGCAGGTTATGCGTTCTGCGGCCCGGCTGATGTCGATCTCAAACATGATGTGCGTCAATTTCACGGCGTTTCGCGCAGAGGTCGCGCGCCGTTGCAGTTCGCACCAGGAGCTCAAGTGTTCCATCGAGCCTTCGGGCTGGAACTGTGTTGCGAAGGATCGCATGAAGGCGCTGTCTGACTCTCGCCATCCCAACTCGATCATCTCAATCATTACCTTGGCCTTTTCGGGTTCAAGGGGTGGCGATGACCGCCTGTTTCTGCCCCTCGCGTAGGCGCCGTAGAGGATGAGATGACCAATGCGCCCGGGGTTCCTTTCAGCGTATCTGATTGCCACAGCGCCACCCTGGCAGATGCCGATCGTAGCGAATTGCTCCAATCCCAGCTTCTCGACGAGTCCCTCGAAGTCACGGACCCAGGTTTCGAAGGAAAGATCTGATACATCGCGTTCCGACATGCCGCACCCTCTTGGGTCGTATCTGACGAGCGTGTACCGAGATTCAAGCACTTCGAGCCAAGGCTGCCATGCCACGCTGCGATCCTGGTATGCGAGATGTGTCAGCCAACTCGGCATCAGCACCACTGGCGGGCCGCTCCCCGAGATCGCATAGGCAATCTGGGCGCCGTCGAAGCTCTCGAAGTAGCGTACCTTTTGGCCCGACATGTCGTTTCTCCTCAGGCAATCGGCTGTGGGAATCTAACAGTTTCCGACCCGCGTTGCACGCGAGCCCCAGCTAATCGACCGCGGCTGACCGAGGACGTCAGGTTTCAGCGATGATGGAATATGCCTCAATGTCTGGCTTGGGGGCGCATTGCCGCCATCGGGAAATCGCGTGCCCCTTCAGAAAGCGACCGAACCTGAACCAGATGACGGCGAAAAGATGCTTAGTATGCGGAATATGCAGCCAAGTGAGTCCCTGGTCATACCCCATCACACGCAGCCGCGCCCGCGCGTTGCGGTGTGCAGAAATTTCACAAAATGCCGGTCATGAAACGGGGTTGACGAGGTCGTCGAAATGAGGTCCCAGGCCAACTGTCTTCCTCAAGTCTTCGTGAGCTCTAATATCGCCTTCGGGTTCAATGTCCTCCGCCATCGACCACCGCGTTGTAATAGTCCATGACGGGCGCGCGCTCCCGCACGCGATGGGACCTCGGAAAACTCGTATAATTGACGCATGCAGGCTCGGATGTGTCTCCGGAATCTCCGGAAATACCTGCTCAGCTACCGTTGCGTTCCCGCTGTTCGCGCCATTTCAGCCACCTGCGACGCTGTGCAGTTGCAATGGACGCGCGGCCGGCTTCAGTACGCGGCCCAGTAGACATACCTCCATGGAGCTTGCAACGATTGCGACCTGCAACCACTGGCGCCTTGCAAGGCTTCCCCTTTCGCGTCCGCGCACGGCATTTGATCTTGCTGTCATGCGGCATGCGACACAGCCTTTGCCGCTGCGACGGATTCTGCTTTAAGCTGAATTGCCATGAGGCGCTCTAGCATCTTAAGGCGATGAGCTTCGAATGATCGTGCGTCGTAGTATGCTTTGACGACCGCCGGCGATTTCGGCAGCCAGGCGTCAGTAGTTTGCAAATGCCAGAATGCCTGTTTCAGGGGATTGACGCTAGGCTGTTGGCTGTCCGCATAGGTCAAGCATGCGAGCACGTCTGAAACCCATAAATCTTGGCGGGAGTTTTTTGGTGGATTGAACTGCCTGTGGGCAACTACAAGAGCCGCCTTCACCTCTTCCTCCTGGCCAGGTCGCAAGCACAGGATCGACTGCTCACGCGCATAGGCCAACTGACACATAGGTGGTAGTCGATTGGTGAGGAGATCAGCGACCTCGTCGCGATAGCAGCGATCGTCAAGCTTCGACAGATGCTCCAATCCGCCTTTCTCCGCGTACTTACACCATTCGCGTATTTGCTGCTCAGTCAGCCCGCATGACAGCACTGCTGCTGGAGTAGCTCGGGTGTCAGAGATCTTTGCTCCCTCTAGATGGCTCTGCGCAACTTTAGCGGCTGACCGAGGGAGTGCGCTCGATCCCGAAAGGGACTTGTCTTGGTGCGGCTCTCCTTTCAGCGAAAAGGATGAAGCCTCTTTCTCTTCTTCAATGGATTCCTTCAAAGGAATCGGGTCCACGCCGGTTGAGGCCCCGCCTCCACGATCGTTGAGGGTTTTCTCCTGCAGAAGGTTCGCCGCGGCGAAACCCTTAACAAAATTTGAGGGTTTATCTTTGAGGATAAACCTGTAGCGATTGCTGCCCCCGCGTCCGCCTCCCTCCTCTATTTCGAGGTGGCCGCGGCGGCGCAGCGCGTGCAGAGCACCTCTAGCGCAGTTGTCAGTGCAATTGAGCAATCCAGAAACCGTGGCAATAGTCGGCCAGGCGGCGCCAAGCTTTCGGTTGAAAAATGAGAGCAGAATAATCGCGACGCGATACGAGCTACCAGGCAACTCCCGGTCAGCCGCTACCTGCGTTATCCACACAAATCGGTTCTTCGTGAAGTCGTCAGACATCACAAGCTCGCAAAGTAAATAGATCGGATTCCTTGGGCAACGCTACTGTGGCGGCGCTATTCGATTGCTGATGTGCCTAGCCTACGGAAGGGGGCTTGCCGCGAGCTTCGCAGGAGGCAGGTCCGCCACGTGCTTTTCGAGATCGGCGACAAGAATAAGCGTGCGCTTCCCGGACTTGCGCGGGACGAGCGTGCCGTTGGCAAAAAGCTTGTAGAGGGTGCTGCGCCCTATTCCCGAGAGCGATACTGCTTCAGGGATCGTTACCGCGAGCTTGCGAGTGCCTTCGTTGGACATTGGACCATCCTTTAAAATCCAGGGTGGTCCACCACATATGACCAGAAATCTTGTGGTGCACGTGGTTTTTGAGTCCCCAAAATTTCAGAAGTTGGCTGGTCGGGGCCGGCACAAGCCAACCTCCTCCCAATTGGTATCGGGAACATCGCGCAGCAGCTCGGCGTAGGCCTTCGCTGCCGCTCGGAAGGCGGTCGTGCCACCCTCATTGATAAAATAGCCGGACACCGTCTTCTTATCGACGTTGAGGAATTTCGCGACGGCCTCCAAGGTCGGCTTCTCTCCTCGCAAAATCATCTGAGCTCCGATAACGACCGCCCGCCCCTTATTTTCAGCCGTTTGGGAGGCTTTCTGAAGGTCTGATTTTGCCGCACCCACGCGTTGCTTTATGAGCATCCGAAGATCGAATGGAATCTCCAGCTCGGCATTGTAAGCTATGCTTTCGACCATTACCGCAATGAGGTAGTCGATGAGAGCATCGCCCTTTTTGCTGGGCGATTGCTTATCGGCACCTTCGCCCGCCGCACGCGATCTTCGATCACGAAGGTTCTCTAGCAATCGCAGCGACAACTCGTTGATCGCCCCCTCATCGGCATCAAGCACACCCATCATGAGTTCAAGTTCAATGCCCGCCGAGGCGAGTTGCGGCTCGATCGCAAGAATTGGATTGAGGCCGCCAAACTGTACGGACGAGAAGAGCGTTTTCGGGTATGTTCGCCTAAGCCGAACATACGTTTCCAGCGTCGGATCGCGCCTGAACTGCTCCGAGAGTTCGGCACTCTGCTCGTCGGTCACGGGAACCGGGTGGCGAGATTTCGCAAACTGCTCACGAAGGCTCTCGAGTAATTCCTCGGCCGTGAAACTCTTCTTTTGCAAAACATGCCCCGCAATCTTGCCTCGGATCTTATTTGGCTGAAGGAGACGTTTGAGTTACGAAGTCGCCCCAAGACTGCATCAGCCTGCGGCGCTTTTCGAGCGAGCTTGAGCGACGATATGCTCGCTCGACTTCATTGCCGACCTTGTGTGCCAGAGCAGCTTCCGCAACCTCGCGTGGAAAGTCGGTTTCGTCTCCAGCCCAATCTCGGAAGCTTGATCTGAAGCCGTGCACAGTCACGCTGAGCAACTTCATGCGGCGTAGCAGCATCAACATTGCCATGCCGGAAAGTGGCACATCCTTCGTGCGGGCAAAAACGTATTCGCTGATGCGATGCTGGTGGAGTTTTTCGAGCAGACTGATCGCCGGCGTTGACAACGGAACAGTGTGAGACGTACCGGCTTTCATTCGTTCCTTAGGAACACTCCAGAGCTTCTGCTCGAAATCGATCTCCGACCATCTTGCGCCGAGGACTTCCCCCGAGCGCCCGACTGTTAGTATTACAAATTCCAGTGCGCGGGCAGCCATTGCATAAGATGCGCGCAAGCGTTCGACGAATATCGGAACGTCTTGATAGCGCATCGCCGGCTGGTGACCGCGCTGCAGCTTTTGGCGCTTGGGAAGAAGGTTGCGAAGATTGCCTCGCCATGCTGCTGGATTCTCCCCGGTGCGCCAGCCCTTAACCTTGGCAAAATCAAGCACCCTCTCAATCCGACCACGCAGGCGGGAGGCGGTTTCGTTTTTGCTAAGCCAGACCGGCTTGAGGACAGACAGCACGTCCTCGGTGTTAATGGTCGAAACCCGCTTCGTCCGGATCGCGGCGCAATAGGCTTCCGACAGCGTCATCTTCCACTGCGCTTGATGCTTCTCGTTGCGCCATTCCGATTCGATCGATGAAATGTACAGATCGACACATTCGCCGAACGTAGGCTCGGCCTGCTTTGACTTTTCGGCTATCGGGTCTTTACCTTCCTCGATCGCCGCACGGCATTCCGAAGCCCTGGAGCGAGCACTTGCGAGCTTGATCGTAGGGTATGCGCCGAGCCCCATTTCGCGGCGCCTGCCGCCCTTCGGCACCCACATGAACAGCCAAGACTTCTTCCCGGAGGGGCCGACGTTCAGATAGAGCCCGCCGCGTCCGAATGGCGTCCGGCCTTCTTCTCAGCCTTCACGGAGGCATCCGACAATTTATGGAGGGTTCGGGCCATCCCCACTTCTATCCCCATTTCAAAGTCGGGATGATAGCGGACATGGGCGAGCAGTGAAAGACAGGAGGGCCTTTAAGTACCTATCTTTCAACGCATCGAGGGGACGCCCATAGACGAAGACAAACAGTAGTTAGGCGGACGCTCTCTCCGCCAGCTGATCTCGACCAGCGAGCGTCATCGTCGTGTTCAGGCGTCTGGGTCAGTCAGCCCATTTCCACGGCCAGAACCACCCAGTGTGGACATGGAATCTCGCACATTGCGATTGGCGCCAGAAGCTGGAGCCTTCTCTCGGGCCGAAAACCCTATCGCTCCAGCCACTCCCTTGTTTGATCTTTCGCATGCGCTTCTTCCATTCGGTCAACCGATGGGCAGGGACATCGACCAGCTGCCGCAACACCCTCGCTGCCGTACGAAATATAACCTTGGGGAAAGGGCATTGACTCGGCTGATCAATGCGTGCCGGATAACGGGGCATTTCCAGGGAGGAAACTAATGCGCTACCACGTGACAAAACTGATTGCTGCCGCCGGACTGGCCTTGTCCATGACTGCTGGGGCGATGGCTCAGGACAAACCGGAAATCCTGACATCGGTGCCCGGACTGACCTTTCCCTTTTTCGTGCACATGATGAACGCCATGAAGGCTGCCGTGGAAGCTGGCGGCGGCACGGCCATCGAGAGTGACGGCCAGGTTTCGTCGCCGAAGCAGACCGCCGACGTCGAGGCGGCCATCGCGCGGGGCGTCAAGGGCATCATCATCAGCCCTAACGAAGTCGACGCCATGGCGCCGGCAATCAACCAGGCCGTCGAGGCAGGCATCCCGGTGGTGACGGTCGACCGCCGCGTTGCCTCCGTCGAGGGGATTCTCGCGCACGTGGGTGCCGACAACGTCAAGGGTGGCGAAGCCCAGGGAAACCTGATCGTGTCGATGTTCCCGGATGGCGCCACGATCGTCAATCTGCAGGGCCAGTCGGGCGCTTCCCCGGCGATCGACCGCAACAAGGGCCTGCACAATGTGCTCGATGCGGCCGGTGAAAAGTACAAGATCGTCTTCGAACAGACCGCGGGTTTCGACCGCTCGAAGGGCCTCTCGGTCACCGAAGCCGCGCTCGCCGGCATGCAGGAGCCGCCGCAGGTCATCGTCGCCGCAAACGACGACATGGCGCTTGGCGCCATGGAAGCGGTCAAGGCGCGCAATCTGAGCGATATCGTCATCATCGGTTTTGATGCGCTTCCCGAGGCGCTCGCCCAGGTTCGCGACGGCGGATTGACCGCCACGATCGAGCAGTTCCCCGGCAAGCAGAGCGCGACCGGCGTCGAAATCCTGATGAACTTCATCAAGGACGGGACCAAGCCGGCCGAGCAGGTGACGCTGCTCACCCCCGTTGCAGTGACCAAGGACAATCTCGAGATCGGCGAGCGCATGGGCGAGGTCAAGTAGCACCTGCGCACATACCGCCTGATATCCCTGGCGGAATTTGATTCAGTCTCCGGATCCTGACGGGCCGGCCCGACCGGGCCGCCAGGATTCAATCGCAGTTTTCCAGGATGCCATGTCGTCTCAGACCAACCCCCGCCCGTTGCTCCGCATGTCCGCTATCGCAAAGTCCTTTCCGGGCGTTGTCGCGCTCGGGGGCGTCGATCTCGAAGTGGGTCGTGGAGAGGTCCATGCCCTGCTGGGCGAGAACGGCGCCGGCAAGTCGACACTGCTGAAAATTCTTGCCGGCGCCCAGGCGTCCGACAGCGGGACCATCGAACTGGATGGGCTGCCGGTCGTGCTTGCCAATCCGCAGGACGCCCATCGCCAGGGCATCGTCACGATCTATCAGGAGTTCACGCTGGCTCCCAACATGTCGATCGCCGACAATGTCTTTGTCGGACGCGAGCCCGGCTCGCGCCTTCTGATCAACGATCGGCAGCTGGACGAAGCCACGTCGCAGCTGACGAAGAGCATCGGCCTCGAACGCGGACCCCGGACGCTGGTAAGGGACCTGTCGGTCGCCGAACAGCAGATGGTCGAGATCGCGCGGGCCCTTTCGATGAAGTCGAAGCTCATCGTGATGGACGAGCCCACCTCGGCGCTCAGCCTGGCGGAGGTGGACAAGCTGTTCGAAATCGTCCTTGGGCTGAAGGCGCAGGGCATCTCGACGATCTTCGTGACGCATCGTCTTGAAGAGGTTTTCCGTATCTGTGACCGCTACACGGTGCTTCGCGATGGACAGAATGCCGGCGCCGGCGCTGTCGCCGAGACTTCCGTCGAAGGCATCATCAAGCTGATGGTCGGTCGCGAACTCAAGGCGCTCAGCGAAAGACGGGCGGCAACCGAGTTTGGCCCGGTGATGCTCGAGGTCCGCGACATCGTAAGGCTTCGAACGGTGACATCGCCGCAGGCGATCGAACTGCGCAATGTCTCGTTCAATGTAAGGCGTGGCGAGGTGCTGGGGATCGCCGGCCTCATCGGCGCCGGCCGCACCGAGATGGCACGGGCAATCTTCGGTGCGGATCCGTTCGATTCCGGCCATGTGCTGATCGACGGCGTGGAGACCGCGATCCGCTCGCCGCAGGAAGCCATTGTCCACGGCATTGGCCTGGTACCCGAGGACCGCAAGCAGCAGGCGCTGTTCCTGTCGCTTGCCATCAAGACCAATCTGACGATGGCCGCGCACGACCGGATCAGCCGCTGGCGGTATTTCATAGACAGCCGGACGGAAGCCGGCCTCGTCGATGACTACCGGCAGCGTCTAAACATCCGCATGGCGCATCCCGACCAGCTCGTTGCCAACCTGTCCGGCGGCAACCAGCAGAAGGTGGTGCTGGCGCGCTGGCTGGCACTCGGGCCGAAGATCCTGATCGTCGACGAGCCGACCCGCGGGATCGATGTCGGCGCCAAGGTGGAAGTGCACAATTTGCTTCTCGAAATGGCAAACTCCGGCATCGCGGTAATTGCCATATCGTCCGAACTGCCCGAGATCCTGACGATTGCAGACCGGATCTTGACGATGCGCGAGGGCCGCGTCACCGGCGAGATTTTGAGCGCGGACGCCGACCAGGAAAAACTGATGAAGATGATGACCGCTCCGATCGACAGGGCGGCTTGAGGGAAAACGGGGGCAGAATTTGACCAATTCGACAGAGAGCGACACCGGATCCCAGGGTGGGTGGGACTTCTTCGGCTTTGCCGCAAAGTTTGCGCCCCTGATCTTCCTGTTCATTCTGATGGCCGTGTTCGCAATCGTCGAGCCGCGCTTTCTGTCATCGGTAAACCTGTTCAACATTGCGCGTCAGGTTTCCGTGACCGGTCTCCTCGCCATCGGCATGACCTTCGTCATCCTGACGGCGGGCATCGATCTGTCGATCGGCTCGCTGCTCGCCTTCGCCGGGCTCGTCGCCGCCGCCGTGGCCAAGGGCGGGCTTTCGGACCGCTTTACCGTCGGAGACGACGCCATCGGCTTCGGGTGGCCGCTTGCGGCGCTTGCCGCAATCGGTGTCGGCATTGCCGGCGGGTTCATCCAGGGGCTGGCGATCACCAAACTGAGGGTGCCGCCTTTCGTGGTCACCCTCGGCGGCATGTCGGTCTTTCGCGGCGCCGCGCTGCTGTTTGCGGCGGGTGGCCCGATTTCCGGTTTCGACCCGGGCTATGCCTGGTGGGGGCAGGGCAAGGTGGGACCGGTCCCCGTGCCGGTGATCGTCTTCCTGGTCTGCGCGATCGCCGCCCATATCGCGCTGAGCTACATGCGCTTCGGCCGACGCGTCTATGCCGTCGGCGGCAACCCGGAGGCGGCACGGCTCTCGGGTCTCAACGTCAACCGGATCATCGTCAGCGTCTATGTCATCATGGGTTTCTTCGCCGGTCTATGCGCCTTCGTGCTGTCGGCCCGGCTGAACTCGGCCGAGGCCGTCGCCGGAACCGGCTACGAGCTCACCGTCATCGCCTCCGTGGTCATCGGGGGCACCAGCCTGTTCGGCGGCATCGGCACCATCTTCGGCACCGTCGTCGGCTCGCTCCTGATCGGCGTGCTGCTCAACGGCCTCGTTATCCTCAACGTCTCGTCCTACATCCAGCAGATTATCATCGGCGTGATCATCGTGCTGGCCGTGGCGTTCGACACCTTTGCCAAATCACGACGAAAGCGTGCCGGCTGATCCGGTCGGGTTAGACCGTCGTCGCGGCGCGGCGTCAGACGACCGTTTCCCCGCCGTCTGCCACGAGAATCTGTCCGGTGACATAGGCTGACCGGTCGGAAACCAGAAACAGGATGCATTCGGCGATTTCGTCCACGGTGCCCCAGCGGCCGAGCGGAACCTTGTCGCGCAGATAGGCTTCGATCTGCGGTCGCCCGCCCATCTGGGCAATGAATGGACCATTGAAGGGCGTGTCGACCCAGCCGGGACAAAGCGCGTTTACGCGCACGCCATGCTTGCCATAGTCGCCTGCCATTTGCCGCGTCATGGCGATGACCGCGTGTTTCGTGGTCGTGTAGGCAATCATCTCGCGATCGTAGAGAACGCCTGAACTCGAGGACGTGTTGAGGATCACGCCCCGGCCCGCGGCCCTCATGATGGGCATGACGAGACGAGCCGCCATGAAATGGGCCCGCACGTTGAGGCGCCAGGAATTGTCGAAACCCGCCGTCTCGACCGCTTCTAGATCGCCCGCAATCTGTGCGCCGGCATGGTTGTGCAGGATGTCGATCCTGCCATGGTCAGCCAGCGTCTTGTCAACCACACGCGCGAGGGCGTCGTCGTCGGTAACGTCGAGCCCATGGCCTTCGGCCGATCCGCCGCTGTCGCGGATGTGCTCCGCGGCCCTGGCGGCAGCGCTGCCGCGGAGATCGAGGATCACCACATGGGCGCCCTCACGGGCCATGATGGCGGCGCCGGCACGTCCGATACCCGACGCTGCGCCCGTGACGATCGCCACCCGTCCCTCGAGAATCATTTCAACCTTCGACAGGCTTGCTGCTGCGCGGGCGCATCAGGAAATGCGCGCCGAGAATTAGAAAGAGGGAAGCGACCAGCACCGATGTCGCGACCGCGTTGACCTCGGGAGTCACGCCGCGGCGGATGGAGGCGAAGACATACATCGGCAATGTCGTCTTCGACCCGGACACGAAGAAGGCGACGATGAAGTCGTCGAAGGAAAAGGTGAAGGCGAGCAGGAAGCCCGCGACGATAGACGGCAGTATCTGGGGCAGGACAATCTGCCGGAATGTGCCGAAGGGTGTCGCATAGAGATCGCCCGATGCCTCGACGATATCGCGGCCGAGACCGGCTATGCGGGCGCGCACGATCATCGTCACGACGGCCATCGTGAAAAGGCCATGCGCGGCAATCACCGAAAAGTAGCCCAGCCCGACACGCGGGGGACTTTCTCCGGGCCAGACGCCGGCGATGATCGGATTGACCCAGCCGAGAACAGTGACCAGCGCAACCAGAGTGGCAATGCCGATGACCACGCCGGGGACGACGATGGCCGCTGCGAACAGGCCGTCAAATACCAGCCTTGCCCGGTCGCTCATGCGCTCGATCGCAATCGCTGCCATGGTGCCGAAGATCGCGGCGAGCGCGGCGCTGACAAAGGCGATGATCAGCGAGTTCTGCAGCGCCTGGACCAGGAACGTGTTGGTGAACGCCTTGCCATACCATTCCACGGAGAAGCCGGTGAACTCGCTCGCGTTGCGGCCGGCGTTGAACGAAAACAGCACCACCAGCGCGATCGGCGCGTAGAGGAACAGGTACACCGCGGTGACAAAGGCGCGCATCAGACGAGATCCACCCGCCGCGCGCCCGCAAATCGCCAGGCGATCCGCATGGAGACGGCAAGAACAATGACGACGACGGCGACCATGGTGACGGCAATGGCCGACCCGAAAGGCCAGTTGCGCGACTGCAGGAAGAGGTCGACCAGCGCGTTGCCGATGAAGAACACCTTGCCGCCGCCGAGCAGCTGCGGGATGAGATATTCGCCCAGCAGCAGGATGGTGACGAGGGCCATGCCGGTGATCACGCCAGGCATCGACAGCGGTACGGTGACGCCGAAAAAGGTCGAGGCGGGCCGTGCGCCAAGGTCGGCCGAGGCGTCCAGAAGGCGCAGGTCCAGTTTCTCGAGGCTCACATAGATCGGCATGATCATCAGCGGCAGGTAGCCGTAGACGATGCCGAGGAGCACGGCACCCGGGGTGTTGAGCAGCCGGACGTCCTCGATGCCGATCAGGTCGAGCAGGCTTGGCAGACCGCGCGATCCCAGAATGTACATCCAGGCATATGTCCGCACGAGAAGGCTGGTCCAGAAAGGGACGACAATCAGCGCGACAAGGATCATCCGGCGCTGCGGCGGCGCCTTGACGGCGAGGTAGTAGGCGACCGGGTAGGCGACGAGAAGGCAGAGCAACGCCCCGGCCGGGGCAAGGACCAGCGTGTTCCAGAACGCCGCGGCGCGCGAAGGCAGGTTGGCGAACTGTTCCAGGGTGAAGGCGGCCTCATAGCCGCCCTCCGGAGCCCGCTTGCCGAACGCAAAGACGAGCATGGCGCAAAAGGGCAGGATCAGAAACAGGAACAGCCAGATCGCTGCCGGCGCCGCCAGCGCCGCAGTGACCAGACTGCGCTTCCTTTCCGCATCTGCCCGCATGGATGCGATCAGGCCGACTTGAAACGGGCCATGACTTCGGCACGCCCTGGATCGGTCAGGGTGACGGCCGCTCCGAATTCGAGCGGCGTCAGGGCCGCCTCGTCCGGATAGACGATCTTGTTGCTTGTCAGCTCCGCCGGAAGCAGAGCCAGCACGCGGCTGTCGGTTGTCGGCGTGCCGTTGGCCACATGCTCCTTGACCGCGTTTTCCGGCGTCATGAGGAAGTCGAGCAAGGCATAGCCGGCCGGCTTGTTGGCCGCACTCTTCGGCACCGCATAGAAGTCCGACCAGATCTCACCTCCGTCGGTACCGAGCGTGAAGGCGATCTCCGGCATGTCGCGGTTGAGCTGCGCGCCGTCATTTGTCCAGCACATGGTAAGCCAGGCGTCGGTCGCCCGCATGCCGGGCTGGTAGTCGCTGTTGATGGCGAAGAGATGCGGCTTGACCTTGATCAACAGTTCCTCGGCCTTGGCCAGTTCCGCCGGATCGATGGAGTTGAACGAGTAGCCAAGCGATACGAGCGCGTTGCCGATCGTGGTCAGCTGATAGTCGTGCACCATGGCGCGGCCGTCGCCTTCCGCCTGAGCCACCTCGAAGAATTGCTTCCAGCTGGTGATCGGCGTCTTCAGCTTGGCGGTGTTGGCGGCTATGCCGGTGGTTCCCCAGTTTTTCGGAACAGCATAGGTCGTGCCGTCGATTGTACCTTCGTTGCTGAAGCGAACGGCTTCCGATTCGGCGGAGTAGTTCGGAAGCTTGGACAGGTCGAGCGGATCGATCAGCCCGAGTTTCGCATAGGTCGAGATCGTGTAGTTGGTCGGGACAAACAGGTCCCAGCCCGTGCCGCCGGCCTGCAGCTTGGCCAGCATCTCCTCGTTGGAGCCGAAGACATTGACTTCGACGGCGACGCCGGTCTTTTCGGTGAAGGCCTCGAACGATGCCGGGTCGTGATAGTTGGGCCAGGTCGCCAGCGACATCTGGGTACCGAGATCCTGGGCGTGCGCGTCGCGCACGAAGGCGCCGGTCCGGCCGCCGGCCACGGCGGCGGCAAGACCGAGGCCGGTGACGGCGAGGAAGTGGCGGCGCGAAACCGAGCCGCGTTTCAGGCGCATGAATTCGGACGTCAGTTCGGCGGCGGTTATCGGAGTGGTGCGATGCTTGGTCATTCTTCTGTTCCCTTCTTTGCTGTTATGATTGCGCGGTCCCGGCCGGAAAGAGATGCAGCGCGGCCGGGTCGAAAGAGAGGCGTACGCGGTCGCCGGGCGCGGCGGTCTGATCCGTCTTGCCGCGGTCGGCAGTGACGAGGAATTCCCCCAGCCCGTCCGCAGCAACCGCATATTCGACCGTGGAGCCCAGGAAGATGCGATGCGTCACGGTTCCGGCCAAGCCTTCGCCCTGCAAGTCCGGATGAAGCCGGATGGCCTCGGGGCGCAGCACCGCCGCGGCGCTGCCCGTGGCACTGCCGCCAGCGGCAAGCGCGGCGCCATTCGCCAGCCTGAACACGCCGCCCGGTTCGACAACGCCTGCGATATGATTGGTCTTGCCGACGAAGTCGGCGACGAAGAGCGACGCCGGCGCATCGTAGACTTCACGCGGTGTGCCCGTCTGGGCAACGCGGCCGGCATGCATGACACAGACGAAATCGCTCATGGAGAGCGCCTCCTCCTGGTCGTGGGTGACGAGCAGAAAGGTGATGCCAAGCTCGCGCTGCAAGGTCTGCAACTCGAACTGCATCGCGGTCCTCAGCTTGCGATCGAGCGCGGCCAGCGGCTCGTCGAGCAGCAGCACAGCGGGCCTGTTGACGATGGCGCGGGCAAGCGCCACGCGCTGCTGCTGGCCGCCGGAGAGTTCATGAATGCGTCTTTTCGCGTAGCCGCCGAGGCGCACGAGTTCGAGCGCTTCTTCCGACCTGCGCAAAATCTCGGCCCGAGCGATCGCCGGGCGCATCTGACGCAGCCCGTAGGACACGTTGGCCAGGACGTCGAGATGCGGGAACAGGGCATAGTGCTGGAACACCATGTTCACCGGCCGCTGATACGGAGGGACTCCGTTCATTGGGCGGTTTTCGATGAGCACGATGCCCTCGGTGGGCTGTTCGAACCCGCCGATCATGCGCAGGCAGGTGGTCTTGCCGCAGCCCGAGGGGCCTAGCAGCGCGACGAACGCACCCTTGGGAACCGCGAGATCGATACCCGCGACTGCCGTTACCGCGCCATAGCGTTTGGTGACCGCACGAAACTCGATGTCATTGGACAGATCGATGGCCGGGCCCTTTGCTGATGAGGTTCCATGCACGTTAGCAAGGGCCAACTCTAGCGATGGTCCGGCCTTGGCGTATATACCCCGAGAGGGGTATTTTTTGCGATCGGGTGCATTCAGGATATAGACGAGGGCCATGAAACCGAATGTGGGCGCCCTGTTGGGTGCAATTGCCCCGCTGTTGGCCGGGCCGTCCCAAACCGACGACGTTATTGGGGGCGCCTTTCGCGATGCAATGCGATCGCTCGTCCCCTTCGATCATGTCGTGGTCTTCGCCTATCGCGGACAGGCCAGGCCGGTCGATCTCTATTCGACATTCGACCCGGCAGACTACCGGACCTTCGTCTCTCTTTATCAGGCCGGGTCCTATTTGCTCGATCCGTTTTTCCATGCCGCGCTTGCCGGCAGGACGGGGCTATGGCGCATGCGCGAACTCGCGCCGGACAGATTTTTCTCAAGCGACTATTTCCGCACCTATTATTCGCAGACCGAACTCGCGGAGGAAATCGGCTTCTTTGTTCCCGTGGCGTCTGATGTGACCGTGGTGCTCTCCCTCATGCGCGGCATCGAGCGCCGTGTTTTTGCAAGGGCCGAGATGGGCATGCTGCGCGCCGCAGAGCCATTCGTTCAATCCGTTACGCAGACTTTCTGGGGAGGCGCGGCCAGCCGCTTCGGCTCCGGGGCTGCCGGTGCCGCCAAAGCGGACCCCACCCATGATCAACACAATGCGTGGAATGTCGGCAAGCTGACAAAGCGCGAGACGCTGATCGTCGATCTGGTGCTGCGCGGGCATTCTTCGGAAGCCGTCGGGCAGCAGCTCGGAATCTCGACCGGAACGGTGAAGGTGCACAGGCGCAACGTGTACCGAAAGCTCAACATCTCGTCACAGACGCAGCTTCTGTCGCTCTATCTGCAGGCGCATGGGATCGAGCTCGCTCCTGAGCTACGTTGATCGCCGGCCATCCGAATGCCTGGCGTCTCGCGGGCAGGCATCGATCGATGCCACCTCCGCGACGCCTATCCTCCGGCGAGCCGGGGGAGCAAGAAGATCTCGGCGTCCTGGGGCAGTTCCTTCGACCAGGTGTCGCGATAGATGACGCCGTCGATGGCGACAGCGATGCCGCGGTCGATGAAGGGCTCGAAGGCGGGATACTGTTCCGCCAGCTTGCGGAACAGTTCCCTGATGTCCTTCGCCTCGATCTCGAGCTTGTCCTTGCCTCCGGCGGTCGCGGCAAGCGACCCCCAGAGCGTGACCTGGACCATCAGCCCGCCTGTTCGCCCTTGATCGCGGCCAGAATGCGCGGCGGCGACATCGGGATATGCGTCATCCGCACGCCCGCCGCGTTCGACACCGCGTTGGCGATCGCCGCCAGCGGCGGCACGATGGACGTCTCGCCGACGCCGCGCACCCCGTAGGGATGGTTGGGGTTGGGGATCTCGAGAATCTGCGTGTCGATCATCGGCAGGTCCGAGCAGACCGGGATACGATAGTCGAGGAAGCCGGCGTTCTGCAGCCGGCCGTCCGTGCCGTAGATATACTCCTCGTTGAGTGCCCAGCCGATACCCTGCGCGGCGCCGCCCTGGTACTGCCCTTCGACATAGGTCGGATGGACGGCCTTGCCGGCGTCCTGGACGACCGTATAACGCAGCACCTTCGTGGCGCCGGTCTGCGGATCGACTTCGATATCGCAGATATGGGTGGCGAAGGAGACGCCGGCGCCGTCGGCGACGAGTTCGCTGTGGCCGGCGATCGGCCCGCCGGTATTGCCGGCCTTGGCCGCAATCTCCTTGAGGGAGAGTGACGGAAGATTGCCGTACTTCTCGCCCTTGGCGACGGCGTGGCCCTTTTCCCAGGCAACGTCCTCGACCGGGATATCCCATGTCTGGGCAGCGCGCTCGCGCAGAACCTGGATGGCATTGCGGGCCGCCGAGATCGTCGCGAGCGAGGTCGAGAAGGTACCGCGGCTGCCGTCCGTCATGTCGTTGTAGCCAAGGCTCGACGTGTCGGCGACGACCGCCTTGACGTTCTCGTAGGGGATGCCGAGTTCCTCGGCCGCCACCATCGACAGCGAGGCGCGCGAACCGCCGACATCCATTGTGCCGACGGCAAGCGAGACCGAGCCGTCGGGTCCGATATTGATGTCGGTGCAGGTCTGGCCGCCGAAGTTGAACCAGAAGCCGCAGGCCATGCCGCGTCCCTGGTTCTTGCCGAGCGGTGCCTTCATGTGCGGATGGTTCTTGGCCGCCTCGAGCGTTGGGCCGATGCCGATCGGGCCGTATACCGGACCATAGGAAGATCGCGTGCCCTCACGCGCCGCGTTTCGGATGCGGAACTCGACAGCGTCCATCTCCAGCTTCTTGGCAAGTTCGTCGATCACGCTTTCGACGGCGAAGGCTGCCATCGGCGCCGACGGCGCGCGATAGGCGGCGACCTTCGGCCGGTTGACCAGCACTTCGTAGCCGACCGTCTTCACGTTCTCGAGGTTGTAGCAGGCGAAGGAGGTCATGGCGCCGAGCTCGGCCCACATGCCGTACCAGGGGCCGCAGGAATAGCGCAGTGTCGCCGTGGCCGCAGTGATCGTGCCGTCCTTGCGGGCGCCGATCTTGACGTCGATCGACGTCGCGCTGGTCGGTCCCGAGGCGCGGAAAACCTCGTCGCGCGTCATCACGAGTTTGACCGGCCTTCCGGCCTTGCGCGACAGGGCGAGCGCCACCGGCTCGGCCCAGACATGGGTCTTGCCGCCGAAACCGCCGCCGATCTCCGACGAGGTGACGCGCAGCTTGGAGACCTCGAGCCCGAGCAGTTCGGCGCAATGCTGGCGATAGACGAAATGGCCCTGCGTACAGACCCAGAGATCCGCCGTGCCGTCGGAATTGGCGTTCGCCACGCAGGCATGCGGCTCGATGTAGCCCTGGTGGGTCTGCTCGGTCTTGAACGAGCGCTCGACGATGAAGTCGGCCTGGCCGAAGCCCGCCTCGATGTCGCCATGGCCGTACTGGGTGCGCTTGGCGACGTTGGATGGCTTGTCGGGCGTGGGTTCCACGCCTTCAGTGAACACGGTCTCGTGCAGCACCGGCGCCGTCGGCTTCATGGCCTCGTCGACGTCGGTGACGTGCGGCAGCACCTCATAGTCGATCTCGATGAGCTTCAGCGCCTTCCTGGCGGTGCGTGCATCGATCGCGGCGACAGCGGCGACGGCATGGCCGTCATAGAGCGCCTTCCCGCGCGCCATGCAATTGTCCAGTATGGCGTACATCTCCGCATTGCCGTCGGTCAGATCCGGCAGGTCGGCCGAGGTCACGACCGCCTTCACGCCGGCCAGCTTCTCGGCCTTCGACGTATCGATGTTGCGGATCCTGGCGTGGGCGTGCGGGCTTCTCAGAATTGCACCGACCAACTGGCCTGCCATATTGAAGTCGGCGCCGTACCGCGCGCGGCCCGTGACCTTGTCGAGGCCGTCGGGACGGACGGGACGCGTGCCCACCGATGTGAAATTGCGTTCGAGGTAACGTGGATCGAAACCCATGGTCATGCTCCCTTCATCACGCTTGCAGCGTCCTGGACGGCACGCACGATCTTGTCATAGCCGGTACAGCGGCAGAGGTTGCCGGCGAGGCCGAAGCGGATTTCCTCCTCGCTCGGATCCGGGTTCCTGGCGAGCAGGTCCTTCGCCGCGATCAGGAATCCCGGCGTGCAGATGCCGCATTGCAGCGCTGCATGTTCGAGGAACTTCTGCTGCAGCGGATGCAGCTTGTCGCCATGCGCCATGCCCTCGACGGTCTCGACCCGGCGGCCTTGCGCCTCCGCGCCGAGCACCAGGCACGAGCAGACCAGCCTGTCGTCGAGGATGATCGAGCAGGCGCCGCAGTCGCCGGTGCCGCAGCCTTCCTTGGCTCCGGTGAGCCCCAGGCGGTCGCGCAGCACGTCGAGCAGCGTCTCGTCCGGCTGGCAAAGGTACTCGACGTTATCGCCGTTGATTGTGGTTGATACTGCAACTCCGGCCATTATCGATCTCCTGCACGCGTATAGGCGATGGTGGCGGCTCGCCTGGCCATCACGCCGGCAACCTGTTTCCTGAATGCGACCGTGCCGCGCTTGTCGTCGATCGGACGGCTGGCGGCCGAACAGGCCTCTTCCAGCTTCTGCAGCGTGGCTTCATCGGCCTTGCTGCCGACGAGAATGCGGGCAGCCTCTTCCACCAGAAGCACCGTCGGCGCCACGGCGCCGAGCGCCACGCGGGCGGCTGTGATGGTGCCTGCCGTGTCGAGCGTCAGGCTGACGCCGGCGCTGACCACGGCGATATCCATCTCCGTGCGCGGAATGAAGCGAAGATAGGCGTCGGCCGATCGCGCCGGGCGCTCGTCGAGCAGGATCGCATCGATGATCTCGCCCTTGGCGAGCGACGTCTTGCCTGGTGCTGTCGGCACGGCCTCGACCGCAATGGTGCGCCGGCCTGCCGGTCCGACGATCGACGCCCGCGCGCCCGCTGCCACGAGGGCCGGCACGCTGTCGGCCGCCGGTGAGGCGTTGCAGAGATTGCCGACGATCGTGCAGCGTCCCTGCACCTGCTTAGAGCCGATCAGCCTGGCGGCCTCGACGACACCCGGCCATGCCCGCTTCAGGGCCTCGTTCTCGCCCAGCATGGCGCAAGGCACGGCGGCGCCGATGCTGAAGCCCTCAGCCGTCTGCCTGATCTCACCGATCCCGTCGATCGACTTGATGTCGACGATCAGGTCCGGCTCGGTGAAGCCGCCCTTCATCCTGACCAGCAGGTCGCTGCCGCCGGCGAGAATGGCAGCCGTACCGGCCGAACCGGTCAACAGTCCGACGGCTTCTTCCATTGATTGTGGACGCTCGTAACGCATCTTTTCCCCTTGATCCTCACGATTCCATCGCCCCTTATAGTTCGTCCATTCAAAACCGCCATCCGGTTCCGAGGAATCGTTTGGACCAAACCCGCCGGGGCTGGTCCGATATTGACCGCTAATGCGCGTTGCAACGGGTCAGGTCCAGGTCGATCCCAAGGTGCTCCGACTGACGACATCGACGCCGACCGTTGCGAGGGAGCACGCCAAATTGGGCGTGTGACAACGCGCGCGGTACCAACCCGGCGCCGATCTTGTATCATGCCGCCGAATTCGCCGATCTCGCGGGTCCCTTCGCGAGGCAGACCCGAGCAGATGCGAGGCAAGGTCCATGCTCAGCGACATATCCGCAATCGACCTGGCCCGGTTCCAGTTCGCCTTCACGATCTCGGCGCATATCATCTTCCCGGCCTTCACCATCGGCCTCGCAAGCTATCTGGCCGTGCTGAACGCGCTCTGGCTCTGGCGCCGGGACCCGGCCTATCTGCGCCTCTTCGACTACTGGAAGACGATCTTCGCGGTCGTCTTCGGCATGGGCGTCGTGTCGGGCATCGTGATGTCCTATCAGTTCGGCACCAACTGGTCGGTGTTCTCGGACAAGACCGGGCCGGTGCTCGGGCCGCTGATGGGCTACGAGGTCCTTTCGGCATTCTTCCTCGAAGCGGGCTTCCTCGGCATCATGCTGTTCGGCCGCGAGCGGGTGGGCGACAGGCTGCACATGGCCGCTACCGCCATCGTCGCCGTCGGCACGCTGATGTCGGCCTTCTGGATTCTCAGCGTCAACAGCTGGATGCAGACACCGCAGGGTCACGCCATCAACGAGGTCGGCCAGTTCGTGCCCGAGGACTGGTGGGCGATCGTCTTCAACCCGTCCTTCCCCTACCGTCTCGTGCACATGGTGCTGGCGGCCTATCTGACGACCGCCTTCGTGGTCGGCGGCGTCGGCGCCTGGCACCTCTTGCGCAACAGCGAAAGCCGCGGCGCCGGCATCATGTTCTCGATGGCGATGTGGATGGCGCTGATCGTCACGCCGATCCAGATATTCGCGGGCGACCAGCACGGCCTGAACACGCTGGAATACCAGCCGGCGAAGGTCGCTGCGATGGAGGGCCACTACGAGAGCTTCCCGGAGGGCCGCGCGCCACTGATCCTGTTCGGCCTGCCGGACGACGCGGCTGGCGAGACGCACTACAAGGTGGAGATACCGCTGCTGGGGTCTCTGATCCTGACGCACGGCCTCGACACCCCGATCCAGGGGCTGGACGCCTTTCCGGCAGACGAGCGCCCGAAATCGGCGGTTATCTTCTGGACCTTCCGCATCATGGTCGCCGTCGGCGTTGCCATGCTGGGGATCGGCCTGTGGTCGGCCTGGGCCCGATGGCGCGGCAATTTCTACGAGAACCGCTGGCTGCACCTTGCGGCAGTGGCGATGGGACCGACGGGATTCCTGGCTGTGCTCTGCGGCTGGATCACTACCGAAGTCGGCCGGCAGCCCTATACGGTTTACGGCCTGCTGCGCACCGATGAGAGCGCCGCACCCTTGCAGGCGGATGCGGTCGGCACCTCGCTGCTCGCCTTCATTGTCGTATATTTCTTCGTCTTCGGTTCGGGCACCTTCTATGTCATGCGGCTGATGTCGAGGCGGCCGAAGGACGGCATGGTCATCGACGATATCGGGCCGACGCGCGCGGCGGGCATCACGCCGATCGTCGCCAATCCGACCGCGCCGCATCGCACGCCGGGAGAATAGACCATGGAGATCGACCTTCCCTTCATCTGGGCCGGCCTCATAGCCTTCGCCGTGCTGGCCTATGTGTTGCTCGACGGCTTCGACCTCGGCATCGGCATCCTGTTTCCGTTCCTCAAGGATCGCGAGGAGCGGCACCTCGCCATGAACACGATCGCACCCGTATGGGACGGCAACGAGACCTGGCTGGTGCTCGGCGGCGGCGGCCTGTTCGCGGTGTTTCCGCTTGCCTATGCCATCGTCATGCCGGCGCTCTACCCGCTGATCATCGCCATGCTTCTCGGGCTGATCTTTCGCGGCGTCGCCTTCGAGTTCGTCCACCGCACCAAGCGGATGCAGGCCTTCTGGGAGTTCGGCTTCTGGGGCGGTTCGCTGATCGCCGCCATTGCTCAGGGCATGGCGCTCGGCGCGCTTGTGCAGGGCATTGCCGTCGACGGCCGCGCCTATGGCGGCGGCAACTGGGACTGGCTGACGCCGTTTTCGGCGCTGACAGCACTTGCGCTGGTCGTCGGATACGCGACCCTGGGCGCCACCTGGCTGATCCTGAAGACGGAAGGCGCAACACTGGCGCGCGCCCAGCGCTTCGCCATGCCGCTCGGGGCGGCGCTGGTCGCGCTGATCGGTGTGGTCAGCCTCGCCACGCCGTTTCTCAGGCCCGAATATCTCGACCGCTGGTTCGGCTGGCCCTCCGCCGCATGGAGCGCGATCGTTCCGGTGCTGCTGGCAGTCGCGATCTGGAACCTGTGGTCGGGGCTGCGCAATCACGACCATCTGAGGCCATTCCTGGCGACGGTAGCGCTGTTCGTGCTGTCCTATGCCGGGCTTGGCGTCAGCTTCTATCCGAACCTCGTGCCGCCGTCGCTGACCATCGCCGAAGCCGCGGCGCCGCACAGCTCCATGCTGTTCCTGCTGACGGGCGCCGTCGTGCTGGTGCCGATGATCCTCGCCTACACCGCCTATTCTTACTGGGTGTTCCGCGGCAAGATCTCGCCCGACGACGGCTATCACTGATGCGACGATGGCTGTGGTTCGCCGGCCTCTATCTCGCCGGCATCCTCGTGATCGGCGCCATCGCGATGGCCATACGCTCCGTTCTTTTGTAGAGCGCAGTCCGGCGGGTCGAGGCCTAGCCGTCCTGTCCTCGGCACAGGTCTCGGACTAACTCCGGTCCAGCCAGCGCATCACCGGTGTCACCAGCACGCCGTGCATGATGATCGAGCAGAGGACGACGAAGCAGACTGTCACCCAGAGGATCTTGCTGCCCTCGAACTCGGCCTGGCCGAGGGCGAAGGCCAGGTAGAAGAACGAACCCAGGCCGCGAATGCCGAAGAAGGCGATGACGCCTTTCTCGAGCGGCTTTGCGGGAAACCCGATCAGGCCGATCCAGCCGCAGAGCGGCCGCACGACGAACAGGATGAGCGCCGCGGTGATGACGACCGGCCAGCTCAGGGCGCCGAAGATCGATCCTTCCGCGATGGCAGCGCCGAAGCAGACCAGAAGCACCATCATCAACAGCCGTTCGATCTGTTCGGCGAAGTTGTGCAGGTTCTCGTGATAGTCATGGTGCCGCTCCACCGACCGCAACGCCAGCGCCGAGACGAAGACGGCCAGGAAGCCGTAGCCGTGCACCATCTCGGTGGAGCCATAGGCGAGACAGGTGATGCCCAGCGCGACGAAACCGTCCTTGGTTTCCGACAGGCCGGTCCGCCTCGGCAGGTGAAAGGCAAGATAGCCCATGGCCTTGCCGCCGATCCAGCCGATGCCGACGCCGGCGGCGATCTTCCAGATGACATCGACGAGCACCCAGTGCGCCAGAAACGGTTCGCCCGAGACGGCCGACAGGGCAATGGCGATGGCGAGATAGACGAAGGGGAACGCCGCTCCATCGTTGAGGCCGGCCTCGGAGGTGAGGGCGAAGCGGACCTCGTCCTCTTCTCCCGACCGCGGCGGCCCGACCTGGATATCGCTGGCCAGAACCGGATCGGTGGGCGCCAGCGCCGCACCCAGAAGCAGCGCCGAGGCAATGCCCAGTCCGAGAATGGTGGAACCCAGAAGCGTGATGGCGGCAATGGTGAGCGGCATGGCGATGCCGACGAGGCGCCACGACGTTTCCCAGCCCCGCCAGCTGATCGGGCGGTCGAGCTTCAGGCCGGCGCCCATGAGGGCCACGATCACGACGAATTCGGTCAGACGCTCGGTGACGTAGCGGTTTTCGAGCGGGTTGACCCCGACAAGCGGGGTGAAGGGTGACCACAGCACGATGCCGATGGCGATGCAGACCATCGGCAGCGAGATCGGAATCCGCTTCAGCAGCATGGGCAGCCAGGCGGTGAGCAGAACCACCGCGCCGAACAAGGCCAGGAGAATGACATAGGAGGACGGCATCGGGCCTCGGACTATCGCCCCATCGGGGACTGTTTGTGCGACCGGACTGAACCGGCCATTTTCCCGAGACCGTTACCCTGCAAGCAGCGCCGCGGCAATGTCGGTCGGTAAAGCAATTGGCCGCAATGTCGCCTGCGCCCGCCAGGCGGGCTTTAGCTGTCCGCCATGGTATCAGTCGATGATGTGGTCGGTGCCGTCCGCCTGCATGCGGGCCAAGGCATCTTTCATGTGCTGAAGCTGTTCGGCCGGATGCCCCTGCCAGTTGACCACTTCGGCAAGCACAATCAGCGGATCGCGCGAGCGGTAGGACATGGTGGGATTGCCTGGGAATTTCTTGTCGGTGAGATTGGGATCGTCGACGATCGGCCCGGTCGGCTCGACGACATAGATGCGCTGCGGCGCACTGCCGGCCGCCAGCTCGGCGCCCCAGATCGCCGCGTCGAGCGTGCTTGCGAAATAGACCCATGACAGCGGCTTGGCGGCGCTGAAATTCGACCCGTGTCCGACGACGATCCGGTCGCCCGGTTTCAGGTCGGCCCGCGTGCCGTGAAAGAATGACTGCGCGAACATGGTGGCGGAAGCTGACATCGTCGGTAACCCCTTTCGCTGAACTGCCTAACCGCGACATAACTGACGTTGCTCCGGGGGGCGAGATGCCAGGAGTTCGTTGCAATAATCCTATCCGCCCGACTCCCCACACGCACAGAATTGGAAGACGGAGCGCCGGGTACCGACCGCCTGCCATTGTCCGGCCGCGCACCGATCTGCCACCGTCTCTGTTCCCGTCCGGCTACACGTTAATTGCATGTTCGTTACCTAGACTCGGGTGCTTCGCACTTTCGGGCCTGTAAAATGTCTGCTGCGCCCCGACGCGCCAGGACCGGTTACGGAGACGAACTATGATAGCCAGACAGATTTCCTTGTTGGCCGTGGCACTTTCGCTGGCAGCGGTGCCTGCCGCGCTTCGTGCGGAAGAAGCTCCCTTGAGGCCCCCTTCAATTCTGACGCCTGACACGGTGGAAACCCGGATCGGCACGCTGAACTTCAAGGATGGTTATCCGAGCAAGGAAACCATCGACAAGATCTACGACAACCTCGATTTCGTCCACGCCTTCGAGGCATTCGTCAATACCTACCAGGGTGTCAGCATCGCCGCGCTCCACAAGGGGTTCAAGAGCGTCGGCGTGAAGGACAACGAGGCGTTGATCTTCTCCGACCTGATGGATGCCAAGTCGCTGTTTCTGACGGCCAATGCCGACACGATCTACACGCTGGGAATGCTCGACCTGACAAACGGACCCATGGTGCTGGAGATTGGCCCCGGCATGCTCGGCGCGGTAGATGACCAGTGGTTCCGGTGGGTGATCGATCTGGGCGCCCCTGGAGCAGACCGGGGCGAGGGTGGAAAGTACCTCATCCTCCCGCCCGGCTATGACGGTCCGGTACCGGAAGGCGGCTATTTCGTTGCACACGCCAAGACCAATTTCGTCATCTGGTTCGCGCGCGCCTTCATGGAGGACAACGATCCCAAGCCGACGGTCGAGCGGATCAAGGAGACCCTCAAGATCTATCCATACTCGTCAGGCGGTTACGGCACGAGCATTGCCGAATACCTCAGCGGAAAGGTCAATATAGGGCCCGTGGCGACGCCTCCGCCCACCGTTTTCCACGAGGGAAGCGGCAAGGTGATGAACACGATCGGGCCCAGCGACTACAGCTACTACGAATGGCTGAACGAGATCGTCCAGAGTGAGCCAGCTACCTCGCTCGATCCTGAACTTATGGGCTCGATCGCCGCAATCGGCATCATCAAGGGCAAGCCGTTCGCACCGGATGAACGGATGAAGAAGATCCTCACTGAGGCCGTCACGCTGGCCAACGCCACCTCTCGGACCCTGTTCATGGCGCCCCGCGCGGAGGACTGGCACTACTACCCCGGCTCCGGATGGGTGAATCAGCTCTTCGTCAGTGGCTACGAGTTCGAGACACCGATTCCTGAAATCACCAAGGACGGCGCCAAGCCCTACCCGGCCACCGGCTACCGCCTGCTCGATTCGCGGACCGCGTTCTTCTACGGCGTCACCGGCATAACACCCGGCATGGCCATGCGCGTTCCCGGCATCGGATCGCAGTATCTCTGGACGCTGGTCGATGCCAACAAGGAGCCGTTCGACGGCGGCAAGACCTACAAGGTCACCCTGCCCAAGGACATTCCGTTCCGGAACTTCTGGTCGTTCATCGTCTACGACAACCAGACGCGTTCGATGCTCGACACGCCGCAGAAATATCCCCGCGCCGGCAGCCAGAGTTACCCGTCGCCGGCGGCGGAAGCGGCCGCGGACGGAACGACCACGATCTGGTTCGCACCCGAGCAGCCGGAGGGCGTTGCCAGGGGCAACTGGATCCAGACGATGCCCGGCAAGGGATTCATCCCCTGCCTGCGCCTTTACGGTCCGCTCGAGCCATTCTTCACCAAGGAATGGAGGCCGAGTGAAGTCGAACTCGTGCAGTAGGATTGGCTATCGGCCGGAATAGGCGACGACTGCGCGCTGCCTCACCGGGTGGCGCGCATTCGTTTTCGGAGTCCAGATGAGGATCGTCCGGTTGTGTTGTCGGCGGTATTGGGGACGCGTCGGAATGCCGAGAGAGGCCGGAAATCCGACGCTCACGTCAAGACTTCAACGCGCTCGCGGCGCAGCGATCGAGTCGCGAAAGACAATTTCGGCTTCCAGTTCCACCTGCTGCTCGGCGGGCCTGCCGCCAATCATGTCCATGATTATGTCCACAGCTCGGGTACTGATTTCTTTCGTCGGGATCTTGACCGTGGTCAGCGCGGGATCGACCTGTGCCGCAAGCTCCATGTCGTCATAACCGGTGACACTGAGGTCGCGCGGGACACGCAGGTTGCGGGCCCGGCATTCGGCCAGGACGCCTATCGCCAGGGCATCCGTGGTGCATAGCACCGCTGTGACACCGGGACATTTGTCGAGGATCTGGACCAGGGCGGAACGGCCTCTGAGGATCGAGGGCGTCTCCACCTCAATCACGCACCCGGGGTCGACCGTGAGACCGGCCGCTACGATGGCATCGATCGCACCGTCACGGCGCGCGGCCGAGCGTGCGTTGGGGATCGCGGTGTTCGAAATGATGCCGAAGTTGCGATGTCCGATGGACATTAAGTGTCTGGCAAGTCGAGCCGTTGCGGCTGCATTGTCGATGCCGACCGCCGGGAAACCGTATGACGACTCATGCATGTAGGTGGCCACCACCGGTACCGGAGACGACCGGATAAGCTTCAGCGCCCCCGGCGAGAGTTCGCCGGCTACCAAAAGGAGACCGGCTACGCCGTACTCCAGAAACGCCTGGATCTGCTTTTCCTCCTTCTTGGGATCATACTGCGAGTTTCCGAGCAGCAGCGTATATCCCAGTTCGTCGAGCCGGTTCTGCAAGCATTCCACGCCCTCGGCAAAGACCGCCGTGCCGAGGGTTGGGACGATTGCGCCGATCGTGGTGCTGTGTCCCAGGCTGAGCGCGCGTGCAATGCGGTCGGGCGAATAGTTAAGCGACTTGATGGCTTCCGCCACCCGCTCCCTGGCATCGGGCCTGACCAGATGCGGCTTGCTGAGCGCACGCGACGCGGTCGCGATCGAAACGCCGGCCGCCGTGGCGACATCGGCCAGACGAGCGCGACCTGCCCTGCCAATCTTCCTAGCATCCGTCATCGCTATCCCAGTGCGTTGGCCGTGGCCTGCCATCATACAGGCAGTCTGGTCGACGCCCTAGCCGTTGAGGATATAGTCGGAGGCCTTTTCCGCAATCATGATGGTCGCGGCGTTGGTGTTTGCGCTGACCAGTCGGGGCATGATCGAGGCATCCGCGACACGCAGGCCGTCCACGCCACGCACACGAAGCCGGTCATCGACCACGGCCAGGTCGTCGCTGCCCATCTTGCAGGTGCCGACAGGGTGGTACTGCGTGACGCACGACATCCTGATATATTCGTCGATGTCGGCCTCGCTGGAAACGCCGGGACCCGGGGACAATTCTTTGCCGCGAAACCGGTCGAATGGCTTCTGGGCGACGACGTCCCGGACGATCCTGATGCCTTTGCGAAGAGTCACGAGATCTTCCTTCCCGGAGAGATAGCGCGGATCGATTGATGGATGAGCCAGAGGATCCGAACTGACGATCCGGATCGTCCCCCGGCTTTCCGGTCGCTGGATATTGATGAGCGGCTGGAACCCGTGCTGCCTGATGATCTCACGGCCGTGATCGGTGTAGAGCAGCGTCATGAAATGCACCTGAATGTCGGGTGCGACGAGGTCCGGGCGAGTCTTGATGCATGAGATCGCCTGGAACCCTGAATGGGCGCCCGGTCCGGTGCGCAAGAGCCCGTATTGCAGCATCGCCAGCCCGACCTGCAGCGGGTCGAGGGACGACAAGGTCGAGACGGGGCCCGATGTCAGTTGCCTGAACGGGACGGCAAGATGATCCTGAAGGTTCTCCCCGACGCCTTTCAGATCGTGAAGCACGGCGACACCGGCCGCCGTCAGATGATCCGCATTGCCGATGCCCGACAGCTGAAGCAGATGCGGTGAATTGATGGCGCCGCCTGCGAGGATGACCTCGCGATCGGCACGGACCTTTCCCGACACTCCATTTCGAAGATATTCCACGCCGGTGGCGCGACCGTTATCCATGATCACGCGGGTCGCCTGCGCGCCCGTCAGGACCGTGAGGTTCTTCCGGTGCCGCACCGGGCGCAGATAGGACCACGCGCTGCTCGCCCGCTTGCCCTTGTGAATCGTGCTGTAGAGCGGGCCGAACCCTTCCTGCCGATCCGTGTTGAAATCGTCGTTATAGGGAAAGCCGGCCGCGATGCCGGCTTCGATCCAGGCTTTCGACAGAGGGTGCATCGACTTGACCCGGCTCGTCTTGAGCGGGCCGCTGCCACCGTGAAACTCGCTTTCGCCGCCTTCGAAGCCTTCCGACCTTTTGAAGTAGGGCAGGCAGTCCTGATATGACCAGCCCCGGTTTCCGAGCTGCGCCCAGACATCGAAGTCGGACGGATCGCCGCGCAGATAGACCATGCCGTTGATGGAGCTGGAGCCGCCGAGCACCTTGCCCCTTGGCCAGTAAAAAGTCTGGTTGCCGCAATGGGGCTGGGGCACGGTGTTGTAGCCCCAGTCGTAGCGGCCCGACAGCATGAGGTTCCTGTGGCCGCCGGGTGCACGGATATAGAAACTGTCATCCTTTCCGCCGGCCTCCAGCAGCACGACGCTGACGCCGGGATCCGCGCTCAGCCGGTTGGCCAACACGCATCCTGCAGAACCTGCACCGACGATGATGTAGTCCGCCATTTACCTGCTTCCCCTGTGCTGCGGTCGAAACTTCCAGCTGTTCCGATTGATGTACGGCAACACGGTCACCTGTCCCCCAACGACAGTCGGAAATGGCCGGCCGGCGCCGACCGATCGAGAATGATACTGGTGTTCTGGGCTGGGTCCGTTTCCGGATGGTCCTCGCGATAGTGGCTGCCTCGGCTTTCGGTACGCGCGGACGCTGCCAGGATCATCATGTCGCAGACATCAAGGAGATTGCTCAGCTCGATAGCTTCCCGAAGCGCCGACGCGCCTTCGATCGCAGTGTTGCCGTTGAGCTCGGCGCGCAACTCTCCGCACCGGTCAGACAGTTTCTCAAGTCCCTGCTCGTTCCTGATGATCAGCAGATGCCGGTTGGCTGATTGTTGAAGTTCGCCTCTCAGGTTTCCGAGTTTCGCGCTGCCCGTTCCGCGGAAGACGTCGAGGAAAGCCTGTTCTTCCTGATAGATGTCGGACACCGTGGGGTGGCCCATCTCCCTGGCTCGCTCCGCGGCCGCGCGGCCGGCGCGCCCGCCGAAGACCTGGCATGTCATCGCCATGTTGCCGCCGAGGCGATCGGCCCCATGCGGGCCGGCTGCCACTTCGCCAGCGGCGAACAGACCGATGACGCTGGACTGGGCATTCTCGTCGATCAGGATGCCGCCATTGATGGCGTGTGCCGAACAGGCGATCTGGACCTTCTCCTTGTAGAGATCGACTCCGCGCTCGCGGTACCAGTCGTACGTCGTCGGCCACATGCGGGCGATGCTGCGTCCCTGATCGGACAGGATCCGATCGAAATCGGTGTCGAGAAAGTCGAGGAAGACGCCCCCTTCATCGGCGGCCCGGCCGGCGTTTATCGCCTTCTGGACCGATATCTCGACATATTTCGATATGTCGCTCGAACTGAAGGGGAAGTGGCGCTGCTTTTCCTCGATCACGGCGTCAAGGCCGAGGCCCTCCGGAAGGTAGTCCGACACGAAGGGCAAGCCATCGCGATCCGTCAGATTGGGATGCGCGTCCCATAGGTAGTTGCCGAACAGATTGATGAAGGGCGAGACGATGCTGATTCCCGCCTGCATGAACTCCATGTTGGCAAGATGGACACCCGCACGGTGGGCCATGGCATAGCCGTCGCCTGTGATGTCGGACGGGTAGAGGTTCGTCGCGAACAGCTGGCTGGCACCTCCAGTGGTCAGGATCGTGGATTTCGCCCGGATCACCACCGGCTCGCCCTTCGCGTCGATCGCGTAAGCGCCCAGACACTCGCCGTCACGAACGATCAGGTTCGTGATCATCAGATTGTCGAGCACCTTGATTCCGCGGCGCGACGCTTCGGTGCCCAGCGCCTTTACGATCGGCTTGAAGTGGTCCTTGATGACGTGCGAGCGCGGCCGGGATGAAAAACATGCCTGGAACACCAGATAGTCGTCATCCTTGCGCTCGAAATATACGCCGTAACTCTCGAGATAGCGCAGCGCTTCCTCGGCCTCGTTAGCGAGAATCCGGCTAAGTTTCGGATCCGCCATTCCTTGTCCCGCCGTGAGGATGTCGTCCAGGAAGACGTCTGGGTCGTCGCCTGTATGCCCGGCATTATCGGGAACGTTGAACGCCCCGACTTCTGCGACACTGTGGAATGTCGCCCCACTCTTGCGAAACTCTCCCTTGATGACGACGAGAACCTCCACGCCGCCATTGTCGGCATCGAGGATAGCCCGCAGCGCGGCGGCACCGCTCCCGACGACCAGCACGTCCGTTTCGATTTCGAGAATGGTCGAACTCATGCGTTACCTCCCAGGTGCCGCTTACAGAAAATGTGCAGGGTCCATGGTCTTGAGGCCGGACGAAACGCCGACGGCAAAGGGCACGAGGTCGAGGACCTGCGTCTGAAGGTCGATTCCGGGCGCGACTTCCTCGACGACCAGACCCGTTTCCTGCAGGGAAAACACCGCACGCTCGGTGACGTAGAGGACCGACTGTCCCTTTCTGATCGCCTGGCTGCCGTTGAACGTGACCTGTTCGACCTGGCCGACGAATTTCGGAAAGGCGCCTTCGGTTCTTACGTTCAGTTTGCCGTCGGCGATCTCGATGTCGACACCGCCCGCCGCAAAGGAGCCGCAAAACACGATCCTCTTCGTCCGGTGGGTGATGTCTATGAAGCCGCCGCAGCCCGGGACTATACCGTTGAACTTGCTGACGTTCACATTGCCGGCGGCGTCGATCTGGCCGAAGCCGAGGAAGGAGACGTCGAGTCCGCCGCCGCGGAAGAACTCGAATACCTGGGTCGAATCCATGATTGCTTCGGGGTTGATGTTGGTACCGAAGATATCCCGGTCTCCCGGAACGCCGCCGACCGACCCATGCTCGGGGAAGAATGTCGCCTTGCCCGCGGAGCCTCGTTCCAGCAGCATCTTCGGAATCCCGATCGGCATTCCGACTCCGAGATTGACAATCTCACCGCGCCCGACCTCGTCGGCGGCTCGCGAAATCACGACGCGCTCCACGCCCTTCGCCACCGGCGTGATGTCGCCGATCGGCAAGCGCGTCAGCCCTGTCAGTGCCGGGTTGAGCCGCTCGCCGCCCGATAGCGGCTGCTGTGGATCGACCACGACGGCGTCGACGAATATACCGGGTATCTCGACCATCCGCGGGTGCAGGCAGCCGTCCTGGGTCATCCTGCTGACCTGGACGATCACCTTGCCGCCACTGTTCTTGACGGCCATGGCGAGCGTCTTGACGCCGAGAGAAACCGGCTCGTTCTCCAGGCTGATATTGCCGCTTTCATCCGCCGTGGTGCCGCGGAGCAATGCGACCTGAGCCGGCAGGCGGGGATATTTCAGATAGACCTCGCCGTCGATTTCCACCCGCGAGGCGAGTGAAAAGGAGGATTTTCCGTTGATCCGGCCGCCCTCGAATGCCGGGTCGACAAAAGTGTCGAGGCCGACCCTGGTCAGCGTGAAGTCCTTCCCCGCAGCGGTGTCGCTGAACATCTGGTAGAGAGTGCCCATCGGAACGACATGCGCTTCGAACAGGTCGTCCTTGAGCATCTGCGTATACCGCGATGTCTTCAGGTAGCTGAATCCGCTGCCGATCGCGCGTCTCACCATCCCCGGGTGGGCGAGGTTCTCCAGGCCCAGTCCGGGTCCCATGCCGACAATGATGGGGTGGATTTCGGTCAGATCGCGCGGCGCCTGGGTCGCTTCGAAACGTTCGCCAAGGGACTGGAGGAGCGTGTTGGGCGCAAGCACGTTCTCGCAGCCGCAGACGACGATCGTGTCTCCGTCATGAACCAGCTCGGCGGCCTGCATCGGGCTGAGGAATTCTACGCGTCTCATGATCAATTCCGACTGCCGCCAGCTTGCTCGTTGCGGGGCTTCAGGACCTTGATAGTCTTGCTGCCTACCGCGCACAGCGTGCCGTCCTGGTTCGTGATCTCTGCCTCCATGAAAATCTTGCGTCGGTCGGGATCGAGTGCCTTGACCCGTACACGGACGGCAATGGTGTCGCCGATGAAGACCGGAGCGATGCATTTGACGGTGAATTCCTGCGCGGCATAGCCGGGCGAGGAAAGCCGCTTGCCGATCAGTTCCACCGCGCAGCGGGAAATGAACCCGGGCAGCAGAGCGCCATGTGCAACACGCCGCCCCAGGCCCTTGGCGGCGTAGACCGCGTTCACATGGTTGGGATGAAAGTCGCCGACGATCCCGGCATAGATGTAGACATCCGACTCCGAGATCGTCTTCTCGATCGTGTGCGTCTCGTCGATTTGAAGTCCGTCGAACATGGAGAGTGACAAGATCGATTCCTCGGTCAGTAACTAATGTAAGCGCTTACATTAGGCATGGGGAGGGGCCTGCCGTCAAGCGAACTTGATGGCCTGGCAGGTTCGAGGCCAACGCCAGGATCGATTTCGGCGCGACCTCGAAGCCTGGGGCCGCGAGCGGTACGTCCAGCGCGATGGGGGGATCATACGCGTTGCGAACGCTGCGCGCCTGTTTCACAGTCAGGGTCGGCGAGGCTGCGGTTGATGCTCACAAACGGCACCGTTCTCGCAAGCCTTCTAACGGAGTTGATGGCGCCTATCCTATCGTCGGAGACAGAGCCCAAAAATGCCGGTACCGCTATGGTCACGGCCCACCGTCTTGATGCCTTTCCAGACAGGATTGTACAGTGCGGTGCGATCCCACCCTCACCACGGGCATCCGCAGTAGGTGGCGCTACGCCGGACAGGTCGAAGACCGATGCCGTGCCGAAGGTGTTGTCACTGGAGACCAGCCTGGCCACCACGCGGCGGCCTCCTCGCCGCGACGACGCACCCGCTCCTGGCGCTTTCTCGCTATCCGTCAAATGGCGCGTCGGCGACCAGGTCGACGGATGACGGCACCTTGTAGCCCGGCACGAAGCGCTCGCCGAAGTCGCGGATGAAATTGTCGTAGGTGGTGCCGGGCACTGTTTCGGCAAAGTGGCAGAAGCAGCGCGTCATCTTCTTCTTCATGCCGAGGCGGGGGAAGGCTGCGACGATGGCCGCGATCTCCGCCGCGGGAATGTCGGTGTATTGCAGGCCAACGAAATCGAGGCAGATGCCGGCGGTGCAGAGCGCCACCTCGGCCTCCTTGTAGAGGCCGATCGACGGGGTGGAGTTGAGCGCGACGCTGTCCCAGATCAATTGGGCGCGGCGCTCGCCCACGCCGCGCTCGCGCACGAAGCTGCGCGCCAGGTCGGCGGCCTCGACCTCGAATCGCCGCGGCCCGGCAAAGTTTTCGTTGAGCGTGATGTCGTGCAGCAGGGTGCCGACCGCGAGCACTTCCGGGTCATGGTCGAGTCCGCGGATCTGGCCGAGGCGCACGGCGAAAAGCCACGACCGGACGACGTGATTGTAGAGATAGGGCTCGCAGTGGCTGCGCGCATAGTCCAGCGCCTGGGAGATGAGCGGCGTGTCCGGCACCGAAACGCCGGCGAGTGTGCGGATTGCGGGTGAATCCATGACAGTGAACTCCTTCGAGGTGGTTGAATGGTCGCGGGTAGGCAAACTCAGCTCACGGCTAGGCCACCATCGACGGCGATCACCTGCCCGGTGACCCATTCGCTATCCGGTTCGGCCAGGTGCAGGATCCAGCGGGCGACGTCGTCGGGCACGCCGCGGCGCTTCAGCGGTATCTGCTCGCGCTCGGCCTTCTCGACCGCGGCGGCCTGCTCGGGCGACAGGCCCATCATGCCGGTCAGCGCGCCCGATTCGGTCGGCCCCGCGGCCACCGCGTTGACGCGAACGCCCTGG
>CAMYMG010000086.1 GCA_947259295.1 uncultured Rhizobiaceae bacterium
CCCGGGCGAGCGCCCGCAGCACGATCTCGCGCGCCGCAGCGCGGCGGTATTCGGCCGTGCCGCGCACGTCGTCGATCGGCGTCAGCGCGGCGAGGTCGGCTTCCGCCACGGCGCGGTCGAGATCGGCTCCGGGCTTCAGCCCGACGAGTGCCGCCTCGAAGCCGGCAAGCCGCTGCGCCACGGCCGAGCACGAGCCGACGGCGATTGCGGCCGACGCGATGGAACCGTCGTTGGCAAGCTCGATGCGCGCAGCCGCCATGGCGATGGAGATGACGAGATAGCGCCGCGCCCCAAGCTTGACGAAGGCAGACGTGCCCTGCGCGAAACTCTTCGGCACGCGGATGGCGGTGACGAGCTCGTTCGACATGAGCGCCGTCTTGCGGTTGCCGAGGATGAACTCGCCGAGCGGCAGCACGCGGCTGCCCCTGACTGAGCGCAGTTCGACCTCAGCGTCGAGCACGATCAGCGGCGGCACGCCGTCGGCGGCGGGCGAGGCGTTGCACAGATTGCCGGCGACCGACGCCATGTTCTGGATCTGCACCGAGCCGACCTCGCGCGCCGCCTGCTTCAGGGCGTCGAAGGCGGGCGGCAGGGGATGGCGCAGCAGCTCGCTCCACGTCGTGCGCGCGCCGATGACGATGTGCGTAGCGGTTTCGGCGATGCCGCGCAGCGCGTCGAGGCCGTTGAGGTCGAGGATGTTGTCGGTCAGCGGCCGGGCGCCCTGGGCGGGATAGAAATCGGTGCCGCCGGCCAGCATGCGCCAGCTGGCATCGCCAAGCAGGGTCAGCGCCTCGTCCAGACTGATGGGTTTCGCGTAGCGGCTCACGCAATGCCTCCCGGCGCCCAAGGGCCGGCAAATATTCGTTCGTATGCAAATGATATCAAGCCGGCCCAAATTGTCAAAACAAGACTTGGCGGGCAGGACGCGCCGGCGGGACGCGGGAAGGCCTTGACGCGGCTGCCTTTCCATCGAAGTCTTTGGCCGTCCGATACCGCAGGGAGCATGCTATGACCGGAGAGGCGCTGATCGTCATCGATCTGCAGAACGACTTTTGCCCGGGCGGCGCGCTGGCGGTCTCGGGCGGCGACGAGATCGTGCCGCTGGTCAACGCGATGGTGCATGATTTCGAGCATGTCGTACTGACGCAGGACTGGCACCCGGCGCATCATTCGAGCTTCGCCTCGAGCCATCCCGGCAAGGCGCCCTTCGACACGGTCGAAATGCCCTACGGGGCGCAGACGCTGTGGCCGGACCATTGCATCCAGGGCTCGGGCGGCGCGGCCTTCCACCCGCATTTCAACCGCACCAAGGCCGAGCTGATCATCCGCAAGGGGTTCCGGCCGGCCATCGATTCCTATTCGGCCTTCTTCGAGAACGACCACGCGACGCCGACGGGGCTCGCCGGCTACCTGCGCGAGCGCCGCATAAGCAGGCTGACGCTGGTCGGGCTGGCGACGGATTTCTGTGTCGCCTATTCGGCGCTCGACGCGGTGGCGCAGGGGTTTTCTACCACGGTCAGGCTCGACGCCTGCCGCGGCATTGACCTTGGCGGTTCCATGGAGACGATGCTGGGCAAGATGAAGGCCGCAGGCGTCACGCTCGCCTGACGAGACCGGGTTCTTCAGCCTACGCCGACATAACGCATCACAAGGGCGTGGTCCTCGCGCAGCCGCTCGACGTCGACGGTCTCCTTCAGCCTGCCGTTCTCGATGAAGGAGACGCGGTCGGCGACCGACAGTACGGCGTCGACGCGCTGCTCGACGAGGATGGTCGAAACGCCGCGTTCGCGCAGCCTGGCCACCGTCTCGCGGATTTTTGCGATCATCGAGGGCATCAGCCCCTCGGTCGGTTCGTCGAGCAGTAGCACCTGCGGTTCGATGCAGAGCGCCCGGGCCATGGCCAGCATCTGCTGCTCGCCGCCCGACAGCGTACCGGACTGCTGTTTCAGCCGGTCGCGCAGCAGCGGAAACAGGTCGAGCACGCTCTCGCGCGTCGCCTTGCCCTTGCGGCGCGTCATCAGGCCGATCTCGATGTTCTCCGCGACCGTCATCTCGGCGAACAGCCGGCGGCCCTGCGGCACATAGGCGACGCCGGCCTTGGGCACTTCGTGCGCCGGCAACTTCGTCAGGTCCGTGCCGCCGAGCATGATCGAGCCGGCGCGCGCCGGGACGAGGCCCATGATCGCCTTCAGCGTCGTCGTCTTGCCGGCGCCGTTGCGGCCGAGCAGGCAGAGCACCTCGCCCTGCCTGAGATCGAGGTCGAGCCCGTGCAGCACCGGTGTCTCGCCGTAGAAGCAGTCGAGGCCGCGGATCGTCAGCGCGTCACTCATCGGCCGGCGTCCCAAGATAGGCGTGCTGCACGTCGGCATTGGCGCTGATCTGCTCCGGCGTGCCCTCCGCGAGGATGGTGCCGCCGTTCATCACGGTGATGCGGTCGGCAAGCTGCATGACGACCTGCATGTTGTGCTCGATCAGCAGCACGGTGGCACCCTTGGCGATCTCGCGCACCAGCGCGACGAAGCTCTCGATCTCGCTGTCGGACAGGCCCTGCGTCGGCTCGTCGAGGATCAGCAGGCGCGGCTTGAGCGCCAGCCCCATCGCCACTTCGAGCAGGCGCTGGTGGCCGTAGGAGAGGTGGCCGGCCAGCACGTCCTCGCGCCCGGCAAGCCCGGTGCGGGCGAGCGCGTCCATGACGCCGGCATGAACGGCCCTGTGGCCGTGCCCGCCCTGCAGGGTTCGCTGCACAGGCAGCGCGACATTGTCGTAGGCGGTGAGGTTGGCGAAGACGCTGGTGATCTGGAAGGTGTAGGCGATGCCGTGCCGGACACGCTGGTGCGGCGGCATAGAGGTGATGTCCTCGCCGTCGAAGACGATCATGCCGGCGCTCGGCTCGACGCGGCCGCAGACCAGGCTGACGAAGGTGGTCTTGCCGGCGCCGTTTGGGCCGATGATGGCGCGGATCTCGCCGGGCATCAGCGAGAAGTCGACGCCGTCGACGGCCTTCAGCCCGCCATAGGATTTCCCCAGCCCCTTGGTGGTGAGCAGCGGCATCATGGCAGCCACCTCACCCAGCGGTCGCGGATGGTGCCGAGCACGCCCTTCGGGAAGTAGAGGACGAGCAGGATCAGCGCGATGCCGACGACCAGCATGTAGGCCGATGTATAGCCGCTGGTGACGTCGATGACATAGTACATGAAGACCGTGCCGACGAGCGGCCCGAGCGTGGTGGCAGCGCCGCCGAGCAGCACCCAGAGCAGCGGCAGGATCGAATACTGCACCGAGGCCAACGTCGAGCCGACATAGCCGAAGAGCAGCGCGTAGGCGGCACCCGACGCGGCGCAGATGACGCCCGAGGCGACGACCGCGGCGAGCTTGTTGGCAAAGGTGTCGTAGCCGAGCATCCTGGTGCGCTCCTCGTTCTCGCGGATGGCGACGAGCACGCGCCCGAAGGCGGAGCGCGCCATCAGGAGGGTGGCGACGAGCACCACCGAGAACAGTCCGAGCGAAACCATGTAGCGGGTCACCGGCTCGGTGAGGTCGAGCGTCACGCCGCCGATTTCGATCAGGCGCTGCGCCTGCTGCAGGACGAGGCCCTGGTCGCCGCCGGTCCATTGCGCGAAGTAAAGGATGAGCAGGTAGAAGACCTGCGCGAACATCATGGTGACGATCATGAAGGCGACGCCGGTGGTGCGCAGCGCCAGCAGGCCGATGACCAGCGAGAGGAGAGCGCCCGAGACGAGGCCGGCGCCGAAGGCCGCCGGCACGCCCCAGCCGAGATGGTAGATCGCAAGGCCGGAGCCGTAGAGCCCGGCCGAGAAGAACATCGCGTGGCCGAGGCTGAGCAGGCCGACATAGCCGAAGAGCAGATTGTAGCCCATGGCGAAGACGGCCAACACCATGATGCGGGCGAGGAGCCCGTGGTGATAGTCGGGCAGCACGAAGTTGAGCGCGAAGAGCAGCGCGATGACCGCGACATGCAGCGCCGCCGGCTTGAACCCGTCATGTCTCATCGGCGCGCCGTGCCGAACAGGCCCTGCGGCCGGAAGACGAGCACCATGGCGACGACGAGCGTGGCGATGATCTTGGCGAGCGTCGGCGAGAAGAACACCGAGATGACGCCGTCGGAGACGCCGATCAGCAGGGCCGCGACGACCGTGCCGCGCAGCGAGCCGAGGCCGCCGATGATGACGACGATGAAGGAGAGCAGCAGCGGATCGAGGCCCATCAGGTAGTGCGCCTGGCTGATCGGCACGATGAGCACGGCGGCGACCGCCGCCAGCATTGCGCCGAGCGCGAAGACGCCGGCATAGACGCGCTCGACCGGGATGCCGAAGGCCTGCGCCGTCTCGCTGTCATATTGCGTGGCGCGCATGACGAGGCCGATGCGGGTGCGCGTCAGCACGAACCAGGTGGCGATGAGCAGGACTGCCGAGGCCGCGACGATCGACAGCTTGTAGCCGGAATAGCCGAACCAGGGCAGCGAGATGCGGTAGTTGAAGGGTGCGGCGACGGGGCGCGCATCCGGCCCGTAGAAGGTCAGCGCCAGCTGCTGGATGATGTAGAGCAGCCCGATGGTGGCGACGATCGTGGCCTCGGGATTGTAGTTCAGCCGCTTGAGTACGACCTGCTCGGCGAGCAGCGCCACCGCGCCGACGATCAGCGGGCTGATGACCAGCGCTGCCAGGAAGCCGATGGCCGGATTGCCGCCAAGCGTCGCGGTGACGGCCCAGGCGAGCACGGCGCCCAGCATGAAGAACTCGCCATGCGCGACATTGACGACGCGCATGACGCCGAACACCAGCGACAGGCCGAGCGCCATCAGCGCCAGCACGGCCGACGTGACAAGCCCTTCCAGCGTCGCCAGCAGGAGATGCGGTCCGAATGCCATTCAGTCTGAACCTGAACCCTCTCCCGCGCGGGGAGAGGGTAGTGGGAAAATCAAAGCGGCTGCGTGGTGTAGTCGCCTTCCGGCTCGTACATGCCGTCCTCGATGGAGGTCTTGTGCACGACGTTGAGCCGGCCACCTTCCAGCTTGGAAATGTTCTGGATGCCGAAGCACTGGTGAATCTTGCCGTTGAATGTCTTGGGTCCCTGCGGATGCTCGGGGCCCTCGGCGAATTCGGTCAGCGCTTCGGTCGCCTCGACCAGCTTGCCGGCGTCGTCGCGCGACTGGTAGCCGGAATCTTCCATCGCCTTCTTGATGACGTAGAGCGTTTCCCAGCAGCCGAACATGTGGGCAGCCGTCGAGACATCCTTCGGGTCGTCCACCGAGGCGCCGTTCTCGTCGATGCCGACGGCGGCCCGATAGGCCTTCTGCGCGTCGCTGTCGTCGGGCTGCGCATAGCGCGGCGAGCCTTCCCAGAAATGGCTGCCGTCGAGGAATTCCAGGCCCGGGCTGTTGATGTCGACGGCCTCCAGGCTGTCGATGAAGCCGAAGAGCTGCGGCCGGTTCGAGCCGTAGAATTCGCCGAGTTCCTTGACGAAGGTCAGCACGGCGGGCCCAACCATGACATGGTAGATGACGTCGGTATCGGCCGGGATCTGCGGGAAATACTTGGTGAAGCTGCTCTCCGTCGGCGGGATGGCGATCTGAGCGATGACGTCGGCGCCCTGCGCCTTGAGCGCCGGCGGCAGATAGTCGCGATGATCGTAGCCGAAGGCGAAGTCGGGGAAGATTTGCGTCACCTTCTTGCCGGCATTGGCCGCGATCCACGGCGCCACGGCCTGGATCTGGCTCTTCACGTCGGTGATGCCGGGCTGGAAGACGTAGCGGTTGAGCTTGGTCGAGGCGACGTGGTGGCCCTCGCTGACGACGTAGTAGGGTAGCTTGTTTTCGCCGGCGGCCGGCGCCGAGCCGATCACCACATGCGAGAAGAGGGTGCCGAAGGCAACGTCGACCTTGTGCTGCGTGGCGAACTTGCCGACCACCTCGGCGCCGCGGCCGGGATCGGTGCCGTCATCCTCGACGATCACCTCGACCTGGCGGCCGTTGATGCCGCCGGCGTCGTTGACCGCCTTGACGGCGGCGTTGGTGGTGCGCTCGTACCAGCGGCCATAGGAGGCGCCGATGCCGGTGCGGTGGGCCTGGAAGCCGATCCTGATCGGTTCCGAGCTTTGCGCCTGGCTGTAGCGGACGAAGCCCGGCCCGGCGACGAGGCCGGCGGCGGCGCCGAAGCCTTTCAAGGCCGTGCGGCGGGTGATCGATTTCCTGATGAAGCTGCTCATGCCGGTTCCCCTTTTTGTAAAAATTCCAGCCGAATTTTCAACCTGTCCGCGGTCATTGCAACGCCGCGAAAATTGCATGTGTACAAACTAAATCACCAAAGGTTCAGCGTGGCAAGGGAGCTTTCCGCAACGGCGTGTCGGCAGGCCCGCTGGAAGCGTCTGGCAGGCTAGCCGACTGTCGGCGTCGACAGCAGCCAGAGGCCGAGAACCGTATAGGCGATCATCAGGACGGTCAGCGGCAGCTGGCTGAGGAGGGCGGCGCGCGGCGTCGGATGCAGCCGGAAGGCCAGCCGGTGCGCGGCAAGCACCGCCAGTACATGGCCGCCGATGATTGCCGCCGCCTGCAGGTTCCAGATCGTCCAGGCGGCGGCGGAGCCGCTGGCGAATGCGGCCTCGACCTGCCAGTAGGCGGTGCCGAAGAGGTTCCAGCCGCGCCCGAAAGGGTCGGACAGCGCCACCAGCGCATATTGGCCGTTGACCAGCAGCGCCGTCAGGTAGTGCGCGAAGTGGTAGGCAAGCGCGATCGGCACGATCGACCAGACCAGGAGGCCGGCGGCCGCCGCAAGGCCGCGCTGCCTGCCGCGGGCCAGCGCCTCGCCGGCGGCGACCGAGACGAGATAGGCGGCGGCGAGCAGGGCCGAGGCGGTGAGCAGGCCAAGACCGTTGATGCCCATCATGGCGGTGCGGCCCGGATATTCGAGCGGGTTGATGCCGTTGGCGCCGAGCCAGAAGAAGGTTTTTGAAAACCCGTCGAAGGAGACCGAGCCGAGCGCGGCGAGCAGGAACAGCGTGCCGGAAAGGGGCAGCGGTTCCGTGCCGGCGAGTTTCGCGCCGGGCAGGCAGAGGGCAAGGCGGCTTCCGCCATCCGGCGTTGGCGTGCGCTCGACGACGCCGAAACGCGACACCATGGCGAAGAACACCGACAGTAACTCGCCGCGCCGGCTCCAATCGGGGTGGCCGACGGCGAGCATGGCAGCGAAGGTCAGGAGCCAATAGAGGCCGACCGCGAGGCCGAGCTTTTCCGGATCATCGGGCGCCGGGTAGACCAGCTCGAACCAGGCGAAGCAGAGCAGCAGGAACAGCGCCGGCCACATGGAAAGCCTTGCCGGAAGGGCGAATGGCGGCGCGGTGGCGGCGTCGCGGCCGATGAGGCGCATGGCCAGCCGCCAGGGGCCGTACCACGGGTCGATCCAGCGCCAGAGATTGCCGAACAGGCCCTGCACGAGCGTCAGCCCGACCCAGAGCAGCGTCCAGATCGTCAGCGGCAGCGGGTTGGAAAGCGGGTCGCGGCTGCCGAGAAAACCGGCGGCGACGAGCGCGGCGAGGAAGGCGAAGGAGACCAGGCTAGCGGCAATCCTGCCGCCGTCGCCGAGTGTGCCGATCGGCAGGCGGGCGGTATAGGCGCGCTCTAGCGCGTTGCCGCGCAGCAGGCCGAGCACGGCGAAGCTCGCGGTGACGGCGAGCGCCCCGCCGAGGAGATAGTAGCCGGTCGGCAGCAGGAGCACGTGGCCGCGATCGGAGGCGTGGGCGAGGGCGTCGGTGGGGAGGAGCGGGAGCAGGGCGGCGGGGAGGGCTGAGGTCCGCGTCGGGGATAATTTCGACCGACCCCCCTCTGGCCTGCCGGCCATCTCCCCCTCAAGGGGGGAGATTGGCAGCTTCGGGGTGGCATCTCCTCCTGCGACGTTGGCGATTTGCGAAGCCGGCCGCGAAGGCTGATCTCCCCCCTTGAGGGGGAGATGTCCGGCAGGACAGAGGGGGGTGCTGGCCGGAGCTCCAGGCTTGACGGTCGGCTTGCCGGCGAGACCCTGCCACCTCAGCCGTCCATCGCCACCTGCCGGGTGCGTCTCCGTCAGGCTAGGGGACGCCGAGTTCAGCCGTGCGCCGGCTAAAGGTCGGTCGGCGCCCCGCACCAGCTTCACACCTTGACGCGGTGCTCGACGCGCTCAGCCGTCCCGAAAACGCGCAAATACCGCGCAATCTCGTCCGGGTCGCCTGTCGCCTTGGCCGGGTTGTCGGAGAGCTTTACCGCCGGGCGGCCGTTCGCCGAGGTGACCTTGCAGACCAGCGAGATGGCGTCGAGGCCGTCGGTTTCCATCGGCGCGCAGTCCTCGAAGTCGTTGGTCAGGTTGGTGCCCCAGCCGAAGGCCATGCGGACCTTGCCGCGGAAATGGCGGTAGGTCTCCTCGATCGTCTCGAGTTCCAACCCGTCGGAGAAGATCAGCAGCTTCTCGCGCGGGTCGACGCCCTTCGAGCGCCACCACTCGATGATCCGCTCGCCGGCCTCGATGGGCGGCGCGCTGTCAGGCCGGAAACCGGTCCAGCCGGCGACCCAGTCGGGCGCGTCGCGCAGGAAGGAGGCGGTGCCGAAGGCATCGGGCAAGACGATCAGCAAATTGCCGCCATAGTAGCGCTGCCAGTCCTGCAGCACGCGGTAGGGCGCGGCGCGCAGCTCTTCGTCGCTCTCGGTCAGCGCCGCAAAGACCATCGGCAGCTCGTGCGCGTTGGTGCCGAGCGCCTCGAGGTCGGTGTCCATGGCGAGCAGCACGTTGGAGGTGCCGGTGAAGGCATCGCCGATGCCTTCCTTCAGCGCCTCCACACACCAGCGCTGCCACAGGAAGCTGTGCCGGCGCCTGGTACCGAAGTCGGAGATCTTGAGGTCCGGCAGTTCGCGCAGCCGCTCGGTCTTGGCCCACATCTTCGACTTGGCGCGGGCATAGAGAACGTCGAGTGCGAAGGGCCCGAACGGCTTCATCGCCGAGCGCGAGCGAAGCTCGTTGATGATGGCAAGCGCCGGGATCTCCCACATCGTCGTGTACATCCACGGCCCGTGGAACTCGAGCTCGTACTGGCCGTCGCGCTTGGTGAGCTCGTATTCGGGGAGCTGGAAATTCTCGAACCAGGCAAGGAATTCCGGCTCGAAGATCTGCTTGCGGCCGTAGAAGCTGTTGCCGCCGAGCCAGATCATTTCCTTCTTGGCGAGCCGCAGCGTGCGCGCATGGTCGAGCTGCTCGCGCAGTTCCTGCTCGTCGATCTCGTCGGCGAGCCGCACCCGCTTGGTGCGGTTGATCAGCGAGAAGGTGGCGTCGACCTTCGGGTACATGCCCCAGATCATCTGCAGCATCAGAAGCTTGTAGAAATCCGTATCGAGCAGGCTGCGCACGATCGGGTCGAGCTTCCAGGCGTGGTTGTAGACGCGCCGCGCAATATCTGTCTTTGCCATGCCCTACTCCTCCGGACGACGACGCGTCACATAGCATCGATTATGCGGCCTGTGCGCCCGTTGCGGCGCTGGACCGACAAAAACAGGAAATGCCGGACAGCGCAAACCGCCACATGGCGCCGATCGGACATGACGGAGATTGATTTTCCGTTCAGCCTCCCGCATCAATCGCCGCGCAAGGAGACATTTCATGGCATTCGATCGCGACAGGCTGGAGGCGCTTCGCGCCCGTTTTGGCGAGGCACAGGGCGGCGAGACTTTCAATCCGCGTTTCCGGCGCGTTGCCGAAAAGATCTTTTCCGAGAGCGGCACAAGGCTGGCGCCCTATTCCGGCATTCCTACCTTTTTGACGGCGCCTCACCGCGAAATAGCGGCCGACAACCCGGATTTCGGCGACCTGCAGGTCGCGATGATCGGCATGCCGATGGATCTCGGCGTCACCAACCGGCCGGGTTCGCGCTTCGGCCCGCGGGCGCTGCGCACCATTGAGCGCATCGGACCCTACAATCATGTGCTCGACTGCGCGCCGGTGCACGAACTGAGGGTCGCCGACATCGGCGACGTGCCGTTCCGCAGCCGCTACCGGCTGGAGCAGAGCCACGAGGACATCGAGCGTCGCGTCGGCCAGATTGTCGACGCCGGAATCGTGCCGCTGTCGGTCGGCGGCGACCATTCGATAAGCCACCCGATCCTCAAGGCGGTCGGCAGGAAGCGCCCCGTCGGCATGATCCATATCGACGCGCATTGCGACACCGGCGGTCCCTTCGACCAGACGAAGTTCCACCATGGCGGCCCCTTCCGCAACGCCGTGCTCGACGGCGTGCTCGACCCGACGCGCACCATCCAGATCGGCATTCGCGGCCCGGCCGAGTATCTGTGGGAGTTCAGCTACGAATCCGGCATGAGCGTCATCCATGCCGAGGAGATCACCAGCCTCGGCATTCCGGGCATCATCGAACGGGCGCGGAAGATCGTCGGAGACGGGCCGACCTACATCTCCTTCGACGTCGACAGCCTCGATCCGGCCTTCGCACCGGGCACCGGCACGCCTGAGATCGGCGGCCTGACCACGCGCGAGGTTCTCGAACTGCTGCGCGGACTGAAGGGCCTCGATATCGTCGGTGGCGATGTCGTCGAGGTGGCGCCGCAGTACGATTCCACCACCAACACCGCTCAGGCCGGCGCCCAGGTGCTGTTCGAGATTCTCAGCCTCATGGTGTTCAGCCCGTCGATCACGGGCGGGAAAGCCTGACGGCTCAGACGGGACGCACCGGCGCGGGCAGCCGGTCGCGGCGCAGCCAGCGGCCGAGGAGCAGCGCCGCCACGACGCCGAGCCCGGTCGACAGGCCGATCCAGATGCCGTCGCCGGCAAAGCCGTAGTTGAAGGCGAGCAGAACGCCGAGCGGCAGGCCGATGCCCCAGTAGCCGACCAGCGCGAAGAGCATCGGCACGCGCGTGTCGTGCAGGCCGCGCAGCATGCCGCTCGCCACCGCCTGCGCGCCATCGAAAATCTGGAACAGGCCGGCAAACACCAGGAAGCCGACGGCAAGCCCGACGACGTCCGCGTTCTTCGGGTCGCCGATGTCGATGAAGGCGCCGATCAGCCGGTAGGGAAAGCTGATCATCAAGAGCGCCATGATCGCCATGAAGCCGACGCCGAGCACGAAGGCCGTCCAGCCGGCGCGGCCGACCGCCTCCGGGTCGCGACGGCCATTGGCGCGGCCGACCCGCACCGTCGCCGCCTGGCCGATGCCCATCGGCACCATGAAGGAGATCGAGGCGATCTGGATGGCGATGGCATAAGCGGCGATCGAGGCGGCGTCGATCAGCCCCATCAGGAAGGTCGCGGCGTTGAAGATCGAGACTTCGAAGGTCAAGAGCCCGGCAATCGGCAGGCCGAGCCAGAGCAATGTTCGGAAGCGCGGCCAGTCGGCGCGCCAGAAGCGGCCGAACAGGCGGTAGCGCCGGAAGCGCCGGTCGAGCGTGACGACGGCCGCCAAACCGCCGAACATCAGCAGGCTGGAGAGCGTCGTCGCCCAGCCTGAGCCCGCCAGGCCAAGCGCCGGAAAGCCGAGATTGCCGTACATCAGGCACCAGTTGGCGAGTACGTTGAAGGCGACTGCGGCAAAGACGATGACCAGCGCCCAGCGCGGCCGTTCCAGCGCCGAGATGAAGGAGCGCAGCACGATATAGCCGTAGAAGGGCAGCACCGCCCATTGCAGGGTGCGCACATAGGTCGCCGCATGCGCCGCGAGCGCCGGTTCCTGGCCCATGGCGACAAGAATCGCCTCGGCGTTCCACAGCAGAACCCAGATCGGCAGCGCCACCATGATGGCGATCCAGAAACCCTGGCGCACGGTGCGCCGCACGTCGCGCACCGAATGGCGGTTGCGGCCGAGTTCGGTCGAGATCATCGGCGAGACGGCGAGCATCAGCCCTAGGCCGAAGATCAGCGGCGCGAAATATAGATTGGAGCCGAGCGAGCCGGAGGCAAGCGCGCGCGAGCCGAGCCGCCCCATCATCAGGACGTCGGTCGCCGTCATTGCCGTCTGGCCGAGATTGGTGAGAATCATCGGCCAGGCGAGCAGCAGCATTGCGCGCATCTCGGTGCGCCACGGGTTCGCCCGGGCATTCGCCCTGGCCTCTATTGCAGACATGGTCCTGTCTTTCGGAGCGCGAACCGAATGTTGGCTGGCGCTGTCTCGGCGGCGGGCGAATGGCGACCGCGGCAAGTGAAGTTGGCCTTCTGGATGAAGCCGGGGCTTCGCGCAAGACACGGCGAGACCCGAGATATTGAGCCAGGCCGTCAGGCGGGCTTTCGGGTTCGCAAGGGCAGCATGGCGACGATGCCGAGGGCCGGGCCGATGGCGAGGGCGCCGAGCACCAGCGGCCAGCCGATGGCCTGCGCCAGGACAGGCGTCATCTGGACGGTCAGGATGGTCAGTGCAAAGCCGATTGCCGTCTGGAAGGTCATCAGGCTACCGGCAAGATGCGGCGGCGCGGCATCGGCGACGAGGGCCGAGAACTGCGCCGAATCCGGGATCACCGCTATGCCCCAGATCATCACCAGCCCGAAGGTGAGCCAGACCGGGCCACCGAAGGTCGCGGCGGTGAGAACGGCGGCGGTGCCGCTGACGGCCATGGCGATGATCGCAACATTGGCCTTGCCGATGCGGTCGGCCGCGCGCCCCGCCGCCACGCTGGCCAGTGCGCCGAGTGCGATGGTGAGAAAGGCGGTGAGCTTGCCGAGGCTTTCGGCCGACGCAATGTCGAGCGAGGCGCGGTAGGAAACGGCCGATGCCGCGCCGATCCAGGCCCAGAAGGCGAAGAGTTCCCACATGTGGCCGAAATAGCCGAGATAGGCAGCGCGGATCCTGCGGTCGGTCCAGGCGAGCCGGATGGCGCCGGGGTCGAATGTTGGGGCCCTGGCATGGTGCGGTCCGAGGCCGACGCCGAGCACGATCAGCCCGCCGGCCCCGGCAAGCAGCGAGACCGCGATGATCGTCGCGCGCCAGTCAGCGCCGCCGAGGAATGAGGCCAGGTAGGGCAGGCCGTTGCCAAGCGTCAACGCCCCGACGAGCAGCCCGACGAGGAAACCGCGGTCGCGGCTGCCCCAGCCGACGACGATCTTCATGCCGACCGGGTAGACGCCGGCAAGCAGCGCGCCGGTAACGAAGCGGGCGAGAATGGCGAGATTGCCGCCGAGCGGCAGCACGAGCAGCGTCGCATTGACGAGCGCGGCGAGGATCGCTGAGATGGCGAAGACCCGGCGCGGATCGTAGCGGTCGGCGATGCCGCCAATCGAGGAAACGAGCGCGCCGAGCACGAAGCCGGCCTGCACGCCGCTGGACAGAAGGGCCTGGCGGTCGGGAGAGATGGCCGCCTCGCGTGCCATGTCGGGCAGAACGGCGGCAGAAGCGAACCACAGGCTCATGCCCGCCATCTCGGCGACCACAAGCAACGACACCGACAGGTATTTTGACGGGCCCGCTCCCGGCATGTCCGCTTTCCTCCCTCTGCGAACCCGCGTGCGGGCCGGGCAGTCGATCGGAAACGGAGCCGGTGCCTGCCGCATCCGACTATGCAGGATTTGGCGCCGGTGTCGCCTGCAATCTGGTTGCACCAGCGCTGCGCCCACCGCATGGCGGGACGGTCCTGTTCTGCGTTCATGCGCGTCGCAGTGTTGGACTATTGCTCCCGCGCCGATGCTCTGATCATTTCCGGCGCATGAATGTCATCCCGCCCGCCGTTCGCGGCCCGCTTTTCATGGTCATTGCCACCGGCTCCTATGTCATCAACGACACGATGATGAAGCTCGCGACCGTCGGCCTGCCCGCCTACGAGGTGCTGTTCCTGCGCGGCGTCGCCGCGGCCATCTGGGGCTTTCCCCTGGTGCTGCTGCTCGGCTACGGCCGCCAGCTTGCGCATATCGCCGACCGGCGCGTGCTGCTGCGCAACATCTTCGAGCTCGGCGCCATCATGTCCTACGTGGTCGCGCTGGCCAACATGCAGATTGCCGACGCTGTAGCGCTCGGGCAGATCGCGCCTTTGCTGATTCTGCTCGGCGCCTCGGTGCTCTTTCGCGAGCGTATCGGCGGACTGCGCATGGCGCTCATCGGGCTGGGCTTTGCCGGCGCGCTGATGGTGGCGCAGCCGACCGTGGAGGGCATGTCTGTCTATGCGATTCTCGGGCTCGCAAACGCCTTCTTCTCCGCGGCGCGCGACCTGTCGAGCCGACGCGTCGCCGCGCATGTGCCGGGCATGATTGTCGCCATCTCGGCGGTGGTCGTGGTGATGATAGGCGCCGGCATCGCTCATCTGCTGCTGGAGGAATGGGTGGTGCCCGGCTGTCGCCACCTGCTGCTGCTGTTCGGGGCGGGGCTGTTCCTGATGTTCGGCCACTTCTTCATCTTCATGGCCTACCGGGTCGGACCGGCGGGTGTCGTCGCGCCATTCTACTATTCCTTCTCGGTGTGGGCAGTTGTTTCAGGCCTCGTCGTGTTCAGTGAACTGCCGAACACGCTGGCGATCTGCGGCATCCTGCTCGTGGTGGCGAGTGGCCTGGTCATAGTCTCGCTCGACGAACGGCGACGCCGGCTGACGGTGGTGGCCTGACGAAGGCGCTGAGCAGCTACCGGATGGCCTCGAGCGCTTGCCGATGCTTGTGCATCTGCAGGAAGACACGGAAATCGCGGTCGAAGCGGAGCCAGGCTTCCGGGTCCGGCTTGCGCACGCGGCCGCGCTTCTGCATGGCCGCACAGGCGCTGACGAGGTTGGGATAGAGCCCGGCGCCGGTGGCCGCGACCATGGCGGTACCGGTCAGCACCGCGTCGTCCGCCAGCGGCTCCACGACGGTGCAGCCCGATGCATCGGCATATAGTTCCATGAGCAGCGGGTTCTTGGTGTGGCCGCCGGTCACGTGCAGCGTGTCGATGACGAAGCCGCTGGCGTTGAGCGTTTCGAGGATGTGGCGGATGCCGAGCGCGATGGCGACGCACGTGCGCCAGTAGAGGCGGCACAGGCTGTCGAAGGACGCGTCGAGCGTCAGACCGCTGATGACGCCGAGCGCATGAGGGTCGGCGAGCGGCGAGCGGTTGCCGTGGAAGTCCGGCAGCACGTGCAGGCGGCCAGCGAGATCGAGCCCTTCTGCTTCGCGCAGCTGCATGATGCGCTCGATGATTGCCCGATGGCGTTCGGGCGTCGGGTTGCCGCCGGCACCGTGCAGCCGCACGACATGGTCGAGCAGCGCGCCGGTCACCGACTGTCCACCCTCGCTGATCCAGCAGCCCGGAAGCGCCGCGCCGAAATACGGGCCCCAGCCGCCGGGAAAGCTGCGCGGCTCAGGCGACAGGGCCATCACGCAGCTCGACGTGCCGGCAATCAGCGCCAGGTGTCGCACCAGATCCGCCTGGTCGCCGGCAAAGCCGCCGAGCAGGCCGAGCGCGCCGGCATAGGCGTCGATGACACCGGTGGCGACGCGGCAGGTCTCGTTCAGCCCGAGGTCTTGCGCAGACCGGGCGGTCAGCGGGCCGAGGTCGGTGCCGACGGGACTTGCCCGACCCGGCAACTGGCCGCGCTCCAGCATGTCTTCCAGCCCGACCGCCTTGAAGAAATCCTGCTGCCAGCCCGTCTTCTCGTGCGCCAGATAGGTCCACTTGCAGGTCAGCGTGCATTGCGAGCGCTCGATCGAGCCCGACGCCCGGCAGGTCAGGAAGTCGGCAAGGTCGAAAAGATAGCCGGCTTCGTTCCAGCTGTGGGGCAGGTGGCGCTTCAGCCACATCAGCTTCGGCGTCGCCATTTCGGGCGACATCACGCCGCCGAGATGGTCGAGCACCCGGTGGCCCGTAGCGGTGCATTCGTCGGCTTCGGCGAGAGCCCGGTGGTCGAGCCAGACGATCGTGTCCCAGCGCTTCTCGCCGCTGGTCGAGACGCTGACCTGCCCGCCATCGGCGTCGCGAACGACGAGTGAGCATGTCGCGTCGAAGCTGATGCCGGCAATGCTTTCCGGCGTCACGCCGGCCGCCTCGCGCGCAGCCCGCACCGCATGGCAGACGGCAGCCCAGATGTCCTCGGAATCATGTTCGGCGTGATCGGTCCGCGGCCGGTTCATGGCGATCGGGTGTTCGGCCCGGCCGAGCATCGTACCATTGCGGTCGACGATGCCGGCCCGAGCGCTCCCCGTCCCGACATCGACGGCGCAGACATGGCTGGCCGTCATCCGGTGCCCGCAAGCATGTCGGGCAATCGTCGCATGTCGGCGAATGTCCGGTCCGGGCGGCGGGTCGCCAGTTCCGACACCAGCGCGGCATGGCCCGCGTGGGAACCGCCGGTGAAGGCGAAGACCCGCATGCCGGCGCTGTGCGCGGCGTCGATGCCGGCCGGGCTGTCCTCGATGACGACGCAGTCCGCGGCCGCCACACCCATCTCGCGTGCCGCATGCAGAAAAAGATCCGGGGCCGGCTTGCCTCTCCTCACCATGGTTGCACTGTACAGGTGTGGTTCGAGCATTTCCAGCAGGCCGGTGATGCCAAGTGAGAGGCGTATTCGATCCAGGCTTCCGGACGACGCCACGCAGCTTGCCACGCGCAGCCGTCGCAGCGTTTCGGCCATGCCCGGCACAGGTTTCAGCTGGCTGCGGAAGCGGCGGATCAAGTCGGCCCGCATGTCGGCAAGCTGTGGATCGGTCAGCGTCAGCGCGAACTCGAGGCTGAGCACCTCGCGAACGCTCGCCATGCTGCGTCCGAGAAACAGCCGGTAGGCCTGCTCTTCGCTGACGCTGCCGCCGGCTCGCACTATCAGGTCCAGCAATACCGCGATCGAGATCGGCTCGCTGTCGACCAGGACTCCATCGCAGTCGAAGATGACCAGCCGGGGAGGGTGTTTCGCCGGAGCGGCGTCCGGCTCAGGTCGGTCAGGCTGTTCCGGCAAGATAGGCCTTCAGCGTCGCCCGCGTGCCATTGGCCCAGAGCGCCGCGAGATGGCGGCCGAACGCCTCGGAAAACACCGGCGACTTGCCGACATCGCCATAGATGTCGGCCATGCCGAGCCAGGCGGCGGGGTCGGTCCTGGCGGCCTTCGCCGTTGCCTGCATGCGTTCCCAGCTCGGATCGTTGGGCTCGATCACGGCACCTGAATCGGTGGTGCCGAAACAATAGCGGCACCACAGCGCCGATTCGAGCGCCAGCCCCTCGATGCTTTTGCCCGACTCCAGCCGGTCGGCTGCCGTCGGCACGATGAATTTCGGCTGCCGGTTGGACCCGTCCAGGCAGAGCCGTCTTATCGTGTCGCCGATGGTCGGGTTGGAGAAGCGGCCAGCAACCTGGCTGTAGTAGTCCTCCAGCACGACGTCTGGAACCGGCGGTACGGTCGGGATGATCTCGTCGTGTTCGATCTTGTCCAAGAAGCCGCGCACCAGCGGCTCCTCCATCGCCTCATGCACGAAATGGATGTCCATCAGCCCGGCCGGATAGGCGATGACGGCGTGGCCGCCATTGAGGATGCGGATCTTCATCAGCTCGAAGGGCGAGACGTCCTTGACGAACTGCACGCCGACCTTTTCCAGCGCCGGTCTTCCGTCAGTGAAATGGTCTTCCAGCACCCACTGGCGGAACGGCTCGCAGAAGACCGGCCACTTGTCCCTGATGCCGAATTCGCGCTCCAGGATGTCCCGCTCCCGGTCGCTGGTGGCCGGCGTGATGCGGTCGACCATGCCGTTCGGAAAGGCGACATGCTCACGCACCCATTCCGACAGGTCCTCGTCGATCAGCAAAGCGAGCCCGATGATCGCGTCGGCGGCAACGCGGCCATTGTGGGGAATGTTGTCGCAGGACATGACGGTGAAGGGCACGCCGCCCTCGTCACGCCGCCGCATCAGCCCGGCGAGGATGAGCCCGAAGACGGTCTTGGGCGACCCGATGTTGCGCGCATCGGCGACGATGTCGGGGTGCGTCGGATTGAACTTGCCAGACGCCGGGTCGATGAAATAGCCGCCTTCGGTGATCGTCATCGAGACGATGCGGATCGACGGCTCGGCGAGCTGCGCGATGATGGCCTTAGTGTCGCCGGGCGTCAGGAAGTCGATCATCGCCCCGGTGACGCGGGCCTGCATGTGACCGGCGTCCTGCTCGACCACCGTGGTCAGCCAATCCTGGCCCTCGAGCATGGCGCGGCCCGTCTTCTCACTCTCGAAAACGCCGGCGCCGACGAGCGCCCAGTCGTGGCCCTCGCCGGAATTGAAAAGGTCGTCGAGATAGACCGCCTGGTGCGAGCGATGAAAATTGCCGACGCCGAAATGCACGATCCCCGCCTTCAGGCCGGCGCGGTCATAGCCGGGGCGTCCGACCTTTACCGGCAGGTCGGGCAGGGATTTCAGCGACAGGGGTACGGACATGACGTCTCTCACTTTCAGATCGTGCGCAGCATTCCGCCGTCGACGAAATAGGTCGCCCCCACGGCGTAGGAAGCGCGGTCGGAGCACAGGAAGACGAAGAAATCCGCCAGTTCCTCCACCGTCCCGAAGCGCTTGATAGGCGCGTGCTCGTCGGCCACCGACTGCAGATAGCCCTCCCAGTCGCCGCCGCTGTCGGCCGACAGCTCCTTGGCCGTCTTGATCCAGTCGGGAGTCAGGATCAGGCCGGGATTGATGGTGTTGACGCGGATGTTCTGCCCGATCAGTTCCGTCGCCATGTTCTTCGACAGCATCAGCAGCGCCGCCTTGGTGACGTTGTAGATAGGCTCGTACCAAAGCGGCTGCGTGGCGCAGATCGAGGCATTGTTCAGCACCGCCCCGCCGCCGCGCGCCGCGATCATCGGCGCGAGGCCACGCACCAGCCGCACCGCCGCCATGACGTGCAGTTCCCAATAGGCCTGCCACTTCTCGTCGGGCGCTTCGAGGATCGTCTCGTTCGACCCGGTGCCGGCATTGTTGACCAGGATATCAAGGCCGCCGAATGTGTCGCGCGTCGCAGCGATCAGGCTTTCGCAGCCGGCCGCCGTCGCAACGTCGCAGGCATGCCCATGGGCAGTGACGCCGAATTCGGCCGCGACGCCCGCCGCCGCTTCCTCGACGCGGGCACGGTCACGCGCCGCGATGAGCACATGCGCGCCCTCGCGCGCAAAGGCGCGGGCGACACCAAGCCCTATGCCGACGCTGCCACCGGTGACTACCGCGACCTTGTTGGCGAGTTGCAGGTCCATGGTCAGCTCATCCACTGCCCGCCGTCGACATTATATGTCTGCGACAGGATGTAGTCGGATTCGGACGACGCCAGGAAAATCGCCATGCCGGTCAGGTCGGCGGGAGTGGCAAAGCGCCCCGCCGGCACGCCGGCGGCGACCTCGGCCTTCTTCTGGCCGGGCTTCTTGCCTTCGAGCTTGGCGAACATCGAATCGACATGCTCCCAGTGTTCGCCGTCCACCACGCCTGGCGCGATGGCATTCACGTTGATGCCGTGCTTGATCAGGTTGAGGCCGGCCGACTGGGTCATCGAGATGACCGCCGCCTTGGTCGAGCAGTAGACCAGCACGAGGCTTTCGCCGCGCCGGCCCGCTTGAGAGGCCATGTTGATGATCTTGCCGCCATGGCCCTGCGAGATCATCTGCCTGGCGGCAGCCTGCATCGTGAACAGCGTGCCCGCAACGTTGACGGCATAGAGCTTCTCATAGCTGCCGCGGGTGATGTCGACGGTCTCGGCCGCGTCGAACAGCGCGGCATTGTTGATCAATATGTCCAGCTTGCCTGCCTTCATCACGACGGAGGCCACGGCGGCGTCGATCGACGACTGGTCGGTCACGTCGAGATGGACGGCATAGGCCTTTGGACCGATCGCGGCAGCGGCATTTTCCGCCGCCTCCATGTTGATGTCGCCGATCGCGACCGTAGCACCCTCGGCGACGTAGGCTTCGGCGAAACCCCGGCCGATGCCGCGGGCCGCGCCGGTAATCAAGGCGGATTTACCTGCAAGACGCATGTCAGACAGCCATCCCGTCGGCGCCGAAGCGGTGGAGCTTTGCCGGATCCGGCGTCAGGTAGATCGTGTCGCCGTGACGTGCCGATATCTCGCCGTCGCCGCGAACGGTAAGCGGGCCGACGTCGGACTGTACATGCAGGAAGGTGTCGGAGCCGAGATGCTCGGCGACGCCGACGGTCGCCTTCCAGTCGCCTTCGGTCTTCGAGATCGTCAGGTGCTCGGGGCGAATGCCGATCGTGTGCGCCTGGTGCTTGGCGGCCGGCTCGCCCTCTATGAGGTTCATCTTGGGTGATCCGATGAAGGCGGCGACGAACAGGTTCTTCGGGCTCTTGTAGAGCTCCATCGGCGAGCCGACCTGCTCGATGTTGCCCGCATTGAGCACAACGATCTTGTCGGCCATGGTCATCGCCTCGACCTGGTCGTGGGTGACGTAGATCATCGTCGTCTTCAACTGGTTGTGCAGTTCGGAAATCTCCAACCGCATCGTGCCGCGCAACGCCGCGTCGAGATTGGACAGCGGCTCGTCAAACAGGAAGGCCGAGGGCTGGCGCACGATGGCGCGGCCGATGGCGACGCGCTGCCGCTGGCCGCCGGAAAGCTGGCCGGGCCGGCGGTCGAGATAGTTGGTGAGGTTGAGCACCTTGGCGGCGTCCTGCACCTTGCGGTCGATCGTCGCCTGGTCCTCGCCCGCCATCTTCAGCGGGAAGGCGATGTTCTTGGCGACCGTCATGTGCGGGTAGAGCGCGTAGGACTGGAACACCATGGCGAGCTTGCGCTTGGCCGGCGCCTCGCCGGTGACGTCGCGCCCGTCGATCGAGATCGAGCCGCCGCTGGTATCCTCAAGCCCGGCGATCAGCCTGAGCAGCGTGGACTTGCCGCAGCCCGAGGGCCCGACGAAGACGACGAACTCGCCATCCTCGATCGTCAGGTCGATGCCAGGAATGATGACCGTCGCCCCGAAGGACTTCGACACGTTGTTGAGCGTGATGTTTCCCATTATTTCCTCCCCCGGGAGACGTAGTTCCAGTGTCGATCGATAGGACGGCGCGTCACTTGACGGCACCGAATGTGAGGCCTCGCACCAGCTGCTTCTGGCTGAACCAGCCCATGATCAGGATCGGTGCGATGGCGAGCGTCGACGCGGCCGACAGCTTGGCCCAGAACAGGCCCTGCGGACTGGAAAACGAACTGATGAAGGCCGTCAGCGGCGCCGCCTCGATGGCCGTCAGGCGAATGGTCCAGAACGCCTCGTTCCACGCCAGGATGATGTTGAGCAGCATCGTCGAGGCGATGCCCGGCACCGCCATCGGCGTCAGCACGTGGATGATCTCGTTCCACAGAGAGGCGCCGTCCATCCGCGCCGCCTCGAGGATCTCGCCGGGGATCTCGCGGAAATAGGTGTAGAGCATCCACACCACGATCGGCAGGTTGATCATGGTCAGCATGACGGTGAGGCCGAGGCGCGAGTCGAGCAGGCCGAGATCGCGGAAGATCAGGTACATCGGGAAGAGCACAGCGACCGCCGGCATCATCTTGGTCGACAGCATCCACATCAGGATGTCCTTGGTGCGGCGTGTCGGCGAGAAGGCCATCGACCAGGCCGCGGGAACAGCGATCAGCAGCGCCAGTAGCGTCGAACCGAGCGACAGGATCACCGAGTTCATGAACGGCTTGAAGTAGTTGTACTGGCTCTGCACCTCCTCGTAGCTCTCGGTGGTGCCCGACGGGATCATGTTGAAGCCGGCGATCGCTTCGGTCTCGGATTTGAACGAGGTGATGATCGTGTAGAGGATCGGAAAGAAGATCAGGAAGGCGACGATCCATGCGGCGACCGTGACGATGGTCTTGTGCTGGTTGCTGACTGCGCGGGCCATTTTCTCTCCTCCGTCCTACTTGTCGAGGTTCTTGCCGACGGCGCGCATCAGGAAGATGGCGACGATGTTGGCGAGGATGACGGCGATGATGCCGCCCGCGGATGCCTGGCCGATTTTGAACTCCAGCGAAGCCTTCTGGTAGACCAGGAAGGGCAGATTGGTGGAGGCATAGCCCGGGCCGCCATTGGTGGTGACCAGGATCTCGGCATAGACGGCGAGCAGGAAGATCGTTTGGATCAGGATGACGACCGTGATGCCGCGCGCCAGGTGCGGCAGGATCAGGTAGATGAAGCGGCTGACGAAGCCGGCACCATCCATTTCTGCGGCTTCCTTCTGCTCGCCGTCGAGCGATTGCAGTGAGGTCAAGAGGATCAGCGTCGCGAAGGGCAGCCATTGCCAGGCAACGATCAGGATGATCGAGAAGAGCGGATATTGGGCGAACCAGTCGACCGGCTGCAGCCCGAAAAATCGCGATATGTCGGCGAAGACGCCATAGCCGGGGTGCATGATCATGTTCTTCCACACCAGCGCCGCCACCGGCGGCATGACGAAGAAGGGCGAGATCACCAGGATGCGCACCATGCCCTGGCCCCACATCGGCTGGTCGAGCAGCAGCGCCAGCATGATGCCGCCGATGACGGTGATGGCGAGAACGCTGCCGACGAGGATCAGCGTGTTGAGGATCGACTGCAGGAAGGCAGGGTTGGCGTAGAACAACGCGTAGTTGTCGAAGCCGATGAAGCCGTCACGGATCGGGTTGAGCGGGTTGTACTGCTGGAACGAGAACCACAGCGTGATTCCCAGCGGGATGACCATCCACACCAGAAGCATGATCACCGAAGGTGCCAGCATGAAGCGGGCCAATGTCTGAGTCTGTCGAGTAGCCATATCGATCCTCCCCGGTCCGGTCGCGAAAACCAGTCCTGCTTTGCCGGACGAACTATGCGCTTGGATATTCTTGAACCTGTCGCCGCGCACGGCGCTAAGCATGCCGTGTCGATGCCCGAAGGCAAGCCTGTTCTTCACATGGCTGTGTGTGGGATGGTCGCCCGGCCTGTGCCGGACGACCAAGGCACCGGGAGGATGCCTTACTGGATGTAGCCGCCTTCAGTCATCGTGGCGGTCGCGGCGTCCTGCGCCTGCTTCAGCGCATCGTCGACCGACATTTGTCCGGCGAGTGCTGCCGAGAACAACTGGCCGACGGTGGTGCCGAGGCCCTGGAATTCAGGGATGGCGACGAACTGGACGCCGACATAAGGCACCGGCTTGACGGTCGGCTTGGTCGGATCGGCCGCGTTGATGGAGTCGAGCGTCATCTTGGCGAAGGGTGCTGCCTCCTGGTACTTCGGGTTCTCGTAGAGCGAGGTACGGGTGCCGGGCGGCACGTTGGCCCAGCCTTCCTTCTCGGCAACGAGTTCCAGATAGTCCTTGCTGGTTGCCCAGGCGACGAACTTCTGCGCCGCATCGGCCTTCTGCGTGCCTGCCGGGATGGCGAGCGACCAGGCCCACAGCCAGTTGCCGCGCTTGCCGAGCCCGGTGTCAGGCGCCAGCGCGTAGCCGACCTTGTCTGCAACGGTCGAATCCTGCGGGTTGGACACGAAGGAGGCCGCCACGGTGGCGTCGATCCACATGCCGCACTTGCCCTGCTGGAACAGCGCGAGGTTCTCGTTGAAGCCGTTCGACGAGGCGCCCGAGGGGCCGGCGTCGTTCATCAGCTTGACGTAGGTGTCGAGCGTTTCCTTCCATTCCGGCTGGTCGAACTGCGGCTTCCATTCCTCGTCGAACCAGCGCGCGCCGAAGGAATTCGACATGGCGGTCAGGAAGGCCATGTTCTCGCCCCAGCCGGCCTTGCCGCGCAGGCAGATGCCGTTGATGTCGTTGTCGCGGTCGGTCATCTTGCGGGCCGCCTCGCCGATGAATTCCCAGGTCGGCGCGTCGGGCATGGTGAGCCCCGCCTTCTCCATCAGGTCCTTGCGGTACATGACGAAGGAGCTCTCGCCGTAGAACGGCGCGGCATAGAGCTTGCCGTCGACCGACAGGCCGCCGGCGATGGCCGGAATGATGTCGGCTGCATCGTAGTTGTCGCCGAGATTGTCGAGCGGCAGTAGCCAGTTCTGCTTCGCCCAGATCGGCACTTCATAGGTGCCGATGGTCATCACGTCGTACTGGCCGCCCTTGGTGGCGATGTCGGTCGTGACGCGTTCGCGAAGCACGTTTTCCTCGAGCGTGACCCAGTTCAGTTCAATGTCCGGGTTCTTCGAGGTGAAGTCGTCGGTGAGCTTCTGCATGCGGATCATGTCGCCATTGTTGACGGTGGCGATGGTGATCGATTCGGCGTGCGCCGCGACCGCGAGCAGGCTCGCCGAGCACAGGCCAAGCATGAGGGTGGTGAGTTTCATCAAAATTCCTCCCGTAAAACCAAGTGAGAATGAGCATTTGCCTTGGCTGTGAGCAATTATTCACTCGAACCGAGTCAAGTCAAGCCGGATTCGATGCTGCATCGCAGCACAAAGCGAGCGTTGAAAGCATGGCTTGCTGTTGCCGAGCGGAGCGCGGAAGGCTCGGCCCTGGCAGGGTTACCGCCCACGACCGGCGGGGTCAGGCTGCGCGAGGGCCCGTATTGCCGAGCGAGGCTTCCACCTCCGCCAGGAGCCAGTCTCGGAATACCCGGATCTTCGCGACGTTGCGGCGTCCCTCGGGATAAACCAGCCAATAGGCGTTTCCGTCGTTGCCGACGATGTCGAAGGGCTGGATCAGCCTGCCTTCCGCGATCTCGGCCGAAAACAGGGCGCGCGTGACGATGGCGACACCTTGCCCGGCCATCGCGGCGCGCGCCTCGTAGGCCTGCGCGCCCATGCTGCTGCCCGGCCGCTCCGCCAGCCAGTCAACGGGCTGTCCGGCGCGGCTGAACCATTCGCGCCACCACGGATCGCCGGGATCGAGGATCGGCAGGCGCAACAGGTCCGCCGGCTCGTGCACGCCGCCGATCGACGCGGCAAGGCCCGGGCTGAGCATCGGCGTGAAGTCGGCGTCGAACAGCTTGTGAACCGCCATGCCCGGCCATTCGCCGCCGCCCGAGCGGATCGCCACGTCGACCTCCTCACGCGTGAAATCGACGAGGTGGTTGGAGGTGTCGAGACGCACCGCAAGCGTGGGATGGGCAAGATGAAACGACCCCAGATGCTGGGCGAGCCAGTTGGAGGCGAAGGTCAGCAGCGTGCTGACGGTGAGAATGCCCTGCGCGCCGCCGCGTGCCGTGGCGTAGGCGTCGCGCAACAGGTTGAGCGCGTCCGCAACCGCCGGCGCCATCTGCTGGCCGACCTCGGTCAGGCTGACCTGGCGTGGCCGGCGCAGGAACAGCGGCGCGCCGATCCGCTCCTCCAGCAGCTTGATCTGGTAGCTGACCGCGGCCTGCGTCATGCCGAGTTCTTCCGCTGCCTTGGTGAAGCTGGCGTGTCGGGCTGCGGCGTCGAAGACGCGGATGGCTGCCAGCGGCGGCAGGGGTGAAGACATGATGAATCAATCTACCTTATGCATGATACTCGACGTTCAATTGGAGATTACCGCTTTTCCGGCCCATCTTAAATCATGACGCATCAAACGGGAGCGGTCTATGGACCGGACGGAAGATGAACATGATGGAGATGACGACCATGGCGGGGCACGGCGGCGGCTGGACGTTGCGGCTTGCCACGCTGCTCTTCGGCGAACCGCGCGCCAGGCGCAGGGAGCGGCTCGATCCGCGCATGCTGAGCAATCATCTCAAGCGCGACCTTGGCCTGCTCGACGGTCGCGCGGTGCCTGGAGGGCATCGCTGACGGGAGAGGTCAAGATGCCGCGCTCGCACGAGCGGACGCCGGGCCGGCGCGCCCATTGAAGCAGGAGCGCTGGCCTGCCAATCTGCGGCATGGATAAGACAGCCGCGATTCCCACCTCCACCAGGCAGCCCGATAAGCCGCGCCGCCTGCAATGGCTGGTGTCGGAACGCAGCCTGCGCACCGCGCGTCTGGTCTCCGGACTGGTGATGATGGCTTTCGTCATCATGCATCTTGGCAATCTGTCGCTCAGCCTCATTTCGCTCGAAGTCGCTGAGGCCGGTCGTCTCTGGTTCCTCGCCATCTGGCGCAGCCTGCCCGGGACGGTGTTGCTTTACGCCGCGCTGCTCACCCATGTGGCGCTGGTGCTGCGCAGCCTCTATCGCCGGCGCAGCCTCATCATGCCGCTGCGCGAGGCAGCACAGGTGCTGGCCGGGCTCGCCATTCCGCTGCTCGTCGCCCAGCACGTCATCGGTACGCGCGTCTTTCACGAATTGACCGGCGTGCCCGACACTTACGAATTTGTCGTCAGGGCACTGTGGATCACAAGCCCCGGCGTTGGCCTGACGCAGGCGATCGCCCTGGCTGTGGTGTGGGCGCATGGCTGTCTTGGCTTGCATTTCTGGCTGCGCTACCGCGTCTGGTACCCGGCGGCGGCGCCGTGGTTCCTCATCGCCGCCGTGCTGGTGCCGGTGGTGTCGCTTCTCGCCTTCGCCCATGCCGGTCAGCTCGTCGCGCTGATGGAGCGACGGCCGCTGCCCGACAGCGTCGACCAGTCGCTCATCCCCGGCGCCCTTGAGACCGTCTATACGCTGATCGACGCGACCTACGTGTTCTTCGGCGCGCTGGTTGCCGGCCTGTTTGCGCTGAGGACGCTGCGCCGCCGGCGCGAACGGCGGAACCTCGTCGAGATCCGCTACGAAAGCGGCCAGCTGGTGCGGGTTCCGCGCGGCCACAGCGTTCTCGAGGCAAGCCGCATCGCCGGCATTCCGCACTACTCCGTATGCGGCGGACGCGGGCGTTGCTCGACATGTCGTGTCCGCGTCACCAGCGGCCAGGAGGAGCAGCCGCTCGCCGGCCCGGTCGAGGAACTGACGCTGACGCGCATTCATGCCGGGCCCGATGTCCGGCTGGCCTGCCAGTTCCGCCCGGTGCACGATCTCACCGTCATGCCGCTGCTGGCGGCCGGCCAGGAGCGCGCCCTGCCGATCGGCAGCCGCCAGGCGGCGCCGGGGCGCGAGCAGGAGATCGCCGTGCTGTTCTGCGACATCCGGAGCTTCACCGCGCTCGCCGACCACCGGCTTCCCTACGACATCGTCTTCCTGCTCAACCGCTACTTCGCCGTCGTCGGCAAGGCGGTGGAACAGTCGGGCGGCCGGCTCGACAAGTTCATCGGCGACGGCGCCATGGCGCTGTTCGGGCTCGGCACGACCAAGGCCGAGGCCTGCCGCCAGGCGCTTGCCGCCTCGGCCGCCATCATCGCCGACCTGGCGCAGCTTAGCGAGGAACTGGCGGGGGACATCCCGGCGCCGCTGCGGGTTGCCATCGGCATCCATGCCGGCCCCGCGATCGTCGGCGCCATGGGCTATGGCGGCGTCATGGGGGTGACGGCGATCGGCGACACGGTCAACATCGCCAGCCGGCTGGAATCGGCGGCCAAGGAGTTCAACGCGGCGATCGTCATCTCCGACGATGCAGCAAGCCTATCGGGCATCGACATGTCGGGGTTCGAGACGCGTGAGATCGCTGTCCGCGGCAGCACCCGCCCGCATTTGATCCGCCTCGTGCCGGAAGGCGTGGCGTTTACGGCGCAGGTTATCGAGGCCGAGACGGCGGCCTGACCCTACCCGCTAGCTGCGGAACAGGCCGGCCAGCTTGTCGATCATGCGCCGGCGGCCCATGGCATCGCCGACGGCCTTGGTCAGGTCGGCCTGGGTAAACGGCTTGGAGAGCCGGGCGAGGTCGGGGTCGGCGCCCTCAGGGAGCTCGGCATAGCCGGTTGCCATGATGATCGGCAGGTTCGGCCAGTCGGCCTTTATGGCCTGAACAAGCTGGATACCGGTCATGCCGGGCATCGCCTGGTCGGTGATGACCAGATCGACGTGCTTGCCCTGCCGCAGCACCTTCAGCGCCTCGTCGCCGGACGACGCCTCGATGACCTTGTGGTCGGCGTCCTCGAGCATCGCGGCGGTGTTCATCAACACGAGCGGGTCGTCGTCGACAGCCAAAACGACCAGCTTCTGCGCCTTCTTGGGCGCCGGCTCAGGCTCCATCGGGGTCCCGGTTTCAACCTTGGTGTCGGCTCCGGCTACCGGCAGCCATACCTCGACCGTGGTGCCCGATCCCCTGCTGCTCTTCAGGGTCAGCCGGCCGCCTGATTGTTCGGCCAGCCCCTGCACCATCGACAAGCCGAGACCGGTTCCCTTGCCGACGCCCTTGGTCGTGAAGAACGGCTCGGTGGCCCGCGTCAACGTTGCCTCGTCCATGCCCTCGCCGGCGTCCTCGACAGCGAAACAGACGTAACGGCCGTCGGCGAGCCCGGTCCTGTGCCCGGGGCCGGCCGTCTCCTCGCGTGCCGAGATGGTGAGCGGGCCTCCGTCCGGCATGGCGTCGCGCGCATTGACCGCAAGGTTGAGGAGCGCGGTTTCCAGCTGATTGGCGTCTGTGTGAACCATGGGAAGATCCGGCGGAAAGCGAGTCTCGATCCTGATTTGCGGGCCGAGCGCCCGGCCGAGAAGGTCGCTCATGCCGCGCACCAGTTCGACAAGGTCGACGGCCTTCGCGTTGAGGTCCTGACGTCGCGCGAAGGACAGCATGCGCTGCGTCAGCGAGGCGCCGCGTTGCGCCGCCTGGGTGGCGTTGTCGACCAGCGAGATCAGCCTGTCGTCGGCCGGCAGCCGCTTCTTCAGCAGTTCCAGGCTTCCCAGCACCACCATCAGCAGATTGTTGAAGTCGTGCGCCACGCCGCCCGTAAGCTGGCCGACGGCCTCGAGCTTCTGGGCCTGGAACAACGCCTCGCGCGCCTCGTCGAGCGACCGTTGTGCTTCCTTCTTTTCGGTCACGTCGCGGGTCACCTTGGCAAAGCCGATCAGCTCGCCCCGGTCGTCCCGGATGGCGTCGATGACGACATTCGCCCAGAAGCGCGAGCCATCCTTGCGAACCCGCCAGCCCTCCTTCTCGAATCGGCCCTCGCGGGCGGCGATTTCGAGACCCCGCTGCGGCATGCCGCTTTCGCGTTCCTCGTCGAGATAGAAGCGTGAGAAATGCTGGCCGATGATTTCGTCGGCCGTGTAGCCCTTGATCCGCTGCGCGCCGGCGTTCCAGCTCACGACATTGCCGCCCTGGTCGAGCATGTAGATCGCATAGTCGGTGACGCCCTGAACGAGCAGCCGGAACTGTTCTTCGCTACGCTTCAGCGCCGTCTCCGCCACCTTACGCTCGCTGAGATCCCGCGTGATCTTGGCGTAGCCGACCAGGTCGCCGGCGGGCGACCAGATGGGATCGATGACGACATGCGTCCAGAACAGGCTGCCATCCTTGCGCACACGCCAGCCCTCGGTCTCGTATTTGCCTTCCGCAGCAGCCGTTTCGAGAGCTCTCTGCGGCAGCCCGACCTCGCAGTCCTCAGGCGTGTAGAAGCGGGAAAAATGCTGGCCGATGATCTCGTCGGCCTCGTAGCCCTTGAACCTGCGGGCGCCCGGGTTCCAGCTCGTCACGTAACCTTCGGGGTCGAGCATGTAGATCGCGTAGTCGGTGATGGCGTTTACGAGCAGCCCGTAACGACCCTCGCCCGCCTTGCCCATTGCAGCCTGATGTCGCTGATCCAAATGACCCTTGCCCCCAAATCGGTCGGTACTTAACCAGCAGGAACGCGTCGGCCGCCGGTTCGTTCCAACGGGCCGAACAAGCTCTACATTTCTGTCGCTGCCGGCAACTGCCGGCGCACCGGAATTACATGAGCGTCGCCTCGTCGCCTAGGGGCGAAAGCCAGCCCCGCTATGCGCGCGCGCTCAGACGCCCGTATATCCATCTAAGACTTATGCACTAGGTTGCTAACCCTTGGTCCGATAGAGCGACGGGATCCTGGCTCTACCTTTCCGGCATCGACCGGTTTCCGGCGCAACGGCGGCTTCGAAAGGTGATGAACATGGCCCAACAGAGGTTCGATGCGGCATTCCGGCCGCGATCCCGCACGATGCGGAACCTAACGCTTGCAGCCCTGCTGCTCGTGCCAGCGGCGGCGCAAGCACAGCAGCAGGACGAGACGCCGTTTCTCGCCGAGAACGAGGCGGCGATGTCCACGATGATGCAGGGCATGGCGATCGCGCCGACCGGCGATGTCGACCACGACTTCGCCGCCATGATGATCCCCCACCACCAGGGCGCAGTCGACATGGCGATTGCCGAACTCAAATACGGTAAGAACGAGCAGCTGCGGCGGCTGGCGCAGGAGATCATCATCACCCAGCAGCAGGAGATTGCGCTGATGCGGCGGGCGATCGGCGAAAACCTGCCTGCCTCGGCGCCGGCCCCCACCCAGATCACCGGCGAACAAGCGCCCTCGACCGCAGCGCCCGCCATGTCGGCCGGAACCATGACCCACATGCACATGACAGAGGAGCCTATCCGATGAAGCGCATCGTTTTTGCAGCCACCCTTTACGCCGCCAGCGCCCTTGCCTCGACCCAGGCCTGGTCGGGCCAGGCGCCCGCCGCGGCGTCGGCTCCCGACTATCCGGTCAGCCACAGGGACCGCGTCTATGTCGCCGAGCAGTTTTCCAACACTGTCTCGGTGACCGACCCGGCCGACAACCGGCTGCTCGGCGTCATCCGCCTCGGCGACCCGCAACCCGGCAACATGAGCCCGCTCTATCGCGGCCAGGTGCTGGTGCACGGCATGGGCTTCTCGCCCGACCACAAGACGCTGGTGGTGGTTTCGGTAGGCAGCAACTCGGTGTCGTTCATCGATACGGCGACCAATGCGGTCAAGCACATCGCCTATGTCGGCCGCTCGCCGCACGAGGCCTTCTTCACGCCGGACGGCAAGGAGGTCTGGGTTACCATCCGCGGCGAGGACTATGTCTCGGTGCTCGACCCCGTCACCTACGAGGAGACCGACCGCATCAAGGTCCCGGGCGGCCCCGGCATGCAGATCTTCTCGCCGGACGGCAAATACGGCTATGTCTGCTCGTCCTTCAATCCCGAGACGGTGGTCATCTCGGCCGCCGACCACAAGATCGTCGGCCGGGTGAAGCAGGACAGCCCGTTCTGCCCGAACATCGCCGCGACGCCGGACGGCACGCAGGTCTGGCTGACGCTGAAGGACATCGGCAAGACCCAGGTGTTCGACGCGCGGCCGCCATTCACGGTGCTGAAGACGCTCGACACCGGGCCGATCACCAACCACGTCAACATCGTCGACAACGCGAATGGCAGCTTCGCCTATGTCACGGTAGGCGGGCTGAACGTCGTCAAGGTCTTCCGCACCGATAATTTCGAGCAGGTGGCGACGATCCCGGTCGGCGACCTGCCGCACGGCCTCTGGCCGTCGGGCGACGGCACGCGCGTCTACGTGGCACTCGAAATCGGCGACGGGCTGGTGGCCATCGACACGCTGACCAACAAGGTGATAGCGACCGTGCCGATCGGCCAGGCCGGCCAGGCTGCGGTCTATGTGCCCAACGCCGTACCGGAGGGCGACGGCTTGCAGAACCTAGAGCCGCTCGGGCTGGCGGGGGAGGCCACGCAACTCATGCTCGCTGCCGCCGGTGAAGCCCGACCTGACGGCACGCCGCCGACCAGCGTGGCGCTCTACGAGCAGGGGCTGACGCAGGTCCTAGAAGCGTCGGTGACGGGCCTGGCGCCGAAGCAGCCCTACGTTCTTGCCCTCGCCGAACAGCGGGATGGAAGTGGAAATCTGCAACCCTTGGCAGACTTCATGACCAACCCGGCCGGCGGAGCCATCGTCAACGCGGTTGGACCGATCCGGCAGATCGTCAAGGGCGAGGCAGATGCACCGCCGCGCTACCTGGTGATCGCATCCGGAACAGGCGCGGCACCCGGCGAACTGGTGCAGACGCAGATTGTCGACTAGGCAGCTCAACCTTGCTCAGGGGCGGGGCATTCGCACGTGCCCTGGCGTGGCGCGATAGCCCGATCTTGATGCTGATCAGGATGGGCGCGGCTACGACGAAGAGCAGGGCAATCGCGATGAAGGCGCTGTCGAAGGCGATCACCGTCGACTGGCCGGCGACTGTCTTGCCGAGCAGGCCGGCGGCGGCGCGGGCGGCCGAAGCGGCGTCGAGCC
>CAMYMG010000087.1 GCA_947259295.1 uncultured Rhizobiaceae bacterium
AGTCCTCGAGATCCTCCCAGTGCGTCGTTGCGGCGCGCCCCTCGAGCAGGCCGGCGCGGCCGAGCAGCCAGGTGCCGGCCTCGATGCCGCCGACGGCGTGGGTCGCCCTGGCGGCGCGGCGAAAGCCGGCAACGAGCGAGGCCGTCTCGTAGCGCGTGCCGAAACCGCCGATGGCGATTAGTACGTCGGTCTTTTGCGACGCGTCGAAGCGACCGGATACCGCGATCGGCAGGCCGGAGGTGGTGACGGCCGGCTGGCCGTCGGCCGAGACAAGCTGCCAGTCGAACATGATGGCGCCGGCGATGCGGTTCGCCGCGCGCAGCGGATCGACCGCCGAGGCGACGCACATGATCGAGGCGCCGGAAAATACCAGCAGCGTCACCCTGAGCGCCGTATCGTCCGAACGGAAGATTGATGTGGCTTCGCTTTTCATCAAGTTGAATTCGTAAAGTGTGAAGCGTTGTCGCGCAAGCCGGACGATGCTGCCGGCACAATCCGAGGCCGCCCAGACGATCATCCCTTCCGCCTCGCCTCGACGGGTGGAGCCAGGGTTGGTAGGGGAAGGCGCCGGGAGCAAAGGGAGTTGTCGATGCCGCTGACCATGAACCGCGAGGTATTCCTCACCTGTGCCGTGACCGGCTCGGGCGGGACGCAGGACCGCAGCCCGCACGTGCCGCGTTCGCCGAAGCAGATCGCCGATTCGGCGATCGACGCGGCCAAGGCCGGTGCGGCCATCGTGCACTGCCATGTGCGCGATCCCGAGACAGGCAAGCCGCGCCGCGACGTCGCGCTCTACCGCGAAGTGACGGAACGCATCCGCGACGCCGATGTCGATGTCGTGCTCAACCTGACCGCCGGCATGGGTGGCGACATGGTGTTCGGTGACGTCGAGAGCCCGCTGCCGCTGCAGGAAAAGGGCACCGACATGGCGGGCGCCTCCGAGCGCGTCGAGCATGTGCGCCAGTGCCGGCCGGAGATCTGCACGCTCGATTGCGGCACGATGAACTTCAACGAGGCCGACTACGTGATGACCAACACGCCCGGCATGCTGCGCGCCATGGGCCGCATGATGACCGAGATGGGCGTGAAGCCGGAGATCGAGGCCTTCGACACCGGCCATCTGTGGTTCGCCAAGCAGCTGGTCGAAGAAGGCGTGCTGGCGCCCGACGCGCTGGTGCAGCTGTGCATGGGCGTGCCGTGGGGTGCGCCGGACGACCTCAACACCTTCATGGCGATGGTCAACAATGTGCCGTCGAACTGGAACTGGTCGGCCTTCTCGATCGGCCGCAACCAGATGGCCTATGTCGCGGCCGCGGTGCTCGCCGGCGGCAACTGCCGCGTCGGGCTGGAAGACAATCTCTGGCTCGACAAGGGCGTGCTGGCAACCAACGCGCAACTCGTCGAGCGCGCGGTCGGCATCGTCGAGAATCTCGGCGCCCGGGTGCTCGGCCCCGAGGAAGTGCGCAAGAAGCTCAACCTGACCAAGCGGGCGCCGGTCTGAGGCCAGGCCAAGGGAGGAGGAAGCCATGGAGACCGTGAAGTTCACCGCGATGAAGGATGGCGACCGCGAGGATTACGCCTTCCTGACCGAGCATGAGATCGCCTATGCGGAGAAGACAGCCGACCGGCTGCTCGACGCGCTTGTGCAGCTCGACGAGGGCCTGTCGGGCTACAAGATCACGCGGCTCGGCCATTCGCTGCAGGCGGCGACACGCGCCTGGCGCGATGGCGCCGATTCCGACTGGATCGCGTGCGCCCTGCTGCACGACATTGGCGACATCTACGCGCCCTACAACCACGACGAATATGCCGCTGCGATCCTGAAGCCCTTCGTGCGCGAGCAGTGCACATGGGTGGTCGAGAAGCATGGCGACTTCCAGCGGCTCTATTACGCGCATCACACCGGCGGCAACCCGCATGCGCGCGACCGCTTCGCCGGCCATCCCTATTTCGACGACTGCGACCGGTTCTGCGAGCGATGGGACCAGTCGAGCTTCGATCCCGACTACGAAACGCTGCCGCTCGAAACCTTCCGGCCCTTCGTGCTGGAGGTTTTTCAGCGCAAGGCCTACGACCCGGCGGTGATCCGGGCCGGCGAGCGCGTGCCGCTCAGCAATCCTGAAACAGCCAGACAGAGAGCTTCGACATGAGCATCATCGAAAAGGCCGCCGCCATCGGCGGCGGGGTCATCGGCGCGGGCTGGGTCGCAAGGCTCCTGCTCAACGGCATCGACGTGGCGATCTACGATCCCGATCCGGAGGCGGACCGCAAGGTTGCCGAGGTGATGAAGGGCGCGCGCCGCGCCTACAAGCAGATGCTGCCGGGCGGCCTGCCGAAGGAAGGCAAGCTGACCTTCGCCAAGACGATCGCCGAGGCGGTCAAGGATGCCGACTTCATCCAGGAAAGCGTGCCGGAGCGGCTCGACCTGAAGCACAAGGTGCTGGCCGAGATCGATGCGCACGCGCCGGCCAATGCCATCGTCGGTTCGTCGACCTCGGGCATCAAGCCGTCCGACATGCAGGTGGCGATGAAGCGCCACCCGGAGCGGCTGGTCGTCGGCCACCCCTACAACCCGGTCTACCTGCTGCCGCTGGTCGAGATCGTCGGCGGCAAGGAGACTTTCCCGGAAGCCGTAGAGGTGGCGCGCGAGATCTACGAGTCGATCGGCATGAAGCCGGTGGTCGTGCGCAAGGAGATCGAGGCCTTCGTCGGCGACCGCCTGCTCGAGGCGGCGTGGCGCGAGGCACTGTGGCTGGTCAAGGACGACATCGTCACCGTCGAGGAACTCGACGACATCATGCGCTATTCCTTCGGCATCCGGTGGGCGCAGATGGGCATGTTCCAGGTCTATCGCGTGGCAGGCGGCGAGGCCGGCATGCGCCACTTCATGGCGCAGTTCGGGCCGTGCCTGAAATGGCCCTGGACCAAGCTGATGGACGTGCCGGAGCTGACCGACGAGCTGGTCGACAAGATCGCCGAGCAGTCGGACGCGCAGGCGCACGGCCTGTCGATCCGCCAGCTCGAGCGCATCCGCGACGACAACCTCGTCGCCATCATGGAAGCGCTGTCGAAGCAGAACAAGGGCAAGGGCTGGGGCGCAGGCGCGCTGCACAACGACTATACCAAGCGCCTCGCCAAGCTGGCGTCGGGCAAGCCCAAGACCTCGAAGGCGGCGGCCAAGGCGAAGGCCGAGAAGCCGGTCAAGAAGGCCAAGCCGGCCAAGAAAAAGAAGGGCTGAGGCCATGGATTTCGGCCTTTCGGAAGAACAGCGCCTGATCGTCGAGACGACGCGCGCCTTCGTCGAGAACGAGCTCTACCCGCATGAGGCGGAGGTGGAGCGCACCGGCGTGCTGCGGCCCGAACTGATCGCCGAGCTGAAGGCGAAGGCCATCGAGGCCGGGCTCTACGCCGCCAACATGCCGGAAGAGGTCGGCGGCGCCGGGCTCGATACGGTGACCTGGCTGCTCTACGAGAAGGAGCTCGGCCGCGCCAATTACGCGCTGCACTGGACCTGCGTGGCACGCCCCTCGAACATCCTCTGCGCCGGCACCGACGAGCAGCGCGAGAAATATCTTTTCCCCTGCATCAGCGGCGAAAAATCCGACTGCCTGGCGATGACCGAGCCGGGCGCCGGCTCGGATCTGCGCGGCATGAAGGCAACCGCCGTGCAGGATGGCGACGACTGGGTGCTGAACGGCACCAAGCATTTCATCAGCCATGCCGACATCGCCGATTTCGCCATCGTCTTCATGGCGTCGGGCGAGGAGGACGGCCCACGCGGCAAGCGCAAGAAGATCACCGCCTTCTTCGTTGACAAGGGCACCAAGGGCTTCAACGTGCGCGACGGCTACAGGAACGTCTCGCATCGCGGCTACACCAATTCGATCCTCGAATTCGACGATTGCCGGCTGCCTTCCAGCCAGGTGCTGGGCGAAGTGCACAAGGGTTTCGAGGTGGCCAATAGCTGGCTCGGTGCAACGCGGCTGCAGGTCGGCGCGACCTGCCTCGGCCGGGCCGAGCGGGCGCTCGGCCACGCCATCGACTATGCCGCACAGCGCGAGCAGTTCGGCCAGAGCATCGGCAAGTTCCAGGGCGTGTCTTTCAAGCTCGCCGACATGGCCGTCGAGCTGAAGGCGGCCGAGCTGATGATCCTCGAGGCCGCGTGGAAATATGACGCCGGCACGGTGACCGACCAGGACATGGCGATGGCCAAGCTGAAGGCCACCGAAATGCTCGCCTTCGTCGCCGACGAGGCGATCCAGATCCATGGCGGCATGGGCCTGATGGACGAGCTGCCGCTTGAGCGCATCTGGCGCGACGCGCGCGTCGAGCGCATCTGGGAAGGCACCAGCGAGATCCAGCGCCACATCATCTCGCGCGCGCTGCTTCGGGCGGTCGGAGGCTAGGCCGCCGCAATGCCGCCTGCCGTCCTGCGCGAGACCGACCTCTACCCGCCCGTCAAGCTGATGCTCGAGGGGCAGGGCTATGTCGTCAAGAGCGAGATCGGGGCGGTCGACATCGTCGCGGTGCGCGGTGACGAGGAGCCGGTCATCGTCGAACTGAAGACGAAATTCTCGCTGTCGCTGTTTCACCAGGCGGTGCAGCGGCAGGCACTGACCGACACCGTCTATGTCGCCGTGCCGCGCGGCGAGGGCAGGCCGTTCCAGACCGCGCTTGCCGGCAACAAGGCGCTTTGCCGCCGCCTCGGTCTCGGGCTGATCACGGTGCGGATGCATGACGGTTTCGTGGAGGTCCATTGCGATCCGGCAGCCTACAGGCCGCGCCAGTCGAAGCCGCGCAAGGCGCGGCTGCTGCGCGAATTCGCCCGCCGCGTCGGCGACCCCAACAAGGGCGGGGCGACGCGCGTCGGTCTTGTGACCGCCTACCGGCAGGACGCGCTGCTCTGCCTCAAGATCCTCGAAGCCAACGGCCCGACCAAGGCTGCCGAAGTGGCGCGGCTGGCGCGCGTAAAACATGCGCGCCGGCTGATGGCCGACGACCACTATGGCTGGTTCGAACGCGTCGCGACCGGCATCTACGATCTCACGCCGAAAGGCCGCCTCGCCGTCAGCGACTATGCGGCCGAACTCGAACGGCTCGACGCAGCGATCGAACAGGCAATCGGCGACAAGGGGGCAGTGGACTTCCGATGAGCGGCACACGCGACATTTCCCGGCTCCTGCGGCCGAAATCCATTGCCGTCATCGGCGGCGGCTTCTTTGCGCCCAACGTCATCAAGCAGTGCATCAAGATGGGCTTTGCCGGCGATATCTGGCCGGTGCACCCGACGAAGCCCGAGATCGAGGGCGTGGCGACCTTCGCCACGGTGGACGCGCTGCCCGGCGCGCCCGACGCCACCTTCATCGGCGTCAACCGGCACCTCACCATCGACATCGTGCGCTCGCTTGCCGAGCGCGGCGCGGGGGGTGCGATCTGCTTTGCCTCGGGCTTTCTCGAGGCCGGCGCCGACGATGCCGACGGGGCGCGGCTGCAGCAGGAACTGGTCGAGGCGGCCGGCGACATGCCGGTCATCGGGCCAAACTGCTACGGGTTGATCAACTATGCCGATGGCGCGCTGCTGTGGCCCGACCAGCATGGCGGCCGGCGGCTTGCGGCGGGCGAACGCGGAGTGGCCATCATCACCCAGTCGTCGAACATCGCCTGCAACCTGACGATGCAGACGCGCGGCCTGCCGGTCGCCTTCCTGATGACGGCCGGCAACCAGGCGCAGACCGGCCTGTCGGAAATGGCGCTCGGGCTGATCGAGGACGAGCGCGTCTCGGCGCTCGGGCTGCATATCGAAGGCTTCGATTCCGTCTCCGGCTTCGAACGGCTGGCGGCACGGGCGCGCGAGCTGAAGAAGCCGATCGTCGCGATGAAGGTCGGCCGCTCGGAGCAGGCGCGCACGGCGACCGTGTCGCACACGGCCTCGCTGGCCGGCTCCGACGCCGCTTCGGACGCTTTCCTGAAGCGCCTCGGCATCGCCCGCGTGGACGCCATCCCGTCCTTCCTCGAGACCTTGAAGCTGCTGCATGTCGTCGGCCCGCTTTCCGGCCCGAAACTGTCCTCAATGAGCTGCTCGGGCGGCGAGGCGTCGGTGATGGCCGACAGCGCCGAGGGGCGGCGTGTCGGCTTCCCGAAGCTCGAGGCGGCGCACCACGCCCGCGTCAGGTCGACGCTCGGGCCGCTGGTCACCATCGCCAACCCGCTCGACTACCACACCTTCATCTGGAACGACGTGCCGGCGATGACCAAGGCCTTTTCGGCAATGGCGTCCGGCGGCTTCGACCTCAACATGCTGGTGCTCGATTTTCCCCGCTCGGACCGCTGCTCGGATGCCGACTGGTGGAATGCGGTGGCCGCCTTCGAGGCGGCACTCGCTGCCAATGGCGCGCGCGGCGCCATCGTCGCCTCGATGGGCGAGAACCTTGCCGAAGCCTATGCCGAGGGGCTGGTCGCCAAGGGAATCGTGCCGCTGCACGGCATTGTCGAGGCTTTCGATGCGGCCGAAGCCGCCGCGTTTGTCGGCGAGGCCTGGGCGGAGGCCGACCGCGCCCCGGCCTCAGCCTTGTGGGATGGTCGTACCGAAGCTTCGAACGGGGGAACTGACCAGCCGGCACTGCCTAGCCACCCCACCGAAGCTGCCGCCAAGGCGATGCTTGCCGGTTTCGGCCTGCCCGTGCCGAAGGGCATCGAGGCCGGCTCCACCGACGAGGCGGTGTCCGCGGCGCACGAACTGGGCTTCCCGGTCGCCGTCAAGGCGCTCGGCCTGGCGCACAAGAGCGAGGCCGGCGCCGTCAGGCTGAACCTGCGCGACGAGGCGGCGGTGCGCGAGGCGGCACATGGGCTGATCGGGCTCGGCAGCGGACTCTATGTCGAGCGGATGATCGACAAGGGCGTGGCCGAACTGATCGTCGGCGTGACACGCGACCCGGTGTTCGGACTGGTGATGACGCTGGGCTCCGGCGGCGTGCTGGTCGAGCTGCTGCGTGACAGCGCGACGATGCTTTTGCCGGCAAGCCGGGCCGAGATCGAAGCGGCATTGCGCGGGCTGAAACTCTTCCCGCTGCTTGACGGTTATCGAGGCCGGCCGAAGGCGGATCTCGCGGCAACGGTCGACGCGATTTCGGGCCTTGCCGATTTCGTGCTTGCCAATGCCGACCGCATCGAGGAACTCGACATCAACCCGCTCATCGCGTGCGAGGAGGGCAAGGGTGTTTTCATTGCCGACGCGCTGCTGATTTTCACGGAGAATGCCCATGTCTGACGTCGTCAAGACCCGCCGCGAGGGCGGCATATTCGAGGTCACGCTTGACCGACCGAAGGCCAACGCCATCGACCTCAAGACCTCGCGGCTGATGGGCGAGACCTTCAAGGCGTTCCGCGACGACCCCGAACTGCGTGTCGCCATTGTCAAGACAGCGGGCGACAAGTTCTTCTCGGCCGGATGGGACCTCAAGGCGGCGGCAGACGGCGACGCGGTCGACGGCAACTACGGCGTCGGCGGCTTTGCCGGCCTGCAGGAACTGCGCGACATGAACAAGCCGGTGATCGCCTGCGTCAACGGCATGGCGGTCGGCGGCGGCTTCGAACTGGCGCTGTCCTGCGACCTGATCTACGCAGCCGACCATGCGAGCTTCGCGCTGCCCGAAATCCGCGCCGGCACACTGGCCGACGCGGCGACGCTGAAGCTGCCGAAGCGCATTCCCTACCACGTCGCCATGGACATGCTGTTGACCGGGCGCTGGATGGATGTCGCCGAGGCGCATCGCTGGGGCCTGGTCAACGAGGTGCTGCCGAAGGAAAAGCTCGACGAGCGCGTCTGGGAAGTTGCGCGTCTGCTCGAATCCGGGCCGCCGCTGGTCTTTGCCGCGATCAAGGAAGTGGCGCGGGCCGCCGAGGGCATGGCCTTCCAGGACGCAATGAACCGCATCACCAAGCGGCAGTTCCGCACCGTCGACGAGCTCTACAGTTCCGAGGATGGCATGGAGGGCTTCCGCGCCTTTGCGGAAAAGCGCGACCCGGTCTGGAAGGGCAAGTGATCCAGGCTGCCCGGGGACCGTCATGACCGACTACACAAAGCTGATCGACGCCGAGACCTGGGCCTATATCGAACTCGTCAACGCATTCTATCCGCCCGACACGGTAGACTACACGATCGACCAGCAGCGCGCCGTCTACAACCGCATGTGCCGGGAGTTCCATGCCGGATATCCTGACGGCGTGTCGGCGAGCGACGCGACAATCCCGACGCCGGCAGCCGATATTCCGATCCGCATCTACCGCCAAACCAACAGGCCCGAGGCCGTGGTTCTCTATTTCCATGGCGGCGGCTTCATTCTCGGCGGGCTCGACAGCCACGACGATGTCTGCGCCGAAATCTGCGGCCGGACCGGGTTCGAGGTCGTCTCGGTCGACTATCGGCTGGCGCCGGAGCATGTTCACCCGGCTGCCTTCGAGGATGCGCTGGCAGCCTATGAATGGTCGGCGGATGCTTACGCACTGCCCATTGTGCTGTGCGGCGATTCCGCCGGCGGCAATCTCGCCGCGGCCGTCAGCCACGCAACGCGCGGCCACAAGATCAGGCCGGCCGGGCAGGTCCTGATCTATCCGGGCCTCGGCGGAGACCGCACCAAGGGCTCCTACGTCACCCATGCCGAAGCGCCGCAGCTGACGCTGCGCGATCTCGAATTCTACAAGCATGTGCGCAGCGGCGGCGTCGACCTGACCGGCGACATCACGCTGTCGCCGCTCGCCGATGCGGACTTCGCCAACCTGCCGCCGACGGTGCTGATCACCGCGGAATGCGACCCGCTGTCGTCGGACGGCGCGGCCTATGGCAGCCGGGTTGTGGAAGCCGGCGGGCTCGCGTATTGGCTCGAGGAGCCTGGCCTTGTGCATGGCTATCTTCGCGCCCGGCACAGCGTTGGGCGTGCGCGCGCAAGTTTCTCCCGTATCGTCGAGGCTATCGGCTTGCTGGGCCGGCAGGAGTGGATCTGGTGAACACGACGGCACATGCCTTCCCGGCAACGGGGTTTTCGGCCTTCCTGTTCGACATGGACGGGACGATCCTGACCTCGATCCTGGCGACCGAGCGGGTCTGGTCCGGCTGGATGCGCGGCCACGGGCTCGATGTCGCGGCCCTGCTGCCGACGATTCACGGCATGCGCGCCATCGACACGATGCGGCGCCTGGCGGTACCCGGCATGGATCCGGAAGCGGAGGCACGCCGGCTGCTCCAGCTTGAGATGGAGGATGTCGGGGGCATCGAGCCGATCCGCGGCGCGCCCGATTTTCTCGCCTCGCTGCCGCGAGACCGCTGGGCGGTCGTCACCTCGGCGCCGAAGGCGTTGGCGCTGAGGCGCATGGCCGCCGCGGGCCTGACGGCGCCGCCCGTCATGGTGACGGCCGAGGATGTTTCGCGGGGCAAGCCGGCGCCCGACTGCTTTCTGCTCGGGGCGAAACGCCTCGGCGTCGCGCCGGAAGCCTGCCTGATCTTCGAGGACGCTCCGGCCGGGATCGCTGCCGCGGAAGCTGCCGGGGCGCGCGTCATGGTGGTGACGGCCACGCATGACGACAAGTCCGGAGCAGGCCACGCCGCTATCGAGGACTACGAGTCCATAGCCGCGACATCGGATGCCGCCGGCGCGCTGCACGTTCTTTCGCGGGCATAGTCAGCTCAGGAAAGGCTTTGCCTTCATCGTTGCCGGCACCGGCACGCCGAGGCGCTTTAGAATAGTCGGCGCCAATTGCAACTGGTCGAGCAACGTGTCGGCTGCCGGTCCCTTGCCCTTGCCGAAATAATAGAGCGCGAAATCCTGCATCTCGTCGTCGTGGCCGCCGTGGTGGCCGCGGTCGGTCTGGCCGTGGTCGGCGGTCACCATGACCTCGTAACCGTTCTCCAGCCAGCGCGGCAGGAAGGCGGCGAGCATGGCGTCCATGACGGCCAGCGCATGGTCCATCTCGCCGCAGTCATGGCCGAAGCGGTGGCCCATCGAATCCAGCGTGCAGGTGTGCAGGATGCCGTAGTCGATGCCGTGCCGCTCGGCCAGCATGGTCAGCGTGGCGAACAGGTCGACGTCCGACGGCGTCATCTGGTTGGCGTGGCCGTAGCCGGTCATCGTGTGGAAGCGGCCGTGCGTGATCGGCCCGCCGGGCTCGTCATATTCGATGTCGCGCACCATGTCGAAAGGGTAGCGGTTGAAGAATTCCGACCAGTAGGAATGGGTCACAGCGCCGGTCCTGCCGCCGGCCTTCACGACTTCAGAAAAGACGTCGGGCTGGCTGACGCGAAAGCGCACCTCGTTCGACAGGATGCCGTGCGCCTGCGGCGGCACGCCGGTGTGGATCGAGGCGTAGCAGCAGGCGGAGGTCGATGGCAGCACGGAGCGCATGCGCCAGGCGCGCGCATCGCCCGACTGCACCCAGCCCTCCAGATTGCCCATGAATTTCTTCCAGTTGCGCCAGGGCAGGCCGTCGAGAACGATGAGCAGGAGTTTTGTGCGTAAGGGCATCGGGTCACCAGAGCAGTTGAGGGACGGCAAGGGTCAGAGGCGAGAGGTAAAATCCATGCGCTGGTGGAGGATGCGCACCACATGGATCGAACCCTTTTCAATCACGCGATAGAAGATCACGTGCGAACCGACTGCCAGGCAGGAGTATCCAGGGCGGATATCCTCGACGGACTTGCCCAGTTTCCTCCCCGCGACGAGCGCCTCCAGAGCATCCCGGATCGAAAGTATATAGCGCTCCGCCTGGTCAGCCGACCATGTTTCGGTGGTATATTCCCAGATCGCGCTGAGGTCGGCTGCGGCGGCCCTGGAAAGGACATACCGCTTCACCCGGCGTGACCGCGCTTCCGGTTCACAAAATCGTCGAAATCGAAATCCTCGACGAGACCACTGTCCTCGCCTGCGACAAGCGCGGCGCGCAGTTGCGCGAGGGTCGCTTCCCGCTCCTCAAGAAGGCGCAGACCGGCCCGCACGACTTCGCTCGCCGAACCATATCGGCCGTGCTCGACCTGATCGTCGATGAATGACGCGAAATGGTCGCCGAGCGTGATGGATGTGTTTCTTCCCAACCGAATGTCTCCGAGTGAGAGAACGGCTGTACCATATTATGGTACAGCCGTCAAAGCTCAGGCGGTGAGCCAGCACTCGGCGAGCGCGTAGCCGTCCATCATTTCGCCCTGCGGGTTGGCGACCCATCCGGCCACCTTGTTCTTGTCCAGGGCGTCGATGAACTGGTTGAAGAAGGGCACGATCGTGCCGCCTTCGTCGCGCACCATCATGCCCATGTCTCGGTAGATGGCCTTGCGCTTGTCCTGGTCGAGTTCGCCCGCAGCCGCGCGCAGCATGGCGTCGAATTCCGGACGCTTGAAGCGCGTGTCGTTCCAGTCGGCGGTCGAGGCGAGTGCCGTCGCATACATCTGCGACTGCGTGGCGCGGCCACCCCAGTAGGACAGCGAGAAGGGCTGCTTGTTCCAGACTTCCGACCAGTAGCCGTCGCCCGGCTCGCGCTTGATGTCGATCTTGATGCCGGCCTTGGCGCAGCTCTGCTGGTAGAGCTGAGCGGCGTCGACGGCACCCGGGAAGGCGACGTCGGAGGTGCGCAGCAGGATCGATCCGGAGTGGCCGGACTTCTTGTAGAACTCGGCCGCTTTCTCGGGGTCGAACGTGCGCTGCTCGATATCGTCGGGGAACAGCGGGTAGGCTGCGTTGATCGGGAAGTCGTTACCGACCGTGCCGTAGCCCTGCAGGATCTTGTCGAGCAGTTCCTCGCGATCCATGGCGAGCTTCAGCGCCATGCGCAGGTCGTTGTTGTCGAACGGCGCGGTGTCGCAGAACATGTTGAAGGGATAGAAGCCGCGGCCGGACGTCGCCTCGACCGAGAGGCTGGGCACGCGCTTGACGAGTTCGACGACCTTGGGCTCGATGCGGTTGATCATGTTGACCTGGCCGCCCTGAAGCGCCGAGAGGCGCGCGGTCGCATCGTTGATGACGATGATCTCCACCTGGTCGGCATGGCCCATCTTGTCGCCGCCCCAGTAGTTGGCGAAACGCTCGCCGCCGTAGCGCACGCCGGGCTCGTTGACGGCAACCTTGTAGGGGCCGGCGCTGATGCCGGCGGCCGGATCGTCCTTGCCGCCGTTCGGCTGGATGACGAGATGGTAGTCGGCCATCAGGTAGGGGAAATCGGCGTCGGCGTCGCCGAGTTCGACGACGACTTCGTTACCGCTCGCCTTGATCGTCTTGATGTTCTTCAGGATTCCGAGCGCGCCCGACTTCGAGTTCTCGTCGGCATGGCGTTCGAGGGTGGCCGCGACATCCTCGGCGCTGACGGTCTTGCCGTTGTGGAATTCGATGCCGTCGCGCACCTTGACCGTCCAGGTCTTGGCATCCGCCGACGCGCCGATCTCCTCGGCGATGAGGTTTTCAAGGCCGCCATCCGGGGTAAGGCGCACCAGGAACTCGCCCCACTGCTTGCAGAAGTTGAACGGCACCTGGCTGAGGTTGAGCGCGGGGTCGAGACTGTTGGTCGACTCGCCGCCCTGCAGGCCGGCCCGCAGGATGCCGCCCTTGACGGGCGTCTGCGCCTGGGCGGCGCCTGCGAGAAGCGTGTTGGCGAAAGCGGCCGAAGCGCCGAGTGCGGCGGCGCGACCGAGAAAATCGCGGCGCGACATGCGGCCGGCAACAGTCAGCCGGCTCAGGAAATCAAGTTCAGTCGTCATCAGATGCAACTCCCATTTGTGTTGTGTTGGCCATCGTGAGCCAGGCTCATGACGGCAGTTTGACCAGTTTGGTTATATCAGTTGCCGGCGCTCTCCATGCGGCGACCCTTGATGGCCTTCTCCAGCCAGCCGATCTCCATTTCCGGAACCGACGACAGCAACAGATCGGTGTAATCGTCGAAGGGCGGCGCCAGCACTTTGCTCTTCGGACCGTAGCGCACGACTTCGCCGCGGTACATGACGGCGATGGAATCGGCGATCGATTTCACGGTCGCCAAATCGTGGGTGATGAAGAGATAGGCGACCTGCTCCTCCTTCTGCAGCCCGAGCAGCAGCTTGAGGATGCCGTTGGCGACGAGCGGATCGAGCGCCGAAGTGACCTCGTCGCAGATGATCAGCTTGGGCTTTGCGGCAAGCGATCGGGCGATACAGACGCGCTGCTTCTGGCCGCCAGACAGTTCGGCCGGATAGCGGTCGGCAAAACCCTTACCCATCTCGATCTTGTCGAGCAGTTCGGCGACGCGGCGGTCGCGCTCGGCGCCGCGCATGCCGAAATAGAACTCGAGCGGCCGGCCGATGATGGTGCCGACGGTCTGGCGCGGGTTCATCGCGACGTCGGCCATCTGGTAGATCATCTGCAGCTGCCGCAAATCCTCCTTGGGGCGGTCGGCGAGCCGGTTGGCGAGCGGCCTACCGTCAAAGGTCACGGTGCCTTGTTCGGGCGGCAAGAGGCCGGTGATGGCGCGCGCCAGGGTCGACTTGCCGGAGCCGGACTCGCCGACGACGGCCAGCGTCTGGCCCGGATAGATGTCGACCGACACATCCTTCAGGACCTTCGGTCCGCCACGGCCATAGGCGGCGGTGACGTTCTTGACCGAGAGGAACGGCGCTTCGCCCGGCACCTGCTCGTCGTGCGTGATCTCGTGCACCGAGACCAGGGCGTTCGTGTATTCCTGCCTTGGTTCCTTGATGATCTGCTGCGTGCCGCCCCATTCGACCAGCCGGCCGTGCCGCAGAACCATGATCTCGTCGGAGACCTGCGCGACGACGGCGAGGTCATGGGTGATGTAGAGCGCCGCTACCCCGGTATCGCGGATGGCGTCCTTGATCGCTGCCAGCACGTCGATCTGCGTCGTCACGTCGAGCGCCGTCGTCGGCTCGTCGAAGACGATGAGGTCGGGCTCGGAGCAGAGCGCCATCGCCGTCATGACGCGCTGCAACTGGCCACCGGAGACCTGGTGCGGATAGCGTTCGCCGATGTTTTCCGGATCGGGCAGGCTGAGCTTGCGGAACAGCTCGACGGCGCGCTTCTCGGCCTGGGCGCGCGTGCCCGTGCCATGCTCGAGCGACGCCTCGATCACCTGATCCATCAGCTTGTGGGCAGGATTGAAAGCCGCCGCGGCCGACTGGGCGACATAGCAGACTTCCTTGCCGCGCAGCTTGCGGATGCCGCGCTTGCCCGATTGCAGGATGTCGCGACCGTTGAGCATGACCTCGCCGCCGGTAATGCGCACGCCGCCGCGGCCATAGCCCATGGCAGAGAGGCCGATCGTCGACTTGCCGGCGCCCGATTCGCCGATCAGGCCGAGGACGCGGCCGCGCTTCAGCGACAGCGAGACGTCGTGCACGAGCACGATGTTCTTGGGCGCCTCGCCGGGCGGATAGACGGTCGCTTCGATGCGCAGCTTGCGGATGTCGAGCAGGAGTTCCGGCTTCTGTGCTTGCCCGGCCATTATCCGCGCCCTCCCTTCAGGCTGGTGGTGCGGTTGAGGATCCAGTCGGCGACCAGGTTGACCGAGATGGCGAGTGCCGCGATGGCGGCCGCCGGTATCAGCGCTGCCGGGATGCCGAACACGATGCCGTCCTTGTTCTCCTTGACCATGCCGCCCCAGTCCGCGTTGGGCGGCTGAACGCCGAGGCCGAGGAAGGACAGGGCCGAGAGGAAGAGCACCGCATAGATGAAACGCAGGCCGAGTTCGGAGATCAGCGGCGACAGGGCGTTGGGCAGTATCTCGCGGAAGATGATCCAGACCGTGCCTTCGCCACGCAGCTTTGCCGCCTCGACGAAATCCATGACGTTGATGTCGACGGCGACGGCGCGCGACAGGCGATAGACGCGGGTCGAGTCGAGCAGGCCCATGACCATGATCAAGGTGACGATGGTGGAGGGCAGGACCGACAGCACGACGAGGCCGAAGATCAGCGTCGGGATGGCCATCAGAAGGTCGACGAAGCGCGACATCAGCGTGTCGAACCAGCCGCCGACGACGGCCGCCGTGAAGCCGAGGATGGCGCCCAGCGAAAACGACAGGGCGGTCGCGAGCACGGCGATGAAGATGGTGATGCGCGCGCCGTAGATCATGCGCGAGAGCAGGTCGCGGCCGAGATTGTCCGTGCCGAGCAGGTAGGTCGAAGACATCGGCTCCCAGACGTCGCCGACGATCTGGCCGTTGCCGTAGGGCGCAATCAGCGGCGCGAAGATTGCGGCGATGAGGAACAGCGCGGTGAGGATGAGCCCGATCAGCGCCGGGATGGGAATGCGTCGTATGTCGAGCATGTCGCGCCCCTATTTCGGATGTCTGAGGCGCGGATTGGCGACGATCGCCCCGATATCCGCAACGATGTTGAGGGTGATGTAGACGGCGGCGAAGATCAGGCCGACGGCCTGCACGACGGGCACGTCGCGCTTGGCGACATGATCGACGAGATATTGGCCCATGCCCGGATAGACGAAGATGACCTCGACCACGACGACGCCGACGATCAGGAAGGCGAGGTTGAGCATGACGACGTTGATGATCGGCGCGATGGCGTTCGGGAAGGCGTGGCGGCGGATGACGTCGATCGCCGACAGGCCCTTGAGCTCGGCCGTCTCGATATAGGCGGACTGCATGACGTTGAGGATGGCGGCACGCGTCATGCGCATCATGTGGGCGAGCACGACGAGGGTCAGAACGGCGGCCGGCAGGGCGATCGCCTGCATGCGCGCCAGGAAGGGCATGCCGTCATAGACGGTCGAGATGCCGGGGAAGAGCTGCCATTTGACGGCAAAGAAATAGACCAGAAGATAGCCGATGAAGAATTCCGGAAACGAAGTCGAAGCGAGCGCGAGGCCGGAAATCAGCTTGTCGACCCAGCCGTTGCGGTAGCGCACGGCCAGGAGGCCGAGGCTGATGGCTAGCGGGATCGAGACGACAGCAGCCCAGAAGGCGAGGAACAGCGTGTTCCACAGGCGTCCGCCGATCGAGGTGGCGATGTCCTGACCGCTCGACAGCGCGGTCCCGAGATCGCCGGTCAGGATGCCGCCGAGCCAGGTGAAGTAGCGCACATAGGCGGGTTCGTTGAGGCCGAGTTCGGCACGCAGGTTGGCGAGCGATTCCGGCGTCGCCGACTGGCCGAGGATGGACTGGGCAACGTCGCCGGGCAGGATCTGTGTGCCGGCGAAGATCAGGACCGAAACGGCCAGGAGGAGGAGAACGCCCAGTGCGATGCGCTGGGCAATCAGTTTCAGGATGGGTGAGGACATGTCTGCTGGGCCGCTCAGGCTTCTATCCAGCACTTGGCCAGGGCATATCCGTTCATCAGTTCCTGGTGCGGGTCATCGACCCAGCCAGCGACACCGGTGCCGGTGGCGTCGATGAAGTCGTTGAACATCGGCAGGATCAGGCCGCCCTCGTCGCGCACGATGACCGCCATGTCGCGGTACATCGCCTTGCGCTTGTCGTTGTCGAGTTCGGCGCGTGCGGCAATCACCATCTTGTCGAAGTCCGGCCGCAGGAAACGCGTGTCGTTCCAGTCGGCTGTCGACAGGTAGGCGGTCGAATACATCTGGTCCTGAGTCGAGCGGCCGCCCCAGTAGGAGGTGCAGAAGGGCTGCTTGTTCCAGACTTCCGACCAGTAACCGTCGCCCGGCTCGCGCTTGACCTCGACCTTGATGCCGGCCTTGGCGCAGCTCTGCTGGTAGAGCTGGGCCGCATCGACGGCGCCGGGGAAGGCGACATCGGAGGTGCGCAGCAGCACGGTGCCGTCATGGCCCGACTTCTTGTAGTGGAAGGCCGCCTTTTCCGGATCAAAGGTGCGCTGCTCGATGTCGTCGGAAAACAGCGGATAGGCGGAATTGATCGGGAAGTCGTTGCCGACCGATCCGTAGCCGCGCAGGATCTTGTCGACCATCTCCTCGCGGTTCATGGCGAGCTTCAGTGCCATGCGCAGGTCGTTGTTGTCGAACGGCGCGGTGTTGCAATGGGCGATGAAGACGTAGTGGCCCGGGCCCGAATGATTGCGGATCGTGACGCCAGGCAGCCGCTTGATGAGGTCGACGATCTTGGGCTCGACGCGGTTGATCATGTTGACCTGGCCGCCCTGCAGCGCCGCGGTGCGCGCCGTCGCATCGTTGATGACGATGATCTCGATCTGGTCGGCGTGGCCCATCTTGTCGCCCTGCCAGTAGTTGGCAAAGCGTTCGCCGCCATGGCGGACGCCGGGTTCGTTGATGGAAATCTTGTAGGGGCCCGCGCTGATGCCCGCATCGGCGTCGTCCTTGCCGCCGTTGGGCTGGACGATCAAATGGTAGTCGCTGAGCAGGTAGGGAAGGTCGGCATTGGGCTCCTTCAGCGTGATGATGACTTCCTTGCCGCTCGCCTTGAGGCGCTCGATGCCCTTCATGTAGCCCAGCGCGCCGGACTTGGAGTTCTCGTCAGAATGGCGCTCGAGCGTTGCCACGACGTCTTCCGGCGTCACGGTCTTGCCGTTGTGGAACTCGACGCCGTCACGGATCTTCAGCGTCCAGACCTTGGCGTCGTCGGACGAGCCGATTTCCTCGGCGATGCGCGGCTCCAGGTCGCCCTCGGGCGACAGCTCGACGATCATCTCGCCCCACATCTTGCCGAAGGCGAACGGCACCTGGGTCATGAAGAGCGCCGGGTCGAGGCTGTTGGTGGATTCACCGCCGACGAGGCCGGCCCTGATGATGCCGCCCTTGACCGGGCCTTCGGCGCGCGCGGCGCCGGCCAGCAGCGAATTCGCGAAGGTTGCCGAGACGCCGAGTGCGGTGGCGCGACCGAGAAAATCACGCCGGCTGAGTTTGCCCTGGGCAACACGACGGCTCAAGAAATCCAGTTCGTTTGACATGACAGGTTCCTCACTCTGCGGTTTCGACCTTCGGCCGTTCTTGTTTTTGAGCTGGTCTGAATATTGACCGGAATGGGGCGACATCCGCAAGGCGGATTGCGACATGCCGTGGCGTAAATCAAATTCCGCCATGGCCCAATGGAGCTCAGATCAGATGAAGCCGCGGGGAACGGTTTCGTCGAAGTCCCGCTCGAAGACAACGCGGGAACCCTCGCGGGCGACGATGCGGCCGCGCAGATGGAAGCTTGTCGCATCCGAGGTCATTTCGGTCAAGGTTTCGGTGGAAACGGACCAGCCGTCGCGTGAGAGCGTCTGCGTCCAGCGGGTCGTACCGTGCGCCGAGAGAGGGTCGTCCGGATCGATCGTCCAGCTTTCCTCGGCGGTGCCGCCCGATACAAGGCCGTGGTCGAGATCGCGCACCTCGCCGAAGTCGTCGGCGATGGCCAGCCGCACGAGGCCGTCCGCCGTCGGCTCGACCTTGCGGCTGTTGGAAGACGGCCGCAGCGTCTCGATCTTCCAGGGGGGCGCGGCCTCTGGCTCGGCAAAGCTCCATTCGTCACCTTGCTCCGACGGACGCACCGGAAGGTCGACCGCGCCTTCCGCCAGCGCCAGCGTGACCGGTTCGGGCGACGGCCACACCAAGGGCCAGTAGGTCGAGGAGATGGCGACCCGCAGGCGGTTCCCGGGCTTTACCGAGTAGGCGATGTCGTCGAGCTGCAGGGCGACCTCCATCTTTTCGCCCGGAACCACATCGCGGGGGAATTCGTGGCTGTCGCGGTGGCAGAGGTTGAGCACGCCATAGGTGATGCGGGTTGAGGCGCCGTCGGGCTGCACGTCGCAGAGCCGAACCGCGATCATGGCGCGCGGGCGGTCGGCCGAGAGCGTCAGCCGGACGGCCGGCGCACCGACGATGTCGAGGGACGCGTCGAGCGGCGCGCTGTCGAAGCAGAGCGACTTTTCGTCGTCGATGCGCTGGTCGCCCGGCAGTTCCGGGCCGAGCCAGATGGCGCAGTATTCGCCGCCGGCCATGCCGCAGTCCTGCGGCGAAGCGATCCTCGCGGGGTCCATCGGAGCGGCATCCGCGGCCAGCCGATTGCCGGCACCGAGCGCAAAGCGAAGCGGCGCGCGGTCCGGCACCGGCCAGATCGGCTCGGCGATCCAGCGGCCCGGCCGCTCCTCGTACCAGTCGCGCGGCGGTTCGGAGTCCATGACGTAGAGGCGCATGGCCGGGTCGTTCTCAACGCCGGTATCGATGTCCTTCAGCCATCGGTCCCACCAGCGCAAGGCTTCCTGCAGGAAGCCGATGGCCGGCTTCGGCACGGCGAAATGCGGGTATTTGTGGATCCAGGGTCCGACAACGCCCTTCGCCGGCGCCTCGATACCGGCGACCAGCCGCGACACGGCGTTCTTGTAGGCATCGCCCCAACCGCCGATGGCGAGCGTCGCAGCCCTGATGGCGGAAAAATCCTCGCAGACCGAACCGCGCTTCCAGTAGGCGTCGCGCGTCTGGTGGCGCAGCCAGACGGCGGGCAGGAAGGGCTCGTGCTCGAGCCGGTCGAGCCACATGGCGCGCCATTTGTCGCCGACGATCGCCGGGTCCGGCGGGCGCGAGGAATAGGACAGCATGGTGGCGCCCCAGCCCATGTTCTCGTTGAGCAGCAACCCGCCCTTGTAGTGGATGTCGTCGGCGTAGCGATCGTCTGTCGAACAGAGCGTTATGATCGCCTTCAGTGCCTGCGGTCCCTTGGCCGCGACCTGGAGCGCGTTAAAGCCGCCCCAGGAAATGCCCATCATGCCGACCTTGCCGTTGCACCAGGGCTGCGCCGCCGCCCAGGCAATGACGTCGCAGGCGTCCTGCAATTCCTGTTCCGAGTACTCGTCTTCCATCAGCCCGTCGGAATCGCCGTTGCCGCGCATGTCGACGCGCAGGCACGCATAGCCGTGACCGGCGAAGTAGGGGTGGGTGAGTTCGTCGCGCGCGGTGGTGCCGTCGCGCTTGCGGTAGGGCAGGTGCTCGAGGATGGCCGGTACCGGGTCCTGATCGGCGTCGGCCGGCATCCACACCCGCGCAGACAGGCGGCAGCCGTCCGGCATGACAATGCCCATGTCCGGAAACTCGATGGTCTGGCGGGGGAATTCGGTGATGGTCTTCATGCGGGCCACTGTCGCCGAGTCCTGCCCGGACTGCAATCGAGGAGGAGAAGTCATCGCCACATCTGCTTGGCCATGGCGGCCTATTGTGGGGACCAGTTTTTCGTACTAAATATCGTGCCCACAAAGGAGCGATCCCCATGACCCATGTGATCCTGGCCGAGGTGACAGCCAGCGTCTCGGAACTGAAGAAGAATCCGATGCGTACCGTCGCAGCGGGCGAGGGCTTTCCCGTGGCAATTCTCAACCACAACGAACCCGCCTTCTACTGCGTGCCGTCAAAGGCCTTCGAGGCCATGCTGGACCGGCTCGAGGATATCGAACTCAACGCCTTGGCCGACGAGCGGGCGGGGGAGAAGCGCATCCCCGTGACGCTCGATGAGCTATGAACTAGAGTTCCTTGAATCCGCACTGAGAGAATGGAAGAAGCTCGACGCCAACACGCGCGAGCAATTTCGCAAGAAGCTGAAAGAGCGTTGCGAGGTACCGCGTGTGCCGTCTGCCAAGCTGCGGCATTCCAAGGACCGCTACAAGATCAACCTGCGCAGCGCCGGTTATCGTCTGGTCTACGCAGTCGAGGATCAACGGCTCGTCGTACTCGTCATTGCGATAGGCAAACGCGACCGGTCCGAGATCTACGAGACCGCAAGGAAGCGCTGACGAGACTCAGTTCAGCGGAATGTCGTTGTCGGCCTTGCTGTCCTGATAGGTCGCCGACATGTCGTCATAGCGCTTCGCAAGGGCGGCGATGCGGGCTTCGAGCCGCGACCTGTCGGGCTCCGGCAATTCACGCACCAGCCTGCGGATGCCGAAACTCTTCCAATAGGCGTTCTCGGCATTGTACCCGCCGGGCTCGAGCGTGAAGACCTCTTTCAGGATCTTCAGGTCGTGCGGGATGGCGAAACTGTCGCGCGAATCCTCATGGCTGAACAGATAGTAGAAATTGTCGAAGCCGGTCCAGGTGATGGCCGAGAGGCAGAGCGAGCAGGGCTCGTGCGTGGCAAGGAAGATGCATTCGCTGGTCTCGGGCCGGTCGGCCTTGGGCATCTCGTAGAAGCGCTTAAGGCAATGGATCTCACCGTGCCAGAGTGGGTTCTCGGTCTCGTTGTTGGTCTCGGCGAGGACCAGCGAGCGGTCGTCCTTGCGCAGGATCGCGGCGCCGAACAGCTTGTTGCCATGCGCCACCCCCTCGACCGTCATCGGGACGATGTCCTGCTCGATGACATCGAGCAGGTGGTCGATCAGCGAGATGTCAGCCATCGTCAAAACCTCCCGGGCAGATGGATCTCGTAGGGCTCGGAGAAGAAGTGCTCCTCGAGGTTCAAGCCGTCGCCGCCGCGATCGACGACGAGAAAATCCTGCGGCTCGCCGATCACCGTCAGCACGCCGTGCCAAAGATTGCGTGGGTAGTTGACGCCCTGCCCCGGGGCCGTGACAAAGGCATGCGGCGCACAGGGGCCGCCCGCCTCGTCATGGCAGACGACGACGAGAAAGGGTTGCGGCGACAGCGGCATGAAGGCCTGGCTGCCGAGCGGGTGGCGTTCGACCATGCGCAGCGTCAGAGGAAAACGGTAGGGCTGGCCCTGGAAGATGTTGATCAGCACATGGCCATCGGGACCCGCCGCCTCGGGGCGCGCCAGCGCGTGGAAACGCTCTGTCATGCCGCCATTGATCGGATAGTGCAGGCCGCCATCGGTATCGATCACATCGCCGAACGCCGAAAAATTCTCGCGGGTGAGCGGCCGGGCAGTGATGGTGCGGGACGGCGACGCCATGTCAGCCGCCGAAACGCTGCGCCGGCGAACCAAGTTTCACGTGGCGGTTGACGTCCTTGTAGAGCAGATAGCGGAATTTTCCCGGGCCGCCGGCGTAGCAGGCCTGCGGGCAGAAGGCGCGCAGCCACATGTAGTCGCCGGCTTCGACCTCGACCCAGTCCTGATTCAGCCGGTAGACCGCCTTGCCCTCCAGCACATAGAGCCCGTGCTCCATGACATGGGTCTCGGTGAAGGGGATGGTGCCGCCCGGCTCGAAGGTGACGATGTTGACGTGCATGTCGTGGCGCAAATCGTCGGGATCGACGAAGCGCGTCGTCGCCCATCGGCCGGCTGTGCCCGGCATCGACAGGGGAACGATGTCCTGCTCGTTGCGGAACAACGGCTCGGGAATGTCGAGGCTGTCGACACGGTCGTAGACCTTGCGGATCCAGTGGAATTTTGCGGGCGACGTTCCGTCGTTGCGCAGGGTCCAGCCGCATGAAGGTGGCAGGTAGGCATAGCCGCCGGGCTGCAGGCGGTGCGCCTCTCCGCCGAGCGTCACCGTGACCTCGCCCTCCATGACGAACAGGACCCCCTGGGCGCCTGCGTCCGGCTCAGGCCGGTCACTGCCGCCGCCGGGGGCGACCTCCATGACGTATTGCGCGAAACTCTCGGCGAAGCCCGACAGCGGGCGCGACAGGATCCAGGCGCGCGTGCCGTCCCAGAAGGGCAGGGCGCTGGTCACGATGTCGCCCATCACCCCCTTGGGTATGACGACATAGGCCTCGGTAAACACGGCGCGGCCGGTCAGGAGCTGCGTTTGCGGCGGGTGACCGCCCTGCGGTGCGACGTATTGGGGGCCGGCCATCAACTTTTCCTCAGGAGGGCAGAATGTCTTTGAGCCTGAGCAGGGCGATGCGTTCGACCTGTCGGCAGGCGGTATCGAATTCGGTGGCACGGTCGTTGCCAATGCGCGTCTCGAAGGCGGCGAGTATCTCGTCCCTGGTCTTGCCCTTGACCGCGATGATGAAGGGAAAGCCGAAGCGCTCGACATAGGCGGCGTTGAGCTCGGTGAAGCGGCGGCGCTCCTTGTCGGTCAGCGCGTCGAGACCGGCGGAGGCCTGCTCGCCCGCCGATTCCGGTGTCAGCCGCCTGGCCGCCGCCAGCTTGCCGGCGAGATCGGGATGCGCATTAAGCACGCCGAGGCGCTCGGCCTCGCCCGCCGAGCGGAATACCCGCGCCAGCGCATTGTGCAGCCCGCCGGCCGTGTCGTGCGCGGCGCCGAGTTCCAGGCGATAGGCGCGCTCGGCGATCCACGGCGAATGCTCGAAGACGCCGCCGAAGTGCCGCACGAAATCGTCTTCGGCCATGCGCGAGGGGCGAAGCTCAGGCGCCCGGTAGGGGTGGTGCTCCTGCCAGTGGCGGGCGATGTCGATGCGGCGCGGCAGCCAGACCTTTTCGTGGCCCTTCACATAATCGATGAAACGTTGGAGGGCCGCGGCGCGGCCCGGCCGTCCGACCAGCCGGCAGTGCAGGCCGATGCTCATCATTCCCGGCCGTCCGGCCCTGCCCTCGGCATAGAGCGTATCGAAACTGTCCTTCAGATAGGCGAAGAACTGGTCGCCGGAATTGAAGCCCTGCGGCGTCGCAAAGCGCATGTCGTTGGCGTCGAGCGTGTAGGGGATGATCAGCTGCGGCGGGATCTCGTTGCCGTGGCCGTCATGGTCGAGCCAGTAGGGCAGTTCGTCGTCATAGGTGTCGGAGACATAGGCGAAGCCGCCTTCGGCCGCCGCCAGCCTGACCGTGTTGACGGAGGTGCGGCCAGTGTACCAGCCGGTCGGCCGCTCGCCCGTTACCTCGGCGTGAAGGCGGATCGCTTCCTCCATGTCAGCGGCCTCGTCGGCGGCCGAGTGGTCGCGGTAGTCGATCCATTTCAGGCCGTGCGAGGCGATCTCCCAGCCGGCTTCCTGCATTGCGGTCACCTGGTCGGGCGAGCGGGCAAGGGCGGTCGCTACGCCATAGACCGTGACCGGCACGCCGGCTTGCGTGAACATGCGGTGCAGGCGCCAGAAGCCCGCGCGGGCGCCGTATTCATAGATCGATTCCATGTTCCAGTGGCGCATGCCGGGCCAGGGCGCGGCGCCGACGACCTCGGACAGGAAGGCTTCAGATGCCTGGTCGCCATGCAGTATGCAATTCTCGCCGCCTTCCTCGTAGTTGACGACGAACTGGACCGCGACATGGGCGCCGCCCGGCCATTTCGGGTCCGGCGGGTTCTGACCGTAACCGCGCATGTCTCGTTGGTAGCGCATTTTCCTCCGTCGCCGGCCAAGCCGGTCTCTTGAATTCAGGATAGCCATGGGGTCGGTGAAAGAATTCCCCCGAAATTTTTGAAAGTCTTTTTGTGGCGCTCCCCTTCACCCGGTCTTATGCATGTCCTTTAATTGGCGCACAATCTTGCGTGTCTGATTGCGAACCGAGGATGACGGAATGTCAAAAGCAGGTGGCGGACGCCTGACCACCCATGTTCTCGATACAGCTTCGGGCCTGCCGGCCGCGGGGCTGGAGATCGGGTTGTTTCGCATCTCCGGGGGCGGGCGCGCGCATCTGAAGACAGTCGTCACCAATTCCGATGGGCGTTGCGATGCGCCGCTACTCGAAGGCGCCGACTTCATGACCGGCGAATACGAGCTAGTATTCGCTGCCGGCAACTATCTGCGTGCGCAGGGTGCGACGCTGCCCAAGCCGGCCTTCCTCGACATCATCCCGATCCGCTTCGGCATGGCCGAGTCGCGCCACTACCACGTACCGTTGCTCGTCTCGCCCTATGGCTATTCCACCTACAGGGGAAGCTAGATGGCCACGCCGACGATCCGCAATCAAATCCGCTTCATCCTGAACGGCGAGGACGTTGCCCTGTCGTCGGTGGCGCCGGACGAGACGCTGCTCGACTATCTGAGGCTGCGCCGTTCGCTGCGCGGTACCAAGGAAGGCTGCGCGGAAGGCGATTGCGGCGCCTGCACGGTGCTGGTCGGCAGGCTGTCTGGTGGGCGGCTGGTCTATGAGAGCGTCAATGCCTGCATCCGCTTCATGGGTTCGCTCGACAGTTGCCATGTCGTGACGATCGAGCACCTGCGCGGCGCGGAGGGCAGGCTGCATCCGGTGCAGCAGGCGATGGTCGATTTCCACGGCTCGCAATGCGGCTTCTGCACGCCGGGCTTCGTCATGTCGCTCTACGCGCTGTGGATGAAATCGCCCCAGCCCTCGGACGCTGCAATCGAGAAGGCGCTGCAGGGCAACCTCTGCCGCTGCACCGGCTACGAAGCGATCATGCGGGCCGCGCGCGCCATTTCGAGCTACGGCAAGCTGGCGAGTGATCCGCTCGCGGCCGAACGCGAGGCAGTCACCGCGCGGCTTGCAGCGCTCGACGATGGGTCGCGGCTGGAGATCGGCGAGGGAGACGAACGGCTCGTCGTGCCGGCCGATGCCGACGACTTTGCCGAAATCCTCATGGAACATCCGGAGGCCACCATCGTCGCCGGTTCGACCGATGTCGGGCTCTGGGTCACCAAGCACATGCGCCGCATTTCGCCGGCCGTCTTCATCGGCAATCTCGACGGGCTCTGCGGCCTGTCGGAGGAGAATGGCGTCATCAGCATCGGCGCCGGGGTGACCTATACGGACGCCTTCGCCATGCTGTCGAAGCGTATTCCGGCGCTCGGGCCCCTGTTCGACCGGATCGGCGGCGACCAGGTGCGCAACATGGGCACGATCGGCGGCAATATCGCCAACGGCTCGCCGATTGGCGACACGCCGCCGCCGCTGATCGCGCTCGACGCCAGCCTGACGCTGAGGCGCGGCGAGGAACGGCGGACGATCCCGCTCGAAAAATTCTTCATCGCCTATGGCAAGCAAGACCGGCAGCCCGGCGAATTCGTCGAGGCCGTGCACGTGCCTGTGCCGGCGGATACGGCGCATTTTGCCGTCTACAAGGTCACCAAGCGGCGCGACGAGGACATCACCGCCGTGCTCGGCGCCTTTCACCTGACGCTGGCGAACAACGGCACGGTCGGCGGCATCCGCATCGCCTATGGTGGCATGGCCGCGACGCCGAAGCGGGCGAGCGCCGTGGAGGCTGCGCTTCTCGGCCAGCCCTGGACGGAAGCGACCGTAGAAGCGGCGATCGCTGCCTATGACGACGATTTCCAGCCGCTCACCGACATGCGGGCCTCGGCCGAATACCGTTCGCTGGCCGCAAAGAACCTGCTCAGGCGCTTCTTCATCGAGACCACCGGCACCAGGGCGCCAGTGCAGGTTTCGAGAAGCGTTGCGGCGTGAGGGCATGGCCATGAACAAGCACGCAGCTCCCGACCTCAAGGCCAGCAAGATCAGCGGCGGCGTTGCGACCGACCAGCGGCACGATTCCGCGCACAAGCATGTCTCCGGGCAGGCGATCTACATCGACGACATGCCGGAGCCGGCCGGCACGCTGCATGGCTGCCTCGGCCTGTCGACCGTGGCTCACGGCACGATCGAGAAAATGGACCTGTCGGCGGTGCGTTCGGCGCCGGGCGTCGTCGACGTGTTGACCGGGCACGACATCCCCGGGGTCAACGACATTTCGCCGACCGGACGCCACGACGAGCCGGTGCTGACGACGGAAACGGTCCAGTTCTTCGGCCAGCCGATCTTCTGCGTCATCGCCGAAACGCGCGAGCAGGCGCGGCGGGCCTGCGGCTTCGCAAAAGTCGAGTACAGCGAAAAGCCGGCGATCATCGACGTGGCCGGGCTCGATCCCGCCACGGCCAAGCAGGTGACGCCGCCGCTGACGCTGAAGCGCGGTGACGCGGCCGACGCAATCGCCAAGGCGCCGCGCCGGCTGAAGGGCCGCATGCGGCTCGGCGGCCAGGACCATTTCTATCTCGAAGGCCAGATCGCCTTCGCCATCCCCGGCGAAGACCACGACGTCACCGTCTATTCCTCGACCCAGCATCCGAGCGAGGTGCAGCATATGGTCAGCCACGTGCTCGGCGTGCCGAGCCATGCGGTGACGGTCGAAATCCGACGCATGGGCGGCGGCTTCGGTGGCAAGGAGACGCAGGGCAACCAGTTCGCGGCACTCGCGGCCGTTGCGGCCAAGAAGCTCAACCGCGCCGTAAAAATCCGCCCCGACCGCGACGACGACATGACCGCGACCGGCAAGCGGCACGATTTCATGATCGACTACGAGGTCGGCTTCGACGACGAGGGCAATATTCTAGGCGTCGACTATGTCTACGCTGCGCGCTGCGGCTTCTCGTCGGACCTGTCCGGCCCGGTTACGGACCGAGCGCTGTTTCACTGCGACAACGCCTATTTCTGGCCGGCGGTAAAGGCGGTCTCCGCGCCGCTTTACACCAACACCGTCTCGAATACGGCCTTTCGCGGTTTCGGCGGACCGCAGGGCATGATCGGCGCCGAGCGCGTTATCGAGGAGGTGGCCTTCGCCACCGGCAAGGACCCGCTCGAAATCCGCAAGCGCAATTTCTACGGCGACACCGAACGCAACGTGACGCCTTACCACCAGACCGTGGAGGACAATGTCATCCAGCGCGTCGTCGCCGAGCTCGAGGAGAGCGCCAACTATGCGCGCCGCCGCCGCGAGATCGACGCCTTCAATGCCAACAGCCGCATCATCAAGCGCGGTCTGGCGCTGACGCCGGTCAAGTTCGGCATCTCGTTCACCGCGACGCACTACAACCAGGCCGGGGCGCTGGTGCATGTCTATACCGACGGCTCGGTGCATCTCAATCACGGCGGCACCGAGATGGGGCAGGGGCTCTACGTCAAGGTCGCCCAGGTGGTGGCGGAGGAGTTCCAGATCGACATCGAGCAGGTGAAGATCACGGCGACGACGACCGGCAAGGTGCCGAACACGTCGGCCACGGCTGCTTCCTCGGGCGCCGATCTCAACGGCATGGCGGCCAAGGCCGCGGCGCGTAGCATCCGCGACCGGCTCACGGACTTCGCGTCCGACAAGTATCAGGTGGCGCGCGAGCAGATCGAGTTCCTGCCCAATCGGGTGCGTGTGGGCAACCAGGAGATCGGCTTCGCCGAGCTGGTCGGACAGGCCTACATGGCGCGCATCCAGCTGTCTGCCGCCGGCTTCTACAAGACGCCGAAAATCCACTGGAACCGCGACAAGGGCGAGGGCCATCCCTTCTACTACTTCGCCTATGGCGCGTCCTGCTCGGAGGTTTCGATCGACACGCTGACCGGCGAATATGTCGTCGAGCGCACCGACATATTGCACGAGACCGGCCGCTCGCTGAACCGGGCGATCGACCTCGGACAGGTCGAGGGCGGCTTCATCCAGGGCATGGGCTGGCTGACGACCGAGGAATTGTGGTGGGACGACAAGGGCCGGTTGCGCACCTTCGCGCCGTCGACCTACAAGATCCCGCTTGCCTCCGACCGGCCGAAGATCTTCAACGTGACGCTGGCCGACTGGAGCGAGAACCGCGAGGACACGGTGCATCGCTCGAAGGCGGTCGGCGAGCCGCCGCTGATGCTTGGCATGTCGGTGCTGCATGCGCTGTCGGACGCGGTGGCGAGTGTCGCCGACCATCGGATCTGCCCGCGCCTCGATGCGCCGGCGACGCCGGAGCGCGTGCTGATGGCGGTCCAGCGGCTGAGGCGCCAAGCTGCCGGACAATGAGCCGGATCGCCGACAGCCTGCGCATTTTTCTCGAGGCTTCGCCTGTCGCGGCCCTCGTCGAGGTAGCGTCGGTAAAGGGCTCCGCGCCGCGCGAACAGGGCGCCTGGATGCTGGTGTCGCCGGACAAGATTTTTGGCACGATCGGCGGCGGGCAGCTAGAATTCATGGCGATCGACAGGGCGCGTGAGATGCTTGCGTCATCGGGCGACCGGCCGACGGCGGAGACGCTGTCGCTCGATGTGCCGCTCGGGCCCGAAATCGGCCAGTGCTGCGGCGGACGGGTCGAGATATCGATCAGGCCGGTCGATGAGGCGCTCGGCGCTCAACTGATGGACTCGGCTAGGGCCGCCGACGACGCCCGCCCGCATGTCTATCTGTTCGGCGGCGGCCATGTTGGCCACGCGCTGGCGTCGGCGCTCGACCTCTTGCCGCTCAACGTCGAGGTGGTGGAGACGCGCGCCGATGCGCTCGAGGGCATGCCGGAAGGGGTGGAGACCCATCTGACGGCCGTGCCGGAAGAGATGGTGCGCGCCGCTCCGGCCGGCTCGGCCTTCGTGGTGCTGACGCATGACCACGCGCTCGACTTCCTGATCGTCGCGGCGGCACTCGGCAGGGCGGATGCCGCCTATGTCGGCATGATCGGCTCCAAGACCAAGAAGGCGACGTTCAGGAACTGGTATTTCCGCGAGGCCGGCGGAGACGACGAGAATTTCGCCCGTCTCGTCTCGCCGATCGGCGGCGACAAGGTTGCCGACAAACGGCCGGCGGTCATCGCCGCACTGGCCGCCGCCGAAATCCTGACTGCGCTGACGGCACGCTGAAGGGCTAGTTCGGTTCCTGGGTATGCGCCTCGAGGAACCAGAGCAGCTTGTCGAGCGAGCGCGAGTAGGCGGTGAAGATGTCGGCGGTATCGGCGTCGCCTGCTTCGTCCGCCTCGTCGATCGAGTTGCGCGCCAGCTTGGCGGCCGTCGCATAGCGCTCGATGAGCGCGGCCAGGTGATCCTTGGTCTTGTGAATGTCGGTTGGGTAGGGCTTCAACCCCGTCGACTTGCCGACTTCCTGTGTCGTGCCGTGCGCGGTGCCGCCAAGCTGCACGGCACGCTCGGCGATGGTGTCGACATGACCGTCGATCTCCTTGCGGAACGTGTCCAGCATCTCGTGGATGGCGATGAAGTTCGGTCCCTTGACGTTCCAGTGCGCCTGCTTGGTCAGCAGCGCCAGATCGATGGAGTCTGCCAGCCGTGCATTGAGGATTTCGATCGACTGCTTTTTGGCGTTCGACTTGAGGTCGTTCTTGGTGGCAATGGTTTCCATGGGGAGCTCCTTGATGTGAGGTGCGGCCGGGGTGAAAAGCAATGTGCCGAAAGAGATTACGCGGAAAATGCGTGATCGGCACGACGGAGGATTTTTCGGGCAGCTTTCGTCAACCCAGAACGCCGCGGATTGGTTCCGGACTAGCGTCCCGCCAGCAGGTCCTTGATAAGGCGCTGGCAGCGTTCGGCCATGAAATCGAGCAGCAGGCGCACCTTCGGATCCTGCAGGTTCTTGTGCGGATATACCGCCGCCAGTTGCACCGGCGTGGGCGGCGTATCGGCGAGGATGATCTTCAGGCGTTTGTCGCGGATGAAAGGCTCCACCTCGAAGCGCGGCTTGTTTATGATTCCGCGCCCGGCCAGCGCCCAGCCGGTTAGCACGTCGCCGTCGTCCGAATCATAGGGCCCGCGCACCTCGAACTTCTGCTGGCCCGACGGCATGTTGAAGACCCAGAAATGCTCGCGCATGCCCGGATAGCGCAGCATCAGGCAGTCGTGCCCGGCGCCGATCAGTTCCTGCGGGCTTCTGGGTTCGCCGCGCGCCTGCAGATAGCCGGGCGCCGCCACAAGCACGCGCTCGCAATCCATGATGCCGCGCATGCGGAGGCTTGAGTCCTCGAGCCGGCCGAGGCGGAAAGCGACGTCGATGCCCTCCTTCATGATGTCGACGTCGTGGTCGGAGAGCCGCAGGCGGACCTCGATGTCGGGATATTTGTCGCGAAAATCGGGGATGCCGGAGGCGATCAGCCGGCGGCCGAGCCCGAGCGGCGCGGTGACGCGGATGGTGCCGCGCGGCTGGCCCGAAAGGGCGCTGACGGCTGCCTCCGCCTCGGCCACGGCATCCAGCACGTTCTTGGCGCCGGCATAGAACACCGTGCCCTGCTCGGTCGGCATCAGCTGTCTTGTCGTCCGGTTGAACAGCCGGACCCCGAGATGCTTTTCCAGTTCCTTGATGCGGTTCGAGGCGACGGCCGGCGAAATCCGCATGTCGCGTCCCGCCGACGACAGGCTGCCCAGTTCGACGACCCTGACAAACACCGCGATATTGTCGAGATAGGCCATGCCGCTCCGCTTCCCCGGTTTGGGGACAGTATTTCCCATATTTTTTTGAAAGTCATCGTGCTTGTCCCCCCTTTCCGTTTGGACTCCAGCCCGTAAAGTCGAAGAGCGGAGAGGGAACTGCGAT
>CAMYMG010000088.1 GCA_947259295.1 uncultured Rhizobiaceae bacterium
CATATCGGCGGCGCGGCGCAGGATGCGGCCGCGCTCGACGGGCTTCAGCCGCGCCCATGCCGGCTGCGCCTCGCGCGCCGCCTCGACGGCCAGCTCTATGACGTTTTCGGTCGCCGAGTGCAGCATCGCGATGGTCTCGCCGGTCGCCGGGTAGATCACCGGGATGGCAGCACCCCGCTCATCGTCGACGAAACGGCCGTTGATATAATGCGATGACTTCGGCTGCGCGCGCATGAACTTCTCCGCTTCGCCGGAAGCATGGGCCCTTCGCGGACGCCGCGCAATGTCCCGTTGCTCCGTCCTACCGGTCCGAGACCTGCCAACGAGGGTTGATCCATGGCTCCTGGTTGGACGGCGCGAGGGGCGTGCGGCCTAGAATGTGGTCGGCCGCCTTCTCGCCGGTCATGATCGAGGGGCCGTTGAGATTGCCGTTGGTGACACGCGGGAAGATCGAGGAATCGGCGACCCGCAGCCCCTCGACGCCGATGACGCGGCACTCCGGATCTACGACGCTTGTCTTGTCGCTGGCCGAACCCATGCGGCAGGTACCGCAGGGATGGTAGGCGCTCTCGGCATGCTGGCGGATGAACTCGTCGAGTTCGTCGTCGCTCTGCACGTCTGACCCAGGTGAGATCTCCTTGCCGCGATAAGGATCGAACGCCTTCTGGGCAAAGATCTCGCGCGTCAGCCGGATGGCGTGGCGAAAGTCGGCCCAGTCATCGGGGTGCGACATGTAGTTGAAGCGGATCTCGGGCTTCGCCCATGGCTCGGCCGAGCGCAGCGTGACTGTGCCGCGCGACTTCGAGCGCATCGGCCCGACATGCGCCTGGAAGCCGTGCGACTTTGCCGCCGCCTTGCCGTCGTAGCGCACGGCCGCGGGGATGAAGTGATACTGGATGTCGGGATATTTGACGCCGGCCGCCGAGCGCACGAAGGCGGCCGCCTCGAAATGGTTGGTGGCGCCGAGGCCCGTCTTGAAGAACAGCCACTGCGCGCCGATCAGCGCCTTCGAGAAGGGGTTGAGCACCGAGTAGAGGGTGATCGGCTGCGTTGATTCCTGCTGGATGTAGAGCTCCAGATGGTCCTGCAGGTTCTGGCCGACGCCGGGCCGATCGGCGACGACATCGATGCCGTGTTGCCTGAGATGCGCGCCCGGCCCGATGCCCGACAGCATCAGCAGTTTCGGCGAATTGATGGCCGAGGCGGCGAGCACGACTTCACGCTTTGCCTTAACGACTTGAATCTGTTTGCCAGCTTCGATCTCGACGCCGACGGCGCGTTGATTCTCGATCACCACGCGGCGCGCGAAGCCCTTGACCAGATTCACGTTTTTGCGCTTCAGCGCCGGCCGCAGATAGGCGTTGGCCGTCGACCAGCGGCGGCCGCGATGGATGGTCTGCTCCATGGCGCCGAAGCCTTCCTGCTTCGAGCCGTTGTAATCCTCGGTAAGCTCGAAACCGGCCTGGTGGCCGGCTTCCACGAAGGCGGCGTAGAGCGGGTTCTTGCGCGGGCCGCGCTGCACGTGGAGCGGACCGTCGGTACCGCGCCAGCCGGCCTCGCCGCCATGCGAATGCTCCATCCTCTTGAAGTAGGGCAGCACGTCGGCATAGGCCCAGCCCGAGGCGCCGGACTCCGCCCAATGGTCGAAGTCGCCGGCATGGCCGCGCACATAAACCATGCCGTTGATCGACGACGAGCCGCCGAGCACCTTGCCGCGCGGCGTGGCGAGAACACGGTTGCCGAGATGCGGCTCGGGCTCGCTGGAAAATCCCCAGTCGTAGTGGCTCATGTTCATCGGGATCGACAGTGCCGAGGGCATCTGCACGAGCGGGCCGAAGTCACTGCCGCCATACTCGATGACGATCACCGAATGCTTGCCGTCCTCCGACAGGCGGTAGGCAAGCGCCGAACCGGCCGAGCCGGAACCGACGATGACGTAGTCGGCCTCAAGCTGCATCGACATGTGCCATGAAATCGGGAAGAGAGACATTGCCGCCGGTGGCTACCGCGACGACGGTCTTGCCCTCGACGTCGTGACCGCCTTCCAGAAGTGCTGCAAGCGATGCAGCGCCCGAGGGTTCAAGCACGAGCTTCAGACGTTCGAAGGCAGTCTTCATGGCGCGCCGGACAGCGGCGTCCTTGACGGTGACGCCGGTGATGCCGGCTCGCTTTGCCGCCGCGAAAGGGGCGACACCGGGGCGGCGCGCCATCAGCCCGTCGCATATCGATTTCGGTCCGAGCGGCATGGTCTCGATCTCGCCGTGCGCGAGCGACGTACCCATGCCATTGAAGCCTTCGGGCTCGACGCCGAGCAGCGCGGTCCGCGGCGACAGATAGTGGAAGGCGAGGGCGACGCCGCCGATGAGGCCGCCGCCGCCGATGGAGCAGAACAGCACGTCGGCCGTCGCGCCTTTGGCGGCAAGCTGGTCGAGCGCCTCGAGGCCCGCCCCGGCCTGACCGGCGACGATCTCCGGGTCGTCGAAGGGGTGCAGCAGGGCGAGGTTCTCGGCCGCCGAAATCTGGCGGGCGCGTTCGGAGGCGACTTCCTCGCGGGCGCGTTCGCCGTGGTCGGTCAAGACGACGGTAGCGCCGTAGCCGGCGGTGGCGTCGCGCTTGGCGGCCGGCGCGTCGATCGGCATGACGATGGTGACGGGAATGCCGAGCGCCTGGCCGGCGGCAGCGAGGCCCTGCGCGAAATTTCCCGACGAATAGGCGACGACGCCGCGCTTCGCCTCCTCGGGCGACAGCTGCTTCAGGCGCCAGTAAGCACCGCGCACCTTGAAAGAACCGGCCCATTGCAGGGACTCGGGCTTGACGAAGACGCGCGCCGCGCCGGTCTGCCGGGCGAGCGCCGCGGACTCAAGAAGCGGCGTCACCTGCGTTGCCTTCGACGTTTCAGCGTAGGCGCGGCGGAGATGGTCGAGCGTCGGCACGAGAACGGACATCATCATTCTCCCCTCGGGAAGCGCTTGTCTTCCTCGAGCGTGTTGAGGTCCATGTGGTTGCGCATGTAGCGTTCCGACGCCTTCTGCAGCGGCTGGAATTCCCACGGGTAGTAGCTGCCGTTGCGCAGCGCCGGATAGACGACCCAGCGGCGCGCCTGGCTCTCGCGCACATCGGCATCGAATCGCGCCATGTCCCAGCGCGCCCGCACCTGGGTCATGAAGTCGGCGACGAGGCCGGCCTGTGCCGGATCCGCCGCGAGATTGGTCTTTTCGAGCGGGTCGGCGTCGAGGTCGAAGAGCTGCGGCGGGTCGATTTCGCAGTGAACGAACTTGTAGCGGCCGTCGCGGATGGCGACCATCGGCGCCTGCGAGCCCTCGGCGGCGTATTCCATCAGGACGGGCGTGGTGCGTCCTTCGCCGCGCGCCAGCGGCAGCAGGCTCTCGCCGTCGGTCCAGGGCGCTATGCCGGAGAGGTCGATGCCGACGAGGTCGCAGAGCGTCGGGTTGATGTCGAGGTTGGAGACGGGCGTCGCGACGCGGCCGGGCTCGATGCCCTTGCCGGCGATCATCATCGGCACGCGCGCAGAACCCTCGTAGAAGCACATCTTGAACCACAGGCCGCGCTCGCCGAGCATGTCGCCATGGTCTGAGCAGAACAGGACGATCGTGTCGTCGAGCATGCGCGTGCGCTCAAGCACGTCGATCAGTTCGCCAACCTTGTCGTCGAGGTAGGAAATGTTGGCGAAATAGGCGCGGCGCGAGCGCCTTATATTGTCCGGCGTGATGTCGAAGCTGGCATAGTCGCTCGCGGCATAGAGGCGCTGCGAATGCGGGTCCTGATCCTCGTCCGGGATGAAGCCGACTTCCGGCTCGAGTGCCGGGCAGTCCTCGTAGAGATCCCAGTATTTCCTGCGCGCGACATAGGGGTCGTGCGGGTGGGTGAAGGAGACGGTCAGGCACCAGGGCTGGCGGTCCGCCTTGTCGGAGAGGCGCGACCAGTCGTAGAGCTTCTGCTGGGCATGGAAGGCGACCTCGTCGTCATACTCCATCTGGTTGGAAATCTCGGCGACGCCGGCGCCGGTGACCGAACCCAGATTGTGGTACCACCAGTCGATGCGTTCGCCGGGCTTGCGGTAGTCGGGCGTCCAGCCGAAATCGGCCGGATAGATGTCGGTGGTCAGGCGTTCCTCGAAACCGTGCAACTGGTCGGGGCCGACGAAATGCATCTTGCCCGATAGGCAGGTGTGGTAGCCGGCGCCGCGCAGGTGATGCGCATAGGTCGGGATCGACGAGGCGAATTCGGCGGCGTTGTCATAGACGCCGGTGCGCGACGGCAACTGCCCGCTCATGAAGGAGGCGCGTCCGGGCGCGCAAAGCGGCGAGGCGGTGTAGTTGTTGGCAAAGCGGGCCGAGCGCGCGGCCAGCGCCTTCAGATGCGGCGCGTGCAGGAAGTCGGCCGGCCCGTCGGGAAACAGCGTGCCATTGAGCTGATCGACCATGACGATCAGGATGTTGGGGCGACCGGTCATGCGATGGCTTTCCGCGTGGCGAGCTTGGTTTCGAGGTAATCTTCGACGATGGCGACCGCGCCTGCTGCGTTGGGAGTTCCCTCCTTCAGCGCACGGCGGATATAAAGCCCGTCGATGAGTGCGGCGATCGCCTCGGAGGCCAGTTCTGCCTCGGCACGCGGCATCAGGGGGACGAGGCCGCTCATCAGGTTGGAGTGCAGACGCCGCGCATAGATGCGCAGCAGCCGGCGCAGCGCCGTCGATTTTTGCGCTTCGACATAGAAGGCGAGCCAGGCGGCGATGGTCTCGGATTGAAACTGCTTGTCGGAAAAATTGACGGCGATGGTCGCCGAGACGCGCTCGCGCGGCGTTCGGCAGGCGGCGAGCGCCTGGCGGGTGTCGCCGTTGAGCTCGGTCAGAAGGTGGCGCATCGTCGCCTGCAGCAGGTCATCCTTGGCGCCGAAATAATGGTGCGCCAGCGCCGAGGAGACGCCGGCCCGGCCGGCGATCTCCGACATGGTGACGTCGAGCGAGCCGCGGCTGCCGATGGCAGACAGCGTCGCGTCGATCAGCGCGCGGCGGCGCAGCGGTTCCATTCCGATCTTGGGCACCAGAAATATACCTCCAGCAGCGAACGTATTTTTTATTGACTGATCAATCAACGATAAATCGTGAGACCACTCTGTTGGTCCACGGCCTTTACGGGGAGGGTTTCGGCGTCCATTTTGATGGATATCGATGACGCGCCGGTTTGCGCGCCCGGAGGAGTGACATGACTGTTTGCATCGTTGGCTGGGCCCATTCGCGCTTCGGCAAGCTCGAAGGAGAAACGCTGGAGAGCCTGATCACTAAGGTCGCCGCCGATGCGCTCGACCATGCCGGGATCGGGCCCGACGATGTCGACGAGATCGTGCTCGGTCATTTCAACGCCGGCTTCTCTGCCCAGGATTTTACCGCCAGCCTCGTGCTGCAGGCCGACGACAGGCTGCGCTTCAAGCCGGCGACGCGGGTGGAGAACGCCTGCGCAACGGGATCCGCGGCCGTGCGCGCCGGCATCCGCGCCATCGACGCCAGGGCGGCGCGCACGGTGCTGGTGGTCGGCGCCGAGCAGATGACGACGACGCCCGGGCCCGAGATCGGCAAGAACCTGCTTAAGGCATCCTATCTGCCCGAGGATGGCGACACGCCGGCGGGCTTTGCCGGCGTCTTCGGCAAGATCGCGCAGGCCTATTTCCAGCGCCATGGCGACCAGTCCGATGCGCTGGCCATGATCGCGGCGAAGAACCACAGCAACGGCATGGGCAATCCCTATGCGCAGCTGCGCAAGGATTTCGGCTACGATTTCTGCCGCCAGGAGAGCGAGCGTAATCCCTATGTCGCGGGGCCGCTGAAGCGCACCGACTGTTCGCTGGTCTCGGATGGTGCCGCCGCGCTGGTGCTGGCCGACAGCGACAATGCCCTGTCGATGCGACGCGCCGTGGCCTTCCGCGCCAACGAGCACGTGCAGGATTTCCTGCCGATGTCGAAGCGCGACATATTGCTGTTCGACGGCTGCGAGGAGGCCTGGGCGCGCGCCCTGAAGAAGGCCGGCGTGACGCTCGATGACCTGTCCTTCGTCGAGACGCACGACTGCTTCACCATCGCCGAGCTGATCGAATACGAGGCGATGGGGCTGGCTAGGCGCGGCGAGGGCGCGAAGGTCGCGATGGAGGGCCAGACGGCGATGGACGGTCGCCTGCCGGTCAACCCGTCGGGCGGGCTGAAATCCAAGGGCCACCCGATCGGCGCCACCGGCGTGTCGATGCATGTGCTGACCTCGATGCAGCTGACCGGCGAGGCGGGCGACATCCAGGTGCCCGGCGCAAAAATCGGCGGCATCTTCAACATGGGCGGCGCGGCGGTCGCCAACTACGTCTCGATCCTGGACCGCATCAGATGAAGCATCCCGCGATCGTCACCGGCGGTGCGTCGGGACTTGGCATGGCGGTGGTCAAGCGCCTGCTCGACGACGGCTGGCCGGTCGCGGTGGTCGACGTCGACGCGGAGGCGCTGTTCGGCGCCGAAAGCGCCTTCTCCGACGAGAACGCGATCTTCCTCGAGGCCGACGTGACCGACGAGGACGAGCTCGGTGCCGTCTTCGACGAGGTCGTCGACCGGCTCGGGCTGATCGGCGGACTTGTCAATTCGGCCGGCATCCTTCGCGACCTGTCGGTCGAGGAAACGACGGCTGAAATGTTGCGCGAAATGCTCGACGTCAACCTTGTCGGCTGCTTCATCCCGGCCAAGGCGGCGCTGGAGCGGATGGGCGCGACGCTGTCGATCGTCAACATTTCCTCGGTGTCCGGCATCCGCGCCAACCGCGGCCGCGTCGCCTACGGGGCTTCGAAGGCCGGCGTCAAGCTGATGTCGGAGGTGATGGCGCTGGAGTTTGGCAACCGCAATGTCAGGGTCAACTGCGTGGCGCCGGGGCCGATCGAGACGCCGATGGTCATGAAGTCGCACAGTGCCGAAGACAGGCGAATGTGGTTGCGCCAGATTCCCCAGGCGCGCTATGGCGAGCCCGACGAAGTTGCCGCCGCGATAGCCTTCCTGCTGTCGCCCGAGGCGAGTTACATCAATGGACATACGCTGACGGTCGACGGGGGCTTCTCGTCGGCGGGTATCGTCGGCTGAACGGGTGAACGCATCTTGAGCAATCCGGTACTGGTCGAGGTGCTGCGCGGCGGCATGGTCGAAAGCCGCCATCGCGGCGCGGTCTTCGTATGCGGGCCCGACGGCAAGGCGGTGCTGGAAATCGGCGACACGGCGCGCCCGGTGTTTCCGCGCTCGGCGGTCAAGGCGATCCAGGCGCTGCCGCTGGTCGAGACGGGCACGGCTGACGCCTATGGCTTCGGCAATCGCGAACTGGCGCTGGCCTGCGCCTCGCATACCGGCCAGGCGATGCATACCGAACTGGCCGCCTCGATGCTGGCGCGCGCCGGGCTCGACCAGAGGGCGCTGGAATGCGGCAGCCACTGGCCGTTCAACCACGACGCGGTTGCGGCGCTCGCGCGCTCCGGCGAGGAGCCGACCGCGCTCTGCAACAACTGCTCGGGCAAGCATTCCGCCTTTCTCTGCACCTGCGTGCACGAGGGCATCGACCACGAGGGCTATGTCGCTGCCGGCCATCCCTTCCAGGAGATGGTCCGCAAGACCATGCAGGAGGTGACGGGAGCCGTGCACGACGCCGGCAACGCGGCCATCGACGGCTGCTCCATCCCTACCTACGCGGTGCCCCTGACGGCGCTGGCGCAGGGCTTTGCCCGCATGGCGACGGGAGAGGGACTGGGACCCCAGCGCGCCAGGGCGGCAAGGCGCCTGCTCGACGCCTGCATGGCCGAGCCGCTGCTCGTGTCTGGTACCGGCAAGGCCGACGCCGCGCTGATGCAGGCAGCACCCGGCCGGATATTCACCAAGGTCGGGGCGGAAGGCGTCTATTGCGCGGCGGTGCCGGAACTCGGCCTCGGCATCGCGCTGAAGTGCGACGACGGCGCCGAACGCGGCACGGAAAGCATGGTCGCGGCTGTGCTGGCAAAGCTGCTCGCCGCCGATGGCGAGGTTTGGGCGCGGCTGACCGATCTTGCCAACGCGCCGATCAGAAGCAGGATCGGGGCGACGGTCGGCGGGCTGCGCCCGACGGCGGCCTTGGCCTAGGAGAGTCGGCTCTCAGCCGACGTGGTTGCGCTCGACCGTCAGGTGCGCGTAGCCGGAACTCCCCTCGGAGGCCATGTCGCCGGTGACGGCTTCTGTCCAGCGGTAGCCGACGACGGCGCCTTTGCTCGCGCCCGAAATGACATTGTCGGAAATGACCGCCGGGCCGGCACCGTCGACGACGGTGACGGCGATGCCGGTCGGCGCCGCGCGGATGACGTTGCCGGTGGCTACTACGTTGCGCATGTAGGGTCCCCAGCCGATCTTGATGCCGTAGAGCGGTGCGCTGTCGACCATGTTGCCAGTGACGGATGTGTCGGCCTCGACGCTGATGCCGACGCCGAAGCCCGGCGCGTCGGCGGGGTAGGGGCCGGTCGTCGAGAGGTTGCGCACGAGATTGCCCGAGCAGACGGCGGCGCGGCCGCCTCTGTCGAAGTTGACGACCGAAATGCCGTTGGCAGCGCCGTCAACGATGTTGTTGCTGATGACGGCGCCCTCGAAGGCGAATTCGGCATAGAGCGCGGTCTCGCCGGAACGGCTGCAGGTGTTGCCGGCGATCTGCAGGTTGCTGGCGCTGTTGGCGCGGAGGGCGGAGAAGGCGCAGTCGCTGACGATGTTGCCCGACACGACGACCTTGTCGGCGCGGAAGATATTGATGCCGTTGCCGTTCTGGCCGGTGCCGCCATTGCGCGCCGAGATGCGCTCGACGCGGTTGCCGGTGACCAGCGTGGCGTCGTCGGCGACCTGCCAACGATGCACCAGGATTCCCCCATTGGCGCAGTCGGACACGCTGTTGCCGGTGACACTGAGCCCTTTCGCCTCGACGGAATAGATGCCTGCATCGGCCGCCCCCGAAATGGCCGTCCGTTCGATGCGGCCGCCGACACGCTCCAAGGACAGGCCGTTCTTGCTGCTGCCGACGATCTCGCAATTGTCGATCGCCACGTGCTCGACGCGGCGAAGGTCGAGCAGTCCCTGCGCGTAGTCGCCCATCCAGCGGTTGGCACCGTCGAGCACCACGCCGGTCATCTCGATACGCACCGCGTCTTCCGCAGCCAGCAGGTGACCGTCGCCGCCATAGACGATGCGGGTGGCACCAGGCACGCCGCTTAGCCGCACGAAGGGCGGCAGGGTGATGTTGGACACGACATAGGTGCCGGCCGGCAGGAAGACAGGAATGTTGCGGTCCGACGCCTGACCGAGCATCTTTGCGAAGGACCGGCTTTGGTCGTCGAGCATGTCTGGCCTGACGCCGAGGTCGGTGGCGCTGATCGAGCCGCGCATGGCGGTGAGTTCTATGCCCTTCACGCCTGCCGCGAGCAGAGAGCCGGGCAGGGCGAGGCCGGCCACACCGGCCAGGGCCGAGCGCTTGAGAAGGTTGCGTCTGTTCAACATCGGCACAGTTTCCCGGTTCGATGCCCGGCGTCGCAGGAACCGTGCCAGTTGTGCATCCGAGCGCGGAATCGGGGCCGTATCGCTTGTGGAATGCCCCGGCTCTGCCTAGGTTGAGGCGATGAGCAGAGCATTCACACGCGAAGACGACAGCGAGGGGCAGATCGCCGACATCGGCGAGCGTCCCGTAAGCACACACCGCAACCTGGTCACGACTGCCGGGTTGGCCCAGATCGACAAGTCGGTAGCCGAACTGCGCGAGGATCTGGCAAAGGCGGAGGCCGACGCCGACCGCGAACGCATCGCCACCGTGTCGCGCGACCTGCGTTACTGGTCGGCGCGCCGCGAGAACGCCGAACTGTCGGAGCCGGAGCCCGACAGCGACGTGGTGCGTTTCGGCATGACGGTGACCATCGAGGACGAGGACGGCAAGCGCAAGGCGTGGAAGATCGTCGGCGAAGACGAGGCCGATGCCACGAAGGGCAGCGTTTCGCATGTCTCGCCGATGGCGCAGGCACTCTTCGGCAAGACCGTCGGCGAAACCGCCACCGTCAACGGCAAGGAATGGGAAATCGTCAAGCTTGAGGTCTGATCCGGGCTAGGCGCGGATCGCCTCGATGTGATCACGGAAGAAGGCTGCTGCACCGTCTTCGTCGATGTCGCCTGCAGCAATCCCCATCACGAAGATGAACAGCGTGCCGTCATCCACGGTCAGTCGAAACCCGTTAACAATCAAGAATGCGCCCGCCGCGACGATTGCGGTTCGTTTGTTCCCATCCACAAAGGCATGATTGCGCGCCAGCCCAAAAACATAGGCAGCGGCTAGCTCCGCGATTGTGGGTTGCCCATAAGCAGCTTTGTTTGGGGGCCGGGCGATTGCCGATTCGAGCGCGTTTTCGTCACGCAGGCCGGCCGCGCCGCCGTGTCTACGCAACTGCTCCGCATGCATGGCCTCAACGGAGCGGCGCGACAGAAATTCCCAGATCATTCCGCGAGTTTCTGAAGCGCCACCTTGTACTTGTCCATTACCTCCCGCGCGGCCTCCATCTGACGCTCGAACGCCGCGTCGACGGGTTCAAGCGCAAGGCCTTTGCCAGTTTCGACGACTTCGAGCTTGTCACCTGCCTTCAGATTGAGCCGCTCCAACGCCTCCTTTGGCAGGATGACTCCCTCAGAATTGCCGATCTTGCGGATGGTCGTGTTCATCGTCCAAAATTCCCATTGCAACAGCCATTATAACATCTGGCCGACGCGGTTACAACACCAATTAGAACGACGGCCTCATCCTTCCAGCAACCGATCCATCAGGCGCGCCGCCGCTTCCGGAATGACCGTGCCGGGCGGGAATATCTCGACGGCACCGGCCTTGCGGATCGCATCATAGTCCTGCGGCGGGATGACGCCGCCCGCGACGATCATGATGTCCTGGCCGCCGAGCTTGTCGAGGGCCGCGCGCAATTCCGGAACGAGCGTTAGATGTCCGCCGGCGAGAGATGAGGCGCCGACGATGTTGACCATGCGATCGGTGGCGAGTTGGGCGATCTCTTCGGGCGTCTGGAACATCGAGCCGACGGTGACGTCGAAGCCGAGGTCTGCGAAGGCGGTGGCGATGACTTTCTGGCCGCGGTCGTGGCCGTCCTGTCCCATCTTGGCAACCAAGATGCGCGGCCTGGCGCTGGTTTTCTGCTCGAAGGCCACGACCTTCCCCAAAACTTCGTCGACGGCGGCGTTTTCGCCGATCTCCTTGCGGTAGACGCCGGAAATGGTCTGGACGGTCGCGACATGGCGGCCGAAGACCTTTTCGAGCGCCAGCGAGATTTCGCCGACGGTGGCATGCGCGCGGGCGGCACGAATGGCGAATTCCAAGAGGTTGCCCTCGCCGGCGGCCGCGGCCGAAAGGGCTTCGAGCGCGCTTTCGACGGCCGCAACGTCGCGCGTGCCCTTGAGCGCCTGCAGCTTGGAGAGCTGGCGCGCCCGCACCTCGGCATTGTCGACCTTGAGAACGTCGACCTCGGTGTCCTGTTCCGGACGCCACTGGTTGACGCCGACCAGCGCCTGCTGGCCCGAATCGATACGCGCCTGGGTGCGCGCGGCGGCCTCCTCGATGCGCAGCTTGGGGATGCCCTTCTCGATCGCCGCGGCCATGCCGCCGAGCGTCTCGACTTCCTCGATATGAGTCATGGCGCGGGCCGCGAGGACGTGGGTCAGGCGCTCGACATAGGCCGAACCGCCCCACGGGTCGATGAAGCGGGTGGTGCCCGACTCCTTCTGCAGGATGAGCTGCGTGTTGCGGGCGATGCGGGCCGAATGGTCGGTCGGCAGCGCCAGCGCCTCGTCGAAGGCGTTGGTGTGCAGCGACTGCGTGTGCCCCTGCGTGGCGGCCATCGCCTCGATCATGGTGCGCGCGATGTTGTTGTAGGGATCCTGCGCGGTCAGCGACCAGCCCGAGGTCTGGCAATGGGTGCGCAGCGACAGCGAGCGGGGATCGTTGGGCGAAAAGTTCTTCTGCATCAGGCCGGCCCAGAGCAGGCGGGCGGCGCGCAGCTTGGCGACCTCCATGAAGAAATTCATGCCGATCGCCCAGAAGAAGGAGAGCCGCGGCGCGAAGCTGTCGATGTCCATGCCAGCAGCGACGCCGGCGCGGGCATATTCGATGCCGTCGGCGATCGTATAGGCGAGCTCGAGGTCGGCCGTCGCGCCGGCCTCCTGCATGTGGTAGCCGGAAATCGAGATCGAGTTGAACTTCGGCATCTCGCGCGAGGTGTAGGAGAAGATGTCGGAGACGATCCGCATCGATGGGCGCGGCGGGTAGATGTAGGTGTTGCGCACCATGAACTCTTTCAGAATGTCGTTCTGAATGGTTCCGGCGAGATCCTTCTGCGCGACGCCCTGTTCCTCGCCGGCCACGATGTAGAGCGCCAGGATCGGCAGAACGGCGCCGTTCATCGTCATGGACACGGTCATCTCGCCGAGCGGGATCTGGTCGAACAGCTGGCGCATGTCGAGGATGGAATCGATCGCCACGCCGGCCATGCCGACATCGCCCGAGACGCGCGGATGGTCGCTGTCGTAGCCGCGATGCGTGGCGAGGTCGAAGGCGACGGACAGACCCTTCTGTCCGGCTGCCACGTTGCGGCGGTAGAAGGCATTCGATTCCTCGGCCGTCGAGAAGCCGGCATATTGCCGGATCGTCCAGGGCTGGCGGACATACATGGTCGGGTAGGGGCCGCGGATATTGGGGGCGATGCCCGGCCACGTGTCGAGGAAGGGCAGCCCGGCAAGGTCGTCGGCGGCATAGGCGCGCTTGACGGCGATGCCTTCGGGCGTTGCCCATTGCGCAGGGTCCATAGCCGGCAATTCGGGCGTCGCGGGCGTCCAGTCGATGCTGCTGAAATCGGGGATCATGCCGCGTCTCCGAGTGCCTCGTCGATCCGCTGCGCGACCAGTCTCTCGCAGAAAACCGCGCCCTCGGTCGTCACCGGACGCTGCCCGGCCTTGAGCGTCTTGACGGGCCGCTCGGCTGCAGGCGGGTAGAGCGTCGTGCCGACTATCTGCCGCTCGCCGCTGCGGTAGAGCTTCGCGCGGGCCTCACCCGCCTCGCGCACCCGGCGCTGGATGTGGCCGTCGGCGAGGCTCCTCAGGATGCCGCCCTCCGTCTCGATGGCCTGGAATTCCTTCCATGCGGCGGCGCAGAGGGAATCGGTCAGCGCCTCGACGCTGCCCGACCCGGATGCCGGGTCGGCGACGAAGTCGAGATGGCTCTCGCCGGCCATTAGCAGCTGCGCATTGCGGGCGATGCGACGCGCGGAACCCTCCGGCAGGCCGTGCGCAATGGTGTGCGGCATTACCGAGATGGTGTCGGCGCCGCCGACCGCGGCGGCGAAGCCGGCGATGGTGGAGCGCAGGATGTTGGTCTCCGGGTCGCCGATCGTCATCATCCGGTAGGAGGTTTCGGCGTGGATGGTCGTCAGGCTGGGCTCGACGGAGCAGGCCTCGAGCACCCGGGCCCACAGCTTGCGCAGCGCGCGGATCTTGGCCATCGACAGGAACTGGTCCTGGTCGACGCTGAGGGCAAAGCCGAGATGCGGCGGCGCGTGGACGAGCGCCTGGCGGGCATCCTCGAAGAGCCTGAGATGCGCAACGGCCGCGGCGACCATCGCGCCGAGCTCCTGGGCCTCGGTGGCGCCGGCATTGTGATAGACGCGGCCGTCCGCCTCGAGCAGCACGCCCGGGATGCCAACGGCAAAGAAATGCGCCAGCGATTGCGGCATCGAGGCCTGCAGCGCCTCGATGGACATGGCGAGCCGGCCGGTGCCGGCAAAGATCGCCGCCGGGTCGATGCCGAAGGACAGGCTGAGTTTCGAGGGATCGGCGCCGCGGCGGCCGAGCAACGCGACCAGCCAGTCCGCCATGGCGCGGCTCGCCGGATTGACGTCGAGGCGCAGATGCGTGCGGTTGAGCTGGATGCCGTCGAGCACGGTCTCCAGCGCTTCAGGGGTCGCCGGCAATCCGTATCCGAAGGCATTGGGTGCGCCCTCGAAGACAAGCGCGAGGCCCGTGGCGCCCTGGTCGAGATCCTCGCGGGCCTGGGCGTTGGCGCGTGCCGGATCGGGATCGTCCACGCGCTGGACGACGACCCACGGCAGATCGGGCCGGCGGCGCGGCAGCAGTTGGGCATCCGTGTCGCGCGGCATCAAGGGCTCGATGGCGATGCCGTCATCGGTGTGCGAAACGAGGTCCGCCGCCGTCTGGCCTCCCCCCTTCGCACCCTCCAGGAGCGCAAGCCATTTTTCACGGGTGGCGACCGGAAATTCGAAACCGTCAAACGCGTTCTGTCTACTCATCCGCTTCCTTGCAATAGCCCGCCGCTGGCAGCCCCGGGACACTAAGGTGGCCCGTGCAATGCCGCAATCCGAAATGCCGTTCCGCCGCCATCCGGCGGCGGCGAAGGGTGCTTTTTCATTGTGACGCCGGGATAGCGCAACTATAGGTTCGGTGAGGGGTGCGCCATCCGATCGCACCGGACGACGGAGACCGCGCACATGGCCGACGAAACCAGCATCTTCCTTGGCGCCAGCCGCAAGCCGGACGATTCCTACCAGAAGCCCGAGGAACTGCTGCTGAAATACGCCAACCGGCACGGCCTCGTCACCGGCGCGACCGGCACCGGCAAGACCGTCACGCTGCAGATTCTCGCCGAAGGTTTTTCCAACCAGGGTGTTCCTGTCTTCTGCGCCGACGTGAAGGGCGATCTCTCCGGCATCGCGGCGATGGGCGAGGCCAAGGATTTCCTGGCCGCGCGCGCCGAGACGATCAAGCTCGATCCGTACGAATTCCAGGAGTTTCCGGTCATCTTCTGGGACCTCTTCGGCGAGCAGGGCCACCCGATCCGCGCCACCGTCTCGGAGATGGGGCCGCTGCTGCTGTCGCGGCTGATGAACCTGTCGGAAGCGCAGGAGGGCATCATCAACATCGCCTTCCGCATCGCCGACGAGGAGGGTCTGCTGCTGCTCGACCTCAAGGACCTGCAGTCGCTGCTCGCCAACATAGCCGGCCGTGCCGACGAGATCGGCGCCAAATACGGCAATGTCAGCAAGGCGTCGGTCGGCGCCATCCAGCGCTCGCTGCTCATTCTCGAACAGCAGGGGGCGACGCATTTCTTCGGCGAGCCGGCGCTCAAGATCGCCGACATCATGCGCACGACGCGCGATGGCCGCGGCGCCATTAACGTGCTGGCGGCCGACAAGCTGATGATGAACCCGCGCCTCTACGCGACGTTCCTGCTCTGGCTGCTCTCGGAGCTGTTCGAGGAACTGCCCGAGATCGGCGATCCGGACAAGCCGAGGCTGGTGTTCTTCTTCGACGAGGCCCATCTCCTGTTCGACGAAGCGCCCAAAATCCTGGTCGACAGGGTCGAGCAGGTGGTGCGGCTGATTCGGTCGAAGGGGGTCGGCGTCTATTTCGTCACCCAGAACCCCCTCGATGTGCCCGATACCGTTCTGGCTCAGCTCGGCAACCGCATCCAGCATGCGCTAAGGGCCTATACGCCGCGCGAGCAGAAGGCGGTGAAGACCGCGGCGGAGACCTTCCGCCCGAATCCGGATTTCGACGCCATGCAGGCGATAACCCAGCTCGGTGTCGGCGAGGCGCTGGTCTCGCCTCTCCAGGCCAAGGGCGTGCCCGCAGTGGTGCAGCGCACGCTGATCCGCCCGCCGGCTTCCCGCATGGGACCGCTGACACCCGAAGAACGCCGCAAGCTTATCAACACCAGTCCGGTTGCGGGCCTTTATGACGAGACGATCGACCGCGAATCGGCCTTCGAGATGCTGGAAAAGCGGGCTGCCGACGCGCTGAAGGCCGAGGAGGAGACGCGGGAGCGCGAGGCAGAGCAGGAAGAGGAGGGCCGCTCGCGCTGGACCATTCCGGGTTTCGGCGACGACGACGACCGCGAACGTTCGTCGTCGAGGTCGCGCCGGACGCCGCGCCGCTCGAACCGCCAGACGGTGACGGAGGCGGCAATCAAGTCAGTGGTCCGCTCGGTCGGGTCTTCGGTCGGCCGCGCTATTGTCCGCGGAATACTCGGAAGCCTCAAGAAGGGATTCTGACCCTTCCCGAGGCTTTGAGGGTTGGTGGGCTTACGAGACGGCGAAGCCTGAACCGACCACGATCGGCGCCTTGCCCGGCACCCGGTCGTAAAGGTCTATGATGTCCTGATTCATCAGACGGACACAGCCCGACGAAACCGACTTGCCGATGGAGTTCCATTCCGGCGATCCGTGCAGGCGATAGAGCGTGTCTTCGCCGTTCTGGAAAATATAGAGCGCACGGGCGCCGAGAGGATTGTCGAGACCAGGCTGCATGCCGCCATTCTCGGCGCTGTACTTGGCAAGCTGCGGCTCGCGCGCAATCATTTCCGCGGGGGGCGTCCAGGTCGGCCACTTCTTCTTCCACTGGACATTGGCGCGGCCTGACCACTCGAATCCGGCGCGTCCGAGGCCGACGCCGTAGCGCATCGCCTGGCCGTTGCCCATCACCAGATAGAGGAAATGCGCCGAGGTATCGACGACGATCGTTCCGGGACGCTCGCCGGTCGGATCGGGAACCATCTGCCGCAGGAAGCGGCTGTCGATCTTCTGGATCGGCACAGCCGGTATCTCGTAGCCCTCGTCGTAGACCGGACCATACATCGTGGCATAGCTGCCAAATGACGAATCGACGTCCTGAGGTGGTTCAGCGGCGTAATTGTAGCCGACATTCGTGCCGACGGTCGAACAGGCCGACAGGGCAATCGAAGCGGCACCGGTGGCAGCGAGCCCGAGAAGCCGTCGCCTGGAGAGATGGAAAATGGGTTCTGACATGATTTCTTTTTCTGGTTCTCGATTCGCGGAGATCCGCCATGACGACTACTGTCTCCTCCCCATAAGTAGTGAGGCCGATAGGTGGTTCCAAATCGGGCCTCAGGGTGGGCAAAGAAAGGCGAAGCTGTGACGGGGGAAGTCTGTTGCATTTGCGCAACGGCCCTGCGGTCAGTCGGCGGTGAGCAGGCCATCCAGGGAAGGAAGGATCAGTGAAGGCTGCTGATCGACGTATTCGTTGGGCTGCTCCGCGCGATTTATCCACACCGTGCGAAATCCGAATTTCGTTGCCCCGGCGACATCCCAGCGATTGGACGACTGGAAGGAGACCGCGTCCGGATAGAGCTTCCAGGCGGCAATGACCATATCGTAGGTCGCGGGGTCTGTCTTGAACCGTCCGATGCTGTCGACCGAGAAGACCTCGTCGAGGATGTGGTCGAGAGCGGCAGACTTGACGGCCGATTCCAGCATTGCCGGGGAACCGTTCGACAGGATCGCGAGGCGCGCGCCGCCCGCCTTCAGCGCCTTCAGGACAGCCGGGACCTCAGGGTAGCAGTCGAGCTCCCAATAGGCCTCGAGCAATTCGGCCCGCAAGGCCTTGTCGGCGGAGGGGACCTTGGCCAGGGCGAAATCGAGCGCCTGCTCGGTCAGTTGCCAGAAGTCCAGATAAGATCCCATCAGCGTACGAACCCACGAATATTCCAGCTGCTTGGCACGCCAGATTTCCGAGAGCAGGGGGCCGTCCGGGCCTATCTTGCTGGCGTGCCGGCGCACCGCGGCGTGAACGTCGAACAGCGTTCCATAGGCATCGAAGACATAGGCGGCGTGTCGCATGGGCTTTTCCGTTTACTGCAAGGTTTTAGGCTCGGCTCGTCGCCGTCAAGCCCGGGTGTCTGGCATGACGAAATAGGCCTCATGCCCGGTTGACGCGAGGCAATAAAATATCGTCCATAGCCACCGCATGACAACAAAAGCGGATTTTGTCCAATGACCCTGGCCACCCCGGCGCAGTCAGCCACCTGGACCTATGTCGATGGCGACTGGCACGAAGGCAACGTGGCGATACTCGGGCCGCGCAGCCACGCCATGTGGCTCGGCACCAGCGTCTTCGATGGCGCCCGCTGGTTTGAGGGCGTCGCACCGGACCTCGATCTGCACGCCCAGCGCGTCAATGCGTCAGCGATATCCCTCGGCCTGAAGCCGACGATGGAAGCCGACGAGATCGTCGCGCTGACCATGGACGGGCTGAAGAAATTTGACGGCAAGACTGCCGTTTACATCCGGCCAATGTATTGGGCCGAGCACGGCGGCTATATGGGCGTTCCGGCCGATCCCGCATCGACGCGTTTCTGCCTGTGCCTCTATGAATCGCCGATGATTTCGCCGGACGGCTTCTCCGTTACCGTTTCACCGTTCCGTCGCCCCACCATCGAGACCATGCCGACCAACGCCAAGGCCGGCTGCCTCTATCCTAACAACGGACGTGCCATACTCGAGGCCAAGATGCGGGGCTTCGACAATGCGCTGGTGCTCGACATGCTAGGCAATGTCGCCGAGACCGGCTCGTCGAACATCTTCATGGTCAAGGACGGCCACGTCTTCACGCCGGCCGCGAACGGGACGTTCCTGTCCGGCATCACGCGCGCCCGGTCGATGGCCCTGCTCGCCGACTACGGCTTCCGCACGACGGAAAAGACGCTGACGGTCAGGGATTTTCTCGAAGCCGACGAGATCTTCTCGACCGGCAATCATTCCAAGGTCGTGCCGGTGACGCGCATCGAGGACCGCGACCTCCAGCCCGGACCCGTCGCCAGGAAGACGCGCGAGCTCTACTGGGAGTGGGCGCATTCGACAGCCGTCGGGTGAGCCGCTAGAAAAGGAACACAAGCCGTCCGCAGGAGTTGCCTTCGGGCGGCCACCGCACCATTTCCGGTGAGCCTACGGCACCGGTATTTGCCACAGAAGGAGTATGACCATGGCTTTCGAACTGCCCTCATTGCCCTATGACTACGAAGCACTTCAGCCCTACATGTCCAAGGAGACGCTGGAGTATCACCACGACAAGCACCACAAGGCCTATGTCGACAACGGCAACAAGCTGGCCGCCGAAGCCGGCATGGACGGCCTGTCGGTCGAAGAAGTCGTGAAGCAGTCCTTCGGCAAGAATGCCGGCCTCTTCAACAACGCTGCCCAGCATTACAACCACATCCATTTCTGGAAGTGGATGAAGAAGGGCGGCGGCGGCAACAAGCTGCCCGGCAAGCTGCAGACGGCGATCGACAGCGACCTCGGCGGCTACGACAAGTTCAAGGCCGATTTCATTGCCGCCGGCACGACGCAATTCGGCTCCGGCTGGGCCTGGCTGTCGGTCAAGAACGGCAAGCTGGAAATCTCCAAGACCCCGAACGGCGAAAATCCGCTCGTGCATGGCGGTTCGCCGATCCTCGGCGTCGATGTCTGGGAGCATTCCTATTACATCGACTACCGAAACGCCCGGCCCAAATATCTCGAGGCGTTCGTCGACAGCCTCATCAACTGGGACTATGTGCTCGAAATGTACGAGAAGGCCTGAGGCCACTTTGAAAAGCCCGCGCAAGCGGGCTTTTTTATTGGCATTGTCATCACGGAAGCGTGACCGTACGCCGGGGAAGTTTTGACAGCACAGGCCGTATGCCTCCTGTAGCATCAAGTCTCGAACAGTCTGGAGAGGTAGGTTTTCATGAAAAATATTTTGCTCGCCGCGTGCAGTCTGGCAATCGCCACGTCGGCAGCGTTCGCCGACCCGATCGCCGACCGCCAGGCCCTGATGAAGGCCAACGGGAAGGCGCTCGGCAGCATCGCGCCTATCGTAAAGGGCGAGAAGGATTTCGACGCCGCGCTGGTGATGGATGCTCTCACCAAGCTTGCCGAGGACGCCCAGAAGATGGACCCTGCGGTGCTGTGGCCAGCCGGCAGCGATACGGGCGGCGACACGACCTCCGCACCTGCCATCTGGGACGATCCGGCAGCCTTCCAGGCAGCCATCGACAAGTTCCAGGCTGACACGGCAGCAGCCGTGGCCGCTGCGCCTGCCGACGTCGAGGCGCTGAAGGTGCAGTTCGGCGCAATCGCCTCGAACTGTGGCAGTTGCCACGAGAAGTTCCGCATCAAGAAGGGCTGATATCGGCCCTATGGCTATCGGGACAAAGCTCGCCGTTGCCGCGCTGCTGGTTTGCGGCGCGGGCGCGGCGGCGTTCTGGGTCCTGTCGGCGCCTACCGAACTCGATGCGGCAACCATCGCAGGGCTCGATCCGGGTGACACGGCGCGAGGCGAGCGCATTTTCTGGGCCGGCGGCTGCGTGTCATGCCACTCCCGACCCAAGGCCGAAGGTGAGGCGAGGCGGGAACTCGCCGGCGGACAGGAATTGACGACCCCATTCGGCGTGTTCGTTCCACCGAACATCTCGCCGGATCGGACCGACGGGATCGGCGCCTGGTCGGTCGAGGAGTTTGCCAACGCCATGATGCGCGGCGTCTCACCTAAAGGCGAACATCTCTATCCGGCGTTTCCCTACACATCCTATGCGAGGATGAAGCCGCAGGACGTTGCCGACCTCTACGTCTACATGATGACGCTGCCTGCCGTTTCCGGGACTGCGCCGGGCAACAGGCTGTCGTTTCCGTTCAACATCCGCCGCGGCATCGGCCTGTGGAAGCGGCTCTACCTCAGTGACGAGCCGGTGATCGCCTTGTCGTCGGGCGCGCCGGACCAATTGCTGTTGGGCCGCTACCTGGTCGAAGGCCCCGGGCACTGCGGCGAATGCCACACCCCGCGCGACCTAGCAGGCGGCACGGAAAAGCAGATGTGGCTGGCCGGTGCCACCGCGGCCGAAGGCGATGGCATCGTTCCCAACATCACGCCGGGCGAGGGCGGCATCGGCGACTGGTCTGCCGAAGACATCGCCTACTATCTGGAGACCGGTTTTACGCCGGACTTCGATTCGGTTGGCGGCACGATGGTGGACGTGCAGAGAAACATGGCACGGCTTCGACCCGAGGACCGGCAGGCAATTGCCGCCTATCTGAAGGCCGTGCCGCCGCATCCGAACGGATATCCCGCGCGCCAACCGAACGCCGACTAGCCTGCTCAGGTCGTGAGCAGCGCACCGGTCTGCGTCTTGCCGGCGACCTTCAGCGCGAAGGCGTAGACATAAGCGATCTCTTCCAGCCGCGAGAAGCGTCCGGATGCGCCGGCATGTCCCGAATCCATGTTGATCTTGAACAGGACGGGATTGTCGCCGCGCTTGCGCTCACGAAGTCTCGCCACCCACTTGGCCGGCTCCCAGTAGGTGACGCGCGGATCGGTCAGGCCCGCCGCAGCCAGGATCGGCGGATAGGCATGCGCGGCGACATTGTCGTAGGGCGAGTAGTCGGCAATCGTCCGGTAGTCCTCGGCCGAGGCGATCGGGTTTCCCCATTCCGGCCATTCGGGCGGCGTCAGCGGCAGCGTGTCGTCGAGCATCGTCGTCAGCACGTCGACGAAGGGAACCTCGGCGATCAGCCCGCCGAATGCCTCGGGCGCCATGTTGGCTACCGCGCCGATGAGCAGGCCGCCGGCCGAGCCGCCTTGCGCGATGATCCGTTCATGCGCGGTATAATTTTCGGCGACGAGATATCGGGCGACCGAGATGAAGTCGAGGAACGTGTTCTTCTTATGCTGGCGCTTGCCGTCGTCATACCAGGCATAACCCTTGTCCTTGCCGCCGCGCACATGGGCGATGGCATAGACCAGCCCCCGGTCTACGAGCGACAGGATGTTGGTGTTGAAGGCGGCGGGAATGGCGATTCCGTATGAGCCGTAGCCGTAGAGCAAGGCAGGCGCGGTTCCGTCGAGCGGCGTGTCGCGGTGGTAGATCAGCGAGATCGGGACCATCTCGCCGTCATGCGCGGGCGCCATCAGGCGGCGCGTCACGTAGTTCTCCGGATCGTGGCCGGACGGGACCTCCTGGGTCTTGAGAAGGGTGCGGGCGCGGGTTCGCATGTCGTAGTCGAAGAGCTGCGCCGGCGTCGTCATCGACGAATAGGAAAACCGCATGATGTCGGTGTCGTATTCATAGGAGCCGGAAAGCCCGAGCGAGAAAGCTTCCTCGTCGAAGGAAATTGCATGCTCCTCGCCGCTCTTGCGGTCGCGGACGACGATGCGCGGCAGGCCGTCCTTGCGCTCGAGCCGCACCAGGAAATCCTTGAACGCCACGACCGACAGGATCAGCCGGCCAGGCTCGTGCGCAACCAGTTCGCGCCAGTTGCCGCGCGAGGGATCGCTTGCCGGCGCCGTCATGATCTTGAAGTCCTTGGCGCCGTCGGCATTGGTCAGGATAAAGAAGATGTCGCCACCATCCTCCAGATCATATTGCAGGCCGGTCTCGCGCGCCGCTACCAGCTTCGGGACGCCGGCCGGATCGTCGGCATGCAGCAGAAGCGTCTCGGACGTCTCGTGGTCGTTGATCGAAATCTCGATCCATTCATTGGTGCGCGAGGGACCGACGTTCATGAAGAAGCCGGGATCCTTCTCCTCGTAGACGAGACGGTCGGCGGAGGCATCGGTCCCTAGCGCGTGGAAGAAGATCTTCGACGGGCGATGGTTCTGGTCGACGCGGGCGTAGAAGAAGCCTTCGTTGGACTTGTTCCAGGCACCTGACCCGCCGGTATCGGCAACCTGATCGGCATGATCCTCGCCGCTATCGAGCTCGCGCACCTTGAGCGTATAGAACTCCGACCCCTTGTCGTCGAACGCCCACAGAAGGCGACGATGGTCGTGCGAGTGGTCGGCGCTGCCGATGCGGAAATAGGCCTTGCCCTCGGCCTCGCGGTCGCCGTCGAGGATGATGTCGTGGTCGCCGCCGTCGCGCGGCGTGCGGAAGAAGCGAGGCTGTTCGCCGCCCTTCTTGAACGACGATCCATAGGCAAAGGGCCCGTCGCGCATCGGGACACTGGAATCGTCTTCCTTGATGCGGCCCTTCATCTCCTCGAACAGGCGCTTCCGCAGATCCGACGTGTCGGCCATCATCTGCGCCTGATAGGCGTTTTCGGCCTCCAGATGGCTGCGGATCGCCGGATCGAGCACCGACGGGTCCTTGAACACTTCCTGCCAGTTGTCGGCGCGCAGCCAGGCGAACTCGTCGGTCCGGGTGATGCCGTGGCGGGTGTCCTCGACGGGCCGTTTTTCGGTGACGGGCGGCGTGATACGTGGAAACAGGGCGTCGGAGGTCATTGCGTCTCGCTGCTGAAGGTTCTTGAATGCTGTATGAACACGCCTGTCAGCGTGGGTTCAAGGGTAGATGGCCAGTATCCGGGCAGTTTCAACACAACCGCCAGTGCGGAGGAAAGAAATGCTGAATTCCGTGTGCAAGGTTACCGCGGCGCTCTGCGTCGCATCGGCCGTCGCCATCGGCGCAGGCAATGCGCAGGCTGCGGCATTCGCGGCCTGGCAGGTTGCCAATGTGCCGTTCGGCGATACGCTGAATGTCCGCAAGTACCCGGCGGGAACGTCGCAGAAGCAGGCCGCCTACCCGAACGGGACCGTGCTTCAGATGACCGGCAAATGTACTGGCGGGGTCAACCTGCTCGACATTTCCGCCCAGCCCAGATGGAAGCAGGAGCAGGCCGTCCGATATCGCTGGTGCCAGGTCTGGCATGACCCGGCCCAGAACGGCAACTTCGTTACCGGATGGGTCTACGGCAAGTATATAAGTCCGTATTGAACATCTATTGGCCGGACGCCGCGGGTCGCCACCTGTGTCCGGCCGCGTCAATCTGCCTTTGTATTGATTGGGGTAAGTGACCCAATGCGACTTGTCGCGCCGGGTTTGACCGTCTATCTCACATGGCAACGAAGAATGCCGGGCGAACCGGCAAGTCCAATGGGAAGAATGAATGGGGACGGGAGCGCAATCGCTGACATTACTTGCGCTGCTGCTGCCATTCCTGGGGGCGATCATCGCACCTGTGCTTACCCGTTTCCTGAAGCACAATGCGGCCTGGATATTGGCGCTCATTCCGCTGTGGCTGTTCATCCATTTCGCCGGTTTTCTTGAAACCGTCGCCGGCGGCAATTCGGTGTCGGGTGGGCTGGACTGGGTGCCAAGCCTCGGCGTGCGCTTCTCCTGGTACCTCGACGGCCTGTCGCTGACCTTCGCTCTGCTTATTTCGGGCATCGGGACGCTGATCGTCCTCTATTCAGGCGGCTACCTTAAGGGCCACGTCCAGCAGGGACGCTTCTTCTCCTTCATCCTGATGTTCATGGGCGCCATGCAGGGCCTCGTGATCTCCGATTCGTTCCTGATGCTATTCGTGTTCTGGGAACTGACCTCGATCACCTCCTTCCTGCTGATCGGCTTCGACCATGATCGCGAGGCTGCGCGCCGCGCCGCGCTGCAGGCGCTGATCGTCACGGGGCTCGGCGGCCTGTCGCTGCTTGCCGGGCTGCTGGTGATCTGGGGCGCGACGGGCACTCAGGACCTCTCGACGCTGCTTGCCTCCGGCGACGCGATGCGCGAAAGCCCGCTCTACCTACTGGCGCTGGTCCTGGTGCTCGGTGGCGCCTTCACCAAGTCGGCCCAGTTTCCGTTCCACTTCTGGCTGCCCAACGCCATGCAGGCGCCGACACCGGTGTCGGCCTATCTGCATTCGGCAACGATGGTGAAGGCGGGCGTCTATCTGCTGATGCGGCTCAACCCGGCATTTGGCGAGACCGTGGCCTGGGAAACCATCCTGCCGGTATTCGGCGGTACCACGCTCATCGTCGGCACGCATCTTGCGAACCGCCATACCGACATGAATCTGATGCACGCCTACACTACGGTCGCTTCGCTCGGGCTGCTGGTGATGCTGACCGGCTTCGGCGCCGAAAAGGCGATCGAGGCGGCGGTGCTCTACCTGATCGCGCATTCGATGTTCAAGGGCGCGCTGTTCATGGTTGCCGGCCTGATCGACCACGAGACCGGCGTGCGCGACATTCGCCGCCTCGGCGGCATTGGCCGCGCCATGCCGCTGACTTTCGCGGCGGGGCTGCTGGCCGCGCTGTCTATGGGCGGTCTGCCGCTGTTCTTCGGCTTCCTCGCCAAGGAGGAGATCTATGCGGCGCTCGGGACCGGTACGCCGTGGGCAACGGTGCTGATCCTCGTCGCGATCGTCGGCAACGCGCTGATGTTCGCGGTCGCCTTCATGGTCGGGTTGAAGCCGTTTATCGGCAAGCGTGGCGAAACGCCCAAGAAGGCGCACGAAGGCCCGCCGCTGCTCTGGACAGGGCCGCTGGTGCTCGGCGTGTCGGGCATGATCGGCGCGCTGCTTTCGGAGCCGGCACACGCCCTGTTCTCGAGCCCGATGGCGAGCGCGGTTTCAGGCACAGCGGTAGAAGTTCATGCCTCGACGGTGCCGCATATCGGCCTGCCGCTGCTCTTGTCCTTGATGACCATCGCCCTCGGTGTCGGCTTCTACCTGATGCAGGAGCGCATGAGAGACGGGGTGGCGGGCAGTCTCAAGGCGATCGGCTGGGGGCCGGACCGCGGCTTCGATCAGGCCATGCGCGGGCTGCTCCGGCTATCCTTCCGGGTCACCAAGATCATCCAGAACGGCCGCCTGGACATCTATCTCACCGTGACATTCGCGATGGTCGCGCTGACACTGCTTTTGCCGATGGTCATCTTCGACGAACTGCCGTCGATGCCGGATATGCCGATGCTGCTGCCGCATGAATGGACGATCGTTGCCATCGCCGTCATCGGGCTCGGCGCCATGGTCTATGCCAAGGACCGGCTGACGGCGATCGTGTCGCTCGGCATACAGGGCCTGGCGGTGGCGCTGCTGTTCATGCTTTTCGGCGCGCCGGATCTCTCCTTCACGCAGTTCATGATCGAGACGCTGTCGGTTGTCATCCTGGCGCTGGTCATGACGCGGCTGCGCCTGTCGCCCACCGACCACAGGCCGGCGGGCGAGAAGGCAATGGACGTGACGATCGCGGGCGCCTGCGGCCTGGCATTCGGACTTCTCCTCCTGAAGGTCACGCAGATTCCCTTCGACGACACGCTGTCGCAGTTCTTCGAGGCGCACTCGCTGGCAATCGCGCATGGGCGCAACATCGTGAACGTCATCATCGTCGACTTCCGCGGGCTGGATACGCTCGGCGAGATCGCCGTGGTAATGATTGCCGGCCTGGCTATCCTGGCCCTGATCCGCGTCACCACGCCGCCCAAGCAGCCGGTTTCGGCGCGAGAGGGCAGCTGACATGCGCACGCTGATCTTCCGCACCGCCGCGCCCTACCTGACCGCATTGATGCTGCTATTGTCGATCTTCGTGCTGCTGCGCGGCCACAACGAACCCGGCGGCGGCTTCATCGGCGGCCTGATCGCCGTGTCGGCCTTCGCCATCCACGGCATCGCCTTCGGCGTGCACCAGGTGCGGCGCACCATGTATTTCCATCCAATGGCGATTTCGGGCTTCGGCCTTTTGCTGGCGGTGCTGGCAGGTCTCGTCTCGCTGCCGGCCGGCGCTCCGCTGCTGACCGGGCTCTGGGTGTCACCGACCGTCGGCGGCATCACCCTCGACCTGTCGACGGTGCTGCTGTTCGACATCGGCGTCTATCTGGTCGTCGTCGGCTCGATCACCTCGATCGCACTGGCGCTTGAAGGCCGGGAGGAGCCCTGATGGAGACCGTGTTTTCCATTCTGGTCGGGCTCTTCTTCGCGGTCGGGATCTACCTGATCCTGTCGAAGCACGTCATCCGCATCCTGCTCGGCATCGCCATCTTCAGCAACGCCGTGAACCTGTTGATTTTCACCAGCGGTCGCATTGTCCGCTCGACGGCGCCGATCATCCCGATGGGCGAGCAAGTCCTCCCGGCGGGTGCCGCCAACCCGCTGCCGCAAGCCCTCATCCTGACGGCAATCGTCATCTCCTTCTCGTTCTTTGCCTTCATCCTCGTGCTGGCGTTCCGCGCCTATCAGGAGATGGGCGTCGATCATACCGCCGGCATGCGTGTCGCCGAACCGGAGGGCGAACGGCTTCCGCCCATGGGGTATTAGATGGCTGGGGAAGCGGTAGATACCGCAAGCAGGGTAGGCGCGATGATGCTGGAGCCGGTGGCGGCCGCCGATTGGCTGGTCGTTGCACCCGTCGTGATCGGCATCGCCTGCGGCGCCGTTCTGCTGATGTTCCGCCATCATCTGCGGTGGCAGGCGGTCTTTTCGATTTTCGGTCTCTGCGCCATGACGGCCGCCAATGCGGCGCTGTTCGCCCGCGTGCTCGCGGAAGGCCCCATATCCATGACGATGGGCAACTGGCTGCCGCCCTTCGGCATTACCTTCGCCGCCGATGCACTGGGATCGGGCTTCGCACTTGTGGCGACCTTCGTCGCTGTCGCCTGCACGATCTATTCGCTCTGCGAGATCGGCGCAGTCGGCCGCCGCTACGGCTTCTACCCGTTCCTGATGCTGATGATGGCCGGCATCAACGGTGCGTTCCTCACCGGCGACATCTTCAACCTCTATGTCTGGTTCGAGGTTTTCCTGATCGCGTCCTTCGGCCTGATGATCCTCGGGTCGGAAAAGCAGCAGATCGACGGCGCGACGAAATATGCGATCCTCAATCTCCTCGCCACCGCCTTCTTCCTGTCGGCCACCGCCTATCTCTACGGCGTGCTCGGCACGCTCAACATGGCCGACATTGCGCGCAAGGTTGACGGCCTGCGGCCTACCGCGCCGATGATGACGATCGCATCGCTCTATCTGCTGGCCTTCGGCATGAAGGCCGCAGCCTTCCCGCTCTATTTCTGGCTGCCAGCGTCCTACCACACGCCGCGCAACGTGACCGGCGCCCTGTTCGGCGGGCTGCTGACCAAGATCGGCATATATGCGTTGCTGCGCACGCTGGTCATGATGTTCCCGACGGAGCGGCTGGAACTCTCGGGCGTCATTGCCGTGGTGGCGGTCGCAACGATGATTCTGGGAGCGCTCGGCGCGCTGGCTCAAAGCGACATCCGGCGCATGATGGGCTTTCTGGTGATTTCCGGCGTCGGCGTCATGCTGGCCGGACTGGCGCTGGGCGACGCGAATGGCATATCTGGCGCGATCTTCTATGCCGTCCACTCGATGCTTGCCATGTCGGCTCTCTACCTGCTGGCAGGCACCATGAAGGATTTCGGCGGCAGCTATTCGCTGAACCATCTGGCCGGGCTTTACCGGCTCTCCCCGGCACTGACGGCCCTGGCGCTGGTTCTGTTCCTGGCCGCTGCAGGGTTGCCGCCGGGATCCGGCCTGTGGCCGAAGATCATCCTGACCAAGGCATCGATCGATGTCGGTTCGCCCTGGCTCGCCGGCGCTATCCTAGTCAGCGGGCTGTTGACGACGATTGCTCTCGGCCGCGTCTTCGCACTGGCCTTCTGGCGCGACAGCGCCGGAGACGGCGTCCACCGGAAGCCGACTGAACACTCGGTGGTGCCGGCCTACGGTTCGTTGATCATGCTGACCGTCCCGATCGTGGTGCTTGGCGTCCACCCCGAACCCTTCATCCGCGTTGCCGATATAGCGGCCGCGGGCCTGCTCGACTCCGGCGCCTATCTGCGGGCCGTATTTCCGATTGCGGGAGGCGGATAGTGGCACGGTATCTGAACAATATCCTGCTGGCGTTGGCCTGGGCCGCGCTCACCGGATCGTTCACGATGAGCAATTTCGCGTTCGGCCTGGTGCTGAGCGTGGGCGTTCTTTACCTGGCGACCGAGCAGTCGAACGCGCTGGGCAACATTACCCGGCTGGTCCGGATCCTTTCCCTTTCTCTCCTTTTCGTGCGCGAACTCGTGCTGTCGGGCTGGCGGGTCGCCCGTCTGGTGACCTCGCGCGACATGAAACTCGTACCGGGCATATTCGCGTACCCGCTGAAGGTGGAAACGGATTTCGAGATAACCTTGCTCGCCAACCTCATCACGCTGACGCCCGGAACGCTTTCGGTTGACGTTTCCGACGATCGCCGGACGCTCTACGTGCACGCCATCGACTGTTCCGACATCGATGAAGCCAGGCGCGACATCGAGCAGGGCTTCGAGCGCAAGATCATGGAGGCGTTTGGCCGATGACAGGAGAGGCTTTCCTGCAGCTCTGCGTGCTGGTGGCGTTCGCGCTGCTCAGTTTTTCGCTGCTCTTGACCGTATTGCGCGTGCTCATGGGGCCGACGCTGCCCGACCGTGTCCTGGCGCTGGACATGCTGGTGACGGTGTCCATCGGCTTCATCGCCGTGACCGGCATTTCCACGCGCGCCGCCTTCAACGTCGACATAGCCATCGCGCTGGGACTGGTCGGGTTCCTGGCGACCGTTGCCTTCGCCCGCTTCGTGATGATCAGGGGCGACAGCGTAGACGAGAAGATCGACGGCGATCATCCAGATGGAGGGGGCAAGAAATGACCGCCTCCCTGCTGAACTATTGTGCCGGGGTCCTGATCCTGATCGGCGCGCTTTACACCCTGACCGCGTCGATAGGGATTTTGCGCCTGCCGGACCTCTATACAAGGATGCACGCTGCCTCAAAGTCTGGAACGCTTGGTTCCTGCGTCATGTTGCTTGCCTTGGCATTGCAGGCAACCGACCTTTCCATCGCGTTGCGGGCACTGGCCGGCGTGCTGTTTTTCCTCCTGACCGTGCCGATTTCCTCGCATCTGCTAGCCAAGGCCGCACACGGCGCAGGGTTTGGACTTTGGGAGCGCTCCAAGCTCGACGATCTCAAGACCGCAGAAGAAAAATTGCGGCGCCGCACCTCTGCCGACAAGCCCGATCCTTCCAAGAATTGACGTTGCATGACGCTACGTCAAATCCATGCAAAGATTTGAAAAGAAGACTTGTCCATTTCAATCGGTTTGAAGACACAGGTGGTCTATACACGTCTCCCACAATTTATGTTGTACAGAACCGCGCGAGATCGAATTGACTTACTTACCGTAAGGGCTCATTGATAAAGAGCGACGCGACTCGCAGGAATCTCCTGTGATAAATCGCGCGATGCCTCATTCTGAAAACAAGAGGCGAGCAAACTGAATCCTTAAGTTGGGGCTTGAACAATATGGAAATTTCGGAAACACCTGCCAGAAATAGCGAGATGCTGATCGAACTGACGGCCGACGTGGTGGCCGCCTATGTCAGCAATAACCCGGTGCCAGCCGGCGACCTACCGAACCTCATTGCTGACATCCATGCTGCGCTCGGACGAGTGGGCGGCGCTGCCGAAACACCGGCAGCCGACAAGCAGAAGCCGGCGGTGAATCCAAAGCGCTCCGTGCATGACGACTACATCGTCTGCCTCGAGGACGGTAAAAGGTTCAAGTCGCTGAAGCGCCACCTGATGACCCATTATGGGCTGACCCCCGATCAGTATCGCGAGAAGTGGGGCCTCGACGCCAGCTACCCGATGGTAGCGCCGACCTATGCGGCTGCCCGCTCGCAGCTCGCCAAGAAAATGGGACTGGGCCGCAAGCGCAAGGCCAAGTAGGAACGCCCTTCAGCACTGTTTTCGACGGCGCCTTCGGGCGCCGTTGTCATTTTGGGTTTGATGCGATCGTCCATGCCCTGACGACCCGTTCCTGGCGGAGAGAGAATCCAGCGCCTGTTTCAGCGCGATGTGGCGGTTGAGATCATAGCTCCAGTGCCGCCTCATGCCGCGCAGCCTTTCCCGTTCGATGGCCCGCTTGAGGCTGAGGATGATCCTTTCTCGCTCGGCCGGGGAGGCGTCGAGCGCCGCGGCAAGGTCGAGATGACAGGCGATCTGCAGCGCGGCCGCCTGGCGCGCGTGCGATGCCCAAGCTTGCCGCTTGTCCAAGAATGCCGTGACTTCCTGCCGTAGTCCGTGTGCCATGTCGTGCTCGCTCGTTGCGTTCGGCTCGACTATGGCCGTGGCATCCCGGATGTGGACAAAACTGCCGCAAAAATTCCTCCTCCACGCAAAAGAAGCCTTTCCAATCAATCAGTTGTTCGCTCGTTGCCACGGAAATCGTTCATCGTTTGTTCACAGATAGGATGGATGCAGATATAAGAACTTATTCCTATTATCTCGTTCAAGAGGGGGAAAGTTCGGTGCAGACATCATCCGCCAAGAGGCTTGCGACGCCGACGATCGAAAACGTGCCGGCCTGGCAGCCGAAGCCTGCAAAGGGGTCGGAGGAAAGCGCCTGCGGGGCGCGGGAAGAGCGGTCGCTCGAATTATGCGAGAATCTGCTCGACGTCGTCGCTGCGCTCTTCAACGTGTCTGGACGGGAGTTGCGCAAGTCGGGCCGCTCGACGCTCGGGGTTGCGCGTGTCCGCCAGATTGCGATGTATGTCGCGCACGTAACGCTGCAGCTGAACATGACCGACATCGGGCGTGGATTCGGCCGTGACCGCACGACGGTCGTCCACGCCCGTCACCTGATCGAGGACCTGCGGGACGACGACGATTTCGACCGGGTCGTGGCAGTCACCGAGCGCGTTGCTATGGCGGCCTTCGGGAACAGGGTTGGTGCATGACGGCAATGGCGGCGGTGGATACCGACCGGGAACGATCCCGCATCGAGCGATTTCTGTCGCGCGGGCCTGCCCGTGTGACCGTGGCAGCCGTGGAGGCAAAGCTGCTTCTCGATGGCGGCGAGCGGTGCAGCGTCTCAGTCGACCGGCGGGTGGTCAAAGCGATGGTCGAGCAGGGGACACTGCACCTCAGCGACGGTTCACTCGCGCTCAATCTGGCCGGCAGCAGGCAGAAAGGCTCGGCATCCGCGTTCCAGGACCAGCACAGGGATCTCGGCACGGTTGCCGTCGACCTCGGCAATGGCCGGGAGACGGCAAGCGTAAACTGGTCGGAATCGCCGCTCGGGCAGCTGATGCGCCGCAAGACGAGGGACGGACAGCCGTTTCTCAGCGGCGAGGAATATCAGGCAGGCGAGCGTTTGCGGGCCGATTTCACGCGCGGCCAGATGATGCCGAGGCTAGGCGCCAACTGGGAGGCGAGCGTTGCCTCGGGCCGGCGCGCAGGCGGCGTAGCCGAACTGACCGATGCCGCGCTTGCCGCGCGGCTGCGGGTGGAACACGCGATCGGAGCGGTCGGACCCAAACTGTCGGGCATTCTGATCGACGTGTGCTGCTTCCTGAAAGGAATGGAAACGGTGGAGATCGAACGCGGCTGGCCTGCACGGTCGGCCAAGGTGGTGCTCAAGGCCGCGCTGGGCGTATTGAGCCGCCACTACGATCCTCGTCCCTCATCCCGGGCCGGAGGGCGTCTACGGACGCTGCACTGGGGCACCAGCGACTATCGTCCAAGCATAGACGGAAGCTGAAGGGCCGATTGTGTCTAGGCGTTCTGCTTCAGCGCCTCGGCGGCGTCCTGCTTGATCCGCTTGACCATGGAACGGAGCCCGTTGGCGCGCTGCGGCGAAAGATGCTCGTCGAGGCCGAGTTCGCGCAAAACGGCTTCGGCGTCGATCTCGCCGATCCGGCTGGCGCGCTGGCCCGAAAACAGCGCCAGCACGATGGCGACCAGGCCGCGGACGATATGCGCGTCGGAATCGCCGCGAAACCGGACGATGGGATCGGCACCTTCCCCGACATCCGTGGTCAGCCACACCTGACTGACGCAGCCCGGTACCTTGAAGCGGTCGATGCGCGACTCGTCGGGGAAGGGCGGCAATGCCTCCCCGAGGTCGATGACATAGCGATAGCGGTCCTCCCACTCGTCGAGGAAGGCAAAGTCGTCGCGGATTTCCTGGATCGTTTGCGCCATTCTGGCGGATATAGTGACCGGACCGGCCTGCGTCACGCAAAAAGCGAGCCGACGGCCGGGCGGACCGGCGACATCTGGCCTCAGTTGGCGGGGACGGGCACGCTGCCGGTTGCCTCGGAATCGATGCCCTTTGCCGCATCGTCGATTGCGGCCGCGACATTATCGACAGCCGGCGCGTCGTCGTCGTCGAGCATCGCCGAGGCGATGCGCAGGCCTTCGCGCGCCCTGATGCCGATCGTCTGCACAGCTGCCTTGCCCGTTGCGCAGACATCCGGCTTGCGGCTGCAGATGCCGGCGACGTCGTCAACCGCTTCCCGCGCCGCGAAGAAGGCCTGCACGGGGCTGATCGTGTCCACCGGTCCGTTGCCGGTCGCCGGATCGAGCGGCAGCACCAGAAGCACCAGCGAAAACCAAAACGCCATCCGGATCAAGAATCCCATCTGCCTGTCCTCATGTCCCGACGGTGCGATTACCGCCGGCAAGTCCCCGTTCACGCATGACAATGACACAGGCAAACAAATACCGGCTTGCGTGCGAACACGGCTTTTTTCGTAAATTTGATTCAAGTTTTAGCGATTCGGATTGGATTCAAGCTCGATGAAAAGCCGTGCCGGGGCGGTAATATTTCCTTCACCATCCAAGGGTCGGTTTTCATATGGCTTTTGACCCGCAGGGCGCCTCGGCCCGTCTGGGTGGCAAGCGTCGCCAACGCGCTCGAGGACTAAGGGTCCATTTACCATACCAACCATCGGTCGCGACTTTCGGCGCCGACAGGCGAGAATTCTCCGTCTGACGCGCGGACCGGCGGGCTGCCTTATTCATTCATTAAAGGCTGGGTGCCAGTTTCGAGATCAATCAAAAGCGACCCATATCGGGGTCCATTTTGCAGGTGCGTTGCGTTGCGTTTGTCTCGAACCAGAACCGGCGAGTTGCTAGGCGAAGTCGCGGCAGCGTGTGACCGCCTCGTGCATTCCTCGGTCACCGATCCGGACCTGCGCCTGCGCCAGCGACGCTTCATCGGCATCCTCATTGCAGCGCCTGTTCCGGTCGCGGTCTCGACCGCCCTTCTTCTCCCCGCAAGCCTCGGTGCGGCTGCCATGCTCGGCGCTGTGTTCGCGACCTTCTGCATTTGCTGGTTGATGGCCCTGACCGTCGCAGTCACCGGGAAAGTGCGGCTCCTCGAGCCGCTGGCACTGCTTCTTGGTGCTGCCGCGCTTGCGACGCTGGTAGCATGCGCGGGTGGTCTCGGATCGCCCGCTCTCTTGGTCATTGCCGCTTTGCCGATCGAGGCCTGGTGGCTTCACCGCACCTCCAAGGCGACGCTCCATGGCGCGACGGCGGCGCTCGCCGTCATTCCCGCCCAGGCAATCGCTGCCCAGCTGCTGCCGGTCCACGGTGGCGCCGGCGCCGCCGCATGGCTTGCCGTATTGGCCTATGCCGCATTTCTGGCGCCGCGCCTGGCCGCGTGGCTCGACGAGACGAGAGCGGCGGACGCGTCGGCTGCGACCGCGCCGCTCGACGACGTCATCGACGCCGTCGTCGTCAACCTTGCCGGCTCGGGCGAGGTGCTCGATGCCTCGCCGAGGGCAAACGACATTCTGGGCGTGCAGCCCGAACTGCTCTTGTCGAACGGCCTGTTCGACCGCGTCCACGTTGCCGACCGGCTAGCCTATATGTGCGCCCTGGATTCGCTGCGCCAGGGAGCGGACATGAAGCGCGTCGAGGTGCTGCTGCGCATTCCCGGCGCTGCTGGCAACGGCGGCACTCCCGACTACCGGCCCTTCGTGCTCGATCTGATGCGCCAGGCGGATGGCGAACAGGCGATCGTCATGCTCGTCAGGACCAATGACGAGATGGCGCGGATGCGCGAAAGGCTCGCAGCCGCCACCGACTGTGCCCAGAGCCTGGAGATATCCAAGAGCCGCTTCCTGGCTGCCGTCAGCCACGAATTGCGCACGCCGCTCAACGCCATCATCGGCTTTTCCGACATGCTGCAGCACGAGATGTTCGGCCCCTTCGCCGATCCGCGCCAGAAGGAATATGTCGGCCTGATCAGCGAGTCGGGGAACCATCTCCTGTCGGTGGTCAATTCTATCCTCGATGTTTCGAGGATAGAGGCCGGCACCTACCCGACGACGCCGGAGCCGTTCCGCTTCTGCGAGGCGGTCGACATGTGCCACGCGATGCTGAAGGACCAGGCGCGCAACCGCGAGATCGACCTTGAGGTCGAGATCGCGCCGGATATCGGCGAGATCGACGCCGACCGCCGCGCCGTGAAGCAGATCCTGATCAATCTGCTTTCCAACGCACTCAAGTTCACCCCGAGCGGCGGCCGCGTCGTGGTGGGCGGCAAGCGCATCGGTTCTCGCCTGCATTTCTGGGTGAGCGACACGGGAATCGGCATCGCCGAGGACGACCTGGCGCTGATCGGCAAGCCGTTTACCCAGATACAGAACGAATATACCAAGCGGTTCGACGGAGCTGGGCTCGGCCTGTCGCTCGTTACCGGACTGGTCTCCCTGCTGCATGGGACCATGTCCATCGAGAGCGCTCCGGGCGAAGGTACGACCGTAACGATCAGCCTGCCGGCCGAGAAGGCAGCCAAGCAGCCGGCGAGGGACGAGCACGGTGTCGTGCCGCTGCCCAGAAGCATTGCCAAAGAGGATCTGGATGGGACGTACCGCAAGAGAGCTTGACATGCCGGCACCGCGGATGGCGCCGTTGCGTAGTGGTGCCTGGGCCCTGCTCGGCATGATCTCACGCAACCCGGCGCTTGCCGGCGGCACGACGGCGTTTCTCGTTGCCTTGTCCTTCGTCTCGGCGAATGCGCTGTGGTACCAGCCGTTCGCGCATACAGGCGCGTTCTTTGCAACGCGCGACTTCTCGCGGCCGGGCCTGCCCGAGCCCGAGCCGGAGACGCTGATCCGCATCGAGCGTCCGGCGCCTGCCGAGCAAGTGGCGGGCAATCCGGAACTCAGGCAGGTCCAGCAAATCCTCAAGCAGCTCAAATTCTATAACGGCGAGATCGATGGCCTCGATGGGCCAAATACCCGCATGGCAATCGAGAACTATCGGGCGACCATCGGCATGACGGTCACCGGCTCCGTCGACAGGGAGTTGCTCGACCAGTTGGGTGTCGGGCAGTCCACGGCAGGCATAGCGCCGATCCCGACGCCGCGCGACGTGGCGGTGGACGGCGATGCGCCGCAACTGCCGGACGTGGTGCCGCGCCCGCCGGAAGAGCGCATCATGAAGATCCAGGCGGGCCTCAGGGCCTTCGGCAACGAGAGCATAGAGGTCGACGGGCTGATGGGCGAGCAGACCTCCGCGGCCATCCACGAGTTTCAGGCCATCTTCGGCCTGCCGGTGACCGGCACTCCGGACGAGCAGGTCTATGCCAAGATGCGCGAAATCGGGCTGACCAACTGATTTCGCTTGCCAGACAATCCTTGTCGGTGGATCGAAGGGCTACCCTTCAACCCAGCCGGGACCAACCATGCGCGTGACAACCGATTTCTGGGTATCGGCCCTGCTCAAGCGGGTCTTTGGAGCCGGCGGGTTTGCCGCGGTGGCGCGACGCGGCTCGGCCGAGGCCGGCACGGTCTTCATCATCGTACGCGACCGTTTCGGCGGTGCCACCCTCTACGGGCCTGCACCGCAGACGAGCTACGACTCGGCCAAGCCGGACGAACGCAATTTCCAGCGACTCGAGCTGCGCGAAGACGATCCGGCCGCCGACAGCCGGCTTGAAAAGGAGGCTCGCTTCGATCCGGATATCTGGATTGTCGAGATAGAGCCGGGCAGCAACCCGATCGAAGAGCTTATCGCGCTGTCAGCCTGACGGGCGGCGTGGCCTCGAGCCCTGCCGGCGCCGGAGCGTCGCTCGCTTCCTCGGCCGATTTCCACTGGATAGGATCCGCAGGAGGCGTATTCCAGGATGCCAGCCTCTCCAGTGCGGACTCGCGCGACAGTTCGCGGTAGCGGGCGAGGAACAAGCGAATGGCTTCGGCCTGAACGAACTGCTGGCCATAGATGGCCGCCGTGATCAGGAATGCCTGTTCGGGGATGAGATCGAGCGTCCGCAGTGCAGCGAGCAGGGAAGCGTAGGAGAAGGGTTCGAGGATCTCGCCGGCGGTCGCAAAGCCGATGCCGAGCGTGTCGGCAAGCGCCGTCTGGAACAGGCCGCGCTTTCCGGTTAACGCAGTGCTGCGCAGATGCATGTAGGTGGCGGGCGTCGCGACGGCGGGGCCGACAGCGTCCGGCGGACTCATCAGGGAACGGAGCCTCTGCCGCGCGGTCTCGGCGGCGTTTCCCTGGCCGGCTGAACCGATGTCGGGCAGGAGTTCCGCCGTCGGCGGTGCGACGGTACCGGCCGGTTTTGAAACGGTGCGTGCGGGCCGTGCGGCCGTCCGGTCGATCAGCGCAGCAAGGCTGGCGATTGCAGGGTTGAGGCCGGGACGTCGGGCGATGGCCCTGGCATGGCCGGCGCCGTGACGTCCGATCAATGCAATCAGGTCGAAATCGGTCAGCACGTTCGAGCGGATGAGGACGGGCGCGGCAATGTCGATCCGTTCGTTGCTCAGCCGCCTGACCAGACTTGCCGGAGCATACTGGCATTCGCACAGGACGGCGGCCATGTAGCGGCGCGCCTCGACCGAGACGGACTCGAACAACGGCATGGCGAGGTCCTCGATCTGCGCGATGTCGCGACGCGACGGGCGCGTCAGCGAGCAGAAGGCAGAGGCAGCGGCACGGAAAAGGTGATCGGCCTTTCCAGCCTCGCCCTTGATCGTTATCTGCCTGAAATCGGAGGAGGTCACTGCAAGATTACGCCTGGTACTACACACGGGAACACGGTCGAAGGCGGGCCGACAAGGCCTGGATCGCCATGTGGCTCAAATTAGCGACGATCCGTTAAAGTGCTGTTAACCGTCTGCTGGCCTTATGAAGGAGGAGGCGTTGCGTGGTTGCTCCGGTGAAACCGAGAGGGAATCGCAGATCATGGGCAGCGTAGTGTCATTTTCGCCGCGAAGCGCGGCAGTCACGAGAAATCCACTCCCCGCGGACGCGACCGGTTCGGTCGTGATATTTCCGGGCATCCGCTACGAGCGGGCCGGTTCGATATCGCCTGCCGAGGTGGAGTCGCAGGACGACGGCGCCAATACGCGCCGCGACAATCCCGCGCCGCATCACTGACGGAAGGCCCTCGGCCTAGCTTCGCGTGCAGGCCACGTCGCGCAGGAAGCGGGTGGCGGTCGCCTGCCAGCTGCGGTCGGGAACGAAGCTGCGCACGACGACGATTCCCTGTCCCACCGGCGCCTCGACCAGGATCGACTTGCGGAATTCTTCCGGCAGTTGCTTGCGGGTTTCGATCATCTGCGCGGCGGTCAGCACGACGACGTCGAGCAGGCCCGTATCGGTTGTCCGGTCGGTGAAGGCGTAAACGTTCTGTCCGCCGCGGTTGTAGATCGACACCGACCAGTAGGGCACGTTGCCGGGAGTATGGACGTGGACCGGGCCATCGGCCAGGTCGAAGCGGCAGGCACTGGCGTAAAACAGCGGGTCGAGCGACCTGACGAGCGGGACCTCTCCAGCGGCGGCGTCGATCCGCACCGGCTTGTAGAAATCCGCGGCTTCGGCAAGCCGTGCCCAGGCGTCCCGGTCCGAGAAGCTCGGCAGCAGGAACAGCACCGTGATGTGAACGATTGCGGCGCCGACCAGGGCGATGAGCGCTGCGTAGAACAGTCTAGCCATTGCAGCCTGCATTGATGATCTCGGGAAGCTCGATGTCGGCCACTCCCGTGCTGCTGGCGATGGGCGTGTCGTAGAAGGTCAGCACGAAGCTCATCTTGCCGGCGCCTGACAGGGCGAGCCAATTGCCCGGGCTTGGATTGGCGCCGACCGTAATCGTCACCGAATTGTCCGGTCGGCGCAGCAGCTGGTAGGAATGCAGCGCGCTTGGCCTGAGCTTGTTCGATTCGATGATCGCATCATCGGCGTCGGCCGCATAGATGGTCCAGAAGCGCGCCGGCGGAACGGGGCCTTCGACCGTGTAGCTGCATTCGCGCCTCAGCTGTTCGCCGGTCGAGTCGCGCTGCGCCACGAAGGTCAGCCCCTCGGCCCGGCCGAGCGCCAGGACGCCTTCGCGGGCCATGCGTGCCTTGGCATAGGGATCGGCGTCGGGGGTGCCGATTTCGGGAAAGGCGGTCCAGCCACCGATGGTGACGGCACCGACACTTTCGTTGGCATTCAGCATGTACCAGACACTGGCGCCGCCCCCGAGCACCGCTATGCAAACGATCATGAAGATGGTGAGGACAGTCTTGAACATGGTCCGCCGGAAGGAGTGAGGCCGCCTCCGATACCGTGCGGCGCGCCAGGATGGCAAGGACGTTCGGCCCGGCGCCCGCGGCTTGCGATGCGCGTCAGCGGGGAGGGCGGTCTACAGGGCCGACAGGGTCTCGGGTTCGGGCGGCGCCTCGATTGGCGTGGCACTGCGGAAGGCATCGGCAATGCTGCGCAGCGTGCGAGTGGTGGCACTGGAGAGAACTGGCCGCTGCTCGAAATTACTCGGATCCTCGTCGGTTTTCTTCTTGGCAGCCTTGGCCGCTACCGCTTCGTCGACGAAGGGATTTTCGATGCCCGGAATCGGCTTGATGTCGACATTCTGGTGCGCGTAGCTCATCAGCCGATTCCAAACCATGGCCGGCAGCGAGCCGCCGGTCATGCGCCGCGTCGTGCTGAAATCGTCGTTGCCGAGCCAGACGGCGGCGAGATAGTTGCCGGTGAAGCCGACATACCAGGCGTCGCGATAGGACTGCGTGGTGCCTGTCTTGCCGGCCGACCGTATATTGGGCAGGGCGGCGCGGCGGGCGGTGCCGTGTTCGGGAATCTGCACAAGGATGGAATTCATCGAGCGCAGCGCCTGGTCCGACAGCACGCGCTTCGGCTTGGGAGCATCGCGCTCGAAGTCGTAGAGCACGTCGCCGTTGCGGCTGAGGATCTGCGTCACGCCATGGCGCATGCCGGCAAATCCATTGTTCTGGAAGACGCTGTAGCCGGTCGCCTGGTCCATGACTGTCATGCCGGACGTGCCGAGCACCATCGTCTTGTGCGAGGAGATCACCGACTCTACGCCGAACGATTCGGCCATCGCCTTGATCGGCGGGATGGTCAGGACATCCTTGGCGAGCCGCACCGGCACGGTGTTGATCGACTTGACCAGCGCGGTGGTGAGGTCCATGCCGCCATTGTAGCTGCGTGCATAGTTCTTGGGCGACCAGCCGCCCCAGGAGATCGGGCCGTCGTCGATACGCGATTCCGGCGTGAAGCCGTTCTCCATTGCCGTTGCATAGACATAGGGCTTGAAGGACGAACCGGTCTGGCGCAGTGCGCGCGTGGCGCGGTTGAACTGGCTCTTGCCGTAGTCGGTGCCGCCGACGATGGCGCGCACCGCGCCGCCGGCTTCCATGACGACGATGGCGCCCTCGGTGACGCCGTATTCGACGCCGTGTTGGCGCAGATTGTATTCCAGCGATTCAGCGGTGGCGCGCTGGATATTCATGTCGATGGTGGTCTTGGCGATCATCGAGCGGACGCCGGAACGGGCAGTCAGCCGCTTGACTTCCTCGAAAGCCCAGTCGAGGAAATAATCCGGGCTCTTGCGGTCGTCGCGGTCGATGATGTTGGCGGGGTGAAGGCGGGCCGAGAGGACCTGGCCTTCGGTCATGAAACCGCCCTGGACCATGTTTGTGAGCACGACATTGGCGCGTGCGCGGGCCGCCGGCAGATTGACGTGCGGCGCATACTTGGCGGGGGCCTTGAACAGCCCGGCAAGCATTGCTGCCTCGGGCAGGTTCAGGTCCTTGACCGACTTGCCGAAATAGAAGTCGGAGGCTGCCGTGATGCCGAAGGTGCCGCCGCCCATATAGGCGCGGTCGAGATAGAGCTGCAGGATCTCCTTCTTCGACAGGTTGCATTCCAGCCAGATGGCGAGGAACGCTTCCTTGACCTTGCGCTCGATGGTTCTCTCGTTGGTCAGGAACAGGTTCTTGGCGAGCTGCTGGGTGAGGCTCGAACCACCCTGGACCACCGAATTGGCGCGCAGGTTTTCGCCCATGGCGCGCATCAGGCCGAAGAAGTCGATGCCGTAATGCTCGAAGAAGCGGCGGTCCTCGGTCGCGAGCACCGCCTTGATGAAATGATCGGGCATGTCGTCGACCGGCACGGATTCGCGCTGGATGATACCCCGCTGGCCGATCTCGTTGCCCTGGCGGTCGAGGAAGGTGACGGCGAAATCGTCCTGGGCGCGCCAGTTTGTGGCCGTCTCCTCGAAGGCCGGCAGCGCCAGTGCCAGCATGATGATGGAGCCGACGACGCCGAGCGTGAAGCCTTCGCTTGCCAGTTCGAAGAATCCGCGCCGCCAGCCGTAGAAGCGGAAACGGCGCGAGAAGATGGTGAGCGTTTCCCAGAACTCGCTGGCCTTGAAGCCGGCCTCATAGAGGGTCGAATCGATCCAGGCGTCGATCGCGAGGAGCCTCGTGGCCTTCGGACGAGGGCGTTTGCGGAGTTCGTATGGGCTTACCATTCAGCAATGCGTCCGGTGCGGGGCTTGCTTTCGAAACTGACGATCCAAGCAGCTGTTCTCAGGCGTAAGATGCAAGCGCCTTGAAAGGGTCTTGTTCCTGATTTTTCGCTGCGCGACAAGGAAAATAGCGGGTTTTGTGCCGCTTGAACATAAAATTCACATGGCTATTGCAATTTGGTGACGCTGCGGGAGATGCAGCGCCACGGGGAGCGATTCAGGCCGCCGGGGCCTGCGCCGATTGCGGGAACGGCTCGCGCCACGCCGGCAACGCCTCAAGCCGCGCGTGCCAGTCGCGGATCGACGGGAAGCCGTCGAGCGGCATCCCCGACTGCTCGGCGAAGGGCAGCGTGACGGCCACCGCGAAATCCGCGATCGTCAGGCGGTCGTCGAGCAGGAATTGCCGGCCGGAGAGGTGGTCGTCGAGGATTCTAGCCGAGGCCAGGAAGGGTGGGGTGGCCGCGGCGAGGGCTGCAGGGTCCGGGTCGCCGAGGCCGATCGCGGGCTTGATGATATGCTCGAAGTAGAAGGCGCCGGCATGCGGCTTGAAATGCTCGGAATCCCAGCTCAGCCACCGCAGGACATCGGACTGCGCCACGCCCTGCGGCCACAGATCGGAGCCGGCGAGCAATGCTAGGCGCATCATGATGGCATTCGATTCCCACAGGGACTTTCCACCCTCCGACAGGACGGGCACGCGCGCGCCGGGGTTGATGGCGAGAAAGGCGGGCGACCTGTGCTCGCCTGCCTTGAGGTCGACGGCGACGTACTCGACCGGCGAGTCGAGATAGCGCGCCACCGCGCAGACCTTGTAGGAGTGGAGGGTGGGGGCGTAGTAGAGCTTCATCGCCCCGCACTCCTTGCTCTGGCAGGCTGCCGGGCCTCGGCGAGGTAGCGGTCGAGGTCGGCGAAAGAACTGCTCCAGCCCCCCTCGTGCCCGTCGCGGGACGCCTTGCTGTCGAAGCCGGTCTGGCGAAACACCATCTTGGTCTTGCCGTCGAGCTCGGTGAACAGAACCGTGACCAATGTCTCAGGGCTGGTGCCGCCGTGGCCGTCCTCCCATTCGTGGGTGAAGACCAGTTTCTCGGGCGGAACGACCTCGCGGTAGGTGCCGCGCAGCCAGTGCTCGGTGCCATTGGGTTCACGCAGGCAGACGCGGTACTTTCCGCCGGGCGTGGCTGAGAAATAGTCCTGCGAGGAGGTGAAGCCCTCCGGGCCCGACCAGCGCGCGAGATGCTCGGGCTCCGTCCACGCCTCGAAGACGAGGGTGCGCGGCGCATCGAAGACGCGGGTGATGGTGAGTTCGCTGGCGTCACTTGGCATTGTCGGCATCCTTTTTCTGGATTTCTGCGAGGTATTGGTCGAGGCGGTCGAAGCTCGGCTCCCAGAACTTCCGGTATTGGTCGACCCAGTCCGAAACCTGCTTCAGCGGCGCGGTCTCGAGCCGGCGCGGCCTGAACTGCGCGTTCCTGGCCTGCGATATCAGCCCGGCCTTTTCGAGCACTTTGAGATGTTTCGAGATGGCCGGCTGGCTGAGCGCGAAGGGCGCCGCCAGATCGGTGACGGAAGCCTCGCCTTCCGCCAGACGTGCGAGGATGGCGCGCCGGGTCGGGTCCGCGAGCGCCGAAAGGGTGGTGCTGATGGCATCCATTTATATATCCAATCAGTTATATTACTATTTGGATATATAATAGGCCGAGCGGGACGTCAAGAGACAGCTTTGGACTGTCTCGCACGCCATGCCGATGCTGACCCGGATCAGGCCGCGGACGAGCGTTTCGGGGATCTGGGGGTGAGGCGGGGACGGGGGATCGTGTCTAAAATGTCCCGCTCGTGCCTGTGCGCGAAGGCCATGGCATCGTCGGGCGCTTGCGGACGTGCATAGGCGAAGCCCTGCACGTAGTCGCAGCCCATTTCCTTGAGCATGGCGATTTCCTCGTCGCGCTCGGCCCCCTCGGCGAGCACCGCCATGTTGAGGCCGCGCGCCAGCGCCACGATGCCGCGCAGCAGTTCGCGGGCATGCACCGATTGCGTGGCGCCATCGACGAAGATGCGGTCGATCTTCAGCTTGTTGAACGGCAACTGCTTCAGGTAGCCGAGCGACGAGTATCCGGTGCCGAAATCGTCGAGCGCGAGCGTTACGCCAAGGCCGCTCAGCCGTTCCAGAACCGACCGGACCTGGCCTTCCGTGTGGTCGGCGAGCAGACTTTCGGTCAGTTCGAGGCTGAGCAGTGAAGGATCGAGCCCGGTCTCCGCCAGCACCGCTGCCACGTCGGCCGCGTAGTCGGAGCGCCAGATCTGCGCGGCCGAAACGTTGACGGCGACCTTGCGCGGCGCTTCGCCGGCATCCTGCCACGCCTTGGCGACAGGGACATCTTGTTGCGCGCGTCTTTGCTGAGTGCTGGGTGGAAGAATTCGTGGCGGGCGCGCCCGGATTCCTTGGCGTGGTAGAGCGCCAGGTCGGCGTTGCGCATCAGGTCGGTAAAGTCACGCCCGTCGGTGGGGATGACCGCGACGCCGATGCTGGTGCGCCAGGTGCTCTCGCGCCGCGCCACGCTATCGTGACGAGCCGCGATGGCACGGCGCTGCCCGGCGAATGTTTCCTGGCGCGGCTCGCCGGCGGCGACCGCCTCGCTGCTCGACGACGCGGTGGTCGATCTCGACCAGTGGATCTCGAGCGAGGTGGAGGCGGCCTTTGCCGAACAGGAAGGCACCGCCTTCGTGACCGGCAACGGCACCAACAAGCCGAAGGGCTTTCTCGACTACACAAAGGTTGCCGAGGCGAGCTGGGTTTGGGGCCAGATCGGCTATATCGCCACCGGCGTGTCGGGCGCCCTGCCGGCGAGCAATGCGTCGGACGTGCTGATCGACACGGTCTATGCGCTGAAGGCGGGCTACCGGCAGAACGCCACCTGGGTGATGAACCGCAAGGTCCAGGCCTCGATCCGCAAGCTGAAGGATGCCGACGGCAACTATCTGTGGCAGCCGCCGGCCGCTCCCGGCAGCCGTGCCATGCTGATGGGCTTTCCGCTCGTCGAGGCCGAGGACATGCCCAACGCCGCGGCCGACGCGACGCCGATTGCCTTGAGCGATTTCTCGCGCGGCTATCTGGTGGTCGACCGCACCGGGGTGCGCGTGCTGCGCGATCCCTACACGGCAAAGCCCTATGTGCTGTTCTACACGACCAAGCGCGTCGGCGGCGGGGTGCAGGACTTCGACGCGATCAAGCTCTTGAAATACGGCACCACCTGAGCCCTGCCGAAACTCTACTCCTGCGGCCATCTGGAGGCGTCTTCTGCGCTTCCGGTGCTCACGTACTGAAAAGTACGCTGCGCTCGTCGCCTACGGCGACCCCGAAGCTACTCTCCAGCTGACTCGCAGGAGCGAGTTTCGATCAGGCCTCACAATCGGACGTTTGCTTACGGTGTGGAGCGAGTTGTCGAGCCGATCTCGCGCAAGCGCCAGCCTTTCGCGAGTCGGGCCAGGCCGGGTTCACCCTTTCCCGGCCGGCCCGTCGCGCGGCCCGGTGTTCCTCCAGCCGGGGCCGCTTCCCCTTCTCATGCCCTCAAGGTGACGAATGACATTGATCAGAACGGTGGCGCCGGCTGCCGAGCCGGTGACGCTTGCCGAGGTGAAGGCGCATCTCAGGCTCGCCCATGCCAGCGAGGACGAACTGCTCGGCGGTTTGATCCGCGCCGCGCGCGAGGATGTCGAGCGCGCGACGGGCATGGCGCTGATCGACCAGAGCTGGCGGCTGGCGCTCGATGCCTGGCCGAGCCAGGCCTGCGTGCCGATCGCCCGGCATCCGGTGCGCGAAATCCTGTCGGTGACCGTCTATGGATCGGAAGGCGAGGCCTCGCTGATCGACCCGGCCGGCTACCAGCTCGACATGTTGTCGCGGCCGGCAAGGCTGCATTTCGAGACGCGGCCGGCGCCGCTGCGCGTGCTGAACGGCATCGAGATCGATTTTTCCGCCGGTTTTGGCGAGGCAGGCACCGATGTTCCCGACCTGCTGAAGCGGGCGATCCTGGTGCTGGTCGCCCACTGGTACGAGTTCCGCGCCAGCTATGGCGCGGCCGACCAGCCGGTGTCCTATCCGCCGGCCTATGAGCGCATGATCGCGCACCACCGGCTGCGGAGGCTGTGATGCGCACGCTGTTCGTCGATCCCGGCGCGCTACGCAGCGAAATGGCGATCGAGGCGGCGACGCTGGCGCCGGACGGGCTCGGCGGCCATGTCGAAACGTGGGCGGAGGTGGCGACCGTCTTCGCGCTGATCGAGCCTGTGTCGGCGAGTGCCGTCTTCGGTGCCGGCCAGACGCTCGAGACCGTGACGCACCGCATCACCATGCGATGGCGTGGCGAGCGGCATGCGCCTGACGCGGGCGGGTCGGATCTTCGCGATCGTGACGGTTCACGATCCCGACGAGAGCGGCCGCTTTCTTGTTTGCCGAGCCAGGGAGACCAACGCATGAAACTGACCATGCAACTGACGCTCGACGGGCTGATCCGCGCGCTGCGCCTCAAGGCGCACGCTCTGGCGGAGGACATCGAGGCGGGCTACGCTGATGCTTCTTACGGCGCCGAGGAATTCGCAGCGGATCCGATGCCGAGGGCACCGCATCCGCTGACCAGGGAGCAGGACGATGCCAGCGCCCGCCGCTGAACTGCAGAAGGCGGTGTTCGACGCGCTCGCCGCCGAGGCCGCGCTGACGGCGCTGGTCGGCCAGCGCATCCACGATCACGCCCCGGCCAATGTCGCCTTTCCCAACCTCACCTTCGGCCGCACCAGCCTTTACGACTGGAGCACCGGCACCGAGACGGGCACCGAGCAGCTCTTCACCCTGCATGTCTGGTCGAAGGCCAAGGGCAGGAAGGAGGTGCTGGAGATCATGGAGATCGCCCGCGCCAGGCTGGCCGACGCAGCCCTGGAGCTTGACGAGCATCATCTAGTCAACCTGCGGCTCGAGTTTTCCGAAGCCCGCTACGACGAGGATCTGTCGGTCTATCACGGCCTGCTGCGATTCCGTGCGGTGACGGAGCCGAAATAGCGGGAAGCTGCTGCCGCGCGGAGGCCGCTTGTTGCCTAGAGATATGCGGGGCGCCCACAAGCTCCGTAGCTGGCGCGATCAACTTGCGGCATTATCGATTCCACAGACGCTGCGTCATCCCGGAACCGGAGCGAAGCGAAGGTATCCGGGACCCATTGAGCCGGCGCGGCCGGGGTGGCGGGTGGGTGCGAGGTCCGGGCCGTGCTCCATGTTAGGCGGCCAATGGGTCCCGGGTCTCCCTCGCTCCGCTCGGTCGCCCGGGATGACGGCGGCTGGGGAAGGTCGCCTGGGACGACGAGGCTGGAGTAGCCCGCCCGAGGTGACAAGGCTTGCGACAAGTCGCCCCGGCATGACTGGTGCCGGAGCGTCGACGGTTCTTCGAACATTCTTCCACACACCAGGAGCTCAGGAAAATGGTTGCACAGAAGGGCAAGGACCTTCTTCTCAAGATCGATCCCGACGGGCTCGGCACGTTCGTGACGGTGGCCGGGCTGCGCTCCAGGCGCATCGCCTTCAACAGCGAGACGGTCGACATCACCGATGCGGACTCGGCCGGGCGCTGGCGCGAATTGCTGGCCGGCAGCGGCGTGCAGCGCGCCGCGATCAGCGGCTCGGGCATCTTCAAGGACGCCCAGTCGGACGCGGCGATAAGAACGCGCTTCTTTGCCGGGGAGATCGTCGACTGGCAGCTCGCCGTGCCGGATTTCGGCACCGTCTCGGGACCGTTCCAGATCACTTCGCTCGACTATACGGGCAGCCATGACGGCGAGGTGACCTTCGAGCTGGCGCTGGAATCGGCAGGTCCCATCGCCTTCGCGGTGGCGCCATGATCGCCAACCGGCGGCGCGGCGAGATTGCCGCAGAACTCGACGGCAAGCCCTACCGGCTCTGCCTGACGCTCGGCGCGCTGGCCGAGCTCGAAGCGGCCTATGCGGCGGACGATCTCGGCGCGCTGGTGGAGCGGTTTGCACGCGGAAAGCTGTCGGCGCTCGACATGATCCGGATCATCGGCGCAGGTCTGCGCGGCGCCGGCAACGCGGTCGCGGACGACGAGGTGGGCGCCATGCGGGCCGACGGTGGGTGGCCGGCTTTGCGGCGATCGTGAGCGAGTTGCTGACCACGACGTTCGGGGCCGAACGGCCAGGCGGAGAGCCGCCAAACCCCTGACGGCCGCAGCCGGCGGGACGAACGAATTTCCGTGGGACAGCGTCACGGCCACGGCATTCGGCCTGCTGCGGCTTTCGCCGAAGGATCTCTGGTCGATGACGCCGCGCGAGCTGGAACGCGCAATCAGCGTGCTGCGCCCGGCTGGCGAACGCGCGCCGGCGCGCGCCGACCTGGCCGAACTGATGCGCAAGTTTCCGGACACCAGCCTGCAGGAGAAGAGACATGGTTGAGGAGGTGACGGTCAGGATCGATGCCGACACGGCGGCGTTCCAGAGCGCGCTCGAGAACCTCGAACGACTGTCGGACCGGTTCGGTTCGCAACTGACCGGCGCGCTGAAGAGTGCGGCGGTCAGCGGCAGGGATCTCGAGGACGTGCTGCGACGGGTCGGGCTAAACCTTGCCGGCCTGGCGCTGGAGCAGGGGCTAAAGCCGCTGCAGGGGCTAGGTTGTGGACTCATAATGCCTGATCCATAGCCTGGCGGAAGCGAGGTGGAGGGCTGCGAGGAAGTTTGCAGCCGTCTTGAAGTATCGCGTTGCGATTCCTCGGAAGTGCTTGAGGCGGTTGAAGAAGCGTTCGATTCGATTGCGTTCCCGGTAGAGTTCCCGGTCGACGGTGCGGACGACACGCACGTTGCTCTGGCTTGGGATGTGGGCGGTCGCACCCGTGGCCTCGATGGCCGCGATCACCGCTTGGCCGAAGTATCCGCGGTCGCCGACGACATCTCCGGTAAGGCCGAGTGGTCCGACGAGGTCGGGCGCGGCGGTCTTGTCGGAGGCCTGCCCGGGGGTCAGCATCAGTCGGACCGGCAGGCCCCGCCCATCCACGACGGCATGGATCTTCGTCGTCAGTCCGCCACGGGAGAGACCGATGGCGTGATCCGCGCCCCCTTTTTTCCGCCTGCGGCATGCTGGTGGGCGCGCACGATGGAACTGTCGATCAGATGCAGGGCATGCGGGGATGTCTCGGCCAAGGCCTCGAAGATGCGCAGCCAAACGCCGGCCTTCGCCCACCTGTTGTAGCGGTTGTAGACCGTTGTGCGAGGTCCGTAGCGCTCAGGCAGGTCGCGCCATGGCGCCCCAGTCCTCAGTATGTAGAAGATGCCTGAGAGCACACGCCCATCATCCACTCGCGCTACACCGCGCGGCTTGTCAGGAAGCAGCGGCGCAATCACTGCCCACTCCGAGTCACTCAGATCGTGTCTGCCCATCATCCTCACTCCGTTTCCAGAAGTGAATCACAGAACACAAGGCGAGAGAATCCCGTTTATGGGTTCACGACCTAGCGGGATCGCTGTTTTCGGGTCTGCTCGGCGGGCTGCCCGGCATCCTGCCATTCGCCAGGGGCGGCGTGCCCGGCCACGTCGCGCCCTTCGC
>CAMYMG010000089.1 GCA_947259295.1 uncultured Rhizobiaceae bacterium
GCCGCCGAGGCTCCGGCAGAGCCGGCACCAGCTGCCGAGCCGGCGGCCGCGGCCAGCGCATCGTCGACCACGCTGAAGATCGGTACCGAAGGCGCCTACCCGCCCTTCAACAACCTGACGGCCGACGGCCAGCTTGTAGGCTTCGACATCGACATCGCCAATGCGCTTTGCGAGGAGATGAAGGTGACCTGCGAGTTCGTCACGCAGGATTGGGACGGCATCATTCCGGCCCTTCAGGCCGGCAAGTTCGACGCCATCATCGCTTCGATGTCGATTACGCCTGAGCGCGCCGAAAAGGTCGACTTTACCGGCAAGTACTACAACACGCCGCCGGCGATCGCAGCGCCCAAGGACACGACGATCGCGGGCGTGACCAAGGAAGACCTGGCCGGCAAGACGGTCGGCGTGCAGGGCTCGACGACGCATTTCAACTATTCTACGGCGACCTACACCGACAGCACGGTGAAGTCTTATCCGACCGCCCAGGAATACCAGCTCGATCTCGCCAATGGCCGCCTCGATGCGGTGAATGACGATATCTCGGTGCTCGAGGAGTGGCTGTCGACGCCGGAGGGCGAGTGCTGCAAGCTGGTCGGCGCCGTCACGCCGGTCGAGTCCATCCACGGCCCGGGCGCCGGCATTGCCGTCCGCAAGGGGGATACGGAACTGCGCGACAAGTTCAACGCCGCGATCCAGGCCATTCGCGCCAACGGGAAATACAAGGAAATCAACGACAAGTACTTCACGTTCGACGTCTATGGCGGTTGAGCGGCCCGTGCAGGTCGATTGAGGAACAGGCGGCGGGAGCAAGTCTCCCGCCGTTTTCATGAGTGCTGACGTAAGGAGAGCAGATGGAAGGCGCGTGGACCTTGCTAAGCTTCGGCCCGAAAGGCTGGAGCGACGACATCGCCTACGGCGTCTTCATCACCATCTCGCTGGCGCTCGCAACCCTGCCGGTCGGCCTTGTCATCGGCTTCTTCGTGGCACTCGCAAAGCGCTCCGAGGAGCGCTCGCTGAGATTGGCCGGCAATGTCTACACCACCATTTTCCGCGGCCTGCCTGAACTGCTGACGCTGTTTGTCGTGTTCTACGGCGGCCAGATCGCCGTCGGCCAGGTCATCCGCTTCTTCAGCCCGGGTGCGGTTGTCGAGATCAACAGCTTCGTTGCCGGCATGATCGCGCTCGGCGTCGTGTTCTCGTCCTACTGCAGCGAAGTGTTCCTTTCGGCGTTCCGCGCCATTCCGGCGGGCCAGTACGAGGGCGGCTATGCCATCGGCCTGTCGAGGGGCCAGACCATGCGACTGGTCGTCCTGCCGCAGCTCATCCGCATCGCCCTGCCCGGCCTCTCCAATCTGTGGCTGAACCTGCTCAAGGATACAGCGCTCGTCTCGGCCATCGGCCTGCCGGACACGCTGCGCCAGGCCGGCATCGCGGCGCGCGTCACCAAGGAGGCTTTCCTGTTCTTCGGCGTCGCCTGCTTCGTCTATCTCGTGCTCGCCATGATCTCGTCGGTCGGCATCCATGCCATCGAGCGCAAGGTGGGCAGCAGCGGGGTGACGCGATGAGCGTCGTCGAGAACCCGGCAGCCGACGTCGAGCGCCCGCCGGCGCTGGCCCGGCAATGGACGCGCGAGCGGATCGTCGGTCATGCGCTGGTCGGGCTTTGGATACTCCTGGGTATCGGGCTGGTGACCTACCTGGTGGGTGCCTGGGACCTGGCGCTCTTCGAGCGCTACCTGCCGCTCTACATGTCCGGCCTCGGCGTGACGCTGGCGCTTGTCGGGCTGTCGATGGTCATCGGCTCGATCCTTTCGGTGCCGATCGCCTATGCGCGCATGTCGCGAAACAGGCTGCTCAACGCCCTGGCATACGCCTACGTCTATTTCTTCCGCGGCACGCCGCTGCTGGCGCAGACCTTCCTGGTCTACTACGGGCTGGGCTCGTTTCGCGAGGAGCTCGACGCGGTCGGCCTCTGGACCTTCTTTCGCGATGCCTGGTATTGCGGCGTCTTCGCCTTCTCGCTGAATACGGCGGCTTACCAGGCCGAGATCCTGCGCGGCGCCATAGAGAGCGTGCCGCGGGGCCAGTGGGAAGGTGCCGAATCGCTTGGCCTGCACCGGCTGCAGACGCTGTGGAAGGTGGTGCTGCCGCAGGCGATGATCGTCGGCCTGCGCCCCTACGGCAACGAGTTCATCCTGATGATCAAGGCTTCTGCCATCGTTGCCATCATCACCGTCTACGACCTGATGGGCGAGACGCGGCGCGCCTATGCCCAGACCTTCGACTTTCAGACCTATATCTGGGCCGGCCTCATCTACCTGTCGATCGTAGAGACTCTGCGCCATTTCGTCGACTGGGTAGAGCGGCGCATAACCGTCCATCTGAAGCGCTGACTCCATTCCGCTGTCATGATGCGCTAAGAACACCGGACAACCGGACTGAAAGGATTCACAAAAATGGCAACGGTCGCATTCCTGGGACTTGGCGTGATGGGCTACCCGATGGCGGGACACCTGAAGAACAAGGGCGGGCATGACGTGACCGTCTACAACCGCACGACCGCGAAGGCCGAGAAATGGGTTGCAGAACACGGCGGCGCGTTCGCGAGGACCCCGGCCGAGGCTGCCGAGGGCAAGGACTTCGTGTTCTCCTGCGTCGGCAACGACGACGACCTGCGCTCCGTCACCATTGGGCCGGACGGCTGCTTCCAGGCGATGGCCAAGGGCGCCATCTATGTCGACAACACGACCGCATCCGCCGAGGTGGCGCGCGAACTCGCTGAAAAGGCCGACGCCGGCGGTTTCGGCGCCCTCGACGCACCGGTTTCGGGTGGCCAGGCAGGTGCCGAGAACGGCGTGCTGACCGTCATGGTCGGCGGCGAACAGGCCGTATTCGACAAGGCGCGCCCGGTGATCGACAGTTTTGCCCGCATGGTTGGCCTGATGGGCCCGGCCGGTGCCGGCCAGCTGACCAAGATGATCAACCAGATCGCCATCGCCGGACTGGTGCAGGGGCTGGCCGAAGGCATGCATTTCGGCAAGAAGGCCGGGCTCGACCTCGAGAAGGTGGTCGACGTGATTTCCAAGGGCGCCGCCGGCTCCTGGCAGATGGAAAACCGCCACAAGACGATGATCGCCGGCAAGTACGACTTCGGCTTCGCCGTCGACTGGATGCGCAAGGACCTCGGCATCTGCCTGGACGAAGCCGACCGCAACGGCGCCAAGCTACCGGTTACTGCCCTTGTCGACCAGTTCTACAAGGAAGTGCAGCAGATGGGCGGCAAGCGCTGGGACACCTCCTCGCTGCTGGCGCGGCTGGAGAGATAGGCAGCGCTCAACCCGCCTTGGCGCCGCTCTCCTTGTCGAGCACCATGTAGTCGAGCGGCATCTCGGTCGTGTACTTGATCTGCTCCATGGCGAAGGACGAGGACACGTCGCGGATCTCGATCTTGGCGATCAGCTTCTTGTAGAAAACGTCATAGGCGGCGATGTCGGGAACGACGACACGGATGAGGTAATCGACATCGCCGCTCATCCGGTAGAATTCCACCACCTCCGGAAAATCCTGGATCACCTCGGAAAAGCGCTTCAGCCACTCGTGGCTGTGCGAATTGGTGCGGATCGACACGAAGACCGTCACGCGGGCGTTGATCTTGACCGGATCGAGGATGGCGACGCGCCGCTTGATGACGCCCTCTTCCTCGAGCTTCTGGATGCGCCGCCAGCACGGCGTCGTCGACAGGCCGACCTTCTTTGCGACGTCGGCCACGGCAAGGGTGGAGTCTTCCTGCAGCAAACGCAGGATCTTGCGGTCTAGGCGGTCCATGATTGGCTCCGAAAGCGGAATAATTATCCATTTTCACCGCAATGTCGAATGGCTGCAAGAAATAAATTCTCACGACAGAGGAGATTCAGGGTCCGCTTTTCCCAGATCGCCCGAAATTCGGATCGCGATTTCCCGTTTGAGAAACGGTAGAAAGTCGTTCTCGAACCAGGGATGGCGTTTCAGCCAGCCGGAGTTGCGCCAGGAGGGATGTGGCAGGGGCAGAACGCGGGGCCGGGCATCCGAGGTCCAGAGCGCGCGCCAGTCCATCACCGTCTCCGTTAGCGATGACTTACGCTTATTGCCGAGATGCCATGCCTGCGCATAAACTCCGATCGCCAGCACGAGATCAATCTGCGGCATCAGCGCCATCAGCGGCGCGCGCCAGGCGGGAGCGCATTCGCGGCGCGGCGGCAGGTCGCTGCCCTTCGCATCGAGACCCGGGAAGCAGAAGCCCATCGGCAGGATGGCGAAGTGGGCTGGATCGTAGAAGGTGGCGGCATCGACGCCGAGCCAGTCTCGCAGCCGGTCGCCCGACGGGTCGGTGAACGGCACGCCCGAGGCGTGCACCCTTGTGCCGGGCGCCTGGCCGGCGATCAGGATCCTCGCCGAGGAGGACGGCACCAGCACCGGCCGCGGCTCGTGCGGCAACGGGCCGCCAAGCGGCGCCTCGACGCAGATTCGGCAGGCCCGCGCCCGCGCCGTCAGGGCCGCCAAGGCATCGTTCATATCAGGCAGCGGCGCTCGGTCGTTCGGTGATGGCGCGACGCCAGCGGCCGACATTCGTCAGTTCGTCGGGGATCGCAATGCGCGCCGGCTTCGTGAAATCGAGCGCCACCAGGCCGGTTATGTCGGCAACCGAATAATGGTCGCCCGCGACGAATTCGCGATCCTGCAGTTCGCGGTCGAGGATGCGCAGGAATTCAAGCGCCTTCGGCTTGTTGGCCTCGCCCCAGTCCGGGACCTGCGGCACCTCCCACTCCTTCATCGCCGGGTGGATGTGCCGGAATGCCTGGGCGACGGGAAACAGGAGATGCAGTTCCACGCGGCGCTGCCACATCTCGACCAGCGCCTTGCCCAGAGCACCGCGACCGAACAATGCCGGTTCGGGGTGGAGTTCCTCGAAATAGCGGCAGATGGCGATGGATTCGCAAATCACCGTGCCGTCGTCGAGTTCGAGCACCGGCAGCCGCTGCAACGGGTTGCGCGACGCGAGGTCCGGGCCGCGATGCTCCATCGCCCCCATGTCGACCGGCGCGATCGGCACCTCGATGCCCTTTTCGGCGAGAAAGATGCGCACCCGGCGCGGATTGGGCGCCCTGCCCCCGTCAAAAAGCTTCATCGATGCCTCCCATGCGAGTACCCCGGTATAGGGGCGGCTTGGCTAAATGCGAAGCACCTGGCGCAACCAGTTGACGATTGTGGCCAACAGGTCGTGCTCCCCCTCCGCCATGCCGCCATGGCGGGCGCGCCAGTTCGTCGGGCGATCGAACGTGCCGGCCCACAGCCCTGCGCCCGCCTCGCGCGCGACCCGCTCCTCGTCGCCGAAGTCGCCATAGGCCACAGCCCAGCCGGAGCGGACCAGTTGGCGGTTGATCTCGACCTGTCCGGCAAAGCAGTTCGCCAGCAGCCTGCCGTATCGGTCGCGCTCCCAGCCGCGGCAGATGACCTGACGGCCAGCGATAATGGCAAGCAGTGCATCCCTGGAATCGCGGCCACAGGCGTAGTCGACGCCGCTTCTTTGGCAGATTTGCGTGAGTTCCGGTGCATCGAGGCCGCGCAGCCTGACTCGCTCGGCCTCAAGCGTGAGGGAATCGCCGTCGGCGACGTGTGGCTGTCCCTGCAGGCTCCGCTGTTCGACCCGGTCGAGTCGCGCTGCGACAAGCACGAGCATGCCGAGGATCGCGATCGCCAGGACGACGTCGAGGAAGCGCCGAAAAGGGCCGCGCCGCCGTACCGAATAGGACGCGCTGCGGCGCGTTCTCAACATATGGCAAACAGTCTCTTAATCATTGCGCCTTAGCCTGCGGTCTTGGATCGGGTACGCGCGCAAGTTGAAGTCTCATGCCGTTGCTAAGCTCAAATACGGCGGACAAAATCATAGTGGACCGCAGGAAACCGCATCGCAACAGCGATGTGGCGCGTGCTGTGCGCAAGACCCGCGACCGCCTGGCCCAGCAGCCGGGCAGCGTCAGTTTCGACCGTGAACTCCTGAAACTGCACGCCGGCGCGATGACCGGCAGCGCACCCGCGATCCTGCTGATCGTGGCCGCGATCACGCTGGCCGGCGCTTTCTACGGCATCGGCCGGGAAATCGTGATCTGGGCGCTGCTGACGCTCGTCTGCTATGCCGGCCTGGCAATCGTCGCCGTCCGCGCCACACGCGCCGACCCGGCAGAGATCGATGTGGCACGCACCACCCGCACCTTCCTCGTCGCTCATTTCGCCAGCGGCATCGGCTGGGCCTATTTCGCGCAGATCGGCTGCGGCACATGCTCGATTGACCAGTTTCCGCTGGTCAAGGGCATCGTGCTGCTGCTGGCGATCGGCGCCACCGCGCTTGTCGGCTCGTCGCTGCGCGGCGCGCTGGCCGCGACCTTCGCGCTGCCGCTTGCCGCCTATACCGTGCTTGGCACCCCCCTCGATACGCCGGTGGACGCGCTGATGGTGGCGATGCTGATCGCCTCGCTACCCTTTTTCGCCTATGTCACCGACCAGCTGAACCGTTCCTCTCTGATGCTGCTTGCCTTCCGATCCGAGAAGGATGCGCTGCTGGCCGAAGTCGAGACCGCCAAGGCGATGTCGGAGGAGGCAAGGCGGCGCGCCGAGGACGCCAACCTCGCCAAGTCACGCTTCCTTGCCACCATGAGCCACGAACTGCGCACGCCGCTCAACGCCATCCTCGGCTTCTCGGAGGTGATGGGCAAGGAAGTGCTGGGCCCCATGGAGAACGACACCTACCGCGACTACGCCAACGACATCCACGACTCCGGACGGCACCTGCTCGACCTGATCAACGAGATCCTCGACCTGTCCAGGGTCGAGGCCGGCCGCTACCAGCTCAACGAGGAGCCGGTGATGCTGCAGGGCATCGTCGAGGAATGCTGCCACCTCATCGAGCTCAGGGCGCGCAACAAGGACATCAGGCTCGTCCAGCAGTTCGAACCGTCACTGCCGAGGCTGTTCGCCGACGAGCGGGCGGTGCGCCAGATCACGCTCAATCTCCTGTCCAACGCCGTCAAGTTCGCGCCGAGCGGCAGCGAGGTTGTCATCAAGGTCGGCTGGACCGCCGGCGGCGGGCAGTATGTATCGATCAAGGACAGCGGGCCTGGCATAGCGGAGGACGAGATCCCGGTCGCCCTGTCGGCCTTCGGCCAGGGCTCGATCTCGATCAAGAGCGCCGAACAGGGCACCGGACTCGGCCTGCCGATCGTGCAAGGCCTGCTGGCGCTGCACCAGGGCGGCTTCGAACTGCGTTCCAAGTTGCGCCAGGGCACCGAGGCGATCGCCAGCTTCCCGGCGACACGCGTGATGGAGGTGCTGCCGGCGCTGCCGACGGCCGCCGGAGGCGGCAAGCGGCGCTAGCTGGCCGACCCTAGGGCTGCGGCCATGCCCGAGCTCACCAGCGCCGCGGCCCTGACGACGCCGGCTGCCAGCGCCGATCCCGTTCCCTCGCCATGCGCCATTCCGAAGTCTAGCAAGGGTTTCAGGCCGAGCGTTTCAGCAACCTTGGCGTGGCCGGGTTCGGTGGCGATCTGCGCCAGCTGGCAATGCGCGATGGCGGCAGGGTTGATTGCATGAAGGACTGCGGCTGCGGCGGTCGCCGCCAGCCCGTCGAGGATGACCGGTATCTTTTCGGCTCGCGCGGCAATGATTGCACCTGCGCAGGCTGCAAATTCGCGACCGCCGACGCGGCGCAAAATCTCGAAAGGATCTTTCTGCCGGCCGTTGAGCGCGATTGCGGCATCGATCGCCTCCGCCTTGCGGGCGATCATCGCGGTATCGGCGCCCGAGCCTCGCCCGGCCCAGTCCGCGCCCGAGCCGCCGTAGAGCATTGCGAACATCGCCGCCGCCACGGTGGAGTTGCCGACGCCGAGATCGCCGAGGCACAAAAGGTCGGTGCCGCCGGCAACCGCCTCCATGCCGAAGGCCATGGTGGCGGCGCAGCCCGCCTCGTCGAGCGCCGCCTCGCTTGTGATGTCTTCGGTCGGGACATGCAGGGCGAGATCGAAGACCTTCAGCCCGAGATCATGGGCAAGGCAGATCTGGTTGATCGCCGCACCGCCGGCTGCCGCCAGTTCGACGGCCTGAGCCGTGGCCGCCATCGGCCGCGGCGACACGTCCCGCGCGACGACGCCGTGATTTCCGGCAAAGACGGCGACCAGCGGCCGGTTGATCTGCGGCGGCGCCCGGCCCGACCATTTCGCCAGCCATGCCGCGATGTCCTCGATGCGGCCGAGCGAGCCGGCCGGCTTGTCGGCCTTGGCAAACAGCGCGCCGACCCGGTCGGCAGCGGCCTGGTCGCCCTCCGGAAGCGTGCGCAGCAGGGTCCGGAAGTCGTCGAAGGGAAGCGCGCTGGTCATGGTCCGTATCCGCATTCTGATGTGCCTGCGGCATAGCCGCCAAGGCGGGCCAGCACAATGCCCGGTCTTGCATTGGGAGCCCCGTTGTCCCATGTGAAAGTCGTCAACAGGGACGCCGCATGACGTCTATCGAATCGCCCTGCATCCTCGTCTGCTCGATGGATATGAAGACCGGATACTGTTTCGGCTGCGGGCGCACGCGCGACGAGATCTCCGGCTGGATCGGCATGTCGCCGCAGGGCCGCCGTGCCGTGATGGCAGAACTACCGGCACGGCTCGAGACCGTCGAACGGCGGCCGCGCCGCGAAACAAGGCGCACGCGCATGGCGCGCGAGCGCGACGGCACGGCCTGAGCCGGTGGGCCGGATTTTCTGGATTGCGGTTGCGATACTGGGCGGCGGGCTGATCCTGCTCGTCATCAACGATTCCAGCGGCCAGGTGCTTGGCCTCGACACCGGCCAGTTCGGCAGTCTCGTCTATCTCGGCGCGCTCGGCGCCCTCGTGGCCTCGGGCATCGTCGCGTCGAACCGCCGCTTCGGCGATACCGCGAGGACGCTTGCCGTGTGGCTGCTGGTTATCCTGGTGCTGATGGCGGGCTACCAGTACCGCTACGAACTGCAGGACGTGGCGAGCCGGGTCAGCGGCGGTCTGGTGCCGGGCAGTCCGCTGTCGATCGTCGACGGCGACGGCCATACCACCGTGACATTGCAGAAGCGCCTCGACGGTCACTTCCAGGCCGAACTCGATGTCGACGGAACGCCGGTCAGTACGATTGTCGACACGGGCGCAACGAGCACCGTGCTGACGGCCGAGGACGCCGCCCGCGCCGGCTTCGACCCCGCGTCGCTCAACTTCACCATTCCTGTCTCGACCGCCAACGGCACGGCACACGCCGCGCGCGTTGTCGCCAAAACCGCCTCGGTCGGCCGCATCGAGCGCCGTAACCTGCCGATCCTCGTCGCCGAACCGGGTCGGCTCGACCAGAGCCTGCTCGGCATGAACTTTGTCGGCACGCTGACCGGATTCGACGTCCGCGGCGACAGGCTGATCCTGCGCGACTGATCAGGCGAGGCTGGCGAAGAAGCGGGCCGAGACGACGAGGCAGAAGAGGCCGAAGCCGACCTCCAGATGCCGCTTCGAAAGCCAGTGGGCGATCGTGACGCCGTAGGGCGCGACGATCAGCGTGACCGGAATGACCAGGGCGACGACGATCCAGTTGATATAGCCGGTCGAGGCGAAGGGCAGCAGCGGATCGGCCCAGCCGGCCCAGATGTAGCCGATCGTGCCGGGAATGGCGATCAGAACGCCGACGCCGGCCGACGTCGCCACCGCCTGGTGCAGCGGGCGGCCATAGAGCGTCATGAAAGTATTGTTCATGATGCCGCCGCCGATACCCATGAGGGTGGAGAAGAAGCCGATCAGGATGCCGATGAAGGCGCGCCACGAACCTTGCGGGATCTCGCTGCCGAGCCGCCAGCTCTCCCGGTTGAACAACAGGCGGGCGCCGAAGAGCAGCGCCAGCACGGCGAAGATGATGCGCAGGCCTTCGCTTGAGACCGACGCGGCGACCAGCGAGGCGAGCGCCACGCCGAGCGGTACGGGAATGGCGAGCGACTTCAGCAAGGCCATGTCGACGGCCCCACGGGCGCGATGCGCCATGAAGGAGCGGATGGAGGTCGGGATGATGATGCCGAGCGAGGACCCGACGGCAAGATGCATGCGTACGCTGTCGTCGATGCCGAACAGGCCGAAGACCTGGTAGAACACCGGAACCAGCACCGCGCCTCCGCCGATGCCGAAGATGCCCGCGAGCAGGCCGGAGACCACGCCCGCCGCGACGATGGCCACCGCGAAGGGCGCGATCTCGGTCCAACCCATGTCAAGGGGCATCAGGCGGCTTCCCGAAGGTTCGTTGCGGCGCTCAGGCGGCGGCGCGCCCGCTGTCGGGCTGGACCGCGGCGAAGGCCTGCCGCAACACGTCGGGCCCGGAGCCGGGCTTCGTGGCGTCGGTGGAGAGAATCTGCCGGTAGCGGCGCGCGCCGGGCATGCCGTGGAACAGCCCGACCATGTGGCGCGTGACATGGCCGAGGCGCCCACCATTGTCGATGTGGCGCTGGCAATAGTCTGCCATCGTCTCGATTAGGGCAGCCGGATCGAACACGGTTGGCGGGCCCCCGAAGATGCGGTGATCGGCATCGGCAAGAATCCCCGGCGTGTGATAGGCGGCGCGGCCGAGCATGGCGCCGTCGACATGGGAAAGATGCTCCAGCGCCTCGTCGAGCCCCGGAATGCCGCCATTGATGCCGATGAAGCGGCCGGGATGCTTCTCTTTGAGGCGATAGACCCGCCCGTAGTCGAGCGGCGGGATGTCCCGGTTCTCCTTGGGCGACAGGCCTTCGAGCCAGGCCTTGCGCGCATGCACCCAGAGCGCGTCGGCGCCGGCGTCGAAGACGCCCTCGGCCAGCGTGTCGAGCGCCTCCTCGGGATCCTGGTCGTCGACGCCGATGCGGCATTTGACGGTGACCGGGACGGAAACGGCGGCCTTCATGGCGGCCACGCCCTTGGCGACGAGGCCGGGCGTCTTCATCAGGCAGGCGCCGAACGTGCCCGACTGGACGCGGTCCGACGGGCAGCCGACATTGAGGTTGATCTCGCCATAGCCGAAGCTTTCGCCAATGCGCGCCGCCTCGGCGAGTTTTTGCGGGTCGGAGCCGCCAAGCTGCAGGGCGAGCGGCTGTTCCTCGGCGTCGAAGCCGAGCAGCCGCGCGCGGTCGCCATGGATGACGGCATCGGCCACCACCATCTCCGTGTAGAGCAGCGCATGCCGCGTCAGCTGGCGATGGAAGAAGCGGCAGTGCCGGTCCGTCCAGTCCATCATCGGTGCAATCGACAGCTTGAAGGCGTTGTAGTCGCTCATCATTCCTTTGCGGCCCGCCGCAGCAGGTCTCATCCGTTTCGCACCCACATAGAGTGTTTCCCCCATGCGCTCAACAGCACCCCATGTCTGCGCAGTCCGCGAGGCTTCGATCCCGGCAAGACGCTGCGACGTGGCTCGCCCGTGCAAGCCATGATCATTCGATAGCGAAATTGCGCCTGCGGCGCGCCGCTTTCGCGAAACACCTTGGCGCACAATCGGCTTAGGGTTGCGCAGTTGATCCGGGGTGCCCGCCATGTGGAAAGAGATTCGCCCGTTCGTCGCTCTCTTTCTCGGCACCTTCCTGATGATGGTCGGCACCGGGCTCGGCAACATGCTGATTCCGCTGCGCGCCTCGGCCGAAGGCTGGTCGTCGACGGCGATCGCCTGGATCGGCACCTGCTATGCCATCGCGTTTACCGCCGGCTGCCTGCTGACGCCGCTTTTCGTGCGGCGCGTCGGCCATATCAGGGTATTCGCCGTACTGCAGACGATGCTGGCGGCATCCCTGCTGCTGCACGCACTGGTGCCCAATCCGTTTGCCTGGGCGCTGTTCCGCGCCATGGGCGGGCTGACGCTGGTCGGCGGCTACATGGTGATCGAGAGCTGGCTCAACGAGCGCGTCAGCAATGCCAACCGCGGCGCGGTCTTCGCGTCATACATGATCGTCTCCATGTCGGGTGTCGGGGCGGGCCAATTCCTCATGCCGCTCGGCGACATCATGAGCGACACGATGTTCATGGTCGGCGCGCTGGCCTTCGGCGCAGCACTCATCCCGGTCGCCCTCTCGGTGGCGCCCGCGCCGCAGCCGCTGACCCAGGTCAAGGTCGATGCACGCGCCCTGTTCCGGCGTTCGCCGGCGGCCGTCGTCGGCTCCTTCCTCGCCGGCATCATCTTCGGCAACTGGGCCTATTTCGGCCCGCTCTACGGCCGCGCGGTCGGGCTGACCGATACCGGCATTGCGACCATGCTGACGGCGGCGATGATCGGCGGCATGGCCTTCCAGGTGCCGTTCGGCAGGCTGTCCGACCGCATCGACCGGCGCTATGTGATGGCGCTGGCGGGCGCGATCGGCGTCGCCGTGTCAGCCGCCATGGTGATTTTCGCGCCGACCAACCCCTATACGATCGTGCTCGGCATGTTCGCGCTGGGTTCGGTGCTTTTCACCATATACGCGCTCAATGTCGCGCACGCGAACGACCAGGCGGAAGCGCATGAATTCGTGCAGGTTTCGGGCGGACTGCTGATCGTCTACGGCATCGGCAACATGGTCGGGCCGCAACTCGGCGGCCGTCTGATGGACCAGTTCGGCCCGAAGGGCTTCTTCGTCGCCATGGGCCTCGTCTACGCGGTATACGGCCTCTATGCGCTGTGGCGGTCGCTGCAGAGGGCGACGATGCACCCGGACGACAAGACGGACTTCCGCGTCGTTCCGGCATTGCCCGCGGCGTCGCCCGAAATTCTGGCGCTCGATGCGCGGACGAGCGAAGACGGAGCCGAGGGCGCCGAGACGGACACCCGCGAGCCGGCATGAAGCGCCCGCCCCTTTTCGCCGTGCGTTATCAAAAAGGTGATCGCGGCGGCGCCCGCTGGCACCTTGTATGGGGGCGCCGGCGCATTAGCTTAGATCCATGCACAGGAAGACGCCCATGCCCAGCTTCATCAGGACTGGAAATATCGTGGCAGCGCTCATAGGCGCCGCCCTCGCGGTCACGGCTGTCGATGCGGTGTATGCCGACCCGGAGCCCAGGGACGCGCCCAACCTGAGCGATACCACCCAGGCCGACCTGCAGGCGCTGCGCGACGACCAGAGCCGCGCCGCCTTCCAGCAACAGCAGCAGAATTTCCGGCAGCAGGACCGCGTCATCGTCAGCACGCCGCAGCCAAGGCCGAACGTGCCGATCATGCAGCCGAGCGGCCAGTCGCAGATTTTCGGCAACAGCTACGCGCGGTGATTCAGCCGGGCGGCATCTTGTCGAATGCGGCGATTGCCGGATCGATCGTGTCCCAGTCGTAGCCGCGGATGCGATAGGTAAGGAATTCGGGGCTGAAGCGCGACGGGTCGTCGAGGCTCGCCGTGTGCACCGCGGCAATCTCCGGCATGGCCGCAAAGGTCAGGTAGAGCGGCGATCCGCAAGTCGGGCAGAAGGCCCGCGTCTTCACATTGCCGCTGTCGGCGACGACCTCCCACTCGGCCGTTTGGCCGGTGACCTTCATGCCGGCGCGCATCACGGTCAGGTAGGAGCCATGTCCCGTGCCGCTGATGCGCTGGCAGTCGCGGCACTGGCAATGGCTCATCGCCACCGGCTCGCCGGAGATTTCATAGCGGACAGCGCCGCAGGCGCAGCCGCCCGTACGGGCTGAAGTCATGTCGTTTCTCCTAGTAGATGTTAGATGAGTAGGCGCGGCCGGATGCCCGCGCTCAGTTATCGCCGGCCATTGTGCCCAGCCGTTGAACCACCGTCTTCCAGCCCTCGCTCATCTTCGCATGCGCCGAATCGTTGCGTGGCGTGACGAAGCCGGAATGGACGAGACGAAGCCGCGTGCCGCCGGCAGCGGGCGAAAGCGTGAAGGTAACCACCGTGTCGAGCAGCGAGCCGTAGCCGACATTCCCGGCATCGCCGCCCTTCCACGAGAAGGAAAAACGTTCGTTCGGCGCGACCTCCAGGACCTCGCAGCGGATCGTGCCATCCCAGGCGCCGGCGGCGGTGGTGCGGAATGTGAAACGGTTTCCGGGCACGGGTTCAAAGCCGGTCGGCTCCATCAGCCAGCGGCCGATCAGCGTGCCATTGGTCAGGGTCAGCCAGATCGTTTCGGCTGCGTGCGGAAGCACCTCCTCCACCACGATCTGCTGGGTAGCGGCCTGGACGGCGGTATCACTCATGGGTCAATTTCCTTCAACAGGGTCCTGAGATCGGCAAAGCGCTCGCGCCAGAAGACGCCGTAGTGGTCCATCCACGCGACCAGCGGCTCGAGCCCTTCGGGTCTGGCCCGGTAGAAGACCTTGCGACCTTCCGGACGGTCGGCGACGAGGCCGGCCTGTTTCAGCGCCTTCAAATGCTGCGAAATGGCGCCCTGGGTGACGCCGGTGCCGAGCGTCAGGTCGGCAACCGATATCTCGCTCGCCCCGACGACCCTTTCGAACAGGGCGCGGCGCGTCGGGTCGGCAAGCGTGCGGAGCACGGTGGTGACGTCTGCGGCTTCGATCATGACCAACAAATTAGCCATCGCTAATCAATTAGTCAAGACTAATTTAGGAGGTCGAGTTGAACGGGCCGCAGCAAGAAAAAGGGGCCAGCCAGGCCCCTTCTCAAAAAACGCGCTGGCGAAACGCTCAGCTATTGGCGCGCGCCACCGCCCGCTTGGCCATTACCGTGATCAGGCTGGCGCGGTATTCCGCCGAGGCATGCATGTCGCTCATCAGATTGTCTGCCGGAACCTTCACGCCGGCCACGGCGTCCGGCGTGAAGCTGCCGGAGAGCGCGGATTCGAGCTCGCTGGAACGGAAAACGCCTTCATCGCCGGCACCCGCCACGGCGACCCGCACACCGTCGGCGCCCTTGGCGACAAACACGCCGACAATGGCGTAGCGGGAGGCCGGGTTGCGGAACTTTTCGTAGCCGGCCCGCTCGGGAGCGGTAAAGCTGACCGAGGTGATGATCTCCGCATCCTCGAGTGCCGTCTCGAACAGGCCGGTGAAGAAGTCCTCGGCCGCGACCGACCGCTTGTTGGTGACGATGGTGGCGCCGAGCGCCAGAAGCGCCGCCGGATAGTCGGCGGCAGGATCGTTGTTGGCGACCGAACCTCCGATCGTGCCCTTGTGGCGCACATGCGGGTCGCCGATCAGCGAGGCGAGATGCGCGACGGCGGGCGCCGCCTGCTTCAGCGCGGCGTTGCCGGCAACCTCGGCATGCGTCGTTGCCGCCCCGATCGTGATCTCGCTGCCGGACACCGTGATACCCTTGAGATCGGCGATGTGGCCCAGATCGACGAGATCGGACGGCGCTGCGAGCCGCGTCTTCATCGCCGGGATAAGCGTCATGCCGCCCGACAGCGCCTTGGCGTCTTCCGAGGCCAGGAGGTTGACCGCCTCGGCGACCGACGCGGCGCGATGGTAGTTGACTGGGTACATGTGGTTTCTCCCTCGAGGAGGTTAAATGGTGAATAGTGAATGGTGAATGGAACCAGCTTCTGAGCTCCCGGAACGGTGTGGATCGGCGAAGGTCATTTCACGCCTCGTCCATTTGCCATTCCCTGTTCACCATTCACCGTCCCGCTGCGCGCGCCGCCGCCCAGACCTTCTGGGGCGTCGCCGGCATGGTCAGGTTTTCGTGGCCGAGCGCGTCGGTGATCGCGTTGATCACGGCCGGCGGCGAGCCGATGGCGCCGGCCTCGCCGCAGCCCTTCATTCCGAGCGGATTGCCCGGGCACGGCGTGTTCGACGTCGACAGCTGGAACGACGGCAGGTCCGAGGCGCGCGGCATGGTGTAGTCCATGTAGCTCGCCGTAAGCAGCTGCCCCGTATCGTCATAGAAGGCGCCTTCGAGCAGCGCCTGGCCGACGCCCTGTGCGATGCCGCCATGAACCTGCCCCTCGACGATCATCGGGTTGATGATGTTGCCGAAATCGTCGGCCGCGACGAACTGTACGATCTTCGTCACGCCGGTATCCGGATCGATCTCGACCTCGCAGACGTAGCACCCCGCCGGAAAGGTGAAGTTCGACGGATCGTAGAAAGCTGTCTCCTTCAGCCCCGGCTCCATGCCGCCCGGCAGGTTGTGGGCGGTATAGGCGGCGAGCGCCATCTGGAACCACGGCACGTTCTTGTCGGTGCCGGCAACCTTCAGCGTGCCGTTCTCGATGACGATGTCGCCCTCGTCGGCCTCGAGCAGATGGGCGGCGATCTTCTTCGCCTTGGCTTCGACCTTGTCGAGTGCCTTGACGATGGCCGACATGCCGACAGCGCCGGAGCGCGAGCCGTAGGTGCCCATGCCCATCTGCACCTTGTCGGTATCGCCATGCACGATCGACACCGAGTCGAGCGGCACGCCGAAGCGTTCGTTGACAAGCTGGGCGAAGGTCGTCTCGTGGCCCTGGCCGTGGCTGTGCGAGCCGGTCAGGACCTCGATCGTGCCGACCGCGTTGACGCGGACTTCGGCCGATTCCCAGAGCCCGACGCCCGCGCCGAGCGAGCCGACCGCCGCCGAGGGCGCGATGCCGCAAGCCTCGATGTAGCAGGACAGGCCGATGCCCCTCAGCTTGCCTTCCCGCGCCGCCGCTTCCTTGCGCTGCGGAAAGCCGGCATAGTCGGAGGCCTTCAGGGCCGCATCGAGCGATGCCGCATAGTCGCCGGCGTCGTAGCACATGATGACCGGTGTCTGGTGCGGGAACACGGTGACGAAGTTCTTGCGCCGGAGATCTACCGGGGACACGCCGAGCTGCCGCGCGGCGACCTCCAGCATGCGTTCCATGACGAAGGTGGCTTCCGGCCGCCCTGCCCCGCGATAGGCGTCGACGGGCGCGGTGTTGGTGTAGATCGCCTTCACATTGGCGTGGATGGCCGGGATATTATACTGGCCAGACAGCAGCGTCGCATAGAGATAGGTCGGCGTCGCCGACGAGAAGAGCGACATGTAGGCGCCAAGATTGGCCTTGGTCTCGACCTTCAGGCCTAAAATCTTGTGGTCCTTGTCGAAGGCCATTTCGGCATGCGTATGGTGGTCGCGGCCATGCGCGTCGGTCAGGAAACTCTCGGTCCGGTCAGCCACCCATTTCACCGGCACGCCAGTCTTCTTGGAGGCCCACAGGCAGACGATTTCTTCCGGGTAGATGTAGATTTTCGAGCCGAAGCCGCCGCCGACGTCGGGCGCGATGACGCGCAGCTTGTTTTCGGGCGCGACATTGTAGAAGGCGCTCATCACCAGGCGCGCGACATGCGGGTTTTGCGACGTCGTCCAGCAGGTGTAGTGATCCTCGGCCTTGTCGTAGTGGCCGAGTGCGGCGCGCGGCTCCATGGCGTTCGGAACCAGCCGGTTGTTGATGATGTCGAGCTTGACGACATGGGCCGCCTGACTGAAGGCGGCGGCGGTCTCGTCGGCATTGCCGAGGTCCCAGTCGAAGATCAGGTTGTTCTCGGCTTCCGGGTGGATCTGCGGCGCGCCGGCGTCCATCGCCTTCGAGGCGTCGATCACCGCCGGCAGTTCCTTGTAGGATATCTCGACCTTTTCGGCGGCGTCGCGCGCCTGGCCCTTGGTGTCGGCAACGACGATGACCACCGCATCGCCGACATAACGGACCCGGTCGACGGCGAGCGGCGACCAGGCGCCCATCTTCATCGGCGAACCGTCCTTGGAGTGGATCATCCAGCCGCAGATGATGTTGCCGATCCCGTCCGCCTTGAGCTGCTTGCCGGTCAGCACGCCATACACGCCGGGCATTTCCTGCGCCGCAGAGACGTCGATACTGGTGATTTCGGCATGCGCATGAGGGCTGCGCACGAACGCCGCATGCTTCATGCCGGGCACGACCATGTCGTCGACATAGCGCCCGGCGCCGGTGATGAAACGCTTGTCTTCCTTGCGCGCAACGCGTGCGCCAATGCCTTCGATACCCATCAGTATTCCTCCCGAACGACGTGTGAATGGTGAATGGAACGAACGGTCAATGGCGGCAGGGAGGCGCTATCCGCCCGTCCCGGTCACCAGTGACGATCCACCATTCTATGCCGCCTTCGCCGCGCCCTTCGACATCGTCTCGGATGCCGCGAGGATCGCCTTGACGATGTTGTGATAGCCGGTGCAGCGGCAGATATTGCCCTCCAGCTCGTGCCGCACGGTGGCCTCGTCCAGGCCCTCCGGGTGCCGGGCGATCATGTCGGTCGCCGCCATGATCATGCCGGGCGTGCAGAAGCCGCACTGCAGGCCATGGTGCTGCTTGAAGGCAGCCTGCACGGGGTGCAGATCCGCGCCCTCGGCCAGTCCCTCGATCGTGACGATCGTCGAGCCAGACGCCTGGGCGGCGATCATCGTGCAGGATTTCACCGCCTTGCCGTCGACATGCACGACGCAGGCGCCGCATTGCGACGTGTCGCAGCCGACATGCGTGCCGGTGAGGCCGAGATTCTCGCGCAAGAAGTGGACCAGCAGCGTGCGGTCCTCGACGGCCGCGCTGACGCGCTTGCCGTTTACCGTCATGGAAACGTCGGACATTTTCCCTCCCTAGGTCATCCGCCTTGGTACTGTCGCCGCCGGGTTCCGCGTGGTCCGGCGTGTCGCAAACCTACATCGTTTGAGCCAACGAAATGAGCGATTGCAAGTTCGTATTCAGCAGAATGCAGGCCCTTGCCTTGAACGCCTATTGTACTTTCGGTCACGCGCGGCAGGTACGGCATATTGCAATGATCGCGACTTGCGGACAAGTATGAACCCGGCGCGGGAGAGTGTTGGCGCCAAGCTGGAGGAACAACAAGCTGGCCTGTTCGAGGACAAGCTACGCCTGCGGTGTGACCGTCCTTTCGACTGACACGTCGGATGCAGACGACTTCGCTAGAAGCGTGGCCGAGGCCGCAACGACGGTCGATGCGGGCTTTGCCCTGTTGTTCTTCTCGCAGGAGCTTTTCGATGCGCAGAGCCTCGCCTCCGCGTGGCGCAGGCACGCCGGAAATCTTTCCTATGCCGGCTGCTCGACCGCCGGAGAGATCACGCCCGGCGGGCTCGAGGAGGGTCAGGCGCTCGCCATCCTGCTGCCCGCAGCGAATTTCTCGGCCGTCGGCACCATGGTGCGCGACATCACCTCGTCGGGCATGGAAACCATCGCCAACGAGGTCGAGCAGCTGAAGCTCCGGCTCTACGGCCGCACCGGCAAGAGGGGCGGCGGCGAGGTCTTCGCGCTCTGCTTCATCGACGGCCTCTCCTATTCCGAGGAGTCAGTCACGTCGGCCATCCATTGGAGCCTCGACGACATTCCGCTGATCGGCGGCTCGGCCGGCGACGACCTGCATTTCGAGACGACCACGCTGATTTCCGACGGCGTGGTGGCTTCCGACTCGGCGATCATCGTGCTCATTGCCACCGACATTCCCTTCCAGGTCTTCAAGACCGAGAATTTCGTGCCGACCGGCGACAAGCTGGTCGTCACCGCCTCCGACCCCGATCGCCGGATCGTCCATGAATTCAATGCCAGCACCGCCGCGGAAGTCTATGCCTCGGCAGTGGGCGTCGCGCCCGACCAGCTCGGCCCGCTGAGCTTTGCCTCGCACCCGGTGGTGGTGCGTGTCGGCGGCGAGTATTATTGCCGCTCGATCCAGAAGGTGCATCCGGACGGGTCGCTGTCCTTTTTCTGCGCCATTGACGACGGCCTTGTGCTGTCGATCGCGCAGCCGACCGGCATGGTGGAATCGACGCGCGAGGCGCTCGCCGGCGTCAGCGAGCGTCTCGGCGGTATCGACATGATCCTGGGCTTCGACTGCGTGCTGAGGCGTCTCGACGCCCGCAACCGGCAGGTGGCGCGCGACATTTCGGAGCTTTACCGCGAAAACAACGTCGTCGGCTTCGGCACCTATGGCGAGCAGTATCGCTCGATGCACCTGAACCAGACCTTTACCGGCATCGCCTTCGGCCATCGTCTGGCGGCGGAGTAGGCCATGGCGGTGCGTGAGATCGACGACATCGAGAAGCTGAAGAAGATCAACGCCGCGCTGATCTCGCGGGTCGAGCGCTCGATGGACCACCAGGGCAACGCCTTCTCGCTGTTCCAGACCGCGATCGGGCTGGAGAACCGCGTGCGCAGCCGCACCGAGGAGTTGCGCTCGACCCTGCGCAACCTCGAACAGTCGAACATCGAACTGGGCGCGGCCAAGGAAACCGCAGAACTCGCCAACCTGTCGAAGACGCGCTTCCTCGCTGCCGCCAGCCACGACGTGCTGCAGCCGCTCAACGCTGCGCATCTGTCGATCTCGGCGCTGGCCGAAATCCAGACCACCGACGAGGGCCGCACGCTGGTGCGCCAGGTCGAGCGTTCGCTGGAGACGATGGAAGACCTGCTACGCACGCTGCTCGACATCTCGAAGCTCGACGCCGGCGTTGTGCATCCCGAACTCGTCGACGTGTCGCTCAGCCAGCTCTTTTCCTCGCTCAAGTCCGACTTCGAGCCGCTGGCGCACCAGAAGGGCCTGAGGCTGCTGGTGCGCGCCACCGACGCGGCGGTGCACTCGGACCGCATCCTGCTGCGCCGCATCCTGCAAAACATCCTGTCGAACGCGCTGCGCTACACCCGTTCCGGCGGCGTGCTGGTCGCCGCCCGCCGGCGGGGCGGCGCCATCCGGGTCGAGATCGTCGACACCGGCAGCGGCATTCCCGAGGATCAGCGCGAGGCCGTGTTCGAGGAATTCAATCGCGGTGCGGCCGATTCCGCGCTGGCCGGCGGCGGCCTGGGGCTCGGCCTCGCCATCGTCCGCCGC
>CAMYMG010000090.1 GCA_947259295.1 uncultured Rhizobiaceae bacterium
CCCGCCCCGGCCTACCCGCCGCTGCCGGTCTTCGGTCCCCTGCCGGTTGACGACGAACTGCCGCGCCCGCTGTCGCCCTCCGGCGCCTCGATCCTTATCGAGGATGCCCGCGAGCCGGTCGTCTCGGACCGCTCGCCGGTGCTCGACGGCGACGCCGAGCCGGGCTTCGCCATCCAGCGCGGCCTGGTCATGCACAAGCTACTGCAAATGCTGCCGGGCCTGGCGCCGGAGCGGCGCACCGTCGCGGCAGAGCGCTATTTGGAACGTGCGGCCGCCGACTGGCCACCGGCGGAGCGCGCCGAGGCGCTCGGCGCCGTCGCGAAAATCCTCGCGCATGCCGGTTTCGCGCCGATCTTCGCACCGGGCTCGCGCGCCGAGGTGGCGGTCATGGGCGAACTGACGGTCAGGGGAAAGCTGCGCCAGGTCAGTGGCAAGATCGATCGCCTGGCGGTGACCGACACCGAGGTGCTGATCGTCGACTACAAGACCAACCGGCCGGCGCCCGCTTCGCTCGAAGCAGTACCGCTCCCCTATGTCGTGCAGCTGGCGCTCTACCGCGCTTTGCTGCAGCCGCTCTATCCCGGCAGGCAGGTATCGGCGGCGCTGCTCTTCACCGAGGCGCCCCGGCTGTTGACGGTGCCCGCCGCCGCGATGGATGCCGCGCTTGCCCGACTCACGCAGGCGTGAAACAAAGACGCTTGAACGCAGCCCCGCACACCCCACATATCACCCAACTGAATTTCTGAAAGGTGCACTCAATGGCAACCGTCAAGGTGGACAACAACAACTTCCAGGCCGACGTACTCGAGGCCGATGGCCCGGTGGTCGTGGATTTCTGGGCCGAGTGGTGCGGTCCCTGCAAGATGATCGGACCCTCGCTCGAGGAAATCTCGACCGAGATGGCCGGCAAGGTGAAGATCACCAAGCTCAACATCGACGAGAATCCCGAGCTCGCCGCCAAGTTCGGCGTGCGCTCGATCCCGACGCTGATGATCTTCAAGGACGGCGAAGTGGCTGACATCAAGGTCGGCGCGCTGCCCAAGACGGCGCTGTCGCACTGGATCGGCGGCAACGTCGCCTGATCGGGCCCACCAGCCTCTGTTTTCTGAAAGCCCGGCCCTCGCGCCGGGCTTTTTGCTGGCAGGCAACATGCGCCGGTCTGGCACTCGCCGGGCGCGCCGATTGAGTCCTTGATGGCCGGCACCAACCGGGAGCCCGCCATGACAGGATCAGCCAAGCCCACCGTCTTCATCGACAATGAGCGCGTCATCGTCACCGAATGGCGTTTCCAGCCGGGCGACAATACCGGCTGGCACCGCCACGGCCACGACTATGTCGTGGTGCCGATGATGGACGGCAAGGTGAAGCTGGTCACCGGCGACGGCGAGAGCTTCGCCGAGATGAAGAAGGGCGAGCCCTATTTCCGCAAGGAAGGCGTCGAGCACGACGTCGTCAGCGCCAATGACGGCGAGTTCGCCTTCGTCGAGATCGAGTTGAAGTAGCCTATTCCGGCGGCGTGCCGTTTTCGGCGAGCACGGCGCCGGCGAGATAGAGCGAGCCGCCGATCAGGATGCGCGGCGGCGGTTCGTCGACCTGCCAGGTATCGCGCAACAGCATCAGCGCATTGGCGACCGAATCGACGGGCTCGGCCGACAGGCCGGCCTCGATGGCGCGGATGGCGAGTTCCGCGTTGGGCACCCCCGCGTCGCTGTTGCTCACAGGCACCGCATAGACATGCCTCGCCATGCCAACGAAGGCGTGGAAATAGCCGGTCTGGTCCTTGGTGTTGATCATGCCGCAGATCAGGAACAGCGGACGCGGGTCCTTTTCCTCCTGCTCGACCAGCGCCTCGGCGACAGCCAGCCCGGCGCCCGGATTGTGGCCGCCGTCGAGCCAGATCTCGGCACCAACCGGGCCTTTCTCGGTCAGCGAGCCTTGGGGCAGGCGCTGCATGCGGCCCGGCCAGTAGACTTTCGTCATCGCGCGCTCGGCATCGGCCTGGCTGATCTGGAATCCTGCCGCCTTGACCGCCGATATGGCCGCCGCGGCGTTGGAATATTGATGCCTTCCCGGCAGGCGCGGCGACGGCAGGTCCATCAGTCCCTCCTCGTCCTGATAGACCATGCGGCCGTTTTCCTCGTAGGCGAGGAAATCCTGGCCGTAGACGATGAGGTCGCAGCCCAGCCGCTCGGCCGCCTCGATGATGACGTCCTGCGCCGTCTCGCTTTCCTGCGCGCCGATGACCACCGGGCAGCCCGGCTTGATGATGCCGGCCTTCTCCGAGGCGATCAGCTCGACGCGATCGCCGAGAAAGGCCTCGTGGTCGAGCGATACCGGCATGATCAGCGAAACCGCCGGGTTCTGGATGACGTTGGTGGCGTCGAAGCGGCCGCCCAGTCCGACTTCCAGGATGACGACGTCGGCCGGATGCTCCGAAAACAGCAGGAAGGCCACGGCCGTCAGGATCTCGAACACGGTGATCTGCTCGCCAGCGTTGGCGTCCGCGACGCGCGAGATCGTGCGCGCCAGCAGTGCATCGTCGACGAAGCGTCCACCGCCCGGCGCTGCCATGCGATAACGCTCGTGCCAGTTGACGAGATGCGGCGAGGTATGGACGTGGACGCTGTAGCCGGCAGCCTCAAGAAGCGCGCGCGAGAAGGCGGCGGCCGAGCCCTTGCCGTTGGTGCCGGCGATGTGGATCACCGGCGGCAGCTTCAGGTGCGGATTGCCGAGCTTTTCCAGCAGCCGCGTGATGCGGCCGAGCGAAAGGTCGTAGCCTTTCGGGTGCAACGCCATCAGGCGCTCGATTTCGAGGTCGGCAAGAAGCGTCGTCATGAAGGAATCCTATGCGCAGCCGGGCCGGCGCACAATCGAGAACGCCGAGCGATATGTCGCGTCAGGCTTGCGGGCTGGCCTGCTGCTCGACGACGGCGGGCGGCAGGATTTCGGGCTCGGCTACCGCCTTCGTCGCCGGAACCTTCGTCAGGATCTTGAGCAGCCGGGCGATGGTTGCCTTCAGCTCGAGGCGTGACACGACCATGTCGACCATGCCGTGTTCCATCAGGTACTCGGCGCGCTGGAAGCCTTCCGGCAGCTTCTCGCGGATCGTCTGCTCGATGACGCGCGGTCCGGCAAAGCCGATCAGCGCGCCGGGTTCGGCGATATGCACGTCGCCGAGCATGGCATAGGAGGCTGTGACGCCGCCGGTCGTCGGATTGGTCAGCACGACGATATAGGGCAGGCCTGCTTCCTTCAGCCGGTCGACCGCCACCGTGGTGCGCGGCAGCTGCATCAGCGACAGGATGCCCTCCTGCATGCGCGCGCCGCCGGAGGCGGCGAACAGGATCATCGGACGCTTCTTGGCGACCGCCGTCTCGAACGCCTTGATGATGGCGTCGCCCGCGGCCATGCCGAGCGAGCCGCCCATGAAGGCGAAATCCTGCACCGTGGCGACCACGGGCAGGTCCTCGATCGTGCCGAGGCCGGAGAGGATCGCGTCCTCCATGCCGGTCTTGGCCCGGGCGTCCTTCAGCCGGTCGAGATAGCGCTTCTCGTCGCGGAACTTCAGCGGATCGACCGTGACCTTGGGATTTTCGAGTGTCTCGTATTCGCCGCCGTCGAAGAAATATTTCAGCCGCTCGCGGGCCGAGATCTTCATGTGGTGGCCGGACGAGGGGATGACGTACTGGTTGCCCTCAAGATCCTTGTGAAACACCATTTCGCCGCTCTCGGGATCCTTGATCCAGAGATTCTCGGGAATGTCGCGCCGGCCGAGCATCGAGTTGATCTTCGGACGGACGTAGTTGGTGATCCAGTTCATGGCAGAAGTCCCGGTTCGGGAAGAAGATGGAGAAACTATTCGGCAGGAGCAAGGCGCGAAGAACGCACGCCCTGCGCAAGGCCGCTCACCAGCGTCGCGACCGCTTCGGCCGGATCGGCGGTCACGCCGCCCTTCGGGTCGAGCACATTGGCCACCGCGTTGACGATCGCCGTGCCGACTACCACGCCGTCGGCCGATGCGCCGATGGTGCGCGCCTGCTCGGCGGTCTTGACGCCGAAGCCGACGCAGACCGGCAGGTCGGTGTGGCCCTTGATGCGCGTAACGGCAGCCGAAATCTTCGGCGTATCGGCGAGCGCCGAGCCGGTGATGCCGGTCATCGAGACATAGTAGACGAAGCCCGACGTGTTCTGGAGCACCTTGGGCAGGCGCTTGTCGTCGGTGGTCGGCGTGGCCAAGCGGATGAAGTTGATGCCGGCCTTGAGCGCCGGAATGCAGAGCTCCTCGTCCATCTCGGGCGGCAGGTCGACGACGATCAGCCCGTCGATGCCGGACCCGATGGCGTCGGCGAGGAAGCGGTCGACGCCGTAGACGTAGATCGGGTTGTAGTAGCCCATCAGCACGATCGGCGTCTCGTTGTCGTCCTTGCGGAAGTCGGCCGCCATCTGCAGCGTCTTGACCAGCGTCTGGCCGGCCTTCAGCGCGCGCAGGCCCGCGGCCTGGATCGCCGGGCCGTCGGCCATCGGGTCGGAAAACGGCATGCCGAGCTCGATGATGTCGCTGCCGGCCTTGGGCAGCGCCTTCATGATCTTCAGCGAGGTATCGTAGTCGGGGTCGCCGCCCATGAAATAGGTGACCAGCGCCGGCCGGCCTTCGGATTTCAGCTTCGCCATGCGGCTGTCGATGCGGGTAGTCATCCTAGAGCTCCATCCCCAAAATCTTGCCGACGGTGAAGATGTCCTTGTCGCCGCGGCCGCAGAGATTCATGACGATGATCTGGTCCTTGCCCATTTTCGGCGCGCGCTTGATCACTTCGGCCAGCGCATGGGCGGGTTCGAGCGCCGGGATGATGCCTTCGAGCCGGGTCAGCAGCTGGAACGCCTCGAGCGCCTCCGAATCCATGATCGGCACGTATTCGACGCGGTTCGATTCCTTCAGCCAGGAATGCTCCGGTCCGATGCCCGGATAGTCGAGGCCGGCCGAGATCGAGTGGCCTTCCATGATCTGGCCGTCGCCGTTCTGCAGCAGATAGGTGCGGTTGCCGTGCAGCACGCCGGGCGAGCCGGCGGTCAGCGAGGCGCAATGCTCTTCGCCCTCGAGACCCTTGCCGCCGGCTTCGACGCCGACAATGTTGACCGAGCGGTCGTCGAGGAAGGGGTGGAAGAGGCCGATGGCGTTGGAGCCGCCGCCGACGGCTGCGACCAGAAGGTCGGGCAGCCGGCCTTCGATCTCCTGCATCTGCTCCTTTGTTTCGCGGCCGATCACCGACTGCAGGTCGCGCACGATCTCCGGATAGGGATGCGGGCCGGCAGCGGTGCCGATCATGTAATAGGTGTCGTCGACATTGGTCACCCAGTCGCGCAGCGCCTCGTTCATGGCGTCCTTCAACGTGCCATGGCCGGACGTCACGGGGATGACTTCGGCGCCGAGGAGCTTCATGCGGAACACGTTGGGTGCCTGGCGCTCGACATCGGTGGCGCCCATGTAGACGACGCAGGGCAGGCCGAAGCGCGCCGCGACCGTGGCCGAGGCGACGCCATGCTGGCCGGCGCCGGTCTCGGCGATGATGCGTGTCTTGCCCATGCGCTTGGCGAGCAGGATCTGGCCGAGGCAGTTGTTGATCTTGTGCGAACCGGTGTGATTCAGCTCGTCGCGCTTGAAATAGATCTTCGCGCCGCCGAGATGCTCGGTCAGCCGCTCGGCGAAATAGAGCGGGCTCGGTCGGCCCGTATAGTGCTTGTTGAGATGGTCGACCTCGGCCTTGAAGGCCGGATCGCTCTTCGCGAAGGTCCAGTGCTTTTCGAGATCGAGGATCAGCGGCATCAGCGTCTCGGCGACGAAGCGGCCGCCGAAAATGCCGAACATGCCCTGTTCGTCGGGTCCGGTGCGGAAGGAATTGGGTTCGGCCGGCTTGTTCATCGAAAATCCTGAGCGAACTGAGGGGTTGCTGCGCCCTTGCGGGGCTTGTCGTGGCTTAAGCCCATCCCGGGCAAAAAGTAAACCGTCCGGCAGGGAGCCTCAGGCTGCGTCGTCGGCGCGAGCGCCGCGAACGGCCTCGAAAAACGCCTTGATCAGAGCCGGGTCCTTGGCGCCGGGTGCCGTTTCGACGCCCGACGAGATGTCGAGGCCCGGCGGATCGGCGCGTCGGATAGCCTCGCCGACATTGCCCGCGTTGAGCCCACCCGACAGTAGATAGTCGCCGTCATACCCGTCGAGCAGACTCCAGTCGAAAGGCACCCCGTTGCCGCCCGGCAGCTCGGCTCCCTTGGGCGGCCTGGCGTCGAACAGCAGGCGGTCGGCGACGCCGACATAGGTTTCGGCTGCCCTGAGGTCGTCGGCATTGCTGATCGAGAAGGCCTTGATGACGGGTAGGCCGTAGCGCGCCTTGACCTCGGCGACCCGGGCCGGGCTTTCATGGCCGTGCAGCTGCAGCATGTCGGGCGCCATCGCCGCGACGATCCGGTCGAGCAAGGCGTCGTCGGCATCGACCGTCACCGCGACTGCCAGTGCCTTGCCGCGCGCTGCCTGCCGCAGCCGGCCGGCCTCTTCCGGCTCGATGTTGCGCGGGCTCTTCGGAAAGAAGATGAAGCCGACATGGCTGGCGCCGAAGGCCAGTGCCGCAGCCAGCGCCTCGTCGCTTTTCAGCCCGCACATCTTGATGTCCATCGGCATGGCGCGGCACTTGCCATGAAAAGCCGCCGGAGTCGAGAAAAACAGCCCCTTGCCGAGGCCCGCGCGAGGAGTATCTTCCCGTCAAATCAATGCTGGAGGAAGCCCATGCCGACCAACGTCAAGGAAATGATGGCCGCCGCGAATGCCGCGGTACCCAAGGTCACAATGGCCGAGGCCAAGCGCATGATGGCCGAGGAGAATGCGCTCGTCGTCGATGTCCGCGACGGCACGGAAGTGCAGGCGAGCGGCAAGGTCAAGGGCGCGCTCAACGTTTCGCGCGGCATGCTGGAGTTCAAGGCCGATCCCGAGACGCCGTATCACGACAAGGCCTTCTCCAAGGACCGGCCGATCATCCTTTACTGCGCGTCCGGCGGCCGCTCGGCGCTGAGCGGCAAGCTGCTGAAGGACATGGGCTACGAGAACGTCCACAATCTCGGCGCCTTCAAGGACTGGGCCGAAGCGGGCGGCGAGGTCGAAAAGGCGGGCTAGGCCAGGCTTCGCAAGGCCGCCTCGCAGGGCCGCGCGGCCGCCAGTCAGTCGGAATGTAGCTGCCTTGCCGTGAGCGTTCTGTTCAGGGCGACGCGCATCCGACCGGGAAATTGCGCGATCGCCTTGCGACGTTCGCGCACTGCCATGTCGCGGTAGTGGTCCCAGTCGATGCGCGGGCGGACCGGTTCAGGTTCAAGGGGATAGAAGTCGCGAGTCATTTCTCGTTGCCTCCATGGTGAGACCTGAAGGCTACGTCGTGCTGGGCAGGACACAATTCATTGATTTTGCGAGGCAGTCGTGAAACACAGTCATGAATGGCTGCGCTGAACGAAATGTCCGCCTTTTGCCGCATCGTCGATCTCGGCAGCTTTGCGCGTGCGGCCGAAGACCTGCGGGTGACGCCTTCAGCCCTCTCGAAGCTCATGTCTCGGCTGGAGGACCGGCTAGGGGTTCGGCTGCTCAACCGCACGACGCGTCGCCTTTCGCTGACTGCGGAAGGCGACATCTATCTCGCCCGCGCCCGCGAGGTTCTGGTCCTTGTCGACAGTGCCGAGGCCGAGGTGTCCGCTTCCCGCCGCAAGCCGAAGGGTCATATGCGCATCAATACCGGCGCAGCGATCGCCACGCGGATCACCGAACAGGCCATGCCGGAGTTCCTCGCGCTCTATCCCGAGATCACCATCGACCTGTCGGTCGCCGACCGCATCATCGACCCCATTGCTGAGAACGTCGATCTTGTGCTGCGCACGGGGACGCTGGCCGATTCGACGCTCGTGGCACGCAAGATCGCCGACTACAGGCGCGTCATCTGCGCTGCTCCCTCGTACCTCGACAAACACGGCACGCCGAAAAGGCCGGCTGACCTGCTCGGCCACAACTGCCTGACGCTGTCGAGCCTGGGAGCCTTCAACGCCTGGCCCTTCGCCGCGGGCGACGGGGTGAACCGGCTTCAGGTCTCGGGCAACTTCTCGTCCGACAATCTGAGCATCGTGCTGAGGATGGCGTTGCAGGGGCAGGGCATCATCCGGCTCGCCAACTTCGCCCTGATCGAGGCCCTGCGCGACGGATCCCTGGTCGAAATCCTCGCCGACAGTCACATGTCCGAGCCTGTGCCACTCTGGGCCCTGATGCCGCCGGGACGCCATCGCGCCCCGCGCGTGCGCGCCTTCGTCGATTTCATGAGTGAACGCCTGCAGGCAAACTGACTATTCGAACTGGATCGCCTGCAGCGCGCCGCCATTGCGCTTCAGCCAGTCCTTGCAGCGCTTGGTGTCGGGGCAGAGTTCCTCGCACAGCCGCCAGAACTTCGGGCCGTGGTTCATCTCCTTGAGATGCGCCACCTCGTGTGCGACGAGGTAGTTTATCACCGGCGCCGGCGCCATCATGATGCGCCAGGAAAACGACAGCGTCCCGTCCGAGGTGCATGAGCCCCAGCGGCTCGATGTGTCGCGGAACTTTACCGCCTTGGCCTTGCGGCCGACCGCGCTGGTGTGCCGGGCGACGGCAATGTCGATGTCGCGCTTGGCTTCGCGCTTCAGGAAGTCGGCGAGGCGGCGCGGCAGATGCCGCCGCTCGCCATGCACGATCAGCGCCGGCATGCCGCCCTCGGTCCCGACCGTCACGGTGCCGCGCCGGCCCGGCTCGTGCACGATAAGATGCGGCACGCCGCGCAATGGGATCTTGATGCCTGGCCTCACCTGCGGCCGTTCGGGTACCTTGGCCAGCCTCTGCTCCAGCCAGCCCTGCTGGCGGTGCAGGAAGCGGTCGACCTCGCCGCGCGGCAGTCCGGGCGGCACGGTGATGCGCAGGCCTTTGCCGCCGGTGTCGATCCGGAGCGTCAGCCGCCGCGCGCGATCGTTTTCGACGATCCTGAGCGGAAAGGCGCGGCCGGCAACGACATGCTCGCGCTCCTGAACGGGCGCGGTCGACGGGGAGTTCAGGCGCTGGAGGAAACCGAATGGCATTTTTGCGAGAATACGTGATTCGCTGGCCGCGGGGATAAGGGAAGTCGCGGGCCCGACGCAAAAACGGCGCCGCCCTTTCGGACGACGCCGTCTGCTGTCAGCTCAACTTGCCGGGTGTCAGGCGTCGTCGAGAAGTCCCGACTCGCCGTCGCGCTTGGTCGGCGCGGTCGACTTGTTTCGGTTGGCCATGAAGCGGTCGAACTCTTCCTGGTCCTTGGCGCGGCGCAGTTCGCGGGCATAGTCGTCGAACTCCGTCAGCATGTCGTCGAGGCGCTTGCGTTCCTCGGCCAGGCGCTCGAGTTCCTTCTCGCGCCAGTCGTCGAAGGCGACGTTGCCGGTGCGGGCGGAACCGCCATGGCCCCAGCGGGCCGCCTTCTCGGAGGTGCGGCGGCAACCGGCGAAGATGCCGTCGGTAGCGCGGTTCACGTCGCGCTTGAAGCCGTCAAGCCGGTCGCCCCAGATGATGTAGGCAAGCATGGCGAGGCCAAGCGGCCAGAACACCATGAAGCCGATCACCATCAACGCGATGGTTGCCGGCGTCCAGGCCGGGCGGATCAGTGCAGTCGTGTTCATGTCTCTCCCGTTCCTTTGTTGGAGGCAGCCAGATTTGACTGCTGAATTCGAAATGGGATGCAAAAAACGGCGATTCAAGTGAGTCGCGGCCAAAACCGGACAACCGGTTGAAAAAACTATCGTTTTTTGGCGATTTCCAGGCCAAGCACGGTCAGTCCGGCGACGAGCCCCCAGAATGCGGAGCCGATTCCGAACAGGGTCAGCCCTGATGCGGTGACGGCAAAGGCGGTGGTTGCGGCCATGCGTTCGGTCTCGTCCTTGAGCGCGATGGCAAGCGCATTGGCGAGCGGCGCCATGAGTGCCAGGCCGGCCACGAGCACGATCAGGCTTTGCGGCAGCACCGCGAAGATCGCCACCAGCGAGGCGCCGAAGATCGCGAAGATCAGATAGGCGAGCGCGTAGAACGGCCCGGTCTTCCAGCGCTCTGCCGGATCGGGATCGACGTCCGGCCCGGTGCAGATCGCTGCCGAAATCGCCGCGAGGTTGGTGGTCAGCGCGCCGAAGGGCGCCGAGACGAGCGAGAAGAGCCCGGTCACCGAAATCAGCGGCCCGGGCTCCGGGTGGTAGCCGGCGGCGCGCAGCACGGCTAGGCCGGACAGGTTCTGCGAGGCCATGGTGACGAGGTAGAGCGGCAGGGCCAGTCCGACCGCGGCCGACAGCGAGAAGTCGGGCGCAATCAGCGTCAGGGTCGACAGTTCCGGCGTAGGCAGCCCGCCGACGCGCCCGGTGAGGAAGGCCGCGAGCCCGCCGCCGACCAGCACGGCCAGCACGGAGAGCGCCGGATTGAACAGGCGGATGGCGAAGAAGGCTGCGATCAGCGGCAGGATCAGCCAGGGGTCGGCGGGGATCGTCTTCACCGCGCCGGTGGCGAAGGTCACGACAATGCCGGCCAGCATGCCCGATGCCACCGAGGCCGGGATTTTGGCGATCAGTCGGGTCAGCGGGCCAAACAGGCCGGTGGCGATCAGCATCAGCGCGGTCAGGATGAAGGCGCCGACCGCATCGGCCATGGTAAAGCCGCTGCTTGCCGCGACGAGGGCTGCGCCCGGCGTCGACCATGCGGTAATGACCGGCATTTTGGTACGCCAGGAGAGCCACAGGCTTTCGGCCGCCATGGCGAGGCATATCGCTGTTACCCAGCTTGCCGTCTCCAGACGCGTCGCACCGACCGCGTCGGCCGCCGCGATGATCAGCGCCAGCGTGCCGCCAAAGCCGACGATGGCCGCCACGAAGGCGGAGATCGGGATCGACAGGCGCATCGTCAGGCGGCCTGCTCGATGACGGCTTCGACCGCCCGCACCATCAGGTCGAGGTCCTGCGGCCGCGACAGCCGGTGGTCGCCGTCCGGCACCAGCGACAGCGTCACGTCGTCGGCCGGGAGCAGGCTGACCAGCTTCAAGGCATGTTCGTGCGGCACATCGGGGTCGGCCATGCCCTGGATGACATGCACCGGGCAATGGGTGTCGATCGGCCCGGTCATGACGCGGTTCTCACGCCCATCCTCGATCAGCGCGCGCGTGTAGATATTGGGTTCCGGGGAATACTCGGACGCCTCCTCGAAATAGCCCTGCCGTTCCAGGTCGGCCCGGTGCTTCTTGCTGAGCGCCGGCTCGATCAGTTCGGCGGTGAAGTCCGGCGCCGGCGCCAGGAGCACCATGCCCGCCACTCGATCGCCTTCGCCGGCACGTCGCAGTTCCTGCGCCATCCTCAGCGCGATCCAGGCGCCCATCGACGAGCCGACGAGAATCTGCGGCCCGCTGGTAAAGGCGCGCAGAACGGCGAGGCTGTCGGCCAGCCATGTCGAGATCGTGCCGTCGCGGAACTCGCCACCGGACTCGCCATGGCCCGAATAGTCGTGCCGCAGGAAGGCCCTGCCATTCTCCTCCGCCCAGGCAGACAGCGTCTCGGCCTTGGTGCCCAGCATGTCCGAGCGGTAGCCGCCGAGCCAGACGACGCCGAGGCTGCCGCCTTTAATCCGCCTGACCGCGATCGCGTTTCCGTTGACGTCGAGAAATTCGGGTTTGCTCATCATGCCCCCTGTCTGCGGCGAGGCTTTTGCCACAATGAGCGTGCGGCGGAAAGTGCGACCTGTCCGGCAAAGCTGCGGCAAGCTTGATTCAGGTGATTTATTCTCCAGCCTGTGCTATTGACTTGGCCCGCTTCGCCACGACATAGGCGCAGGCTGAAAAATCCCGAACGTAAACGACTTGAGGAGACGACGACCATTCGCAGACCATTCAAGGCAACCGCGCCCGTCAAGGGCGGACCGCGCGCAAACACTGACATTCGTGTTCCCCGGGTCCAGCTCATCGGCGTAGATGGCGAAAATCGCGGCGAAGTATCGATAAACGAAGCGCTGCTACTCGCCGAAGAGGCCGGACTGGACCTCGTAGAGATTTCCCCCAACGCAAATCCGCCCGTCGCCAAGATTCTCGATCTGGGCAAGCTGAAATATGCCAACCAGAAGAAGGCGGCCGAGGCGCGCCGGCACCAGAAGGTCATCGAGATCAAGGAGATCAAGATGCGCCCGAACATCGACAGTCACGACTACGAGACCAAGATGAAGGCGGTCCGCCGCTTCTTCGAGGAGGGGGACAAGGTCAAGCTGACGCTGCGCTTCCGCGGCCGCGAAATGGCGCATATGGAACTCGGCATGCAGCTCTTGAACAAGGTGCGCGAGGAGACCGCGACGATCGCCAAGGTCGAAGCCGAGCCCAAGCTTGAAGGCCGGCAAATGATGATGGTGCTGGCGCCGCGCTGATCGAGGGTCAGGGGCGCCGACAACCTCGATTCAGGACGCGGCCCGCGATATCAGTGCCTATCAGAGCGCGCGCCGTCTGGCGCTCGCTCTGCTCCTGTCTCCGCCGTGCTTCTGTTCGGCCAGTCGACGCTTCCGCCCGAAACCTCTTTGCACGAAGGCATCGGAATGGTCGGCATGCCGCTGTTCGAACTGATCGACGCGGCACAGGCATCGGGCACGCTGCCCGTCCTGTTCCACCTTCCCTGAGCCCGCGTTTTCACTCCGCCGGCAAGGGCTGCTCGTCCGGGGCCGCGGGATAAATCCACGCATAGCTGAAGTGGTAGGTCTCGCCCTTGCGGCCGTAGTGATAGGGCAGTCCCAAGTCCTGCACCTCGACCACCCGGCCACCCGCCCTGTCGATCCACTGACGAACGTCGCCCGGCATGTCGGGGTCCGGCCTGCCGCGCCTGTTACGCCAGATGGCCAGCGCTGGATGGCTCTCGTCGAACGCGTAGGGTGCCTCGAATTCCTCGTAGCCGGAGAGGGCGACGGGAATGCCGCCGTCATGCAGCCTGATGTTGCCGGCAAGATGCTGGTCGCCCGCCACGATGATCGACGGCCGGTCCGCACCGGACGCCAGTATGGCCGTGACCGCCGGGCCGTAGGGCACGTTCTGCTTGCCGTCGAGCCCCAGCGAGCCGAGGAAGGGCCGTGTTCCGAGGATGAGCGGAATGGCCACCATTATGGCGAGGACGACGATGCCGAAGCGGCGTGAGGCAACGGCGGTGTCGACGCCCGCCAGATCGAGCTTGGCGGCGAGATAGATGGGGACCAGGAAGAACAGCGGGATCAGCCATCGGTCCTGCAGGGCGCTTGCGCCGCCGACGATCACCACGAGGGCGAGGATGACGAGCGAGGCGACGAACATGCGCCCAAGCAGCCTCGTCCACTGGCTCTCGGCTATCCAAGCGGCACGCAGGCTCTTGCCGAAGGCAAAATAGAAGACGAGAAGGGTGGGCAGCGTCGCGCCGGCCAGCGCTACGGCCAGGGAGAGCAGGCCCTTGCCGATCTGCACCATGCCACGGCCATCCGCATCCGCTGTCATCTTGTTCAGCGTTCGTCCGGTCGCCGCGTCGATGTGGTCGAGAAACCAGATTGCATGCGGCGTGACCATCGCTGCGGCGATGGCCACCGTAAGGAGGATCCGGGGATCGAACAGCCGGTTGCGCCACTGGCGCTCCGGCAGGATCGCCACGGCCGCCACGAAGGGCAGCAGGATGAAATTGTATTTCGCCAGGATGCCGATACCGACGGTGAGGCCCGTCAGCGCATAGTTGAGGGTGCTGGGATTTTGCAGCGTGCGGATGAAGACATAGAAGAACAGGCAGGCCGCAAAGAGCAGGCCGACCGTATGCGTCAGGTCGCGCTGCGCGGCATAGGCAATCGTCGGTATGGTGATGAGGCCGAGCGTGGCAATGACGGCAAGCACGCGGTTGCGGATGATGACATGCGCGATCAATCCGAACAGCAGGTAGCTCGCAAAAAGAAGCAGGTTCTTGAGCAGCGAAAGGGCGAGCACCGTATCGCCGAGCCACTGGACGACGCCATATTGCAGCCAGTTGTAGAAGGGCGGCTGCGTGTCGTAGCCGACCGCCAGCCATTGCGCGAGAAACAGTTGCTGGCCTTCGTCGAGCTCCAGCGAGGCCGGCTGAAGCAGGCGCACGACGACGTTGACGATGAAGTACGCGGCCAGCAGGGCATAGACCGCGCCCTGGTGGCGCGCCAGCCGCTCGATCACGTCAGCCCTCCCGGCCATGCTGCTTTCGGACGACGTAATTGATGTCGTCGCTGTTCGAGCGGGCCAGCATCTCGGCCAGGATGCCGGTGGTGATCATCTGCAGCGAGGCAAGAAACAGCATGACCGCGACGATCAGCATCGGCCGCGTCCCAATGCTCTCGCCGAGAATGAACCTCTCCCAGAACAGATAGAGGAACATCAGGCCGCTCAGTCCGCCGAGCACCAGCCCGATCGTGCCGAAGAAATGCCCGGGACGCTGCCGAAAGCGCATGAAGAACAGAACTGAGAGGAGGTCGAGGAAGACTCGGAACGTCCGCGAGATGCCATATTTCGATTCGCCGAAGCGGCGCGGATAATGGTTGACCACCATCTCGCCGATGCGCGAGGTCGGCACGACGCCGGCGATCCACGCGGGAATGAAGCGGTGCATGCCGCCGAGAATCCGGATCTGCCGCAGGATGTTGGTGCGGTAGAGCTTCAGGCCGCATCCATAGTCATGGATCGTCACGCCGGTGATCTTGCGGATCAGCCTGTTGGCGATCCACGAGGGTATGAGACGCAGCACCAGACCGTCCTGGCGGCTCTTGCGCCAGCCGCACAACAGGTCGAGCTGCCGCTCTTCCAGCATGGCGACCATTTTTGGAATGTCGTAGGGGTCGTTCTGGAGATCGCCGTCGAGCGTGACGAGCAGCCTGCCCTTCGCGGCGTCGATGCCGGCCTGCAATGCGCCCGCCTTGCCGAAATTGCGCTGCAACTCGACGATGCGCAGGTCGAGGCCCGGGCGCGCGAATTCCTTGCGCACATTGGCAAGCGTCGCATCCGTCGACCCGTCATCGACGATGATCAGTTCCCACGGCTTGCCGTAATCCTTCAGCGCATCGCAGATGCGCTCGAACAGCGGAGCGATGCTCTCTTCCTCGTTGCAGACGGGCACCAGGACGGACAGATCTCTCTCTTGGGGGACTTCGCGCGATGCGCCGGGAACGGTGGGGGATTTTGGCACGGGGTCTCTCGATGGCTATCGGCGTGGAAGCGGACATCTGGTAAGCCATGCGCCGGTGCAAAGCAAACGGCTGAAACGCCCTGCCTTGGGGGCCATAAGAGGCCGGCAGCGTCGATGGGGCGGCGTCGGCGCGCACCCGTCCACTCGGGTGCCCCGCATCATAGACGAAGAGTTGCGCTTTGCCGCGCTCGCTGCTATAGGCCGCCTCCAGAACCGTCCGGCAGGGCATGCCGTGGCGGTTCTTCATGCTTTCCAGGCTTTGGTCGGCCCGGAAACAACCATCAGGGACGCGGCGTGCCGAGGGCATGACGGTGATCCCGCAAGACAAAGAGGCGGCTAAAGCCTCCAGGAGTAAGCAAAATGCCCAAGATGAAGACCAAGTCGGCCGCCAAGAAGCGGTTCAAGATCACAGCTACCGGCAAGGTTCTGTCGGCTGCTGCCGGCAAGCGCCACGGCATGATCAAGCGTTCCAACAAGTTCATCCGCGATGCACGCGGCACGATGGTTCTGTCCGAGCCCGATGCCAAGCGCGTCATCGCGAATTTTCTGCCGAACGGTCTCTGAGACCCGGCCCGGAACGAATTAAGGAGATCATGACATGGCCCGCGTAAAGAGAGGCGTCACCTCGCACGCCAAGCACAAGAAGGTCCTGAAAGCCGCCAAGGGTTTCTACGGCCGTCGCAAGAACACCATCCGCATCGCCAAGCAGGCGGTCGAGAAGTCGCTGCAGTACGCCTACCGCGACCGCAAGAACCGCAAGCGCAACTTCCGCGCCCTGTGGGTGCAGCGCATCAACGCCGCCGTTCGCGAGCACGGCCTGACCTATGGCCGTTTCATCGACGGTCTCAACAAGGCCGGCATCGAGATCGACCGCAAGGTCCTGTCCGACATGGCGATCCACGAGCCGCAGGCATTTGCCGCCCTCGTTGCCAAGGCCAAGACCTCGCTCGAGTATCTCAAGAACACGACGCCGAACGCTTTTGAAAGCGCTGTAACCTAACCAGCGCCTTCCCAAGCACGACGACTTCTGATTTGGGAAACCCGCGCTGGCACGGCTGGCGCGGGTTTTTCTTTGCCGCAAACTGCTGATTGGTCATGACGATGAGTGACATGGAAAACCTTGAATCCAATCTGATGGCCGACATCGCCGCGGCGTCCGACGAGCCGGCGATCGAGAACGTACGCATCGCCGCCCTCGGCAAGAAGGGCTCGGTTTCCGAGCTGCTGAAAACGCTTGGCTCGATGTCGCCGGAAGACCGCCAGGTCAAGGGACCGGCGATCAACGGGCTGAAGAACCGCATCGCCGAGGCGCTCGCTGCCCGCAAGGATGAGCTCAAGGACGCCGCGACCACCGCCAGGCTCGCCGCCGAGAAGCTCGACGTCACGCTGCCGGTGCGTCAGTCGCCGGCCGAGCGTGGCCGCATCCACCCGATCAGCCAGGTCATCGACGAGATTGCCGCGATCTTCGGTGACATGGGCTTCTCCATCGCCGAGGGCCCGGACGTCGAGACCGACCACTACAATTTCACCGCGCTGAATTTCCCCGAGGGACATCCGGCGCGCGAGATGCACGACACCTTCTTCTTCCCGCCGGGCAAGGACGGCACGCGCAAGCTGCTGCGTACGCACACCTCGCCGGTTCAGATCCGCACCATGGAGACGCAGCAGCCGCCGATCCGCATCGTCATTCCGGGCAAGACCTACCGCCAGGATTCCGACGCCACCCACTCGCCGATGTTCCACCAGGTCGAGGGGCTGGTGATCGACAAAACGGCGAACATCGCCAACATGCGCTGGGTGCTGGAAGAATTCTGCAAGGCCTTCTTCGAGGTGCCGCAGCTCAACATGCGGTTCCGTCCGAGCTTCTTCCCCTTCACCGAGCCGAGCCTCGAGGTCGACATCCAGTGCGACCGCTCGCGGCCGGGCGAAGTGCGTTTCGGCGAAGGCAACGACTGGATGGAAATCCTGGGCTGCGGCATGGTGCACCCGAACGTGCTGCGCTTTGCCGGCCTCGACCCGGACGAGTACCAGGGCTTTGCCTGGGGCATGGGCATCGACCGCATCGCCATGCTGAAATACGGCATGCCGGATCTTCGCGCCTTCTTCGACGCCGACGTGCGTTGGTTGAGCCACTACGGTTTCCGCCCGCTCGACATGCCGACGCTGTTCGGGGGTCTGAGCCAGTGACTACCCCCCACACCGGCGGCTGCCGTTGCGGCGCGGTCCGGTTCGAGGCTGCGGCCGAGCCGGTGCATGTCAGCTATTGCCATTGCGCCGACTGCCGCGCGGCAACCGGTGCGCCCGTCTCGGCCTTCGTCGGCTTTCCGATCGGCGAGGTGTCGTTTTCCGGCGCGGCGCCGAAAAGCTTCGTCAACGGACCGGTGACGCGCAGCTTCTGCGCCGCCTGCGGTTCACCGATCGCTTACGTCGACGACCGCATCGGCGAGGCCGTATACTTCATGCTCGGCGCCATGGATGCGCCGCAGGACTACAAGCCGACGCTGCATGCCTATGTGCGCGAGCAGCTGCCCTATCTGCACATGCCCGACGGGCTGCCGCGCCATCTCTGGAGCAGCGTCGCCCGGCCCGAAGACCCGACAGCTGACGGAACGCCATCATGAAATTCACCCTCTCCTGGCTAAAGGATCATCTCGAAACCGACGCCTCGCTCGACGAGATCGTCGAGCGTCTCACCTCGATCGGCCTCGAGGTGGAATCGGTGGACGACAAGGCGGGCCTGAAGCCCTTCGTCATCGCCAAAGTGCTGACCGCCGTGCAGCATCCCGACGCCGACCGGCTGCGCGTCCTGACCGTCGATACCGGCGATGGCCGCCCGCCGGTGCAGGTCGTCTGCGGCGCGCCCAATGCGCGCGCCGGCCTGATCGGCGCCTTCGCGGCACCCGGCACCTATGTCCCCGGCATCGACGTGACGCTTGCCGTCGGCAAGATCCGCGGCGTCGAGAGCCACGGCATGATGTGCTCGGAGCGCGAGCTCGAACTGTCCGACGAGCATGACGGCATCATCGACCTGCCCGAAGACGCGCCGGTCGGCACCAGCTATGCAAGCTATGCGAAGCTCGACGACCCGGTCATCGACATCAACCTGACGCCGAACCGCCCCGACGCCACCGGCGTGCACGGCATCGCGCGCGACCTAGCCGCCTCCGGCATGGGCAGGCTGAAGACGCCGGCCATCGAGCCGGTATCGGGCAAGGGCGAGACGCCGGTCAAGGTCAGGCTGGACTTCGGCGACACCGAACCGCTCTGCCACGGTTTCGCGCTGCGCCTCGTCAAAGGCGTGAAGAATGCGGCGTCGCCGAAATGGCTGCAGCAGCGTCTCATCGCCATCGGCCTGCGCCCCATCAACGCGCTGGTCGACATCACCAACTACATCACCTTCGACCGCGGCCGCCCCCTGCACGTCTTCGACGCCGCCAAGGTGAAGGGCGATCTCGTCGTGCGCCGGGCGCGCGACGGCGAGAAGATCCTGGCGCTCGACGGCCGCGAGTATGCGCTGACGCCGGAAATGTGCGTCATCGCCGACGACAACGGCCTCGAATCCATCGCCGGCGTGATGGGTGGCGAGCATTCCGGCTGCGACGAGTCGACCACCGACGTGCTGATCGAGTCGGCCCTTTGGGAGCCGCTCAACATCGCCCGCACCGGCCGTACGCTCGGCATCATCACCGATGCGCGCTACCGTTTCGAGCGCGGCGTCGATCCGGAATTCATGGTGCCGGGCCTCGAACTCGCGACCCGGATGGTACTCGATTTCTGCGGCGGCGAGCCGTGCGAAACCGAAGTCGTCGGCTATGCCGGCCACACGCCGAAGACGGTTTCCTTCCCGGTCTCGGAAGTGAAGCGGCTGACCGGTCTCGACGTGCCCAAGGCCGACAGCCTCGACATCCTGACCCGCCTCGGCTTCGACCCGCATGGTTCGGGCGATGTGGTCGATGTCTCCGTGCCGTCCTGGCGCCCCGACGTCGAAGGCAATGCCGACCTCGTCGAGGAGGTGATGCGCATCCACGGCGTCGACAAGATCGCCCCGGCGCCGCTTTCCAGCCATGACGCCGTGAACGGCAAGATCCTGACCACGCTGCAGATCCGCACCCGCGCGGCCAAGCGGGCGCTTGCAGTGCGCGGCATGATGGAGGCCGTCACCTGGTCGTTCATCCCGGCCGCCCATGCCGAGCTCTTCGGCGGCGGCAAGCCGGAACTCCGCCTCGACAACCCGATCGCCGCCGAAATGTCCGACATGCGGCCCTCGCTGCTGCCCGGCCTCGTCGCCGCCGCGCAGCGCAATGCCGACAAGGGCATCGGCGATGTCGCGCTGTTCGAAGTGTCCGGCACCTATGAGGGCGATAGGCCGGAAGAGCAGCGCCGCGTCGCCGCTGGCGTTCGCCGCGGTACGGCGGGCCTCGAAGGCTCGGGCCGCAACTGGGCGGGCAATGCAAAAAATGTCGGCGTCTTCGACGCCAAGGCCGACGCATTCGCCGCGCTAGAGGCCTGCGGCGCGCCGGTCGCCAATCTGCAGGTCGAGGCAAGCGGCCCGTCCTGGTATCACCCCGGCCGCTGCGGCACGATCAAGCTCGGGCCGAAGGTCGTGCTCGGCCATTTCGGCGAATTCCATCCCAAGGCGCTCGAAGTGCTCGACGCGTCGGGCGCGCTCTGCGGCTTCGAGATCTTCATCGACGCGGTGCCGGAGCCCAAGGCCAAGGCGACGCGCACCAAGCCGAGGCTCGACCTGTCGGCCTTCCAGATGGTGCGCCGCGACTTCGCCTTCGTCGTCGACAAGCAAGTCGAGGCGGGCAGCCTGAGCAAGGCGGCGCTCGCCGCCGACCGCAAGCTGATTTCCGGGGTCAATGTCTTCGACGTCTTCGAGGGTGCGTCGATTGGCGAGGGCAAGAAGTCGATCGCCATCGAAGTATCGATCCAGCCGATGGAAAAGACGCTGACCGACGAGGACTTCGAGGCGCTCGCCGGCAAGATCGTCGACAACGTCAAGAAGCAGACCGGCGGGGTGCTCAGGGGCTGACGCCGCCGGTCTACACCCTACCGGTTGGTCTGCGCCATCGCGGCGTCGCCGTAGCGCTGCCCGACAATCTGGTCGGGCGTCACCAGCGCGCCGATCTCGGCAACCTCCGCCGGACTAAGCACAATGCTTGCCGCCGCGACGTTCGATTCCAGGTTGGCGATCTTGCGCGAGCCGGGAATCGGCGCGATGAAATCGCCCTGGTGCAGCACCCAGGCGAGCGCCAGGTTGGCCGCGCTGACGCCCTTTGCGGCGGCGAGCTGTTTCAGCTTCTCCACCGCCGTAAGGTTCTTCTCGATATTCTCCTGCGAAAATCGCGGCAGGCCACGCCGGAAGTCGTTCTCGCCGAACTGGTCGGTCGAGGTAATGGCGCCAGCCAGGAATCCGCGGCCGAGCGGGCTGAACGGCACGAAGCCGATGCCGAGTTCGCGGCAGGTGTCGAGCACGCCGTCTTCCGGGTCGCGCGTCCACAGCGAGTATTCGCTTTGCACGGCGGCGATCGGGTGCACGGCATGTGCCCGGCGGATGGTGGCGGCGCCGGCCTCTGAAAGACCGAGATTGCGCACCTTGCCCTCGGTCACCAGCTCGGCCATCGCGCCGACCGTTTCCTCGATCGGCACGTCCGGGTCGACACGGTGCTGGTAAAAGAGGTCGATCGCGTCGATCCCTAGCCGGCGCAGCGAGGCCTCGGCGACGGCGCGCACATGCTTGGGTTGGCTGTTCAAACCCGGCTTCTGCTTCGGGCCCTCGGGTGTCTCCTCAATGTTGAAGCCGAATTTCGTGGCGATCTTCACCTTGTCGCGGAATGGCGCCAGCCCTTTGCCGACCAGCACCTCGTTGGTGAAGGGTCCGTAGACTTCCGCCGTGTCGAACAACGTGACGCCAAGCTCGACGGCGCGGTGCAGCGTTCGGATGGCGTCGCCTTCCTCCTGCCCGCCATAGCCGTGGCTCATGCCCATGCAGCCGAGGCCGACGGGAAAGACGCTGAGATTGGCACCGAGGTTGCGATTCTTCATGAGTGGATCTCCTTCGACTTCAATCTAGGTCTCCGATGCCGCATCGCACAGGGGTTGTCTGGCTCCAACTTGGCACCGCCAGCTTTTTAGGGCAAAGCTGCGCCCCTGCGCGAATTCAATTGCATGAAAAGGGAGAAGACCATGTTCCGTTGGGGCGTATTGTCGACCGCAAAGATCGGCCGCGAGCACCTGCTGCCGGCAATTGCCGATGCCGATAATGGCGTGCTGACGGCGGTCGCCAGCCGCGACAAGTCGCGGGCGCGGGCACTTGCCGACCGCTTCGGCGCCGAGCATGCCTTCGGCTCCTATGACGAACTTCTGGCGTCAGACACGGTCGACGGCGTCTATATCCCGCTGCCGACCTCGCAGCATGTCGAGTGGGCGACGAAGGCTGCCGAGGCGGGCAAGCATGTGCTGGTCGAAAAGCCGCTGGCGCTCGACGCCAAGGACATCCTGCCGCTGATCGAGCTGCGCGACCGCAAGGAGGTGCTGATCTGCGAGGCCTTCATGGTCATCTACCATCCGCAGTGGATCAAGGTGCGCGAGCTGATTGCCTCCGGCGCCATCGGCACGCTGAAGCATGTGCAGGGCGCATTCACCTATCACAATGTCGATCCCGCCAACATGCGCAACGTGCTGGAGCTGGGCGGCGGGGCGCTGCCCGACATCGGTGTCTATCCGACCGTCTCGACCCGCTTCTCGACCGGCAAGGAACCCATCCGCGTCCAGGCGACGGTCGAGCGCGACCCGACGTTCAAGACCGACACCTATTCCTCGATCCGCGCCGATTTCGGAGGCTTCGAACTTTCCTTCTATCTGTCCACCCAGATGGCCGCGCGGCAGCTGATGGTGTTCCACGGGGACAAGGGATTCATCGAGGTTCATTCGCCGTTCAATGCGGGGCTCTACGACCATCACCGCGTCGAACTGCACAATCAAAGCCATACCGAGGCGACCGTGTTCCGCTTTCCCGGGACCCAGCAATACCGGCTCGAAGTCGAGACCTTTGCCCGCGCCGCCCAGGGCGGCGAGGAGGAAGTCTTCACGCTGGAGAACTCGGTGAAGAACCAGAAGGTCATCGACGCCATCTTCCGCGCCGGCGAAAGCGGCGACTGGGAGAAGGTTTGAGCGCAACGGTTTAACGACCGGCCAATCCTTTCTGGCAGCTTCTCGACGAATAAATGTCCCGCCCGGTCGCCGTGCCGGCGGGACGAGGCTGACTCAAAAGAGCCCTCGACACGTTGCATAGCGAGTTATATAAATGTGCATGTAACTGGCTGGAGCGCACAATGGTCGAGGATGTCGTGAAGTCGCTGGGGTTTCTCTGCCTCGGTACGCGGATGAAACGCATCGGCGAGAAGCTCCAGGCCGACACGCAGAAGATCATCGACGAGTTCGACATCCCTCTTCAGGCCGGGCAGTACCCTCTGCTCGGCGCCGTCGACCGGCTCGGGCCGCTCACCGTTGGCGATCTCGCCGAGGCGATCGGCATCACGCAGCCGGGCGCGACGCGTGCGGCAGCCCATCTCGTCAAGGCTGGCTTGCTCGAGGTGCGGTCGAGTTCCGACGACCAGCGCATGCGCATCCTGTCGCTGACGGCCAACGGCCAGAAGATGGTCGACGATGCCAAGCGCGATGTCTGGCCGCGCGTCGAAGCGGCCGTCGCCGATCTATGCGGCGAGCTTTCCGGTCCGCTGCTCGATCAGCTTTCAGGTATCGAGGACGGTCTCGCCGAAGCATCGCTGCTCAAACGCTCCGACAGGAAGCGGAGTGGGCCATGAGCCATGTCCTCGACCGCCCGATTTGGAGCGCGCTCACCGGCCGTCACGAAGCGCTGTCGCTCGGCAACGCTCTGGCGAGACGCTTCGCCCCGTCCATCCACCCGTTTGCCGCTACCCGCGACGCCGGCCGCGAATGCCTTGCCGCGCTGGCCGGCATCACCCGGCCGGGCGAGACCTTGCTCATGCTGCAACGTGACGAAATCCCGCTGCCGCCGGGCTTCGTCCTGACCACCGAAGCCGCCGGGGTGCAAATGGTGGCGAGCGGCGCCCTGGAGAGAATCGAGGACGATCGCATCGAACGGCTCGACGAAGCCGACGCCGCCGAGATGCTGGACCTGGCGACCCTGACCAAGCCCGGACCCTTCACGCTGAAGGCGCAGGCGCTTGGCGAATTCTGGGGCGTGCGGGAAAACGGCCGGCTGATTGCGATGGCGGGCGAGCGGCTGAAGCAGGAGGGGCTCGCCGAAGTCAGCGGCGTGTGCACCCACCCCGATGCACGCGGGCAGGGCTGGGGCAAGCGGTTGACCCTTTTCGTCGCGGGCAGGATTGCGGACAGGGGCGAGCAGCCCTTCCTCCACACCTATGCCGGCAATGCGACGGCGATTGCCCTCTACGAGAGGATCGGCTTTCGCCTGCGCAGCAGGATGAACGTGGCAGCTTTGACGCGCCTCGACGATTGAAGGGGATGAACCGCGCCGGCCTGCGGCTAGGCGAGCATGTCGTGGATCGTTTCGGCCAGCTGTTCGGGCATATAGGGCTTCGGCATGAACACGCCGCCCTGCGGGATTGCGTCCGCTCCGGGATTGCGCTTGCCCGATGTGACGATGATCTTGACCGGCGGCCAGCGGTCTCTGACCGCGGCGGAAAGGCGCAAGCCGTCCATAGAGCCAGGCATGTCGATATCGGTGAACATGATGTCGATCGACGGCCGCTCTTCGAGCCGCCCGATCGCCTCGTCGGCATTGCGTGCCTCGTAGACGGTGAACCCCGCATCCCGCAGTTCATCGGCAATGGTAAACAGCAGTAGTGCCTCGTCTTCGACAACAAGCACGATCTTGGCTTTATCCGTCACTCTGCGGCCCTTGTCTTTCCTTGACGCCTGAAAGGTCCGGACTGGGACTCGGGGCTGTCAGCACACACTCAACGCCGTCCGGATCATATTCGATCCGTACCGAACCATTGAAATCGGCACCGAAGACGCGTTCGATGAGAAAACTGCCGAAGCCGCGGCGCTCCGGCGGCGTGACGCCCGGTCCGCCGCGCTCCAGCCAGCGCCAGGTCAGCATGTCCCGGGTCTCGCCCGGCTCGATCATCCATTCGATCGTCACCCTGCCCTCGGGCACCGACAGCGCACCATATTTCAGCGCATTGGTGCCGAGTTCGTTGACCGCCAGCGCCAGCGACAGCGCCATCTTCGGATTGATTGCCAACGACGGTCCGGAGATGGTGATCTGCTCGGTCGGGAAAACGGCGGTCGAATTCTCGACGACCTCATTGAGCGGTGCGCCGGTCCAGCTGGCGTTGTTCAGGATGTCGTGGGCGTTGGCGAGCGCCCGCAGCCTTTCGTTGAAGGTGTTGCGGGCGGTATCGATGTCGGTGTTGCGCAGCGTCTGCGAGGCGATGGCCGACACCATCGCCAGGATGTTCTTGATGCGGTGCTCGAGTTCGTGGGTCAGCATCTTCTGCCGCGCCTGCGCCTCGCGTCGCTCGGTGATGTCCTGCATGACGCCGAACATCTTGATCGGTCGCCCGGCCTCGTCGTGGACGAAGTCGATGTTGCGGGACAGCCAGCGGATCTCGCCGGTGTCGGGGCGCCGGACGCGATATTCGACATTCGGGTTGGCGGTGCCCTTTCGCCTGGTCTCCTGCGTGGAGCGCACATCCTTGTCTTCCGGCAGCACGATGTTTTCGAGCACGCTGATGTGCACGCTGTCTCGCGGCGACAGGCCCCAAAGGTCCCAGAACCCTTCCGAGCCGATCACCATGCCGCTGGCAATGTCGAGTTCCAGCGCCGCGATCCCGGCAGCGTTCTGCGACAACTGCAGGCGGCGTTCGCTTTCGTGCAGCGCCTGGGCCGCCTGCTTCTGGTCGTCGATATCGGTGTTGGTGCCGATCCATTTCGTCACCGTGCCCATCGCATCGCGGATCGGCACGGCGCGTGCCAGGTGCCAGCGATAGCTGCCGTCATGACGCCGCAGCCTGAATTCCGTCTCGTAGGGAATCTCCGACGCCAGCGCCGCCTGCCACTTCTGGGCTGCGTCGACCGCATCGTCGGGATGCACGATCTCCGCCCAGCCTTGACCGTCGAGTTCGCCCGCGGCGGCGCCGGAAAAGTCGTAGACTTGGGGGTTGAACCAGTCGAGATAACCGTCGGCCCGCGAGGTCCAGACGTGGTTGGGCATCGCCTCTGCAAGGCTGCGGAACTGGGCCTCGCTGCGTCTCAGCGCCTCTTCCGCCACCAGCCGGTCGGTCACGTCGATACCCTGCGCGAAAATCCCGACGACGCTGCCGTCGGCGCCGCGCACCGGTTGATAGATGAGATCCAAAAAGCGCTCCTGCTTGGGCGCCCCCGGTTCGCGCTGCAGGAAGGCCTTGAGCGACGTGCCGACGAACGGTTCTCCGCTCTGGTAGACCTGGTCGAGCAGCTCGAAGAAACCCTGGCCCTGAACTTCCGGCAGCGCCTGGCGCACCGGCAGGCCGAGCACGTCGCGATGGCCGACCAGCTGCCGGTAGGCGGCATTGGTCAGCTCGAAGACGTGATCCGGTCCGGTCATGATGGCGATGAATCCGGGCGCCTGCTCGAACATCTGACGTTGGCGCTCGCGTTCGCCGGCCTGCCAGGTTTCCGCTGCCACCTTGGCCGTCGTTTCGACGACGATGGCCATGACGCCGGCAGGCTCGCCGCTTTCGTCTAGGATGGGGGAGTAATCGAGGTTCATCCATACCGGCTCGGGCTGCCCCGACCGGTAGAGCGTCAGTTTCTGGTCGCGGTAGGCGAGCGTCCCGCCGCGCAGCACCACCTTCATGACATTGTCGTTGAAATCGGCGACCTCGGGCCAGCCCTCTCTTACATTCGAGCCCAGCAGCTTCGGGTGCCGGCCGCCCGCAAACACCGAATAGGCGTCATTATAGATCATCACCCCGTCGGGTCCCCACAGCATCACGATGGGCACCTGGGAGCGCAGGACCAGCGACACGGATGTCTTGAGGCTCTGCGGCCATTCCTCGATGCGGCCAAGCGGGGTCGCGGCCCAGTCGAACGCCGCGATCAGCCGGCCGGTCTCGCCGCCACCGGACAGGAACTTGAAGGCAGGGTCTTGATGCATATGTGAGCCGTCGGCAGCCATGTCGTTTTGTCGCGTTGTCGGCCTGGGGCCGATGCTGGCGATCGGACGGCTCGAATGGGTCGGAAATCAAGCTCTCGCACTGTCACCGTCAAAATCCAAGAGGTTTTGCAGCCGGCCCCGGTGCGCAACTCCGGCTGTGCGAGCACTTACAACGTGACAGACCTGCGACGGTTGTCGCCCCGCGATCGATCTCGACCCCAGATGTCCACGCAACGCTTGCGCCTGCAAAAGCCTGTTCTTATATACCCCGCAAGGCCGGACGGGCCGTCCACCCTGTGTGGCGTTCGCGCGGTATTTGATCGAGGAAACAGGGACTGTCTCTGGAACGCCGTTACGGGTCCTGACAGTCTGCTTAGCGGAGAGTAATGAAATGGCAAAAGTAATCGGCATCGACCTTGGTACCACCAATTCCTGCATCGCCATCATGGATGGCAAGGAGCCGAAGGTCATCGAGAATGCGGAAGGTGCGCGCACGACGCCCTCCATCGTCGCCTTTACAGAAGGTGACGAGCGCCTCGTGGGCCAGCCGGCCAAGCGCCAGGCGGTCACCAATCCTGAGAACACGATTTTCGCGGTCAAGCGCCTTATCGGCCGCCGCTACGACGATCCGGTTACGGAGAAGGACAAGAAGCTTGTCCCCTACAAGATCGTCAAGGGCGACAATGGCGACGCCTGGGTCGAAGCGACCGGCAAGAAGCAGTCTCCCTCGCAGATTTCTGCGATGATTCTCCAGAAGATGAAGGAAACGGCGGAAGCCTATCTCGGCGAGAAGGTCGAGAAGGCGGTCATCACTGTTCCGGCATACTTCAACGACGCCCAGCGCCAGGCCACCAAGGATGCCGGCAAGATCGCCGGACTTGAAGTGCTGCGCATCATCAACGAGCCGACCGCGGCGGCGCTCGCCTATGGTCTCGACAAGAAGGACGGCAAGACCATCGCCGTCTATGACCTTGGCGGCGGCACCTTCGACATTTCGGTTCTCGAAATCGGCGACGGCGTCTTCGAGGTCAAGTCGACCAACGGCGACACCTTCCTCGGCGGCGAGGACTTCGACATGCGCTTGGTCGAGTACCTGGCGGCCGAGTTCAAGAAGGAACAGGGCATCGACCTGAAGAGCGACAAGCTCGCCTTGCAGCGGCTGAAGGAAGCCGCCGAGAAGGCGAAGATCGAGCTGTCCGCCTCGTCGCAGACCGAGATCAACCTGCCCTTCATCACCGCCGACCAGACCGGTCCGAAGCACCTGACGATGAAGCTGACGCGCGCCAAGTTCGAGCAGCTCGTCGAGGACCTCGTTCAGCGCACCATCGACCCCTGCAAGGCGGCCCTCAAGGATGCCGGCCTCAAGGCCGGCGAGATCGACGAGGTTGTCCTGGTCGGCGGCATGACGCGCATGCCCAAGATCCAGGAGATCGTGAAGCAGTTCTTCGGCAAGGAACCGCACAAGGGCGTCAACCCGGATGAGGTCGTCGCACTCGGCGCCGCCATCCAGGCCGGCGTGCTGCAGGGCGACGTCAAGGACGTGCTGCTGCTCGACGTGACTCCGCTCTCGCTCGGCATCGAGACGCTGGGTGGCGTGTTCACGCGCCTCATCGAGCGCAACACGACGATCCCGACAAAGAAGAGCCAGGTCTTCTCGACGGCCGAGGACTCGCAGTCGGCCGTGACGATCCGCGTCTTCCAGGGCGAGCGTGAAATGGCTGCCGACAACAAGGCGCTCGGCCAGTTCGACCTGGTCGGCATCCCGCCGGCACCGCGCGGCGTGCCGCAGATCGAAGTCACCTTCGACATCGACGCCAACGGCATCGTAAACGTTTCGGCCAAGGACAAGGGCACCGGCAAGGAGCACCAGATCCGCATCCAGGCATCGGGCGGCCTTTCCGACGCCGACATCGAGAAGATGGTCAAGGACGCCGAGGCCAACGCCGAAAACGACAAGAAGCGCCGTGCGCTCGTCGAGGCACGCAACCAGGCCGAAGGCCTGGTGCACTCCTCGGAGAAGTCGCTCAAGGATTATGGCGAGAAGGTCTCCGAAGAGGACCGCACCGCCATCTCGGAGGCGATCGCTGCGTTGAAGACGGCAGCCGAAGGCGATGATGTCGAGGCGATCAACGCCGCGACTTCGACGCTCGCCGAAGTGTCGATGAAGCTCGGCCAGGCCATGTACGAGGCGTCTCAGCAGGAGGCGGCCGAGAAGGACGCGGCTGCCGATGCCGCCATGGACAGCGATGTCGTCGACGCCGACTTCGAGGAAATCGACGAGGACGACGACGCCAAGAAGTCGGCCTGATTCGACCTGCTCGGCATCCAGTCATGCAAAAGGCCCCGGCGGAAACGCCGGGGCCTTTTGCATTCCGGTTTTCGACTTCTTCGGACGGACCGGATTAACGATAATCGGGAGTATCGCCCCAATCTCCCGACAGCCGTGCAAAGATTGCGGGCATCCATCCGATGGGAAGATCGATGCCGCAAAAAGCCGACGCAAAGCCGAAACAGCATTTCCGCATTCTCGAGTTCTGGCGGTTGGCAGCGGCGCTGCTGGTGATGATCTTCCACTTCGTCGAGTATGGAACCGGGGCGGCGCTCGTGCTTGGCGATCTGTTGCATCGCCTCCTGCCGCTGATGGAGATGTTCTTCATGATCTCGGGCTTCCTGATCATGTTGCGCTACTCCGACACGCTCCTCGCCCAGCCCGGAAGCTACAGGAGCTTTCTCGTCCGCCGTGTCGCGCGGCTCTATCCGCTCTATCTTGTCACCCTGCTGTTCTTCGTCGCTGTCGGGCTGGCCGTTCAGCTTGGCATCGTGACCAGCAGCGACCCGGCGCGTTATGATTTCGTCGTGCTTCCGGCCAACATACTTCTCGTGCAGGGGTGGGGCTTCACCGACATCCTGACTTTCAACTATGTCGGCTGGACACTGTCTGCCGAATGGTTCTGTTATCTGGCGCTGCCTGTCTTCGTCGTCGCATTCCAGTTCGGCGGCAAGACGGGACTGGTCCTGCTGGCGGCGGTGACGATTGGGCTCCTCGAACTGGGAAGCCGCAGCGGTCTCGTGCCGTTCGACAACTGGATGACTACCGATACCTGGGGCGCCTACAGGGCATTTGCGGATTTCGGCCTCGGTGCCCTGCTCGCGGTCGCGGTGCGCGACAGCAAGCTGCAGTTGCGCAGCCACCTGCCGGCCTGGCTGGTGTTCGGCGGCGCGGTTCTCGCCATGATGACGCTGCAGAATGGCTATTTCGTGCTGGCGCTCCTCGGCCTGTCGGTGTTCCTTGCCGCGCTCGCCGAGCGCAACAATCCGCGCGGCTCGGAATTCCTGATCCCGTTCGGTGGCGTCGGCAAGGTGTCCTTCGGTATCTATCTGATCCACCCTGTGGTCGGCACGGTCGCCTTCGCGCTGCTGTGGCGCAAGTTTATCGAGCCGCTCGACATGATCAGCTTTGCCGTCTACCTCGCTCTCAGCCTCCCTCTTGTGGTCGGCCTGGCGCTTTTATCGGCGCGTTATTTCGAAGCGCCAGTATCGCGGCTTATTGTGGGCTATCATGACAGGCGTTGGGCTGGGAGCAGGCGTCCGATCCCCCAGTTCGGCTGAACCAAACTGCAACAAAACGCCAAAAAACGCTGAAAATTCGTATCCGCGCGGGCTCTCGCCTATGGCATATGGCAAAGAGGTTCACTAAATCCGGTGCCAACGACCAAAAAGGCATCGGATTGACGGTGCACATGCCAGGTTTTGGAACTGCGGGATAATATGAAGGCTGATTTCTACGAAACGCTCGGCGTCCATAAGGGCGCCGACGAGAAAGAGCTCAAGGCGGCATTCCGCAAGCTTGCCATGCAATGCCATCCTGACCGCCATCCCGACGACCACACCGCCGAACAGCGGTTCAAGGCGATCAACGAAGCCTACGACACGCTGAAGGATCCGCAAAAGCGCGCCGCCTACGACCGCTTCGGCCACGCCGCCTTCGAGAATGGCGGCATGGGCGGCGCCCAGGGCTTTGGCGCCGGCGGGTTCGCCGATATTTTCGAGGACATCTTCGGCGACATGATGGGCGGCCGCCAGCGCCGTTCGTCGGGCGGCCGCGAGCGTGGCGCCGACCTGCGCTACAACATGGAGATCACGCTCGAGGAAGCTTATGCCGGCAAGACCGCGCAGATCAGGGTGCCGGCCTCCATCGCCTGCACCGACTGCTCCGGTTCCGGCGCCAAGCCGGGCACCCAGCCCGTCACCTGCACCATGTGCGGCGGCCACGGCAAGGTGCGCGCCAGCCAGGGCTTCTTCTCCATCGAACGCACCTGCCCGACCTGCCATGGCCGCGGCCAGATGATCCAGGATCCTTGCCCGAAATGCTCCGGCCAGGGCCGCATCGTCGAGGAGCGCTCGCTCTCGGTCAACATTCCTGCCGGCATCGAGGACGGCACACGCATTCGCCTGTCCAATGAAGGCGAGGCCGGGCTGCGCGGCGGTCCGTCGGGTGATCTCTATATCTTCCTGTCCGTGAAGCCGCACGAGTTCTTCCAGCGCGATGGTTCCGACCTCTATTGCAAGGTGCCGATCTCGATGATCACTGCGGCCCTTGGCGGGGCGTTCGAGGTGGCCACGCTAGACGGCACCCAGACACGCGTGAAAGTCCCCGAAGGCACCCAGAACGGCCGCCAGTTCCGCCTCAAGGGCAAGGGCATGCCGGTGCTTCGCCAGGCGACGATCGGCGACCTCTACATCCAGACGGAAGTCGAAACGCCGCAGAACCTCAACAAGCGCCAGCGCGAACTGCTGGAAGAGTTCGAGAAACTGTCCTCGAAGGACAATTCCCCGCAATCCAGCGGCTTCTTCTCGCGCATGAAGGATTTCTTCGAGACCTTCGCCGAACGCTGACACGCGGAACGGCTCTAATGAGCCAGACTGTTACTTGCCTTGGACCACGCAAGTGGTAAGTAGTCGGGCGAGACGCAATCGGGAGTGGCAATGGCGCGCGTATCTGAATTTCGCAAGGCCTTTGCTGACAGGTTCGACGACGAACTTCGCTTCTTCAAGGGCTGGATCGACAGGCCGAAGGCGGTCGGTTCGATCATCCCGACAAGTTCGTTCGCAGCGCGCCGCATGGCTTCTGTCATCGATCTGGATTCCGGCCTGCCGGTGCTCGAGGTCGGGCCTGGAACGGGTGTCATCACGCGGGCCATCCTCGCCCATGGCGTCAGGCCCGAGAACCTCTACACCGTCGAATACTCGCCCGAATTCGTCCGGCATCTGAGGCGGCATTTTCGCGGCGTCAACGTCATCGAGGGCGACGCCTTCGATCTTGCGGCGACGCTCGGCGACAGAAGCGACCTGATGTTCGACTGTGTCATCTCGGGCGTGCCCCTGCTGAATTTCCCGGTTTCCCGCCGCATCGCCTATCTCGACGATCTGCTCGATCGCATCCCGCAGGGCCGCCCCGTGGTGCAGCTTACCTACGGTCCCCGTTCTCCGATCCCGCCCGGCCTCGGCAACTACACGGTCGAGCATTTTCATTTTGTCATCTGCAACATTCCCCCGACGCAGTTGTGGATCTACCGGCGCGCTGCCGCCAACTGACGCCGGCGCGATACCCGCGCGATGTTGATTCTGCTGGTGTTTCGCCTATAGCAGTGGCGAAGCCATAGGAGTGCCGGTGAGGATCATCCCGAAAATTCTGGTGTTTGCCGGTTCGCTGCGCAGCGGCGCCTTCAGCATCAGCACCGCGGATGTGGCGATGAAGGTTCTGGCACTGCAGGGTGCCGAAGTAACGCGGATATCCCTCGCCGATTATCCTCTGCCGATCATGGATCAGGACCTCGAGAAGGAGAAGGGCGTTCCTGACAACGCGCTGAATCTCGCGCGCCAGATCGCCGCGCATGACGGCATGCTCATTGCCAGCCCCGAATACAATGCTTCCATTCCGCCGCTACTCAAGAACACGCTCGACTGGGTCAGCCGCGTCCGCCGGGACGGAACGCGTGCCCTCAAGCCCTTCGAGGGCAAGGTCGCAGGCCTCTGCTCGTCGTCGGACGGCAATTTCGCCGGCGTGCGCGGCCTCTATCATCTGCGCGCCGTGCTGATGGCCTGCCGCGTCGAGGTGGTGACGCCGCAATGCTCGGTCGGCCGCGCCGGCGAGGCCTTCGACGAGAATGGCGACTTCCGCGACGAACGCCTGCGCCGCCAGATGGAGATGGTCTGTGAGGCGCTGATCGAGCGGGCGAAAATGATGTCAACGAGGCTGGTGCCATGACCGACGACACGATGCGCGACCGGCTGATCGTCGGCCTCGACGTTCCGACACTTGCCGACGCCGAGAAGCTCGTCAGGCAGCTAGACGACGCCGTCTCCTTCTACAAGATCGGCTATCAGCTGGTCTTTGCCGGCGGCCTCGACTTCGCGCGCGATCTTGTCGCCGGGGGCAAGCAGGTGTTTCTCGACATGAAGCTGCTCGACATCGACAACACTGTGGCCAAGGGCGTCGAGAACGTCGCGCGGATGGGCGTGTCGATGCTGACGCTGCACGCCTACCCAAAGGCCATGCGGGCGGCCGTCGCCGCCGCCAGCGGCTCCGATCTCTGCCTCCTCGCGGTAACCGTGCTGACCTCGATGGACGAGCAGGACCTGATCGACGCGGGCTATGAATACGACCCGCATACGCTGGTGCTGCGGCGCGCCGAGCAGGCGCTTGCCGAGGGTATGGGCGGCATCGTGTGCGCTGCCAGCGAAGCCTCGGCCGTGCGCAGGATCGTCGGCTCGGACATGGCCGTGGTCACCCCAGGTATCCGGCCGGTCGGTGGCGAGGCGGGCGACCAGAAGCGGGTCGTGACGCCGGGCGACGCGATCCGCAACGGCGCCAGCCACCTGGTCGTCGGACGGCCGGTCGTGCAGGCCGCCGATCCGCGCCGCGCGGCGCTGTCGATACTCGAGGAAATGAACCGGGCCTGACCAGAACTGGAGGAGGACGAGATGGCAAAGGGATATTGGGTGGCGCATGTCGATGTGCACGATCCCGAAGGCTACAAGGGCTACGTCACGGCGGCCAAGGCAGCCTTCGACAAGCACGGCGCCAGGTTCCTGGCACGCGGCGGGGCGTTCGAGGGTCTCGAGGGCAGGGCGCGGGCCCG
>CAMYMG010000091.1 GCA_947259295.1 uncultured Rhizobiaceae bacterium
CGGCGCTCGATAGGCGCGCGCCGCGATGGCCGCCAGCTCGCGGTGACGCGACGGCTCCGGCAGCCGGGTCAGGGCAGTGGCGGGCAGGTCGAAAAGCGGATAGGAGTGCGGGTTGATGCCGGTGGACAGGTCGACCCACGGCTCGGGCGCGTCGGGAAACAGCGCGCGCGCCCGGTCGAGACTGCCGCCATGGTCCACCACCGCCGAGATATCGCGCTCCGGAAATCCCATGTCAGTACTGCTTGCCTTCCTGTCGCTCGTGCTCGAGTCGCAAACCGGTTATCCGGACCGGCTCTACAAGGCCATCGGCCATCCGGTCAGCTGGATCGGCTCGCTGATATCCTCTCTCGACCGCAGGCTCAACCGCGCCACCGAGAGCGACCGTAGGCGTCGCCTTTACGGTGTGCTCGCCCTGATCGCCATTGTCGGCCTGCCCGCCGCCATCGCCGGCGGCCTCGAGTTCCTGCTCTCTCCCTATAGCGCCGGGCTTGCGGTGCTGGCGATAGCCGGCAGCACGCTGCTGTCGCAGCAAAGCCTCGCCGATCACGTCAAGGCGGTCGCCGACGCCCTGGAGACCGGCGGACTCGAGTCTGGCCGGGAAGCCGTCTCGAAGATCGTCGGCCGCGATCCGGAACAGCTCGACGAACCCGGCGTGGCGCGCGCCGCCATCGAGAGCCTTGCCGAGAATTTTTCCGACGGCATCGTCGCGCCGGCCTTCTGGCTGGCGCTTGGCGGGCTTGCCGGCGGCGTCGCCTACAAGGCCGCCAACACCGCCGATTCGATGATCGGCCACCTGACTCCGACCCACCAGGCCTTCGGCTGGGCCGCGGCGCGCTTCGACGACCTGATCAACCTGCCGGCCTCGCGCCTCACCGCCCTTCTGCTCGTTGCCGCCGCTGCCCTGACGCCCGGCGCCAATCCCGGCGCCGCCTGGCAAGCCGTCCTGCGCGATGCCGGCAAACACCGTTCGCCCAATGCCGGCTGGCCGGAAGCGGCGATGGCCGGGGCGCTCTGCCTGGAACTCGCCGGCCCGCGAGTCTATTCCGGCAAAATGGTCCGGGATGCCTTCATGGGCGAAGGCGGCCGGCGCATCGCCACCGCCGCCGACATCAGGCGGGCACTCAAGCTCTTCTGGCTGGCCGACATGCTGCTGATCGCCCTGCTCGGGCTTGCGGCCCTGCTGTTCGTGCTTCTGTAAGCGGCCTCACCGCCAGAGAACTTTAGAACTCGATGCCCTGCTGTGCCTTCACCCCGGCGGCGAAGTGGTGCTTCACGGCGGCCATCTCGGTAACGAGATCGGCCGCCTCGACGAGCGCTGGCTTGGCGTTGCGGCCGGTCACCACGACATGCAGGTCGGACCGCCGTGCCTTGAGCGCCGCCACCACAGCATCGAGGTCGAGATAGTCGTAGCGCAGCGCGATGTTCAACTCGTCGAGCACCACGAGGCTGATCGTCGGGTCGCCAAGTAGTTCCAGCGCCTTCGCCCAGGCCGCTTCCGCCGCCGCGATGTCGCGCTTCACGTCCTGAGTTTCCCAGGTAAAACCCTCGCCCATCGTGTGCCAGACAGTCCGGTCGCCGAACGCAGCGAAGGCATCCTTCTCGCCGGTGTGCCACGCACCCTTGACGAACTGCACGACGCCCACCCGCTTGCCGTAGCCCAGCATGCGCAGCGCCAGGCCGAAGGCTGCCGTTGTCTTGCCCTTGCCGGGACCGGTGTTGACGATCAGCAGGCCCTTTTCAGCAACCGTCTTGCCGGCCACTTCCGCGTCCTGCACGGCCTTGCGCTTGGCCATCTTGGCGCGGTGCTTTTCTTCCGCTTCCTTGTCGATGTTCTTCATGTCACTTCACCTTGAGCGGCAGCCCCGCCACCATGAACAGCACGTGGTCGGCGCGTGCCGCGATGCGCTGGTTGAGCCGGCCCTGTGCGTCGAGGAATTCCCGCGCCAGCCTGTTGTCGGGCACGATGCCGAGCCCGACCTCGTTCGACACCACGAACCACGGCCCGCGCGGCGCGGCAAGCACCGCCTCGAGTTCGCCGGACGCCGCTTCGAGATCGTGTTCGGCCAAAAGACGGTTGCTCAGCCAAAGCGTCAGGCAGTCGACCAGCACCGGGCGCCCGTCGGGCACGGCGCGCAATGCGCTGACGAGATCGAGCGGCGCATCGACGGTCTGCCAGCCTGCGCCGCGCCGATCACGGTGGAGGGCGATCCGCTCCACCATCTCGTCATCATAGGCCTGCGCCGTGGCGATATAGGCCCAAGGCGCAGGGTGCGCGCAGACCAGCGTCTCGGCATGCGCGCTCTTGCCCGAGCGCGCGCCGCCGAGAAGGAAGGTCAGGCTGTTGCGGTCAGGCAAAGCTCTTGCTGGGATTGGCCGCCGCACCGATGAAGTGTTGGCGCACCATGCCCACCACGCCGCCGAGCAGCACCCAGAAGATCAGGTTCGTCACCGTTACCGCAACGACGAACTGCCGATGCAGCTCGGCTGGAACCGGCGATTCGTGGCTTGCAGGCTGCGGCGCGCCGAGAACGTGCGGAACCACGATCAGCGCGACGCCGATCAGCGAAATAACCGCCGTTCCACGGAAGGCGATCAGTGCCAGCCCCGCCGCTGTCGCGGCCACTGTTCCGAGCCACCAGACCTGACGGTCCATCAGGTCGGCCGCCGGCATCGCAGGCAGTTCCGGCGGCAGGCCGAGTCCTGGCGCCAGCGTGAAGATAGCAAAGCCGGCGAATCCCCAGAACACCCCTTGGCGCCATCCGGCAATGCCGCCGGCAAATTCGGAAGCCGCCACGAGGACGAGTGCGAAACCGATGCCGGTCACGATGTTGGCAAGGGCAGTGAAGGCAAAGCGCTCGAAGCCGTCGGCCGGCGCCCACGCCTCGCCGCCGTGTCCATGCGCGGCGGCTGTCGGCTCACTCTCGGCCTCGGCTGCCACGGCGGCTGAGCCATGGTCATGGCCCGTCATCCCGGCACCTTCGAAAGTCTCGGCCTGAAGGATGAGCGGCACGGTCGCATAGGTCTGCAGGGCCGTCATGACGAGGCCTGCAAACAGGCCCGCGATCGCCGCGGTGAACACGGCGTTGCGAAACAGGTTCATGATGTCATATCCCGTTTAGTGGCAGGGAAACGCCATCGAATGCCGGTAGTCGTGGCCGGCATTGTGGACGATCTCGGCATGCGAAAAGCCGACGAAGCCGACGACGAAGAGGCCGAGCAGTGCAACTGCGCCAAGCTGGATGGCGCGCGAAGCCGTCGAAGTGCCTGCACCCAGGGAAGCCGAAACCGTGTTCATCATTTCTGTCCTTTCACCCTCCACCCGAGGGCACCTCGTTGACATCCGTCGCCGGCAGGTCTCCTGGCTCGCGGTTGTCACCCTTCCCCGCCTTCCCGAGGCTAACGCCTCAGTGGCCTTTGGGGAGAGCTACCGCCTACAGTTGCGGGGGCAGCCACGGCTTTGGGCAACTTGCCCGCACCGCATTCCCTCTCGGTCCTCTCGGAACCGACGACGATGCGACTATAGAGGAGAAAGAAAATCGCGGCAAACCAATTAACCGACAAACCGGGCCTTGCCGATGTCGCTCCTGCGCTATTCTCCGCTGAGAATCCTGGCCGCCACGAGTTCCTGCAGACGCCATAAATGTCGATCATGGATGCCGCGCGCTTCCAGGTTGGCGACCACATTGTGCAGGTAGTCGGCGCCTGAGCCCCAATGGCCGCAGGCCGACGCCAGCGCGGCGGCAACAGCATCGTCGGCGAGAGGACCCGCATAGTTTGGTCCACCGCGGTTTATCACGAAGCCCAGCGCTCTCAGCGGTCCGCGCTCCGTCGACAGTTGCATCCAGCGTGGATGATAGGACGGCGGCTTCACCGTCATCTCGCGGCGGAACAGCTTGTCCAGCTGCTGACGCCGGTCGCCGTCAGGGAGGCGCAGGGCAAGGCCCCGGCAGGCGCCGCCACGGTCGAGGCCGAGCATCAAGCCCGGTGTCTGCGGCGTGCCGCGCCAGCGAGTTAGCGTCAGGCAGAAGGAACGGTGCCAGCCATGGGCGGCCGCGACCAGTTCCTCCTCGTGCTCGATTTCGGGCTTCCAGATCAGTGAACCATAGGCGAAGAGCCAGACCGGTTCGTCGGGCGCACGCCCCTCCAGCATGGCTTCGACGAGCGCGGCATAATCGCCTTCGTCGAGATGGGAAAGCGCCGGATCGGGACCGGGGTCTGCCATGTCGCGGTGGCAGCGCGCGACGAGTTCAGGCGTGAGCGACATGGTGCGGGGCATTGCCGGCAATCCGTTGATTCGCGGGCAACATAGCAAATCCGGCAAGCCGGCCAACCGCCGCCGCGCTTGCTTGACAACGTCGTCGCCGGGGTGTCCGCTTCGATACCGGAGACCTAGCCAATGACCCAAGCCGAGCCCCAGGAAAGAAGCTACAATGGCCTCGATCGGGCGTTCCCGACGCTTCCCGCATCAAGCTATTTCGAGGAAGCTGCCTATCGGAAGGATCTCGAGGCGATCTGGTATCGCCGCTGGGTCCATGTCTGCCGCGACAGCGACATCGCCGAGCCGCTGGCCTACCGGGTCTTCACCATCGGCGACCAGGAGATTCTGGTCGTGCGCGACGAAACCGGCACATTGCGCGCCTTTCACAACACCTGCCGGCACCGCGGTTCGCAGCTATGCGCCGCGGCGTCAGGCAGACTGAAGGCCCGGCTCCTGACCTGCCCCTACCACGCCTGGTCCTACTCGCTGCGCGGCGACCTTGTGCGCGTGCCTTCGAAGACCCTGCCGGAGGGGTTCGACAAGGCGGACTTCCCGCTGCACGCCGTATCGCTGTCGGTCTGGCGCGGGCTGGTCTTCGTCAATCTTGACCCTGCCGCCGGCGATACCCTCACAGACACGTTCGATCGCGACTCCGCCGATCTGACGAACTGGCCGCTCGAAAGCCTGGTGACGGGCCACGTATTCAGGAAGGTGATGAACTGCAACTGGAAGATCTTCTGGGACAATTTCAACGAATGCCTGCACTGCCCGGGCGTCCACAAGCATCTGTCGCAGTTGGTGCCTATCTACGGTCGCGGCATGATGGCGAGGCAGGACGATCCGGACTGGGCGCGCCACGCCGACAATGACGCACCGGAGTTTTCCGGCCGCCTGCGCACTGGCGCCGAGACCTGGTCGGCCGACGGTCACGCGCACGGGCCGCAATTTGCCGGCCTGACCGATGCCGAACGGGCGGCCGGCCAGTCCTATGCGATGAACCTGCCGTCGATGTTCATCGTCGGCCATGTCGATTATGTCCGCACCGTGCGCCTGCTGCCGCTTGGTCCGGAAAGGACCGAGCTGACGGCCGAATGGCTGTTCCCCGAAATCCCCGCCGCCGATGCGCTCGACAACATCGTCTCCTTCGGCATTCAGGTGCTGGAGGAGGATGCCGGCGTCTGCGAGATCAACCAGAAGGGCCTGCACTCGCGCCGCTTCGAGGCAGGTGTCCTGATGCCCGAAGAATACGAGCTCTACCGCTTCCACCAATGGGTGCGGGACCAGCATCGAGGGCTGGACACTGTCACATCGACTTCGGCAGATAGCGCCAGGTAAGCAGGCCGCAGATCGCGGCGAAGACGCCGAGCGTCACGAACACGCCGCCGAGCCCGAAAAAGGCCAGCACGATCGAATAGGCGAGCGGCGGCAGCAGCTCGGAAAAGTCGAGATAGGTCCGGTAGACCGCCGACATTTGCGGCCGCTCGTAGGAGCGAACGGCGCGCATGAAGGCGGTCGAGCCGAGCGCGTCGAGCGCGATGGCAAAGCAGGCGCAGCAGAGCAGGAAGAAGCCGGCAACGAGCGGAAGGCGCTCGCCGCAGAGCCCGGCGGCCAAAAGCGTCCCGGTCATGGCGAAGAACGCCAGCGACATGATGTTTCGCGCGCCGAAGCGCTTGCCCGCCCGGCCCCAGAACACCGCGGTGAAGAGCAGCGCGTTGCCCGCCGAAACCAGCAGGCCGCCGGCCAGCGCGCCCTGCCCGGTCACCACCATCAGGATCGGAGAATAGACGAAGAAGGTCGTCCAGAAGCAGGACCGGCCGAAGGCAATGAGCCATGCCAGCCTCAGCCTTGGCTGGGCGACGAACCGCCCGATATTGGCGAGCGGGTTGGCTGGCCTTGTCTTGCCGGGCCGGATCAGCTTGTTGTCGCCGAGCCTATAATACCAGAAGAGCGCCAGGAGCACGCTGCAGAAGAGAATGACCGCGGCATGCGGCGCAATGATGCCGAAATGCGTGTAGAGCAGGATGCCGAGCGTCGGCCCGGCCGTCCAGCCGAGCATCGACCACGCCATGCGCAACGATTCGGAGCGCATGAACTCGGTCTTCTTGATGTGATCCATGATGTAGAGGTTGAGCGTGATGCCGAGCGCGCTGGCGCCCATCACCCTGGACAGCATGCCGAGCAGCTGGCCGGTCAGCGTGCCGGTGAGGAACAGCACCGATCCGAAGGCCAGCAGCGCGACGCCGGCCGTATACACCCAGCGGCGCGAGAAGCGCGCAATCAGCATCGGCATGAACAGCGTCGCCGAAAGTCCGAGCAGCGCTACGATCGTGTAGAGGATCGAGACGCCCTGCTCGCTCTTCAGAATTTCATAGGCCTGGATCGGGATGACGCTGGCGATGGACGCCCTGGCAAAGGATTCCAGGCCATAGAGGCTGGCGAATGTCCGTGCGCCGGCCGGCGGAACGGCGGGAAGCCAAATGGGGTGCCGGACCTGAGTTGCCATGTGCCTGCGAGAATCATGCGACCGGACAGGATAGGCAGGCGCAGGCCCAAGCCGATAACAGGAAACCGACCTGAAAGCGGCGCAAATCCGGGCTGGCTATCATTTGCCACGGTCTGGCCCAAGGCGGCGAACGGCGCAGCCGCCTGATGCCCCGGAGAGCGCGTCAGGCGCCTGGCCGATCTGCCCGCCTCGCGTCCGTTGTTCCGATTTCCATGTTTTTGACCGCCGCGGGCGTGCTAACGGTGATTCCCCGATCAGCCCATAGAGCGACGCCGGAAGACACGTGCCAGACCATCAGCAGGCCAGACAGCGCATCGACGCCATCGACATTGCGCGCGGTGTCGCGCTGCTCGCCATGGCGGTCTACCACTTCACCTGGGATCTCGAGTTCTTCGGCTACGTCCAGCAGGGCATGACGGCTGTCGGCGGCTGGAAGCTCTTTGCCCGGTCGATCGCCTCGAGCTTCCTGTTTCTCGCCGGCGTCAGTCTTTTTCTGGCCCATGGCGACGGAATCAGGTGGCGTGGCTATTGGACGCGGCTGGCGATGGTGGCCGGCGCTGCGCTGGCGATCTCGGTTGCGACCTATTTCGCCACGCCCGGCAGCTTCATCTTCTTCGGCATCCTGCACGAAATCGCATTGGCCAGTCTGCTTGGCCTGGCCTTCGTCCGCCTGCCGGCCATGCTGACCCTGATTGTCGCAGGACTTGTCGTGGCCGCACCGCACTTCCTGCGCTCCGCATTCTTCGACGATCCGTGGTGGTGGTGGACCGGCCTTTCGGAGACCTATCCGCGCTCCAACGACTACGTGCCGGTCTTTCCGTGGTTCGGCGTGGTCCTTGCGGGCATCGCCTTGGCGAAATTTGCCAGACAGGCCGGCCTTTTCTCTCGCCTGCCGGGGCTGCATGCCGGTAGTTGGGCGACGCCGGCGATCTTTGCCGGCCGCCACAGCCTTGCGTTCTACCTCATCCATCAGCCGGTTCTCATCGCCTGTGTCTGGGCATTCGCTCAGGTCATGCCGCCGGCGGTAGAAACCCGCGAGGTACAATTTCTCAATTCGTGCCAGGCGGCTTGCGAGGACACGCGCGACACCGAATTCTGCACACGCTATTGTGCCTGCATGATCGACCGGCTCGAGCAGGACAAGTCGATCGAAGGCATCTACGCGGGAGACCAGAGCCTCGAACTGCGGTCTCGCGTGGAGCAGGTCGCCAATATCTGCACGGTGGAAACCGACAACGCCATTCTTGAGGGGGGATTCGAATGAGCACTGGGGAAAAGAAGCCGAGCGTCGTGCCTTTGCCGCCGCTGATCTATGTTGCGGCCATCGCCATCAGCATCATCCTGCATGCCCTCTACCCCCTGCCCTGGATCGGCGGCCTCCTGTCGGCCATCCTGTTCGCCTTCGGCTTCCTCGCGATAGCCGGGGTCGTCGCCCTGTTCGTGACTGCCATCCGAACGATGCACCAGGCAAAGACCACGTTGAACCCCAACGGCGTGCCCGATCATCTCGTCACGTCGGGACCCTTTGCGATAACCCGCAATCCGATGTACCTCGCCAATACGCTGCTGCTGATCGGGGTCGGGCTGATCTCCGGCATCGCCTGGTTCCTGATCCTCGCCGTCGTCGCCGCATTCGCGACCTACAAGCTTGCCATAGAGCGCGAGGAAAAAATTCTGGCGGAAAAATTCGGGAAACGATATCGCGACTACAGCAGGAAAGTCAGGCGCTGGATCTGATGCGCAACCAGGGACGACCCCTCCGATCGAACAGATGGTAAAAAGACGATGCGTCTTCTTCATAGGCGGCTATGACCCCAAGACGCCGGAGGCCTTCTTCGATCGCCTCGCCCGCGAAATGCGCCGCTTCGAGGCGACATGGAACGCGACCGGTGCCATCGAAAAGCAGCCGGCCGAAACCGGCGAGGTGGGCTCTGCCGTCGTCACCGCCTCGCAGGACGAAAACTGGCACGTCACCACGGATTTCCATTTCCTGACACTTGATTCGGTCGTTGCCCGGGACTTCGCCAGGCCGCTGCCTGTCAGGCTGCTGAAATATCTCGTCGCCTTCCTCGACTACGTGCTCACCGGCACCGCTCTGCGCATGTTCCTGCAGAGCTGGCGTTTCGGCCTGTATTTTCTCTATCCGTTCGTCGTCACCCTGGCGTTCTTCCTGGTCGCGCTGGCAGCCATTTCGCTTGTGCTGCGCAGCGCGGCGATGGATCTGCGCGGTCTGGGACTGCTCCTTGCGCTCTTGGCGACGTTTCCTCTTCTCGCGACCCTCGGCAGGCGATGGTCGATCCCCCACCTCATGGATCTGTGGTCGTTCTCGCTCAACTACCTGCGCGGCAGACGGCCGGATGCCGACGCGCTGATGGAGCACTTCGCAGCGACCGTGGTCGAACGTGTCGCCGCAAAACCCTTCGACGAAATCTTGCTGATAGGCCACAGCACCGGAGGCGGCCTGATCCTCGATGTCGCGGCGCGCAGCCTGCGCATCAATCCCGATCTGGCGCGCAGCAATGCAGAAGTGAGCATTCTGACACTCGGTTCGACCGCTTTGAAGCTTGGCATGCATCCTGCGGCCCGTGATTATCGTCGCGGCGTTCAAAGCCTCGTCGACGAGCCGAACCTGAAATGGGTCGAGTACCAGTGTATGATCGACGTGATCAATTTCTACCGCTCCGACCCGGTCCGAGGCATGAAACTCAAAGCGCGGCCTAGTACCGAAGGGGGCGCGTTTCCGATCGTTCGGACCATACACATGAAGAGTTGCCTCGATGCCGCCACCTACAAGCGCATCCGACGCAACTTCTTTCGCATCCACTACCAGTTCATATTCGGCAATACGCAGCGCTATTTCTATGATTTCTTCATGATCTGTTTCGGCCCGCTTCCGCTTTCAAGGACGGCGCGAAGCACCAATCTCGAGGCGCTGCTGGCGCAGGAACCGGCCCGATGACGCCTGCCATAGCCGCCATCATATGGGCCATCGGCCTTGTCGCCTGGGTTGCCATCCGGCTGCCATACCGGCGGCGTGCGCGCCGGCTGCGCGTCGTTCGGGCACGCCGTGACCTGACCGAACGGATCGTGCTACCACTGGCCGGCATCGGCCTCTCCGTCGTTCCGACTGTGTACCTGCTCACCGGATTCCCGGCTTTTGCCGACTACCGCTTTCAGCCGTGGATGGGCTGGGCCGGAGCCGTGGCACAACTGGCCTTTCTCGCGCTGTTTTATGCCAGTCACCGGCAGCTTGGCCGGAACTGGTCGGTGACGCTGGAGATCCGCGATGAGCACCGGCTGGTGACGGACGGGCTCTACCGCTATGTCCGCCATCCCATGTACTCCTCCTTCTGGCTCTGGGGATTGGCGCAACTTCTGTTGTTGCCGAATTGGCTGGCTGGACCAGCGGGCCTAGTGGGGGTCGCGGTCCTCTATTTCGCGCGCGTCGGCTCGGAGGAGACGATGATGCGCCAGACCTTCGGTGACGCCTACGACGCCTATGCCAGCAGGACCGGCAGGATCGTCCCGCGGATCTTTGGCTGACGCCCCAGCGCGATGGCAGTTCCAGTTTCGGATTCGACTGTCGACTTCTGCCCGCAAGGCTGGACTTCACGGATCTTTTCGTGAATTTTGCCGGGCTCAGGCAAAAATCGTCGGGGCATCACGCATGGGCAACCACCTCGTCCGCATGGGCATTTTTCTCAGCCTATGGTTTGGGCTCGCAGCGGGAGGGTACGCAGCCGCCCTCAACCCGCCGCGTTCGCTGCCCCCCTCGGAGACGACCAACACCCAGCCGGTCGCCGCGCGCGCCCGGGTCGACGTCTACATTCTACGCGGCGGTGGCTCGATCTTTTCGACCGGACTGACCAAGCTGGCCAACCAATTGAAGCAGAACGGCGTCGAGCCGACCACCCTCAGCCATGGCGCATGGAGGCGGGCCGAGCAGGAGATCCTTCAGAAACGTCAGAAATTCGGCCGCATGCCGATCGTGATCATCGGCCATTCGCTCGGCGCCAACAGTGCGATCCACCTTGCCGAGGCCCTCCAGAAGAAGGGCATCAATGTCGATTTCATCGCCAGCTACGCGGCGACTGTCTCGCTCGCCGTGCCATCGAATGTACGGAACGTGACCAACTATTATTTCAAGAAAGGCTGGGGAGAATCGATGACCAAGGGCAGCGGCTTCAGCGGCCGGCTCGACAACCGGGACGTCTCGACCATCCATGGCATGAACCATTTCAACGTCGATGACGATCCGACCCTGCGGGACGAGGTTGTCGGCAAGGTGCTGCGCTATACCGGCCGCTCGACCGCCTCCAAGTCGAACTAGATTTCAGGCCAGTCCGGATGCGGCGCAGCGACGCTAGGTATTGACGCCAAGTTCGGCCAGCCGCTCGACGCAGGATTCCTCGGCGTGGTCGAGCTCGGCGAGCGTCTCCTCGAGGTCGCGGCGCTTCTGGCGCAGATCCTCGCGCTTTTCCTCGATGCGCCGGATCATCAGCTTCAACTGACCCACCTCGCCCGGCGGCGCCTTGTACATCTGGATGATTTCGCGAATCTCGTTAATCGAAAAACCGAGTCTCTTGCCGCGCAGGATCTGCCGCACGAGATGCCGGTCGGAGGGCCGGAACAGGCGCGTGCGGCCCCGGCGCACCGGCTCGATCAACCCTTCGTCTTCATAGAATCTCAGTGTCCGCGTCGATATGTCGAACTCGCGGGTCAACTCCGTGATCGAATAATATTCCCGCATCAAAAGGTCCGTCCCGGCCGATTTCCCCAAGGTGACATTGGCATCGCATTGACGTTAAAGTCAATTGCTGACGGATTCCACAACGAAATCCGAGCGATACGCGTCAAGAGATGCCCAACCACCAACTGGCCAGGCCGAGGAACGCGAAGAAGCCGACGACATCTGTTACCGTCGTCACGAATACCGACGAGGCTATCGCCGGATCGGCGCCGACCCGGTCGAGCACCAGCGGTATGAGAATGCCGGCGAGCGCGGCCGCCACCATGTTGATGATCATGGCGACCGCAATGATCTGGCCAAGCGCCGGGTCGCCGAACCAAAGGCCGGCAATGATGCCGATGGTCACCGCGAAGAACACGCCGTTGAGAATGCCGACCGCCGCTTCGCGCCGGATGATGCGGCTGGCATTGTAGATATCGATGTCCTTGGTGGCGAGCGCGCGCACCGTAACGGTCATCGTCTGGGTTGCCGCATTGCCGCCCATCGAGGCGACGATCGGCATCAGGACGGCAAGCGCCACCATCTGCTGGATCGTTGCGTCGAAGAGACCGATTACCAGTGAAGCCAGTATGGCCGTGCCGAGATTGACCATCAGCCAGGGCAGGCGCGCCCGCGACGTCGTCATGACGGTGTCGGACAATTCCTCGTCGCCGACGCCGCCCATGCGCATCAGATCTTCCTCGGCCTCCTGTTGGATCACATCGACCACGTCGTCGATGGTCAGCACCCCTACGAGCCGCTCGTTCTCGTCGACGACCGCGGCCGACAGGAGATCGTACTGCTCGAATTCGCGGGCCGCCTCTTCCTGGTCCATGGTGGCCGGGATGGCATGCCTGGTTTCATGCATGATTTCCTCGACCTTGACCGTGCGCTTGGTGCGCAGCACCTGGTCGAGGTCGATGGCGCCGAGCAGCTTGAAGGTCGGGTCGATGACGAAAATCTGGCTGAACCGCTCGGGCAGGTTCTTGTCCTCGCGCATGTAGTCGATTGTCTGGCCGACCGTCCAGAACGGCGGCACGGCAACGAACTCGGTCTGCATGCGCCGGCCGGCGCTCTCTTCCGGATAGGCCAGCGAGCGGCGCAGCCTGATGCGTTCGGTAAACGGCAGCTGCGCCAGAATCTCATCCTGGTCCTCCTGGTCGAGGTCCTCCAGGATGTAGACCGCGTCATCGGAATCGAGTTCCTGGACGGCCTGCGCAATCTGCTCGTTGGGGAGATTGTCGACGATGTCGAGGCGGATTGCCTCGTCGACCTCTGTCAGCGCCGAAAAATCGAAATCCTTGCCCAGCAGTTCGACCAGTGCGCGCCGCTGGTCAGGCAGCAGCGCCTCGAGCAGGTCGCCGAGTTCCGACTGGTGGAGATCGCCGACATCCTGCTTCAGGACCAGTGTGTCGCGGTCGGCGATCGCCGCACCGACATGCGCCAGGAAAGACGCAAGAATGACGCCGTCCTCACCGTAGATTCCGGTATCGACTGCCTCTGGAGCATCCTCTCCGGGCGTCGTTTCGTGCTGATCTTCCAACGGCGCCTCCCGCTTGCGGATTTCGGGAAAGATTCACCGTCACGTCTAACGCGCCAAAGGCTGGATCACCAAACGAATTGCACCTCCGCCCGCGGCCACCGCGTCGCTACACCGCATCTAGGGGCAACGGCGTGTCAGCTTGTCCTAGCGGGCGAAGATGATCACCACGCCGGAATCATCCAATTCGGCGGCCACCACCCCGGCAGGTGCCAATCCCTTGGACTTCAGCTCTTCCATGACGGCGCCGTTGCCTTCTATCGAGGCTCGAAGCTGCTCGACATCCTGCTGATGCGCCGCCAGCGAGGCATTGATCACCGCAGCGTCAATGCCGTCGAACAGGATCGAAACGTCACGCACCTCGATCGATGTCTCGTCATCCCCGTTCAGCCGCTCAATCACCGGGCCGGGGTCCGCTATCGCATCGACGATCTGACCGACGCTATAGGCTTCCTGTTCTGCGGCGGCATCCGTCCGGCTGCCGTCAGCGGGATTCTGGTCCTGCTGCTCCGGTAACGCGCTGGGCGGTATGACGGGCGTCTTGCCGACATCCGGCGCCTCCTCAACGATATCGGGATCACCGGCCGCCGGCGGCTTCAGCACGCCGTTGCAGTCGTCTAGCGTCTCGGTGAGCGAACCATCCTCCCCATCGCCTGGCGCCACGCGGCATGGCGCGTCTGAACCCGACGTTTCTGGGCCGGTCGTCTGGGCCAGTGCCGAGGCTGTAAAGGCCATGGAGGTGAGGATGGCCGGAAACAATACGGTTCTAGATAACGACATCGCTTTTCCCTGTGTCTCGTCTTTTCCGATACGCTCACAGAATGGAACCGCAGGCGTACCCGTCTCTCATGACCAACAGGAATTGCGCTGGAATGTTCCAGTAAACTTCATAGCTTGACCTCCATAAGGCTCGAGGCACAATCTTCGGGCCGTCCAAAGAGCGACCGGAAGCGAACTCGACCGCAGACAACGAAAAGGCACGAACGCAAGCGTCGTGCCTTTTCGAACTTTGCCCCTCAGGCGAATCTTTCTTTGATCGGTTGGCTTCCCCGACCTGCCCTAACCTTTGCCAAAGCCTCTTCCACCTGATCTGCGCCCGCCGACGCCATCGGGCTTTCCTGCCGAACCGCCACGTTTGCCGTCATTAAATCCCGATTTGTCAGCACCTCGCTTACCTCGGCTCCGACTATCTTTCATGCTGCGGCTCAGGCCCCTCTCAGCACGCGGACCTTTGGCGCGCATGCCACCGGTGCCCTTACCGAAATTGCCTGCCCTTGCTTTATGATCTCTGCCAATGCTCTTCTTACCGGTATAGGAACGAGAGATGTCCCTACTACCACGCTTGCTGAAACCTATATTTTGTTTTCCATCCCTTCTCTTGCCGTACTTCTTTTCGCCTCGTGTGCTGTGGCCAACTTTTTTTCCAAATTTTCCACGGGCAAAGTGTATACCGCTCTTGTTCTTCAGGCCATGCCAGCTCTTATGGCCCTTCTTATCGTATTTGCCGAAGCCGCAGCGTCCGTCGTGCTTGTGAGGCTCGCGCTCCACAGAGTGCACAGCGTGATTCACGCGCTCGCGGTTGGGATCGCACAGGCTTGGTTCAACGCGAAGTGATAGAACCTGGCTGTAGTTGCGGCAGACATACTGCGTTTCCGCTTTGCTGGACGAGGTCGCCAGCAGCAGCCCGGAGGCGGCCACGACGGCGGCCAGGGCCATTGATTTCATAAGACTGAACATGCGCTTCCCCTTACCCAAAGTTAACGAGGCGTAAATTGGGTATCGGTTATGCACAGTTAATCAATTGTTTACTATTGACATGGTTAAGGTCGCGAATCGTCGGCTATTAAGTAAAAAGCTACTTAAATAAACTCGACCGGATACGCTTGATAAACCTGACGTCGAGGCAGCCGATAGAAAAATTACTAAATTTTTAACTAAGTCCTACCGAATCGGGTGCCGAGCGATTAACTTCGCGGCTCTGTGGAAAACTTGACAAGGTTGTGCCGAAACGGCGCGCCGCGGCAGCCGGATTTGGAGCCGGTGACCGCCCTGCAGTCGACTATCTTGGGCTGGTCGGGAATCGTTCTTGCGAAGATGAATGGTGCGGTCGAGAAGACTCGAACTTCCACGGGTTGCCCCACAGCGACCTCAACGCTGCGCGTCTACCAATTCCGCCACGACCGCACATGGTAGAAGCCGGAACGAACCGGCTCGCGGCGTGTAGCAAATCGCTTCCTGCGAAACAAGTGAGGAGAAGGCATTATTCCACCCTGTCGACGAATGGTTTCGACAAACCTTTCCTGCAGTGCCCGGCGCGCCGAAACTTTACCTTTTGCCGGCCCGTCGCCATATGATGCGACAGCCACGGAGACCATCCCATGCAACGTAGCCAGATCGCCGCCGCTTTCCTGCCCTCGCCCGGTTCCGATGCCGTGGAATGGCGCATCGAACCCGGCCTGACGGACTATGCGACGGCACTCGCCGTCATGGAGGAACGCGCCGACGCCATCCGCGGCGGCAGCGCACCCGAGCTCGCCTGGCTTGTCGAGCATCCGCCGCTCTACACCGCCGGCACCGGCGCCAAGGCCCAGGATCTCGTGGAGCCGGACCGTTTCCCAGTTTTTGCCGCCGGTCGCGGTGGCGAGTACACCTATCACGGGCCCGGCCAGCGCGTGGTCTATGTCATGCTCGACCTGAAACGCCGGCGCGAGGACGTCCGTGCGTTCGTTGCCGCCCTCGAGGAATGGATCATTCGCACCTTGGCGGCATTCAACGTCACGGGCGAGCGGCGCGAGGATCGCGTCGGCGTCTGGGTCCAGCGCCCCGATCGGCCCGCTGCAGCCGACGGTTCCCCGGCAGAGGACAAGATCGCCGCCATCGGCATCCGGCTGAGGCGCTGGGTCAGCTTTCACGGCATCGCCATCAACGTCGAGCCGGACCTGTCCCATTTTTCCGGCATCGTGCCGTGCGGCGTCACCGACCGCGGCGTCACCAGTCTGGTCGATCTTGGCCTCCCGGTGACGATGCCCGATGTCGACCTCGCGTTGAAGTCGGCCTTCGAAGCCGTCTTCGGTCCCGCCGGAGAAGTCACGAAGCCCGCGTTGAGAAAGGTTGGCTGACAATGTCCCGCATCTTGGACACCGCGATATCGGCTGCCCTGCTTGTGCTTGTTTCGGGCGGCGCATTGGCGCAGCAGGCAACCGACGAAGTAGCGCCCGAAGCCGCCTCGGGTCTCACCGTCGGCAAGGCAGTCGCGGCCCGAAATCACATGGTGGTCGCTGCCAATCCGCTTGCGGCGCAGGCAGGGCTCGAAATTCTCCGCCAGGGCGGCAATGCCGCCGACGCGCTTGTCGCGGTGCAGACGGTGCTGGGACTGGTCGAGCCGCAATCCTCCGGGCTGGGCGGCGGCGCCTTTCTGGTCTGGTACGAAGCGGCGAGCGGCACAATCACAACATTCGATGGCCGCGAAACTGCGCCTGCCGCTGCCACGCCTGATCTGTTCATGGGTGCCGACGGCAAGCCGCTCGGCTTCTTCGAGGCCGTCGTCGGCGGCCGCTCTGTCGGCGTGCCCGGCGTGCCGCGCCTGCTCGAGACGGTGCAGGCGAAATACGGCAAGCTCGACTGGTCCGACCTGCTCGACCCCGCGATCAGGCTGGCCGAGGAGGGCTTCGCCGTGTCGCCGCGCCTCAACGCACTGATTGCCGGTGATGCAGGCAGGCTGGACACGCATCCCGCGGCCAAGGCCTATTTCTACCACAAGGACGGCGCGCCGCTTGCCGTCGGTACCAATCTTCGCAATCCGGATTATGCCGCGACCCTGAAGGCGATGCAGGAAAGCGGGGCGGATGCCTTCTACACAGGCCCCATCGCCGCGAGCATCGTCGCTGCTGTCAGGGAGCACCAGGCGAACCCCGGCGGACTGACTGCCGACGATCTCGCCGCCTATGTCGTGAAGGAGCGTCCGGCCGTCTGCGCGCCCTACCGCGATCTTTCGGTCTGCGGCATGGGCCCGCCCTCCTCCGGCGCCCTGACCATCGGCCAGATCCTCGGCATGGTCGAGCCGTTTGACATTGCAACGCTCGGTCCCGACGATCCGGAAAGCTGGCGCATCATCGGCGACGCCACGCGTCTCGCCTTCGCCGACCGCGACCGCTACATGGCCGACACCGATTTCGTGACGATGCCCAAGGGCCTGCTCGACCCGGACTACCTGAAATCGCGCTCTGCGCTGCTGCGCCGGCCGACCGCGCTGCCCGACGATGCGGTGGTGCCGGGCGAACCGCCATGGGACAAGGCGGAACTGCGCGTCGACGGAATCACGCTGGATATGCCGTCCACCAGCCATTTCACCATCGTCGACGATGCCGGCAACGTGCTGTCGATGACCAGCTCGATCGAAAACGCCTTCGGCTCACGCCTGATGGTCGGCGGCTTCCTGCTCAACAACGAGCTCACAGATTTCGCCTTTTCGCCCGAGAAGGACGGCGCCGCCGTCGCCAACCGGGTCGAGCCCGGCAAGCGGCCGCGCTCGTCCATGTCGCCGACCATCGTGCTCGCAGAGGGCAAGCCGGTCTACGCGTTGGGTTCTCCCGGCGGGTCGAGCATCATTCCCTATGTCGTTAACACGCTGATTGGGCTCATCGACTGGAAGCTCGACATGCAGGCGGCAATCGCCTTGCCGCACATGCAGAACCGCTTCGGCACCTACGAACTCGAGGCCGGTACGCCTGCCGAGCGTTTCGTTCCAGACCTCGAGGCGCTTGGCTACACGACCAAGGTCAACGACCAGAATTCCGGCCTGCACGGCATAGCCATCACGCCGCTGGGGCTGGTCGGCGGCGCTGATCCGCGGCGCGAGGGCGTGGCGCTGGGGGACTGATCTCAGACGATCTTGGACACGGCCCAGATCAGGCCGTAGCCATGGATGATGAAACTTGCGAGCAGTGCCGCGCCGATAGCGACGCGGTCGAAAACACTGATTGGCTTCAGTTCGAAGCGCGGCTTCACACCGCCGCCCGCCGTCATCAGGCTGAGGATGGCGAATACGGCGCCGATGCAGATCAGGAACCAGGGCTGCATGCCGGCCCAACTGCCGACGACCAGAAATCCGCCGAGCAGCAGGAACGACGACAGCGCCAGCAGAGGCGGGCTGGGGCAGATCTGGCGCAGAACCTGGCCGCCGTCGAATTTCCATACCGGCACGAGGTTTGCGATGTTGAACAGCGCCGCGCATCCGGCAAGTGATGCAAGCAGCGCTGCTGCCAGGCCCCAGCCCGCGCCCTCGGCATATTTGCTCGACACGATCGCCAGCGGCACGACGAAGGCCGAGAAGCCGGCGCCCATCAGCGCCACGAAGGCGACCTCGAAACGGCTGTCGTAGGGCCTGCCGCCGATCGCAATGCCACCGAGCAGCGGGATGAAGATCATCCGGACCTTGCGATGCCCCATCAGGCGAAACGCCGCCATGTGGCCGAGTTCATGCAGCGCAACCACGGTGGTCAGCACGAAGGCGAGCGCCAGCCCGCCGACGGTCAGGCCGAACAACGGCCACAGCAGGAACGCCGACAATACCGCGAAGCCCACCTGGCTTGCCGGATGCTCGAACAGGCCTCCGGCGCGGTATTTTCCCGTCTCGCTCCAGATCTTCAGCTTGCCGAGTTCGCGGCGCACGGCAAAGTAGCGGAATATCAGGAACGCCAGGCCGCGGTAGCGGTCGGTACGCGACAGCGTCACCAGCACACCGCCATCCTTGACCGCAAGGTCGGTGGTCTCTCGATAATTCGACCAGAAGGACGGATCGAGCGAGGTGTCGTCGACGACGCTCATGGCGAAGCGTTTGCCCTGCACCGCTTCTTCCAGCCTGACCGTCCGTTCGATCGGCTGGCCGTCACGGCCTTCCCAGCGCAGTTGCAGCCGCACCAGCCCAGCATCGTCGGGCACTCTCCTGGCCGCGAGATATTCTCCCGACCAGGACGCGTGCGCGCCGAGCGGCCACAGCGCATTCCAGACGCGGTCACGGTCGGCGGCGATGAAGCGCGTCATCCTGATTGTCCTGACGCCGACAGGCGCGGCGATCAGCAGGAAAATCAGGCCGATGTTTAGCGCCACCAACAGCGCCGACACGAGAAGCGTCAAGGGCATCACTCCGCAGCAACGCGGAACCCTAGCGGCGGCGATGAGAAGAAAAGCTTAATGGCGCCTGCCTGCACACGCCAACGTGGCTGCCCGAGCTAGAACGCGCCGATCCACATCGCCACGGTGACGAGAAAGGTGCTCATGCAAACAAGTGAAACGACATCCTGGATCAGGTCGGGCATGATTCTCTCCTGTTTTCTTTATATTCCTGTTTTGTTCCTCTTTTGTTTAAAAGTCAAACGAATGCCGGTCGGCTTTTGCCGCAGGGTTAAGCAAAGGTTACGCGACCCCGGCGGGGCCTGTCGGATGGCGTCAAAGTGAAGATTCGGGATCGGTAGCTCGATCCGAAGGTGGCAGAGCGGACCCCCTCGTCGCTGGAGTTGTCCGCAGGCTCTCTGCCCTAGAGCGGCACGACCTTGCCTTCTGATAGTGTCACCCGGCGGTCCATGCGGGCGGCCAGTTCGTGGTTGTGCGTGGCGATCAGCGCCGCCAGGCCCGACTGCTTGACCAGTGCCGCGAGCGCCTCGAAGACATAGGAGGCGGTGACCGGATCGAGATTGCCGGTCGGCTCGTCGGCCAGCAGGATCAGTGGCGCATTGGCAACCGCGCGCGCGATCGCGACGCGCTGCTGCTCGCCGCCGGACAGCTCCGACGGCCGGTGCTGCGCCCGCTTGCCGATCTGCATGTAGTCGAGCAACTGCTCGGACCGCGTCTTGGCCTCGGCCCGCGACAGGCCCTTGATGATCTGCGGCATCATGATGTTCTCGATCGCCGAGAATTCCGGCAGCAGATGATGGAACTGGTAGACGAAGCCAATATCGTTGCGGCGGATCGCGGTGCGCTCGTCGTCGGAAAGCCTGCCGCAGGCACGCCCGCCAAGGATGACGTCGCCCGCGTCGGGCCGCTCGAGCAATCCGGCCATGTGCAACAGCGTCGACTTGCCGGCGCCCGAGGGAGCGACCAGTGCCACCATCTCGCCGGGCACCAGCGAGAACTCCGCGCCGTTCAGGATCGTCAGCTTGCGCTGGCCCTGCACGTAATGGCGCTCGACGCTTTTCAGTTCGATGATCGGATCGGTCACTCGTACCTCAGTGCTTCGACCGGGTCGAGCTTGGCGGCGCGCCACGCCGGGAAGATGGTCGCGATGAAGGACAGGACGAGCGCCATCATCACCACGGAAACGGTCTCGCCGAGATCCATCTCGGCCGGCAGCTGGCTGAGGAAATAGAGTTCGGGGTTAAAGAGTACCGTCCCCGATACCCAGGAGAAGAACTGGCGGATCGATTCCACGTTGAGGCAGATGACGATGCCGAGCAGCACGCCGGCGACGGTGCCGGTCACACCGATCGCCGCGCCGGTCATCAGGAATATGCGCAGGATCGCGCCCCGCGAAGCGCCCATCGTGCGCAGGATGGCGATGTCGCGGCCCTTGTCCTTCACCAGCATGATCAGGCCTGAAATGATGTTCAACGCCGCCACCAGCACGATCAGCGTCAGGATCATGAACATGACGTTGCGTTCGACCTGCAGCGCCGAGAAGAAGGTCTGGTTGCGTTCGCGCCAGTCCGAAACGAACACCTGTCGCTGTGTCGCGGTCTCGACCGGGCCGCGCAACGTATCGACATCGTCCGGACGATCGACGAACACCTCGATCGTCTGCGCCCGCCCCTCCATGTTGAAATAGAGCTGCGCCTCCGGGAACGGCATGAAGATCACCGACGCGTCGAACTCCGACATGCCGACCTCGAAGATGGCGACGATCGGATAGGACTTGACGCGGGGCGTCGCTCCGAGCGGCGTGACGTCGCCGTCGGGCGATATCAGCGTAATCGAGTCACCCAGGATGAGGCCGAGATTGTTGGCCATGCGCTGGCCGATGGCAACGCCGTCGGATCCGTCGAATCCGACGATCGACCCATGCTTGATGTTTTGCGAGACGACCGACAGCTTGCCGAGGTCGTCGCCCCGAATGCCGCGCACCAACGCGCCGGTACCTGCCCCGACGGTGCCCGATGCCAGAACCTGGCCGTCGATCAGCGGGATGGCATATTTCACGCCCGCCACGCCGTTGATGCGGTTGGCCACCTCGGCATAGTTTTCGAGCGGCGTGTCGATCGGCTGAACGATCAGGTGACCGTTGATGCCCAGAATGCGGGTCAAAAGCTCGGTGCGAAAGCCGTTCATCACCGCCATCACGACGATCAGCGTCGCGACGCCCAGCATGATGCCGAGAAACGAGATCGAGGCGATCACCGAGATCACGGTCTCCTTGCGGCGCGAGCGCAGGTAGCGCCAGGCGACCAGCCGCTCGAAGGCCGAGAACGGTCCGGCGCCTGCCGGTTTGGCGGCAGCGCTCATCGCGTCGCGCCGTACCGCTTGGCCACGTCGCCGATCGGCAGCGTCTCTCGCTCGCCCGTCTTGCGGTTCTTGATCTCCGCCTCGCCGGCGGCAGCGCCACGCGGACCGATGATGACCTGCCAGGGCAGGCCGATCAGGTCGGCGGTGGCGAACTTGCCGCCCGGCCGCTGGTCCGTGTCGTCATAGAGCACGTCCATCCCCGCAGCGGTCAGCGCCTCGTAGAGTTCCCCGCAGATGCGGTCGCACTCCGCGTCGCCGGCCTTCATGTTGATCAGCCCGATATCGAACGGTGCCACCGATTCCGGCCAGATGATGCCGTTCTCGTCATGGCTCGCCTCGATGATGGCGGCGATCAGCCGCGACGGGCCGATGCCGTAAGATCCCATCGAGACGCTGTGGTCCTTGCCGTCGGGTCCCGTCACCCTGGCGCCCATCGGCTTGGAGTACTTGTCACCGAAGTGGAAGATGTGGCCAACCTCGATGCCGCGCGCCGACAGCCGCTCGTCGCCGGCAATTGTTTCCCAAATCGTCTCGTCGTGCATCTCGTCGGTCGCCGCATAGGGCGCCGTCCAGGCTTCCACGATGCCGCCGATCTCCGCATCGTTGGAGAAGTCTGTGTCTTCGCCCGGCACAGGCAGGTCGAGAAACGCCCTGTCGCAGAATACCTGGCTCTCGCCCGTGTCAGCCAGGATGATGAATTCATGGCTGAGGTCGCCGCCGATCGGCCCGGTATCGGCGCGCATCGGAATGGCCTTCAGCCCCATCCGCGTGAAAGTCCGAAGGTAGGACACGAACATGCGGTTGTAAGCAGCCTTCGCGCCCTCGAAATCGAGATCGAAGGAATAGGCGTCCTTCATCAGGAATTCCCGGCTGCGCATGACGCCGAAGCGGGGCCGCACCTCGTCGCGGAACTTCCACTGGATGTGGTAGAGATTGAGCGGCAGGTCCTTGTAGGACTTCACGTAGGAGCGGAAAATCTCGGTGACCATCTCCTCGTTGGTCGGGCCGAACAGCATGTCGCGGTCGTGCCGGTCCTTGATGCGCAGCATCTCCTTGCCGTAGTCGTCATAGCGGCCGCTCTCGCGCCACAGGTCCGCGCCCTGGATTGTCGGCATGAGGATTTCAAGCGCCCCTGCCCGGTTCTGTTCCTCGCGCACGATCTGGCACACCTTGTCCAGCACCCGCTTGCCAAGTGGCAGCCAGGAGAAGCTCCCCGCCGCCTGCTGGCGGATCATGCCAGCGCGCAGCATCAGCCGATGAGAAACGATCTCGGCCTCGCGCGGGTTCTCTTTCAGGATGGGCAGGAAATAGCGCGAAAGCCGCATTTTGGATCCGTCAGAAAGGGCAGAGATGTTGCGCCGGAATCGGCAAGGCCATGCGCGACGCATGCACGCGCTTCATAGCCATTTCGTGGCCGAATGGAAACCCGGACTTCGCCCCGCCATTTCGTCGCATTTGCGCTGTTCGTTTGGCAAGCATTGCCTGATGAACTATTGTGCAGTGCAGCACAATCCACGCCCCGTTGTGACAAATTTCCGCGTGACATTGTGCGCGTGCTTGGGCTAGTGTCTGCCGATAAACGAGAGGGCGGAACCAAATCCGCTCTCCTACGCGGTCAAAGTCTTGGGAGGATGCGATCTAGGCGCGTGAATACGCTGCCGCCGGCAAACGGAAACAGATCGGACGCGTTCATTTTGCAAGGCCTCGCGCCTTGCATTTTTTTTGTGCAATCAGCAATTTGCGGGTCGAGATTCAGATGCCGCGTGACCCTCACGCGTCAGAGGTCGGGCACGATCCGCGGAATATCGTCGAAGCCGTATCCCAGCACATTCACGACGCCGTAGAAGCCCCCGACGATGATCGCTGTGACGAGGGTCGTCCATAGCATTGCGCGCAGCATGTGTGGCCCCCGCGGCGCGCTTGACACCGTGCCCAACGTGACGTCGTCTTCCTCGTCCTGCGTCTTCAGTCCGAACGGCAGGATGGCAAACAGCACCAGCCACCAGAGCACGAAGAACAGCGCGGCCATCGACACCCAGTTCATCGCTGCTCCAGTTCGACAAGCGTGCCGAGAAAATCCTTCGGATGCAGGAACAGCACCGGCTTGCCGTGCGCTCCGGTCTTGGGCTGGCCATCGCCGAGCACCCGGGCGCCGGCAGCCACCAACCTGTCGCGTGCCGCCCTGATGTCCTCCACCTCGTAGCAGATATGGTGAATCCCCCCGGCCGGGTTCCTGTCGAGGAAAGCAGCGATTGGCGAGTTCTCGCCGAGCGGCTCGAGCAGTTCGATCTTGCTGTTTCCGGTGTCGATGAAGACCACGGTCACGCCGTGCTCGGGCAGCATCTGCAGCTGGCTCACCCGGGCGCCGAGCGTATCGCGATAGACCGCGCTCGCCGCCTCCAGATCCGGAACCGCGATGGCGACGTGGTTGAGACGCCCAAGCATCAGCGGTCCGGTGAATGGTGAATGGTGGATGGTGAATCGTATGCAAGGGGGTTCAGCCCAGCCGTGCGGAAGCGCCGCCGCGCTCCCCCATTCACCATTTTACCATTCACCATTCACCAATCCCGTTCATCTTGTCACGAAAACCGTCACCAGCGGCTTCTTGCCCCATGCCTCGTTGGCAGCAGCGCGCACGGCGCGGCGCACCGATTCCTGCACCATGTCGAGGTCTTTTCGCCTCTGGCGGGGTATGCTTTCAAATGCGCCAATCGCCGCATCGAGCATGACGTCTTCCAGATTGTTGCCCTTGGCGTCGGCTTCCGCCACGCCGATCGCCACTATGTCGGGGTCGCCGGCGAGTTCGTAGCGGTCGTCGAGCACCACGTTAAGGGCCACGTGGCCGGCAAAGGACAGCTTGCGCCGGTCGCGAATGCCCATCGCCTGATCGTCGCCGATCAGCCGCCCGTCCTTGTAGACGCGGCCGAACGGCACCTTGCCGAGGATCTCGGCCGCGCCCGGCGCCAGCCTAATCATGTCGCCGTCGCGCACCTGCGCCACCTGCTTGATGCCTGAAGCGGACATCAGCGCCCCCTGGGCGACGAGATGCGCCGCCTCGCCATGCACGGGCACGCCGATCTGCGGCCGCGTCCACTCGTACATCTGGCGCAGCTCGTTGCGGCGCGGATGGCCTGACACATGCACCAGCGCTTCGTTGTCCTCGATGATGCGGATGCCCTGCTCGATCAGCTGGTTCTTGGTCTCCAGGATCGCCTTTTCGTTGCCGGGAATGGTGCGCGAGGAATAGACGACGATGTCGCCCGGCGACAGCGCCACCGATTTCATCTCGTCGCGCGCCAGCTTGGCTAATGCGGCGCGAGCCTCGCCCTGACTGCCGGTGCAGATGATCACCAGGTTCTCGCGCGGGATGAAGCCGAAATCCTCTTCCGCGATGAAGGCCGGAATGCCTTCCATGTAGCCGAGCTCGGTGGCCACGCCGATCATCCGCTTCAGCGAACGGCCGAGCACCAGCACCTGCCTGCCGCAGTCCCGCGCCGCTTCCGCGATCGAGCGGATACGCCCGACATTCGACGAGAAGGTGGTGATGGCGACGCGCCCCGGCGCTTTCTCGATGACCTCCCGCAAGCCGACACCCACCGCCTGCTCCGAGGGTGACTCGCCCTCGCGCATGGCGTTGGTGGAATCGCAGATCAGCGCCAGCACGCCGGCATCGCCGATGGCACGGAACCGTGCCTCGTCGGTCTTCGGTCCGATTTCCGGCGCCGGATCGATCTTCCAGTCGCCGGTGTGCACGACCGTGCCGAGCGGCGTGGTGATCGCCAGCGACATCGGTTCGGGGATGGAATGGCTGACCGGGATCGCCTCGACCTTGAAAGGACCGACCTCGAACGTCTCGCCGCCGCGATAGACCGTCACCGGGATCTTCGGCGCCCCGCCCTCGCCCTGGCGTTTCGCCTCGAGCAGGCCGGCGGCAAACGGCGTCATCCACACCGGCGCCTTCAGCTTCGGCCAGATGTCGAGCAGCGCGCCGTAGTGGTCCTCATGCGCGTGCGTGATGACGATCCCGCGCAGATTGGGCAGTTGCGCCTCGATGAAGCGGGTGTCGGGCAGCACCAGGTCGACGCCGGGCAGCGTCGCGTCCGGGAAGGTCACGCCGACATCGACGATCAGCCATTCGCGCTTGTCTGCCGGGCCGAAGCCGTAGAGCGCGAAGTTCATGCCGATTTCACCGACACCGCCGAGCGGCACGAAGACCAGTTCCGCGCCCGTGGATTTAGCCATGGATATTCACCTTTCCCGGCGCCTTATACAGCGCCTGCGGATGCGACAGCGCCAAAATGCACGTCGCCCGCTGCAATTTTCACGATCTCGCCGCTGCCCGAGCGGATGACGAACCGGCAGTCCTCGTCGATGGTTTCGAAGACGCCGCGGATGACATTGCCGTCGACGCGCACCGCAACCTCCGATCCTAGACCTGCGGCGCGCGAAAGCCAGCGCTGGCGGATGCGGGAGAGCCCAGTTCCGTTCTCCCAGTTGCGGCTGTTTTCCAGCCAGGCATCCGACAGCGCCATGAACAGGGTTTCCGCGTCGACATGCGATCCAAGGGCGGCGAGCGATGTTGCCGGATAGGGAACGTCCTCGGGATGTGCCACGACGTTGACGCCGATACCGATCGCCAGCGCGAAGCGCCTGTCGCCCAGCATTGCCGATTCGAGCAGGATTCCGGCAAGCTTGGCGCCGTTGGCCAGCACGTCGTTCGGCCATTTCAACTCGAAGCGACTGCGTCCGTCCGCCCCCTGCCCGCCATCCAGTCCGATGGCGATGCGGCGGCTTGGCACCACGGCGTTGAGTGCGTCGGCCAGCGACAGCCCGGCGACGAAGCCCAGCGTCGCGGCAAGGCCGAGATCATGGTTGCCGACGATCAGCAGCGTCGCCGCGAGATTGCCCGACGGCGTGTCCCAGGCCCGGCCGCGCCGGCCCCTGCCGCTCTCCTGCCGCCTGGAAACCACCCACAGCTTGCCGGGGTCGCCGGCCCGCGCATGCTCCAGCGCCAGTGCGTTGGTCGAGCCGACACTCTCATGCGCTTCGAGCCGGTATCCATCCGACAGGGCCGTCGGAGCCAGCGTGAAGGCCATCGCCTAGAAGAAGGTCCTTGCGGCGGCTTCGGCCATCGTGCTGATCGGACCGCCGATCAGGACATAGAACAACACGAAGGCGCCGGAAACGCCGAGCACCAGTCTGAGCGACCCGGCCATCGGCAGGAAGCTGCCGGCAGGTTCGTCGAACCACATGATTTTGACGATGCGCAGATAGTAATAGGCGCCGACCACCGAGGCCAGCACGCCGATGACCGCCAGCGCGTAGAGCCCCGCATTGATTGCCGCCAGGAACACGTACCACTTGGCCCAAAAACCCGCGAGCGGCGGGATGCCGGCCAGCGAGAACATCAGGATGGTCAGGATGGTCGCCATGATCGGGTTGGTGCTCGACAAACCGGCGAGATCGCTGATCTGCTCGACGCTGCCCTCCTTCCTGCGCATCGCCAGGATGCAGGCAAAGGTACCGAGCGTCATCACCAGGTAGATCAGCATGTAGATGGCAACGCCGCGCACGCCGTCCTGGCTGTTGGCGGCAAGCCCGACCAGCGCGAAGCCCATATGGCCGATCGACGAATAGGCCATCAGCCGCTTGATGTTCTGCTGCCCGATCGCCGCGAACGACCCCAAGGCCATCGAGGCGATGGAAATGAACACCACGATCTGCTGCCAGTCGGCGGCAATCGGCTCGAACGCTGCCATCGTGACGCGCACGATGAGCGCCATGGCCGCCATCTTGGGTGCGGCTGCGAGGAAGGCGGTGACCGGCGTCGGCGCGCCTTCGTAGACGTCCGGCGTCCACATGTGGAACGGCACGGCCGAGATCTTGAAGGCAAGCCCTGCCAGCACGAACACCAGGCCGAAGACGAGGCCAAGCTGGCGCTCCGCACCCGAGAGCGCCGCGGCAATCTGCTCGAAGCCGACGCTGCCGGTGTAGCCGTAGACGAGGCTGATGCCGTAGAGCAGCATGCCGGACGACAGCGCGCCGAGAACGAAATACTTCAGGCCGGCCTCCGACGAACGCAGATTGTCGCGGTTGAAGGCGGCAAGCACATAGATCGCCAGCGACTGCAGTTCGAGGCCGAGATAAAGCGCTATCATGCTGTTGGCCGAGATCATCAGCATCATGCCGAGGGTGCACAGCAGCACCAGCACCGGGAACTCGAACTTGTCGAAGTTGAGTTCTTTCGCATGGACCCCGGACATCAGCAGGGCCGCGGCCGAGCCGATCAGCGCCAGGATCTTCATGAAGCGCCCGAACGGATCGACCAGGAAGGACCCGCCGAAGGCCTCGCCGTCGATGGGATGGAGCAGCATCCAGGCGCCTGCGACGACCAGGATGGCGATCGCCAGCCCGTTGATCATGCGGTAGGCGCCTGTCCGCGAGAACACGCCGATCATCAGCAACGCCATTGCGCCGATCACGAGGATCAGTTCCGGCATTCCGAGTGACAGGCTGGAGCTAAGTTCCGGCGTCATGTTTCGCCCCTCAATTCGCCACCGCGCCATGCGCGGCGTCGAGCGATATGCTGATTGTGTTGACGAGCGCCTGCACCGACGACGCCGTGGCGTCGAAGATCGGGGCCGGGTAGACGCCGAAGAAGATGACGAGCACGACAAGCGGATAGAGTGTCAGCTTCTCGCGCCCGGACAGGTCGAGCATGCCCTCGAGGCTTTCCTTGGTCAGCGCGCCGAACACCACCTTGCGGTAGAGCCAGAGCGCATAGGCCGCCGACAGGATGACGCCGGTCGTGGCAAACAGCGCCACCCAGGTGTTGACCCGGAACACGCCGAGCAATGTCAGGAACTCGCCGATGAAGCCGCTGGTGCCGGGCAGGCCGACATTCGCCATGGTGAAGATCAGGAAGGCGACGGCATATTTCGGCATGTTGTTGACGAGGCCGCCATATGCAGCGATCTCGCGTGTGTGCATGCGGTCGTAGACGACGCCGACGCAGAGGAACAACGCACCGGACACCAGGCCGTGCGACAGCATCTGGAAGATCGCGCCCTGCACGCCTTCCTGGTTCATCGCGAAGATACCCATCGTCACGTATCCCATATGGGCGACCGACGAATAGGCGATCAGCTTCTTCATGTCCTCCTGCATCAGCGCAACGAGAGACGTGTAGATGATGGCGATCACCGACAGCGCGAACACCAGCGGCGCGAGATCCATCGACGCGATCGGGAACATCGGCAGCGAGAAGCGCAGCAGGCCGTAGCCGCCCATCTTCAGCATGATGCCGGCGAGGATGACCGAGCCCGCCGTCGGCGCCTCGACATGCGCGTCCGGCAACCATGTATGCACCGGCCACATCGGCATCTTCACCGCGAAGGAGGCGAAGAAGGCGAGCCACAGCCATGTCTGCATGCTGGCCGGGAAATCATGCGTCAGCAGCGTCGGGATGTCGGTCGTGTCGGACTGGTAGAGCATCGCCATGATGGCAAGCAGCATGAGCACCGAGCCGAGCAGCGTGTAGAGGAAGAACTTGAACGAGGCATAGACGCGCCGCTTGCCGCCCCACACGCCGATGATGATGAACATCGGGATCAGGCCGCCTTCGAAGAAGACGTAGAACAGCACGATGTCGAGAGCCGTGAACACGCCGATCATCAGCGTCTCGAGCAGCAGGAAGGCGACCATGTAGGCCTTCACCCGCTTGTCGATCGATTCCCAGCTCGCCAGGATGCAGAACGGCATCAGGAAAGTCGTCAGGATTACGAACAGCATCGAGATGCCGTCGACACCCATGTGATAAGAAATGCCGGAATCCAGCCAGTCGAGCTTCTCGACCATCTGGAATCCCGGATCGGCATTGTCGAAGCCGATCCAGATCAGCAGCGAGAGCGCGAAGGTGAAGATCGTCGTCCACAGCGCGATGGCGCGTATGTTGCGCTTGGCGTTCGCGCCGTCTTCTCGGACGAGCAGGATCAGGAACGCGCCGACGAGCGGCAGGAACGTGACCGTGGAGAGAATGGGCCAGTCGGTCATGGTCTAGAACGAGCTCCCGAACATCATCCAGGTGACGAGGCCGGCAACGCCGATCAACATGGCAAAGGCATAGTGGTAGAGATAGCCGGACTGCAGCTTCACCACGCGGTTCGTGACGTCGACCACGCGGTTCGACACGCCGTCAGGTCCGAGCCCATCGATGATGCGTCCGTCTCCGGTCTTCCACAGGAAGCTGCCCAGGCGCTTGGCCGGATTGACGAACAGGAAGTCGTAGAGCTCGTCGAAATACCACTTGTTGAGCAGGAACCGGTAGAGGAACCGATGGTGCGCGGCGAGGTTCACCGGCGTTTCGGGCGAGCGGATGTAGAACTGCACCGCCACCAGAAGGCCAAGCAGCATCGCCACGAACGGCGCGAGCTTCACCCACATCGGAACGTCATGGAAGGCGTGCAGGATGTGGTTGTCCGGTAGCGTGAACAGCGACGCCTTCCAGAACTCTCCATAGTGCTCGCCGACGAAATATTCGTGGAACACGACGCCCGCAAACAGCGCGCCGACGGCCAGGATGAAGAGTGGCACCAGCATCACCATCGGCGATTCATGCACATGATGCATCACCTCGTGGCTGGCGCGCGGAGTGCCGTGGAAGGTCATGAAGATCAGCCGCCAGGAATAGAAGCTGGTGAACGCCGCGGCGATGACCAGCAGCCAGAAGGCGTAATACGCGACCGAGCTGTGGCCCGCGAACGCGCCCTCGATGATGGCGTCCTTGGAAAAGAAGCCTGCGGTGCCGATGATGGTGCCCGGAATGCCGACGCCGGTCAGCGCCAGCGTGCCGATGATCATCATCCAGTAGGTCTTGGGGATCAGCTTTCTCAGGCCGCCCATCTTGCGCATGTCCTGTTCGTCCGACACCGCATGGATCACCGAGCCGGAACCGAGGAACAGGAGCGCCTTGAAGAAGGCATGCGTGAACAGGTGGAAGATTGCCGCCGAATAGAAGCCGAGGCCGAGTGCCACGAACATGTAGCCGAGCTGCGAGCAGGTCGAATAGGCAATCACGCGCTTGATGTCGTTCTGCACCAGCCCGACCGTCGCCGCGAAGAAGGCGGTAATGGCGCCGACGCAGACCACGACGGTAAGCGCCGTGTGCGACAGTTCGAACAGCGGCGACAGGCGCGCCAGCATGAAGACGCCGGCCGTCACCATGGTCGCGGCGTGGATCAGCGCGGACACCGGCGTCGGGCCTTCCATGGCATCGGGCAGCCAGGTGTGCAGAGGCACCTGCGCCGACTTGCCCATGGCGCCCATCAGAAGCAGCAGGCAGACGATGGTCAGCGCCGACTGCTTGTCGAGCGCGTAGCCGAGGAAATTGAGCACCGTTTCGCCATGCGCGGCAACTTCAGCCACCGCACCTTCCGCGCCATGCCCGCCCGCCGGCAGGAATGTCGCCGCATTGGCGAAAATGGTGCCGAGATTGACCGAGCCGAACAGCACGAACACGCCGAAGATGCCAAGCGCGAAGCCGAAATCGCCGACCCGGTTGACCACGAACGCCTTGATGGCGGCGGCGTTGGCGGACGGTTTCTTGTACCAGAAGCCGATCAGCAGGTAGGAGGCGAGGCCGACGCCTTCCCAGCCGAAGAACATCTGTACCAGGTTGTCCGACGTCACCAGCATCAGCATGGCGAAGGTGAACAGCGACAGGTAGGCGAAGAAGCGCGGCCGGTGCGGGTCGTGGTGCATGTAGCCGATCGAGTAGATGTGGACCAGCGTCGACACCGTGTTGACGACCACCAGCATGACCACGGTCAGCGTGTCGATCCGCAGTGCCCAGTCGGCCTGCAGGCCGCCAGATTCGATCCAGCGCATCACCGGAACGGTGAAGGCTTCTCCCTCGCCGAAGGCGACGCTGAAGAAGGCGATCCACGACAGCACAGCGACGACCAGCATGAAACCGCAGGTGATGTACTCGGACGCCTTGGCGCCGAGCGACATACCGAACAGTCCGACGATCAGGAACCCGAGAAGGGGGAGAAAGACGATGGCCTGGTACATCTCAACCCTTCATCATGTTCACGTCTTCGACCGCGATGGAGCCGCGGTTGCGGAAGAATACGACCAGAATGGCGAGGCCGATGGCAGCCTCGGCTGCGGCGACCGTCAGCACGAACAGGGCGAAAACCTGCCCGACGAGGTCGCCGAGCGCCGCCGAGAAGGCGACGAAATTGATGTTGACGGCGAGCAGGATGAGCTCGACCGACATCAGGATGACGATGACGTTCTTGCGGTTCAGGAAGATGCCGAACACGCCGAGCGTGAACAGGATCGCCGAGACCGTGAGAAAATGTGCGATATCAACTGTCATCGTCAGATGCCCTTGCCCGTCTCGACCTTCTTGATCTCGATCGCGGTGGCCGGCGTGCGCGCAACCTGGGCCGAGATGTCCTGGCGCTTGACGCCCGGCTTGTGGCGCAGCGTCAGCACGATGGCGCCGATCATGGCGACCAGCAGCACCAGCCCGGCGATCTGGAAGTAGAAGATGTAGTCCGTGTAGAGGATGTCGCCGAGCGCTGCCGTGTTGTGGCGCGTCACGACGTCGGGTGTCGGCTGCGAGACGGTCGAGGCGAGTTGCGGCGCGAAGGCGTAGCCGCCGGTCACCACGATCAGTTCGGCGGCCAGGATCAGCCCGACGACCGCGCCGATCGGCGCGTATTGCAGGGCCCCGCTCTTTAGCTCGGCGAAGTCGACGTCGAGCATCATGACGACGAAGAGGAACAGCACCGCCACCGCGCCGACATAGACGACGAGCAGGATCATCGCCAGGAACTCGGCCCCGGTCAGCAGGAACAACCCCGCCGCATTGACGAAGGTCAGGATCAGGAACAGCACGGAATGCACGGGGTTGCGCGCGGAAATGACCATAAAGGCCGATCCGATCGCGATAAAGGCGAAGAGGTAGAAAAATACCGCTTCCAGTCCGTTGAGCATGGGTTCCCCCGGTTATCCTTTGCCGGCCACGGCGTGAAAGCGCCCTGCCCGTTTATGGTCCTTGCCCCCGCCTCCGGTCGACAAAGCCGCGTGTTCCTTAGACGAGGCATTCCGCCCCGTCCATCGTTCAAGCCTCAGCGATAGGGTGCATCCAACGCGATGTTGCGCGCCAGTTCCCGCTCCCACCTGTCGCCATTGGCGAGAAGCTTGTCCTTGTCGTAATAGAGCTCTTCGCGCGTCTCCGTCGCGAACTCGAAATTCGGCCCCTCGACGATGGCGTCGACCGGGCAGGCTTCCTGGCAGAAGCCGCAATAGATGCACTTCACCATGTCGATGTCGTAGCGCACCGTGCGCCGCGTGCCGTCGTTGCGGCGCGGCCCTGCCTCGATGGTGATCGCCTGTGCCGGGCAGATCGCCTCGCACAGCTTGCAGGCAATGCAGCGTTCCTCGCCGTTCGGATAGCGGCGCAGCGCATGCTCGCCACGGAAGCGAGGGCTGACCGGTCCCTTTTCATGCGGATAGTTCAGCGTCGCCTTCGGCGAGAAGAACTGCCGCATCGACAGGAAGAAGGCGCCGACAAATTCGGCGAGCAGCAGCGATTTGGCGGCTTGGGAAAGCGCAGACATCAGGCAAGCCCCGTGATCTTGAGGAAGGCCGCGGTGGCGACGACCATGAACAGCGAGATCGGCAGGAAGACCTTCCAGCCGAGCCGCATCAGCTGGTCGTAGCGGTAGCGCGGCACGAAGGCCTTCACCATGGAGAACATGAAGAAGACCATGCAGACCTTCAGCACGAACCAGATGACGCCCGGCACCCACGTGAAGGGGATGAAGTCGAAGGGTGGCAGCCAACCGCCGAGGAACAGGATCGTCGTCAGCGCGCACATCAGCACGATCGCGACATACTCGCCGAGGAAGAACAGCAGGAACGGCGTCGACGAATATTCGATCATGTGGCCGGCGACGAGTTCCGATTCGGCCTCGACGAGGTCGAAGGGCGGCCGGTTCGTCTCGGCCAGCGCCGAGATGAAGAAGATGATGAACATCGGAAACAGGGACAGCCAGTGCCAGTCGAGCAGCGTATTGGGCAGCCCGAGCATGGTGCCGAGCCCATCGCGCTGCGACAGCACGATGTCGGTGAGGTTCAGCGAGCCGACGCAGAGCAGTACTGTGACGATGACGAAGCCGATGGACACCTCGTAGGACACCATCTGCGCGGCAGAGCGCAGCGCGCCGAGGAACGGGTATTTCGAGTTCGATGCCCAGCCGCCCATGATCACGCCATAGACCTCGAGAGAGGAGATGGCGAAGACATAGAGGATGCCGACATTGATGCTGGCAATGCCCCAGCCGTCGGCGACCGGGATGACCGCCCAGGCGGCCAGTGCCAGCACCGCCGACACCAGCGGCGCCAGCAGGAACACGCCCTTGTTGGCGCCGGACGGGATGACCGGTTCCTTGAAGACGAACTTCAGCAGATCGGCGAAAGCCTGCAACAGACCCCAGGGGCCGACGACGTTCGGACCGCGGCGCAGCTGCACTGCTGCCCAGATCTTGCGATCAGCATAGAGGATATAGGCGACGAAGATCAGCAGCACGACGATCAGCACGACCGACTTCAAAAGGATGATCAGTGCCGGCAGCACGTAGAAGGAGAAGAAGGAATCCATCGGGCTACTCCGCGGCCTGCTTGAAGCCGCCCCTGGCCAGGGCCGAACATTCGGCCATGACCGCGGAAGCCCGCGCGATCGGATTGGTCAGGTAGAAATCCTTGACCGGCGAGGCGAAGACGCCCTTGTTGAGGCGACCGCCGACGCGCGCTACCCGGCCGATATCGCCGCCGTTGCCCGCCGCGATCTGATCGATCCGGCCAAGATGCGGGTATTCGCCATAGAGATTGCGCCTGAGGTCGGCGAGCGAATCGAAGGGCAGCTTCTTGCCAAGAACGTCCGACAGCGCCCGCAGGATCGCCCAGTCTTCCTTGGCCTCGCCCGGTGCGAATCCGGCCCGGTTGGTCTGCTGCACGCGGCCCTCGGTATTCACATAGGTGCCGGACTTTTCGGTATAGGTCGCGCCCGGCAGAATGACGTTGGCGCGGTGTGCGCCGGCATCGCCATGCGTTCCGATATAGACGACGAAGGCGCCGCCCGTTTCGCCCATGTCGAGTTCGTCGGCGCCGAGCAGGAACAGCACGTCGCTGTCGCCGAGCATGGCCGCAACATTCTTGCCGCCCTTGCCGGGCACGAAGCCAACATCGAGGCCGCCGACCCGGGCTGCCGCCGTGTGCAGCACCGCAAAGCCGTTCCAGTCTTCCGTCACCGCCTCGACGGCCTGGGCGATCTTTGCCGCCTGACCGAGGATCGCCGCTCCGTCGGCGCGTGCGATCGCGCCCTGCCCGACGATGATCAGCGGATGGCTCGCATTCGTCAGCGTCGCGAAGAAATCGCCCTTGCCCTCGGCGAGCGCCTTCAGCGAGTCGGGTCCGGCACCGAGCTGCTCGTAGTCGTAGCGCAAATCGCCGACATCCCCGATCACGCCGACCGGCAGGTCGCCCTGCTTCCAGCGCTTGCGGATGCGTGCGTTGAGCACCGAAGCCTCGAAGCGCGGATTGGCGCCGATGATCAGCACCGCGTCAGCCTGTTCGATACCCTCGATGGTCGGGTTGAAGATATAGCTGGCGCGGCCGAGCGACGGATCAAGCGCAGCGCCATCCTGGCGACAGTCGATGTTCTCCGAACCGAGCGACTGCATCAGGAGCTTCAGCGCATACATTTCCTCGACGGTGGCCAGATCGCCGGCAATCGCGCCGATGCGCTCGGGCTTTGCCTTGCCGACCGCCTTCTTGATGGCGTCGAAGGCTTCCGGCCAGCTTGCCGGCACCAGCTTCGAACCCTTGCGAACATAGGGCCGGTCGAGGCGCTGCGAGCGCAGCCCGTCCCAGATGAAGCGGGTCTTGTCGGAAATCCACTCCTCGTTCACCTGGTCGTTGATGCGCGGCATGATGCGCATCACTTCCCGGCCGCGTGAATCGACGCGGATGGCCGAGCCGACCGCATCCATCACGTCGATCGATTCGGTCTTCGTCAGTTCCCACGGCCGCGCCTGGAAGGCGTAGGGCTTGGAGGTCAGCGCGCCAACCGGGCAGAGGTCGATGACATTGCCCTGCAGTTCCGAAGTCATGGCGCTTTCGAGATAGGTGGTGATCTCGGCATCCTCGCCACGGCCGATCAAGCCAAGCTCGGAGATGCCGGCAACTTCCGTGGTGAAGCGAACGCAGCGCGTGCAATGGATGCAGCGGTTCATGATCGTCTTGACCAGCGGTCCGATATACTTGTCCTCGACGGCGCGCTTGTTCTCCGCATAGCGCGAGGAATCGACGCCGAAGGCCATCGCCTGGTCCTGCAGGTCGCACTCGCCGCCCTGGTCACAGATCGGGCAGTCGAGCGGATGGTTGATCAGCAGGAATTCCATCACGCCTTCGCGGGCCTTCTTGACCATCGGCGTGTTGGTGAAGATTTCCGGCGTCTCGCCGTTCGGGCCGGGGCGCAAATCGCGCACGCCCATGGCGCAGGAGGCGGCGGGCTTGGGCGGTCCGCCCTTCACCTCGATCAGGCACATGCGGCAATTGCCGGCAATCGACAGCCGATCATGGAAGCAGAAGCGCGGAATCTCCGCGCCCGCATCCTCCGCTGCCTGAAGCAGCGTGTAGTGGTCGGGTACCTCGATCTCTTTCCCGTCGACCTTCAGCTTCGCCATATCGCCTCAAACCCCTGCGGTCAGCCCGCAAACTCCGTCACCGGGTGCCCGCGCGGCACCCGGAATGTCAATTCAGTGCTTCGTCCCGGACATCAGCGCCTTCGCCTGCCCGAGCCAGTCGTCGCGCCCTATCCGCCCCTTGAACGACAGATAGTCGTCGACCCAGGCAATCTCCGCCTCGCTCCAGCCTGCGATCTGCTCGTAGGTCCAGACGCCGAGACCGTTGAGTACCGTCTCGAGCTTCGGGCCGATCCCCGAAATCGCCTTCAGGTCGTCCGGTGACGCCGGCTTTTCCATCGCCTTTGGCTGATGGAAATCCTCCGGCATCAGTTCGGCAGGCGCCTTATCCGCGGCAGGCTCCACCACGGTCTTCGTCTCGACCTCGGCAGCAGGCTTCAGCTCCACAACCTCAGCACCGCCGACAATCTCGTCGGCCGCGGAGCGAACGTCGTCCATCATCTTCTTCGTCGCCGACTTCGCCTTGGTAGCTGGCGAACGCGTCTTGCTGGCGAACGACGCGGCGTCGCCGGGCGCGTCGTCGTAGATCGGCGAATAGAGACGCTGCGCGGCTTCCGCCGCACCCGCCATCGTGCCCATCCACATGCCGAAGGCATGGAACGCCAGCCCGGTGCCCAGCGCAGACATCGCTGCGGCGCCCGCCATGGGATGAACCATCATGTTGACGGCGCTGCTCATCTCCTTGGGTAGCATGGTGGCCAATTCGCTTCTCATCTTCTCAAACGACTTTGCGTCGAACTTCATCTCATCGGGCATGGAAAACATCGACATTGGCTTGCTCCTTGTCGTGTGGTTCCGTATCTCCGCCTCGTCTCGTTTCCTCGATCGGACCTTCAGGCCCGCACTTTCGATAGTCCTACTCCGCGGCCACCAGCACCGGCTCGGCCCGGTGCGCGTTGCGCGAGAATTCGTCGATGCGGCGTTCCACCTCGCCGCGGAAATGCCGCATCAGGCCCTGGATCGGCCATGCCGCCGCGTCGCCCAGCGCGCAGATCGTATGACCTTCCACCTGCTTGGTCACGTCGAGCAGCATGTCGATCTCGCGCTTCTGCGCCTCGCCGCGCACCAGCCGCTCCATCACCCGCCACATCCAGCCGGTGCCTTCGCGGCACGGCGTACACTGGCCGCAGCTCTCGTGCTTGTAGAAATAGGAAAGCCTGGCGATCGCCTTCACGATGTCGGTCGACTTGTCCATCACGATGACGGCCGCTGTGCCGAGGCCCGACTTCAGGTCGCGCAGCGCGTCGAAATCCATCGGCGCGTCGATGATCTGCTCGGCCGGCACCAGCGGCACCGAGGCACCGCCCGGGATGACCGCCAGCAGATTGTCCCAGCCGCCGCGGATGCCGCCGCAATGCGTCTCGATCAGTTCGCGGAACGGGATCGACATCGCCTCTTCGACGGTGCACGGATTGTTGACGTGCCCCGAGATGCAGAACAGCTTGGTGCCGACATTGTTCGGCCTGCCGAACGACGAGAACCATGACGCGCCGCGGCGCAGGATGGTCGGTGCGACAGCGATCGACTCGACATTGTTGACCGTCGTCGGGCAGCCATAGAGGCCGACATTCGCCGGGAACGGTGGCTTCAGCCGCGGCTGGCCCTTCTTGCCCTCGAGGCTTTCCAGCAGCGCCGTTTCCTCGCCGCAGATATAGGCGCCGGCGCCGTGGTGGACGTAGATCTCGAAGTCGTAGCCGCTGGTGTTGTTCTTGCCGATCAGGCGGGCCTCGTAGGCCTCGTCTATCGCCCGCTGCAGCGCCTCGCGCTCGCGGATGAACTCGCCCCGGACATAGATGTAGGCGGCAACCGCGCCCATGGCGAAGCCGGCGAGCAGGCAGCCTTCGACCAGCGTGTGCGGGTCGTGGCGCAGGATATCGCGGTCCTTGCAGGTGCCGGGCTCGGATTCGTCCGCATTGACGACGAGATAGCTCGGCCGTCCGTCGCTCTGTTTCGGCATGAACGACCATTTGAGGCCGGTCGGGAAGCCTGCGCCGCCGCGGCCGCGCAGGCCCGAGGCCTTCATCTCGTTGACGATCCAGTCGCGTCCCTTGGCGATCAGGCCGGCCGTACCGTCCCAGTGGCCGCGCGCCATGGCGCCCTGCAGCGACTTGTCGAACATGCCGTAGATATTGTTGAAGATGCGGTCTTCATCCTGAAGCATGATCTTTCCTCAGACCGGTTTCTTGCCGAACACGCGAACATATTCGTCTTCGCCCTGGGCGAGCGCCGCCGCCTGCTTGACCCAGTCGTCGCGCCGGATGCGGCCCTTGAAGTTCAGATAGCCGTCGACCCACTCCTGCTCTGCCTCGTTCCACGCCGCCACCTGCGCGAAAGTGTAGATGCCGAGCGAATGCAGCACGCCCTCGATCACCGGGCCGACGCCCGAGATGAGCTTGAGATTGTCCGGCGTTGCCGGCGCGTCAGCCTTGGGCGGCCGGTTGGCGTCAGACAACGATGGCTTGTCGCTCGCTACGGATTGCTTGCGCCCGGCACCGATCGGCTCGCCACGCAGCAGTTCCGGCGACTTGAACTCGACGTCGCCCGACTTGGTGATCGGCGATCTACGCTGCTTGTCGACCTTTTCGACGGGCGGCGCTGCCTTGTTGGCGGCAACCGGATCGAACAGCGGCGCTTCGACGCTTTCCTTCTTTTCGGCCTTCTGGCTTGCCTTGACCGGAGAGGGCGACTTCACCGCGCCATTGGTCTCGGCGGCCCGCGTCTTCGGCTTCGCGGCCTTCGAAGGCGGCACGGCGGCCGAATCTTCCGCCGCATCCTCCGCCTTGGCCGACTTGGCCTTGCCCGACTTTGTGGTCACCGCCTTTTCATCGGTCAGCGAGGTCAGTCCCGGCAACGGCTCCGAAACCTTGCGCCCGTTCTGCGGTCCCACCGGCACATGCACGCCCTTGCCCATGGCGAACTGATCGATGATCTCTTCCAGCCGCTCCGGCGTCAGGTCCTCGTAGGTATCCTTGTAGATCATCACCATCGGCGCGTTGACGCAGGCGCCGAGGCATTCGACCTCTTCCCACGACAGCATGCCGCGTTCGTTGGGATGAAACTGCTCGGGATGGATCTTGCTGCGGCAGACGTCCATCAGGCCTTCGGCGCCGCGCAGCATGCAGGGCGTCGTGCCGCAAACCTGCACATGGGCGCGCCGGCCGACCGGCTTCAACTGGAACTGCGTGTAGAACGTGGCAACCTCGAGCGCCCGGATCAGCGGCATGTCGAGCATGTCGGCAATCGCCTCGATCGCCGGCTTGGTCAGCCAGCCTTCCTGCTCCTGGGCGCGCATCATCAGCGGGATCACCGCCGACTGCTGCCGGCCCTCGGGATATTTCTTCAGCGTCTCGGCAGCCCATTCGCGGTTCGTGCGGTTGAACGCGAAACCTTCGGGCTGCTCGGACGGGTCTGCTAGGCGACGGACTGACATTTAACGATCGACCTCACCAAACACGATGTCGAGGGAGCCGAGAACGGCGGAGACGTCGGCCAGCATGTGGCCGCGGCAGAGATAATCCATCGCCTGGAGATGCGCGAAACCGGGTGCGCGCAGCTTGCAGCGATAGGGCTTGTTGGTGCCGTCGGCGACCAGGTAGACGCCGAACTCTCCCTTCGGCGCCTCGACCGCGGCATAAACCTCGCCGGCCGGCACGTGGTAGCCCTCGGTATAGAGCTTGAAGTGGTGGATCAGCGCTTCCATCGACCGCTTCATCGCGGCGCGGTTCGGCGGCACGACCTTGCCGTCGAGATTGGAGACCGGCCCGACCTTCTCCTTGCCGAGCAGCAGGTTGACGCACTGGCGCATGATCTCGGCCGACTGGCGCATCTCCTCGACGCGGATGAGATAGCGGTCGTAGCAGTCGCCGTTCTTGCCGATCGGAATGTCGAAATCGAGTTCCGAGTAGCACTCGTAGGGCTGCGACTTGCGCAGATCCCACGCAGCACCCGATCCGCGCACCATGACGCCGGAAAATCCCCAGGCCCAGGCGTCGTCGAGCGACACCACGCCGATGTCGACGTTGCGCTGCTTGAAGATGCGGTTCGGCGTCAGAAGGTTGTCGAGATCGTCGACCGTCTTGAGGAACGGGTCGATCCACTTGCCGATATCCTCGACGAGCTTCTCGGGCAGGTCCTCGTGGACGCCGCCGGGGCGGAAATAGGCGGCATGCATGCGCGAGCCGGAGGCCCGCTCGTAGAACACCATCAGCTTTTCGCGTTCCTCGAAGCCCCAGAGCGGCGGCGTCAGCGCGCCGACGTCGAGTGCCTGCGTGGTGACGTTGAGGAGATGCGACAGGATGCGGCCGATTTCGGAATAGAGCACGCGGATCAGCTGGCCGCGCTTCGGCACGTCGATGCCCATCAGCCGCTCGATGGCGAGCGAGAAGGCATGCTCCTGGTTCATCGGCGCGACATAGTCGAGCCGGTCGAAATAGGGAATCGCCTGCAGATAGGTCTTCTGCTCGATCAGCTTCTCCGTGCCGCGATGCAGCAGTCCGATATGCGGATCGACGCGGTCGACCACCTCGCCGTCGAGCTCCAGCACAAGGCGCAGCACGCCGTGCGCCGCCGGATGCTGCGGTCCGAAATTGATGTTGAAGTTGCGGACGGAATGTTCGGTCATTCGAAGCGTCCCTCGGGCAGTCGGCAGTCGTCAGTTGGCAATCGGGTCATGATGCGCTTCCACCGTGCTGGATGGAGCGGATGAGGCCTCGAAGCATCTTGCCAACGGTTTCGGCGCGACCGAGCAATGGCATTGCCTTCTCAAGGGACATCAACTGGACCTTCACCGCAAGAAGCAGATGAGTTTCAACTTCCTTCAATGAACCTTGGGCGATTCTCAGGAACTGGACGTAACTGCCAGAACTGTCGCGACCATATCCCTCGGCGATATTGGCAGGAACAGCCGAGCCCGCCCGACGTATCTGCGACGTCATGCCGAACATTTCCTCGCGCGGAAACGTCCTCGTCACCTGATAACATTCTGCCGCCAGTTCCATTGCCTCGTTCCAAACTCTCAGATCACGATACGATCGAATGCTATCGTCGTCCGCCATCCCGATTGCCTACTGCCGATTGCCGACTGCCTTGCTCATTTCGCCTTCTCATCCCCCGGCAGGACATAATCCGTCCCTTCCCAGGGCGACAGGAAATCAAAATTGCGGAATTCCTGCTTCAGCTCGACCGGCTCGTAGACGACGCGCTTGACCTCGTCGTCGTAGCGGACCTCGACGAAACCGGTGAGCGGGAAGTCCTTGCGAAGTGGGTGGCCGTCGAAGCCGTAGTCGGTCAACAGGCGCCTGAGGTCGGGATGACCCGAGAACAGGATGCCGTAGAGGTCGTAGGCTTCGCGCTCGAACCAGTCGGCACCAGGAAATACGCCGGTTACCGACGGCACCGGCGTTTCCTCGTCGGTCGTGATCTTGACGCGGATGCGCGTGTTCTTGGTCGGTGACAGGAGATGATAGACGACGTCGAAGCGTCGCGAACGCGACGGGTAGTCGGCGCCGCAAATGTCGATGATCGACACGAACCGGCATTCCGCATCGTCGCGCAAAAAAGTCAGCAGCGGCACGATGTTCTCGGCGCCGGCGTGCAGTGTCAGCTCGCCGTAGGCGATGTCGGCGCTGGCGATCATGGCGTCAAGCTTGCCGGAAATGTGGGCCGCTAGGCTGGTCAGCACGTCACTCATGGCATTACCGCTCGATCGTGCCGGTGCGGCGGATCTTCTTCTGCAGCATCAGGATGCCATAGAGCAGCGCCTCGGCGGTTGGCGGGCATCCCGGCACGTAGATGTCGACCGGAACGACGCGGTCGCAGCCGCGCACGACAGCGTAGGAATAGTGGTAGTAGCCGCCGCCATTGGCGCACGAGCCCATCGAGATGACGTAGCGCGGCTCCGGCATCTGGTCATAGACCTTGCGCAGCGCCGGCGCCATCTTGTTGGTCAGCGTCCCGGCAACGATCATCACGTCCGACTGGCGTGGCGAGGCGCGCGGCGCGATGCCGAAACGCTCGGCATCGTAGCGCGGCATCGAGATGTGCATCATCTCGACCGCGCAGCAGGCGAGGCCGAAGGTCATCCACATCAGCGAACCGGTACGCGCCCAGGTGATCAGCGCCTCAGACGAGGTGACGAGAAAGCCCTTGTCGGACAACTCCTCGTTAATGTCGCCGAAGAAGCGGTCGTCAGAGCCGATCGGCTTGCCGGTGTTCGGATCGATGATGCCCTTGGGCTTGGGGGCGACCAGCGTATTGGGGCTCAATCCCATTCGAGCGCTCCCTTCTTCCATTCGTAGATGAAGCCGATGGTCAGCACGCCGAGGAAAATCATCATCGACCAGAATCCGAGCATGCCGATCGAGCCGAACGAAACGGCCCACGGAAACAGGAAGGCCACTTCGAGGTCGAAGATGATGAACAGGATCGACACCAGGTAGAATCGCACGTCGAACTTCATGCGCGCGTCGTCGAAGGAATTGAACCCGCACTCGTAGGCCGAGAGCTTCTCGGGGTCAGGATTGCGATAGGCGACAAGGAAGGGCGCCGCGACCAGCGCGATGCCGACCACGAGGGCGACGCCTATGAAGATGACGATTGGCAGATATGAAGCCAGAAGTGAATTCATGCCGCGGTTCCGTTGGTACCACTCCAACCTGATCTACAGCACGAAACCGGAATCTGGAAGCGTGACAGATTACCCCTGGGGCAGGCCCAAGGGTTCATGCTGCATTGCGGCGAGGGTTAGCGCAGCGCTCCCGGTGAAGCAAGTCAAACCTTGTCCAAAATGGGCCGTCCGCGCGGCCACGCCGCGGCATTTGCGAAAACGCCCGCTTCGTTGATTTCGCTCGCAAGTTCTCGACTTTACTCTGCTGACATTTTTGCGGCCCGACGCTGCTAATGTCGGCGCTCGAACAGCGATTCTCTTCGTGGTCGCGCCCGATCAGGCATCCGAAACCTCCCGGCAGAACTTCATGCAGGAAACCATTTCCCTCCCCCTCGCCCGCCGCATCGCGCTTGCCGCCCAGGGTTTCGGTGAAGCCCGGCCGACGGGGGACATCAACCGGCGCCATTTGAATCGCGTCCTCTCGCGGCTTGGCCTGTTGCAGATCGATTCGGTCAGCGCCGTGGTTCGGGCGCACTACATGCCGCTCTTCTCGCGGCTTGGCCCCTATCCGATGGCCGTGCTAGACGATGCCTGCGTCGGCCGCAAACGCCGCCTCTTCGAATACTGGGCACACGAGGCGTCGCACCTGCCGGTCGAGACCTGGCCGCTGATGCAGTGGCGCATGCAGCGCGCCGCTGACAACCAGGGCATCTATGGCGGACTTGCCAGGTTCGGCCGCGAGCGTGCCGGACTGATTGACGAGATCTACCGCCATGTCGCCGACCATGGTCCGGTCGCCGCATCCGACATCGAGGGTTCCAAGGGCTCCGGCGGCTGGTGGGGCTGGAGCGACGAGAAGCACGCCTTCGAATGGCTGTTCTGGGCCGGCCGCATCACCACCCATTCGCGCCGCGGTTTCCAGCGCCTCTACGACCTGCCCGAGCGCGTCATTCCCAAGGAGATCTTCGAGGCCCCCGCTCCGGCTCCCGCCGACGCCCACCGCGAACTGCTGCGCATCTCGGCCCGCGCGCTCGGCATCGCAACCTACGGCGATCTGCGCGACTATTTCCGCCTCTCGCCGGCGGACATGAAGGGGCGGCTGGAAGAACTGGTCGAGGAAGGCGAACTCCTGCCGGTCGCGGTCAGGGGCTGGAAGCAGCCGGCCTATCTGCACCGGGATGCCCGCCTGCCAAGGAAAATCCACGCCCGCGCCCTGCTCGCCCCCTTCGACCCGCTGGTCTTCGAGCGCTCGCGCGCCGAGCGCCTGTTCGGTTTCCGCTACCGCATCGAGATCTACACGCCGGCGGAAAAGCGGCAATTCGGCTACTATGTCCTGCCTTTCCTGCTCGGCGACACCATTGTCGCCCGCGCCGACGTCAAGGCAGACCGCCCGGCCGGCGTGCTGAGGGTGCTCGCCACCTATGCCGAGCCGGGCGCACCGCACGAGACAGCCGCCGAACTGCTGGAGGAATTCCGGCTGATGCAGGCCTGGCTTGGGCTGGAGCGCATGGAGATCGTGCCGAAAGGCGACCTCGGTCCGGCGCTGGCGGCATTGGCCTGAACCGTCCACGGCCGGATTGCGATGGCCGAGGTCGCTTCCGCGCGTTGACACGCATGGGCCGCCAAGCCTAAATCCCTGATCGACGGTCTCCTCTCCGCAACGGGAGGAGCTAAGAGGGAATGCGGTGCGGGCAAACTGCCCAACGCCGCGGCTGTCCCCGCAACTGTAAGCGACGAGCCTGCGCCGAAAGCCACTGGAAAAGTTCCGGGAAGGCGGCAAGGGCTGAGACCCGCGAGCCAGGAGACCTGCCGTCAACACACTGATCCGACCGTCCGGCGGGTGTCCCGGACAAGGAGCGCGTTTTGAAGATTGTACCGATTTCCCCGCAAGGGGTACCCGCAGCCGCATCCGCCGACCAGGCGGAGGTGACCATTGTCGTTTGCGCCTCCTGCCGCAACGAGACCGGCTCGGACGCCCATCCGCGTGCCGGTGCGCTGCTGGCGGAGAACACGCTGGCTGCAGCCGACGAGAGCGTGACCGTGCGCCAGGTCGATTGCCTCGGCAACTGCAAGCGCCGGCTCAGCGCCGCCCTGCTGCGCGCCGGCCACTGGAGCTATGTCTTCGGCGACCTCAACGCCGACAGCGGCCCGGACCTGATTGCCGGCGCAAAACTCTTCGCCACCTCCGCCGACGGCCTGATCCCGTGGCGCGGCCGCCCCGATTCGCTGAAGCGCGGCCTCGTCGCCCGCATCCCTCCCCTCGACGCCCTCAAGGACATTTCATGACCGCTTCCACCGCCCGCGTTCCCTGCACCGTCATCACCGGCTTCCTCGGCGCCGGCAAGACGACGCTGATCCGCCACATCCTCGAAAATGCCGGCGGCAAGCGGCTCGCCCTCATCGTCAACGAATTCGGCGATGTCGGCGTCGATGGCGAGATCCTCAAGGGCTGCGGCATCGACGCCTGCCCGGAGGAAAACATCGTCGAACTGGCCAATGGCTGCATCTGCTGCACTGTGGCCGACGATTTCGTGCCCGCGCTCGACCAGATCCTGGCGCGCACGCCGAAGGTCGATCACATTCTTATAGAAACCTCCGGCCTGGCACTGCCCAAGCCGCTGGTCCAGGCCTTCCAGTGGCCGACGGTCAAGAGCCGGGTCACGGTCGACGGCGTCATCGCCGTGGTCGATGGTGCTGCGCTTGCCGACGGCAAGGTCGCTTCCGACATGGATGCCCTGACCGCTCAGCGCGCCGCCGATGAATCGCTCGACCATGACGATCCGGTGGAGGAGGTCTTCGAGGACCAGGTCGCCTGCGCCGATCTCATCATCCTGTCGAAGAGCGACCTCATCGACGCCGCCGGCGCAGCCCGCGCCAATGCGACCATCGGCGAGCATCTCCAGCGCGCCGTCAAAATCGTTCCGGCCTCGAACGGCATCATCGACCCCTCGATCCTGCTTGGCCTCGGCCTGGCCGTCGAGGACGACATCGAGAACCGCAAGACGCATCACGACGGCGCGTTCGACCACGAGCACGACGATTTCGACAGCTTCATCATCGACATTCCCTCGATTTCCAGCCCCGACGACCTCGCTTCGCGCGTCTCGGCGGCCGCCGAGCAGGAAAACGTGCTGCGGGTGAAGGGTTTCGTCGAGGTCGGCGGCAAGCCGATGCGCCTCCTCGTCCAGGCTGTCGGACCGCGCGTCAATCACTATTACGACCGTGCCTGGACCGCCGCCGACGACCGCCGCTCGCGACTCGTGGTGATCGGCCTCAAGGGTCTCGACCGCCCGGCCATCGAGAAGATCCTGGTGGGGTGAATGCGCCGCCCCCTCACCCAGCCTCCGCTTCGCTCGGCTGACCTATCCCAGAGGGGGAGAGGAGACGACCAGCGCCATTCTCTTCTCCCCACCGGGGAGAAGGTGGCCGCGAAGCGGCCGGATGAGGGGGTATCCTCCAGCGCCGCCGTTCCGATCTCGCCCCTTGTGGGGGAGATGTCCGGCAGGACAGAGGGGGGCGCCTTCGAGCGCGCCCTCGCCCAACCCGGCATCCATGCGGGGTGTCCATGCACATCCTGACCACCTCCTCCGCCTCGCTCGACGACCTCGCCGAGCCGATCGACCTGCGCCAGACACCGGCCGACATACTGGCGCTCTCCTTCACCGACAGCGATCTGGCCGGTATGGCCGCCGCCTGGAACGCCGGCGCGGACGCACTCCCCTCAATGCGGCTTGCCGCCCTGCGCAACCTGCGCCACCCCATGTCGGTCGATCTCTGGATCGACAGCGTCGCCTCGCGCGCCAGGGTGATCCTCGTGCGCATTCTCGGCGGCTACGAATGGTGGCGCTACGGCTGCGACCAGCTTGCCGCCGTCGCCCGAGCGAGGGGCATCAAGCTTGCGCTGCTGCCCGGCGAATGCCGCGACGAGGATTTGCGACTGATCGAGGCCTCAACCCTGCCGCGCACCGAGCTCGACCGCCTGCTCGACTATTTCCGCGAGGGCGGCCCGGACAACATGCGCGGGCTGGTCAACCGGCTGGCCGGGCTGGCTGGAGCGGAGACCACCCCGGCAGCGCCCGTTTCGGTGCCGAAGGCTGGATTCTACGACCCGGTGGAAGGCTTGGTTCCCCACCCCCCTCTGTCCTGCCGGACATCTCCCCCTCAAGGGGGGAGATCGAACTCTTTTGAAGGCCTCGCCCCATCTGGAGCGTTGGCGACGGTTTTGCGAGATGGTGCGGACACATCCGACCAGCTGATCCCCCCCCTTGCGGGGGCGATGTCCGGCAGGACAGAGGGGGGTACGACGGAGCGCTCCGCCTCCCCCCCCATCATCCCCATCCTCTTCTACCGCTCGATGCTGCTCGCCGCCGACGTCGCGCCGATCGACGCCCTTGTCACCGCGCTCCGCGACAAGGGCCTGATGCCGGTGCCGATCTTCGTCGCCAGCCTGAAGGACCCCGCCTCGCTTGCCTTCGTCGAGCAGGCCATCGCCGACCTCGCGCCCGCCGCGATCGTCACCGCCACCGCCTTCGCCACCGGTGCCGAGCCCGGCAGCGAGACGCTGTTCGACCGCGCCGGCGTGCCGGTCTTCCAGGTCATCGTCGCCACCACCCGCCGCGAGGCGTGGGAGGAGAGCCAGCGCGGCATCGCGCCCGCCGACCTTGCCATGCATGTCGTCATGCCCGAGCTCGACGGCCGCATCGTCGCCGGCGCCATCTCCTTCAAGGCCGAGAGCGAGCCGGACGCGGCGCTGGCCTTCCGCGCCATGGGCAACCGCAGCGAGCCCGACCGCGTCGAGCAGGTCGCCGCCCGCATCGCCGCGATGATCGAGTTGCAGCGCACGCCGCGCGCAAGCCGAAAACTCGCCATCCTGATTCCCGACTATCCGAGCGCCCCGGGCCGCACCGGCTATGCCGTCGGCCTCGACGTGCCGTCAAGCGTGCTCGCCATGCTGCACGACCTCAAGCAAGGCGGCTATGCCGTTGAGTCGATTCCGCAATCGCCGCGCGCCCTGCTCGACCTGCTGGAGGCACCAAACCAGGGACTGAGCCTCGCCGATTACCGCGCCGGTTTGGAGAGCGTGCCCGCCGAATCCCGCGCGGCCGTCGAGGCTGCCTGGGGATCGCCCGGCAACGTCTTCGATGTCACACCCCCCTCTGGCCTGCCGGCCATCTCCCCCTCAAGGGGGGAGATCAGCAGCTCCAGCCCCGGCGACCGTCCTGCTTCATTGAATGATGACCCAACGCCCCTCGAGAGCGGCGTTGAGCCCGATGACGAATCAATCTCCCCCCTTGAGGGGGAGATGTCCGGCAGGACAGAGGGGGGTATCGTAAAGTGCGACGCCGGATCCCCCCACTTCGCCTTCCGCGCCGCCACCTTCGGCAACGTCACCGTTGCGCTTGCCCCCGACCGCGGCCGTTCCGCCGACCGCCGTACCGACTACCACGACCCGACACTCCCGCCGCGCCATGAACTCGTCGCCTTCGGCCTCTGGCTGCGCCAGTCGCTCGGCTGCCATGCACTGGTCCATGTCGGCGCGCACGGCACGCTCGAATGGCTGCCCGGCAAGACGGTGGCGCTGAGCAGCGCCTGCTTCCCCGAAATCGTCGCCGGCCCGCTGCCGGTCGTCTATCCCTTCATCGTCAGCAATCCGGGCGAGGCCGCCCAGGCCAAGCGCCGTATCGCCGCCGTCACGCTCGGCCACCTGCCGCCGCCGCTGACGGAGGCCGGCCTCGACGAAAACCAGAAGAAGCTCGAGCGCCTGGTCGACGAATATGCCCAGGCCGACGGGCTCGACCGCCGCCGCCGCGACCAGCTGGCCAAGCTGATCGTCGAGACGGCCGCGAAGACCGGGCTCGCCACCGAGGCCGGCGTCGGGCAGGCCGACGCGCCCGACGAGGCGCTGCGCCGCATCGACGCCTGGCTCTGCGAC
>CAMYMG010000092.1 GCA_947259295.1 uncultured Rhizobiaceae bacterium
GACGATCGTCCCGAACCACCACGCAAACTCCCTGTCGCAACACTACCCACCCTTGGAGCACGGGCTTCCCTAAGGTGCGGTTACCTTAGAGCGTCAGGCAGGCGCGGAAAACCCCGGGAAAGCGATCCAGGGCGGCGCCGGGGCGGCCCGCTGCCCTTGACCTTTGGCCTCCCACTATCCACCTAATTGCGGAAGGCTTTGAACCGAGTTTCGTGCTGTAATCCATATAGTCAATACGTGGTAGGCGAGACGGTTTCCGGTCGTTAATATGAGATTCGCGGTCGGCCAATGGCGGCCGCGACATGAAAGGTTAGACAATGGCCAAAGTACCCCGGACCCCCGGCGACGGCGTTTTCGCAGTTCTCCCGCTGCGCGACATCGTGGTGTTCCCGCACATGATCGTTCCGCTCTTCGTGGGCCGTGAAAAGTCGATCAAGGCGCTGGAAGAGGTTATGGGCGCCGAAAAGCAGATCATGCTTGCGACGCAGATGAACGCTGCCGACGACGATCCGGCGGCGGATGCGATTTATGACGTCGGCACGCTGGCGAATGTCCTGCAGTTGCTGAAGCTTCCCGACGGCACCGTGAAGGTGCTGGTCGAGGGCACTGCGCGTGCGAGGATCACGTCGTTCACGGCGCGTGAGGACTTTCACGAAGCCAGTGCGACCGTGCTTGCCGAACCCGAGGAAGAGGAGATCGAAATCGAGGCGTTGTCGCGCTCGGTGGTCTCCGACTTCGAGAACTACGTCAAGCTGAACAAGAAGATCTCGCCCGAAGTGGTGGGCGCTGCCAGCCAGATCGACGACTATTCCAAGCTCGCCGATACGGTTGCCTCGCACCTCGCCATCAAGATCACCGAGAAGCAGGAGATGCTCGCCACGCTGTCCGTCAAGGAACGGCTGGAGAAGGCCATGGGCTTCATGGAAGCCGAGATTTCTGTCTTGCAGGTGGAAAAGCGCATCCGCTCGCGCGTCAAGCGCCAGATGGAGAAGACGCAGCGCGAGTACTACCTGAACGAGCAGATGAAGGCGATCCAGAAGGAGCTTGGCGAAGGCGAGGACGGCCGCGACGAGGCTGCCGAGATCGAGGCGCGCATCAAGAAGACCAAGCTTTCCAAGGAGGCCCGCGAGAAGGCGGAGGCCGAACTGAAGAAGCTGCGTTCGATGTCGCCGATGTCGGCGGAGTCGACGGTCGTGCGCAATTACCTCGACTGGCTGCTGTCGATCCCGTGGGGCAAGAACTCCAAGGTCAAGCAGGACCTGCATTTCTCGCAGGAAGTGCTCGACACGGATCACTATGGCCTCGACAAGGTGAAGGACCGCATCGTCGAGTACCTCGCCGTGCAGAGCCGCCAGAAGAAGCTGAAGGGGCCGATCTTGTGCCTCGTCGGACCTCCCGGCGTCGGCAAGACCTCGCTCGGCAAGTCGATCGCCAAGGCAACGGGACGCGAGTTCATCCGCATGGCGCTCGGCGGCGTGCGCGATGAGGCCGAGATCCGTGGCCATCGCCGTACCTATATCGGCTCGATGCCCGGCAAGGTCATCCAGTCGATGAAGAAGGCGAAGAAGTCCAACCCGCTCTTCCTGCTCGATGAGATCGACAAGATGGGCCAGGACTTCCGCGGCGATCCGTCGTCGGCGTTGCTCGAGGTGCTCGATCCGGAGCAGAACTCGACGTTCATGGACCATTACCTCGAGGTCGAATACGACCTGTCGAGCGTGATGTTCGTGACGACGGCCAATACGCTGAACATCCCTGCGCCCCTGATGGACCGCATGGAGATCATCCGTATTGCCGGCTACACGGAAGACGAGAAGGTGGAAATCGCCAAGCGGCACCTGTTGCCCAAGGCGATCCGCGATCACGCGTTGCAGCCGACGGAATTTTCGGTGAGCGACGAGGCGATCCGGGCCATCGTCCAGACCTACACGCGGGAAGCCGGCGTGCGCAGCCTGGAGCGCGAGCTGATGAAGCTCGGGCGCAAGGCGGTCACGACGATCCTCAAGGACAAGGTGGAATCCGTGCACGTGACGGCCGAGAACGTCTCCGACTATCTCGGTGTGCCGCGCTTCCGCTACGGCCAGGTCGAGGCGGACGATCAGGTTGGCGTCGTGACCGGGCTCGCTTGGACCGAGGTCGGCGGCGAGTTGCTGACGGTTGAAGGCGTCATGATGCCCGGCAAGGGCCGCATGACGGTGACCGGCAACCTGAAGGACGTGATGAAGGAATCGATCTCGGCGGCGGCATCCTATGTCCGCAGCAGGGCCATCGATTTCGGCGTCGAGCCGCCGCTGTTCGACAAGCGCGACATCCACGTTCACGTTCCCGAAGGCGCGACCCCGAAGGACGGACCGTCGGCCGGCGTGGCGATGGTTACGGCGATCGTCTCGATCCTGACCGGTATCCCGGTCCGGGCCGATGTCGCGATGACCGGCGAGATCACGCTGCGGGGCAGGGTTCTGCCGATCGGCGGTCTCAAGGAGAAGCTGCTTGCCGCCCTGCGCGGCGGCATCAAGAAGGTGCTGATACCGGAAGAGAACGCCAAGGATCTGGCCGACATCCCGGACAATGTGAAGAGCGGCATGGAGATCATCCCGGTCTCGCGCGTCGGCGAAGTGCTGAAGCATGCGCTGGTCCGGATGCCCGAACCCATCGAATGGGTCGAGCCCGTGACGCCGCCGGCAACGGCGATCGAAGCGGTCGACGAGACGGGCAAGACCTTCGCCCACTAGGGTGGCATGCATTGGTGCACCGCAATACGAAAAGCCGGGCCTCGCGCCCGGCTTTTCTGTGCAGAAACCCACCTTTTTCGGGCTTTTTTTTGCTTCGAGGCTGATTTCAGACTTGGTTGCAGGAACACTTCTTTCTAAAGTCCGTTTCCTGCCGGTCGAGTCGTTAGTTCCGGTTTTCTCATGGAAGGGAAATTTTATGAATAAGAACGAACTAGTATCAGCTGTCGCCGATGCGGCCAGCATGTCGAAGGGCGACGCTCAGTCGGCCGTCGATGCTGTGTTCTCCGTCATCACCGGCGAGTTGAAGAAGGGTGGGGACGTTCGCCTGGTTGGCTTCGGCAACTTCACTGTTTCCAAGCGTGCAGCATCAACGGGTCGCAATCCGCAGACCGGCGCCGCTGTGAATATTCCGGCCCGCACCGTACCGAAGTTCTCGGCCGGCAAAGGCCTCAAGGACGCGGTCAACTAATCGACCAATCCTTTGAAGGAAAAGGCCGGGCCAATCGCCCGGCCTTTTGATTCCGGGGCTAGGCTTGCGGGATTGTTGCGCCGGGAGGCTGTCAGGAACCCATTCGCGAGGGCCAGAGACGCCAGAGCAATGGGGGCCGCAGGGCGAGCGCTCTCAAGGGATGGCGTCCCGGCATTGAGCCAGGGTGTTCACGGCAGCACCGAAGCCAACGAACAAGGCTCCAGCATCGCGCACAAAGAAAAAGGGCCGCTCGACGCGGCCCTTTCCATGTCGGGTTCAGATCGGCGCGATCAGAAGAAGCTGCGCCGCTGCCACCAGCCGGCCTTCTTGGGCCGGTCGTCGGCAGGCTCGGCGTCTGCCTTGTCAGGCGTAGCCGACGATACGACGACCTTGGCGGGCTCCTCCGCCGCCAGCTGGACCGGCTCGGCGGCGGGTGCCGCTGCCTTGCGGCGTGAGGCGCGCGGCTTTGTCGGGGCTTCCGCGACGGGCTCCGGCGTTGCGCCTTCGGCGGCAGCTTCGGGCTCCGCAGCAGTTTCCGCCTCGGCCGCGGCCTTTTTCGGCTTTGCCGCGCGACGCGTCCGCTTCGGCTTTTCCGCCGGGGCGTCGGCCTCTGCTTCGGTGGTCAGCTCTGCGTTGGTCTCGGCAGCGGCCTCGGCAGCGCGGTCGGGATGGATCCCGGCCACGTCTTCAAAGCCCGTTGTATCGGAAACGGCCTCGGCTGGTGCGGCCGCTTCGGCCTGCGTTTCGCCTTCGGCCTCGACGCCATCCTTGCGGTTGCGCTTGCCACCGCGCTTGCCGCGACGACGTTTGCGAGCCTGTGCCTCCTCGGTGGATTCAGCGGCAATCGCGTCAGGCGTGCTGTCGTCGGATCCATCCGAGGCCTGGTTCTCGGAGGCATCGCCATGCGCGGCATCGTCGTGGTCCGACTGCACCGGCTGGCCATCGGCACCGAGTTCGCGCTGTGCGCCATGCTCGCGGTCGCGACCGCCACGCCGGCGCCGCCGCCGCCGCCGCTTGCGGTCA
>CAMYMG010000093.1 GCA_947259295.1 uncultured Rhizobiaceae bacterium
CCCTCGCCCGGCCGGAGCACGACTGCCGCACCGCCGGTGGCGCGCTGCACCTGCACCCGCCCGCGGACCACGAACACCGCGGTCTTGCCACCCTGAACGTCGACCGCCCAGCGCGTGCCGCGCACCGCGGCGATCGCCTGCGGGGTGATGACCTTGAAGCCACCGGCCTTGCCGGCTGGCCCATCGATCAGCAGGGCCTTGCTGCGCAAGCTCGCCCCATCGGCGTCTCCGTCGCCGTTGCGGTCAAGCAGCGAGTAGCGGGCGCCGGGCTCGACCGTGATGGAAAGCCCATCGGCGCAGCGCAATACGTTGCGCCCCGAGCCGGCCGGCTCGAGCACACATCCGGCGTCGCTGGTCTGGGCCAAGGCTGGCGAAGGCTGCAGGGCGTGGAAGGCCAGACAGGTCCATCCAAAGACGAGCAAGGCGCCGGCGCGCATCGTCATTCCTCCGCTTCCAGTGATTTCGCACTGCAACATAGCCCATCAGCGGCCCGCCGTCATGCGAAAGCTCGGGCTCCGACGCCGGCGCCGGCATGACGCAGGGCGATGCCGGCAGCTCTATTCCATTGGCCCGCCGGCCTTCTTCCAGGCCGCCATGCCGCCTTCGATATGGCAGGCCGAGGAGATACCGGCTGCCTGGGCCGCGGTGACGGCCATCGCCGAGCGTTCGCCAAAGGCACAGAAGAAGGTCAGTTTCTGCATCGAGCCCAGCTGGTGGAGGACGCCGCCGGGCAGCACATTGTCGTCGATCGCGGTGTAGGGCAGGTGCAGCGCGCCTGGGATGGTTCCGTGGCGCTCGCGCTCGCTGCGCTCTCTCAGATCGACCAGCGCAACGTCCTTGCGCCCGAGCAGGCCGATCGCCGCTTCCGCAGCCACCGCCCAGCCCTTCTGGGCCACCTCTTCCTGGTGCAACCCGATATGCATGTTGGCCGGCACGGCGACATCCATCATCTTCGGGTTGGGCAGGTTGAGATTGTTCATCAGCTCGATATAGGCGTCGACCGACGGCACCTGTAGGCGGGGATTGCTCCGCCGCTCCTCGCCGATCGTGCTAACCGTGTCGCCCTTGTAGTCATGCGCCGGATAGACCAGCGTATCGTCGCGCAGCTTGAGCAGACGGTTGAAGATCGACTCATACTGCTGGCGCGCGTCGCCATTCTGGAAATCGGTTCGTCCCGTGCCGCGGATCAGCAGCGTATCGCCGGTGAAGACGCGGTCTTCCATCGCGAAAGAATAGGAATCGTCGGTGTGCCCCGGCGTGTAGATGACGTCGAGGCTTACCCCCTCGACATCGAGCCTGTCGCCGTCGGCGAGCCGCATCGATACCACGTCGGCCTTGGTCTGCTCGCCCATCGCCGTGATGCAATGGGTGCGGTCGCGCAGTTCCGCCAACCCGGTTATGTGGTCGGCATGCATATGGGTGTCGACCGCCTTGACCAGCCTGAGTTCCAGCTCGTTGAGCAGCTTGATGTAGCGATCGACCTTTTCCAGCACCGGGTCGATGATCAGCGCTTCGGCGCCGCGCCGGCTGGCAATGAGATAGCTGTAGGTGCTCGACGTCGAATCGAACAATTGACGGAAGATCATCGCTCATCTCCGCTGGTCAGGCTGATTCCGGCTGGACCGCCGCGCCATGCGGCGGTCCGATCGTCGGTCTATTTGGGCTGTGCCACGGTCCGCAGATAGGGCTTGATCGTCTTGAAGCCGCCCGGATACTGCTTCTTGGCGTCTTCGTCGGTCACCGAGGTCAGGATGATGACGTCGTCGCCCTGTTTCCAGTCGACCGGCGTCGCCACCTTGTGCTTGGCCGTCAGCTGCATGGAATCGATGACGCGCAGGATCTCGTCGAAATTGCGCCCCGTACTCATCGGGTAGATCAGCGCCAGCTTGATCTTCTTGTCCGGGCCGATGACGAAGACAGTGCGAACCGTTGCGTTGTCCATTGCCGTGCGCCCCTCGGACGTCTCGCCGGCGTCGGCCGGCAGCATGCCGTAGAGCTTCGAGACCTTCAGGTCCGTGTCGCCGATCATCGGATAATTCGGCGCGAAGCCCTGCGTGTCGGCGATGTCGGCCGACCAGCGCGCGTGGTTCTCGACAGGGTCGACGCTGAGCCCGATGACCTTGACGCCGCGCTTCTCGAATTCCGGCTTCAGCGCCGCCATGCGGCCGAGCTCCGTCGTGCAGACGGGCGTGAAGTCCTTCGGATGCGAGAAAAGCACGCCCCAGCTGTCGCCCAGCCAGTCGTGAAAGCGGATCTTGCCCTCCGTCGTATTTGCCTCGAAATCCGGAGCAACGCTGTTAATCGTCAGAGCCAATTGAATTCCCTCCTCATCCTCGCGGAATACCGCCTGCAACATCACCTGACGCATTGCGCCAGACGAAAAGCGCAGCGCCGAAACAGAGATTCCAAAAATAGCCACGCCGGCGGATGGCCAGTCGCGCGCCTGCCCTTACTCTAGGATAGACCGGGCCGTTCCTGCAAGCACCCGTGCGGGTCGAGCGCTTCAAGGGAGCCGTCAGCCGCGCCGCCAAGAGCACTACGCGTCTGCTGACATTTCGGGCCGGCGCGGCGCTGCGGCGCAGTTGACCTGACCTGGGCTTACGGCCAGTGTCCGCGCCGGGATTCGCCCGCCAGGCGGGCGCGCAGAAGGAACGTGGCACATGGCACTCAACGGCAAGACGGCAATTGTGACGGGCGCGGCGGGCGGCATCGGCTACGCCATTGCCGAACGCTTCGCCAAGGAGGGCGTCAGGGTCATGATCGCCGATGTCGACCGGGCCAAGGGCGAAGCGGCGGCTACCGGACTTTCGTCCGCGGGCGATGTCAGCTTCGTGCAGTGCGATGTCAGCAAGAGCGCGGAAGTGAACCGCCTCGTCGAGACGGCGATTTCGTCGTTCGGCACCATCGATATTCTCGTGAACAACGCCGGCATTGTGCACGGCGCCGATTTCCTCGATCTTGCCGAAGCCGATTTCGACCGGGTGCTCGGCGTCAACCTGAAAGGTTCCTTCCTCGTCGGCCAGGCGGTCGCGCGCCACATGGCAGACCGCGTGAAGTCCGGCGGCAGGCCCGGCTCCATCGTCAACATGTCGTCCGTCAACGCGGTCTTCGCCATCGCCAACCAGGTCCCCTATTCCGTCTCCAAGGGTGGCGTCAGCCAGCTTACCAAGGCCATGGCGCTGGGCCTTGCGCCCTATGGCATCCGCGTAAACGCCATCGGTCCAGGTTCGATCATGACCGACATGCTGGCCAGCGTGAACGCCGACCCGGCGGCGAAGAACCGCATCCTCTCGCGCACCCCGCTCGGGCGCATCGGCGACCCGGCCGAGATCGCGGCGATCGCCGTCTTCCTCGCCTCGGACGAGGCCAGCTACATCACCGGCCAGACCATTTATGCCGACGGCGGACGCCTGCCGTTGAACTACACAGTGCCCGTCAAGGAAGACTGACCTCCGTGGGCTCGCCTGAGCCCGGAAAAGCGCGCGGACGACCCCGATCCTGACAGGCTGTTGTCAGGACGGGTATGCGACATTGCCTCTCCAACAAGGAGGCATCGTCATGAATTTCGCATCGAGATACTACCGCGCCGTCCGCAGCTATGCTCGCAGGGTCAAGGCCAGGCACGACGAGTTCCGCATGGCCCATTTCATGTATTCGCTGCCCGAAGAGATCCGCAAGGACATCGGCTGGCCCGAACAGGCGGATCACCGCCTGTCGCGCCGCCGCTAGAACAGGTATCCCACCGTCACCCTCCTGACATTATGCTGTCAGGAGGCCTGTGACACTCTTTCCTCGATTCCGCACCAGGAGCCACTACGATGGCCAATTCCGCACCTGCCAATGCTGCCGTCTGGTTTGAAATTCCGGTTACCGACATGAAGCGTTCGATTGCCTTTTACGGCAATGTCCTCGGTACCGAACTCACCCTAGAAGAGACCGGCCCCAACCCGATGGCGATGTTTCCGGCAGCCGGCGACAAGTCGGTTGCCGGCCATCTCTATCCGGGCAAGCCGGCCGCCGAGGGCGTCGGGCCGACGATCCATCTTGCCGTCGCCGCCCCGCTCGAGGCGGCGATGGAGCGGGTCACCGAGAATGGCGGCAAGGTCCTGTCGCCGGTGATCTCGATACCCGCTGGCAGCTTCGCCTATTGCGTCGACCCGGACGGCAACAGCTTCGGCCTTTTTGTCTGAGGGGCGCGATGACGGTTCGGAACCAGAGGCTGGACACGCCATGCGCCCGCATCAAGGCCGTCCTGCGCCCGGTTCCAGGCGGCACGGCGAGCCCCCGACAGGCCGTGCCGCCATTCATGCGGCGTACAGAGGTGACGCTGCCCGCCAGGATCGGCTATTGTCGCCGAAACCGGCCCGGGCGAAACGACCGACTTGGCTGGGAAGGTTGAACCATGCGACGTGCCGACAGGCTCTTTCAGATCGTGCAGCATTTTCGCGGCGGCCGGCTGGTCACCGCGCAGAAACTGGGCGCGTGGCTGGAGGTTTCCGAGCGCACGATCTACCGCGATATAGCCGACCTGCAGGCGACCGGCGTACCGATCGATGGGGAGGCCGGTGTCGGCTACATGATGAGGGAGGGTTTCGACCTTCCACCGCTCATGTTCACGCGTGACGAGATCGTCGCCTTGGTCGCCGGCGCCCGCATGGTCAGAGCGTTCGGCGGGGCCACCATGGCCCGCGCCGCGGAAGAGGCGCTGGTCAAGATCGGCGCCGTGCTGCCGGATGCCGAGAAGGCGCGCATCGCCCGCACCGAGATCCACGCTCCCATGTGGGTCGTCAGCGACGCCGACCGCAGCCATATCGACCGCATCGAGCGGGCCATCGAGAGGCGGGAAGTGTTAACGCTCGACTATCGCGACGAAGCCGGCCGCGCCTCGGCACGCGACGTGCGCCCGCTCGGCCTGTGGTTCTGGGGTAAGGTCTGGACGCTGGTGGCGTGGTGTGAGATGCGCTCCGATTTCCGCGCCTTCCGCATCGACCGCATCGCCGAGGTGATCGTGCCCGGCCACACCTACAAGCCCGAACGCGGCAAGCAACTGGCCGACTTCTACCGTTCGATGGAGCGCAACGAGCGACACGCCGAGCCACCCGGCCGCGCCGACGTCGTCTGAGATTTCCGCCGACCGGGGAATCGGGCACTCTCACCGCCATGAGACCCGTCGAAATCGTCGACTACGACCTATGCTGGCCTTCGGAGTTCGGCGCCGAATGTGACTTCGTCCTGAGGCTGCTCGGCGATCGCGTCGACGCCATTCACCACATCGGCAGCACGGCCGTTCCCGGCCTCGCCGCCAAGCCGAAGATCGACATGGATGCGGTCCTGCGTGCAGACGGCTTGATTGCGGAATCTATCGAGCGCCTGAGAGAGACCGGCAGCTACGACTATTACGGTGATCCCTATGGCGACCGGCGATGGACCTTCACCCGCGGCCGCTCCCGCGGCATTCGCCTTTATCTGTGCGGGCCCGGCAACGTGGCCCACCAGGAGCGCATTCTGTTTCGCGACTGGCTGCGCAGCCATCGCGATGACGCCGACGCCTATGCGGCGCTGAAGCTCGGACTGGCCGCCCAAGCCAGGGGCGACTTCCAGTACTATACGAATGGCAAGTCGGCTTTTGTCGCCGGGATCGTCAGGCGGGCAAGCGCCGAAATGCGGCCTGCGTCGATCGACCACGATTGATTGGGTATCAAATGGCAAAGGGGTCACTGCGTGCAGCGACCCCTCCAGTCATCAGCGGTTCCTAGGATCCCAAAACAGGGAGCGGAAGACTATTCCTCGTCTTCCGTCTTGCCCTTCAAGGCCGTCAACTTGGCGAACACTGCGCTCGCGTCCAGTTCGGCGTCCTCGTCTTTCTCCTTCGGCGCGGTCGGCTGCAGCCGCTCGGTAAGCGCTGCCGGCAGCAGCGTGTCGCCGGTCGGCGCCGCTGCCTCGCGTCCCTTCGAGGCGCGATTGACCTCGAGGTCGAGATCGATCTGCGAGCAAAGGCCGAGCGTCACCGGATCCATCGGTACCAGGTTGCTGGCATTCCAGTGCTTGCGGTCGCGGATCTGGTCGATCGTCGACTTGGTGGTGCCGACGAGGCGCGAGATCTGTGCGTCCTTCAGCTCGGGATGGTTGCGTACCAGCCAGAGAATGGCGTTCGGCCGGTCCTGACGCTTCGACAGAGGCGTGTAACGCGGCGCCTTGCGCTTGGATTCGGGAACGCGGACCTTCGGGTCCGACAGGTGCAGGCGGTGGTTCGGGTCGGCGACGCCCTTGGCGATCTCTTCGCGGGTCAACTGGCCCGTCATGATCGGGTCCATGCCCTTGATGCCCTGCGCGGCCTCGCCATCGGCGATGGCGCTCACTTCGAGCGGGTGCAGACCGCAGAACTGGGCGATCTGGTCGAAGGAAAGCGCGGTGTTGTCGACCAGCCAGACGGCGGTCGCCTTGGGCATCAGAAGCGTGTTGGCCATTGGAAATATCCTCTCGTTCGCCCGCGTCCCTGTCGCGGGCGGTGGTCAGACCACCGAATTTTTGGGAAATCGCGGCGTATATAACCCCGATCGCCGCTGGGGGCAAGAATCTTCCGGAGGAACGGGGGCGGCGCCTGGAAAGCGCCGCCGGGAATCGACTACTTGCCCTCGTCCATCTCCGCCAGCTTGCGCACGCGCCGGCGAAAATCCTCGTCCGTGGAAAACTCGGCCTCCAGATAGGCGGCGACAAGATCGGCCGCGAGCCAGGGCCCGACAATCTGCGCGCCGATGCACATCACGTTGACGTCGTCATGCTCGACCGACTGGTGTGCCGAGTGAACGTCATGGCAGACGGCGGCGCGGATGCCCTTGACCTTGTTTGCCGCGATCGAGGCGCCGACGCCGGTGCCGCAGACCATCAGCCCGCGGTCGGCCGCCCCCGCGGTGATTCGGCCGGTCACCGCGCGCGCGATGTCGGGAAAGTCGACGGGGTCGGGGGTATGGGACCCGACATCCTCGACCTCGTGGCCGAGCGATTTGACGAGCTCGACGATCGAGGCCTTGAGGGGGAAGCCGGCGTGGTCGGAGCCGATGACGATGCGCATTTGGGAGGTCCTTCTGTTTCGGGAGGTGGTTCAGCGAAGCATGGAGGGCAGCCACAACACCAGGCTGTCGGCAAAGGTTATGATGGCAAGCGTTGCCAGCAGCGGCACGTAGAAAGGCAGAAGCGCGCGCAGCAGCTGGCGCAGCGACACCTCGGCGATGCTGGTCAGCAGGAACAGCGACAGGCCCATCGGCGGCGTCAGCAGGCCGAACATCAGGTTGAAGATGGCGATGATGCCGAGATGCACCGGATCGACGCCGGCGAGCACGAGTGGCGGAGCGAGGACCGGTACCACCAGCAGCGTCGCGGTCGTGGAGTCGAGGAACATGCCGGCGATGAAGAAGATCAGATTGGCGATCAGCAGCAGCACCAAGGGGTCGGTGCTGAAGCTGAGGATCCAGCGCGCGAAGTCCTGCGGCACCTGCTCGACGGCGAGTATCCAGCCGAACAGCGCCGCCACCGCGACGATGATCAGGATGGCACTGGTGCTGCGCACGGTCACGATCACCGCGTTCCAGAGATGCGCCCAGGTCAGCTCGCGGTAGAAGATCGAGCTGATCAGGATGACATAGACGGCGGTCACGGCTGCCGCCTCGGTCGGCGTGAACAGGCCGAGCAGCATGCCGGCGATCATCAGCACCGGCGCAAAAAGCGCCGGCAGGGCCGGCACGAGGTCGCGCCACACTTCGCCCGGCGTCGGCCAGCGCTCGGCGCGCGGCAGCTTGTAGCGGTAGGACAGCACCGCCGCCGTCAGCATCAGCAGCGCGACGCAGATCAGCGCCGGCACGATGCCGGCCATCAGCAGTTGGACGATCGAGACGCTGGTCACCGAGCCGTAGACGATGAGCGGGATGCTCGGCGGAAAGATCGGTCCGACCACCGCCGAGGCGCCGGTCACGGCGGCCGAGAACGGTGCCGAAAAACCCTTCTTCTTCATCGCCGCGATCTCGATCTTGCCGAGCCCGCCGACATCGGCGAGGGCCGCTCCGGACATGCCCGAGAAGATCAGGCTGGAGAAGATGTTGACCTGCGCAAGGCCGCCCGGCGCGCGCCCGACCAGCGTGTCGGCGAAGCGGAAGATGCGGTCGGTGATGCCGGCCGAGTTCATCAAATTGCCGACAAAGATGAAGATCGGCACCGCAACCAGCGGAAACGAGTCGAGCGCATAGGTGATGCGCTGCGCCAGCAGGCCCCAGGGCAGGCCCTCGGCCAGCACATAGCCGATCGACGGCAGCAGGATAGCGTAGACAACCGGAAAACCGGCCATGAACAGCAGCAGGAAGGCGGCAACGACAATCAGTCCCATGCTGCCCTCAGTAAACTTTGGTGTGCTGCTGCGGCGGATGCCGGAGATCGATCAGGTGCAGCAGGGCGGCCACGGCGAAGCCGAAAAATGTCGAGCCGAGAAAGATCCAGAATGGGATCTTCAGCGTCGGGGTGGCGTTGTTGAGATTCTTGAAGATGGTGAACCAGGCGACATAGGCGACGAAAGCCGCTGCCGCCGCCGTCGTGGCAGTGATCAGGAAGGCGACCGCGCGCCGTAGCGCCGGCGGCATCGCCTCGTGGAACTCGGACATGACGATGTTCTCGCGCTCCGCCACGACCAGCGGGTATGCCGCAAACACCAGAACGATCAGCAGGAAGCGTGTGAACTCCTCGGCGCCGATGATGGCGGCGCCGGCAACGTCACGCATCAGCACCTGCACGAATGGCACCAGGACGAGCGCTGCGAGCACCAGCCCGCAAAAGGCGGCAAGGCATTTTCTGGCGATCAGCATTGTGGCATCCGATGGATTGGGCACGGCGGCGGCAGCAGCCGTCGCCGTGCTGGTTGCGGGATCGCTCGTGCTACTGAACCGCTGCGATCTGCTCGATATACGATCCATAGGACGGGAAGTCGGCGCGGATCTGCTTCAGCACCGCGTCGCGGAAGGCGTCGATCTCGAGCCCGTTGTCGACGGTGGTGAAGGTCATGCCGTGGCCCTTCAGTTCCTCGACCAGCTTGGCTTCGGATTCCGTCGCCATCTTCAGCGATTCCTTGGCTTCGTCATCGAGAACCTTGGTGATCTCGGTGCGCTGCTCCTCGCTCAGCGACTGCCAGACTTCCTCGTTGACGAACACCGCCAGCACCGACTGCATGTGGCCGGTCATGGCGATGTGCGACTGCACTTCCCACAGCTTGTTGGCCGAGATCATGGTCAGCGGGTTCTCCTGGCCAACGACCAGGCCGGTCATCAGCGCGGTCGGCAGTTCGGCCACCTCGACCGGGGTCGGCGTCGCGCCAAAGCCCTTGACCATCGAGACCCACAGGTCGAGCGGCACGGCCCGGAACGGCTTGCCGGCGAGATCGGCCGGCGACTTGACCTCGAAATTGGTCGAGATCTGGCGGGCGCCGCGATAGATGCGGCCGATGATGCGCACGCCGCCCTCGGCGATCAGCTGTTCGTTGATCGCCTGCAGCGCCGGCGAAGAGGCAGGGTCGGTGGCGGCCAGTGCATGCGCGCCGTCGCGGTAGATGAAGGGTGCGTTGAACACCGCGACGTCCGGCACGATGCGGGCGAGCGACGCGAAGTCGTGGTGGCCCATCGAGATCGAGCCCATGCGCACGCCGTCGACCATCTCGGCGACGCCACCGAGCTGGCTTGCCGGATAGACCTGCACGGTCACCTCGCCGCCAGTCGCCTTGCCGATCCCCTCGGCGGCATTGGCGGCGTAGACCGTCTGAATGTCGCCCTCCGAGCCGACGTGGGCATAGCGCAGCTCGGTTGCCGACGCGGCGCCGGCGGTGAGGCCGAGCGCAACCGCGGCTCCTGCGAGAACGCTCGAAATCTTAAACTGGTACATGACGTTTCCTTTCCCTTTGTGGTCTGCTTCTTGTTGTGATTGTCCGGTTTTCCGGATCAGGTCTGCCTGTCCGGGCTGCTCTTGGAGAACGCGGCGATCAGGCTCTTGCGGCGATATTCGTCGCCGATGGCAAAATGCTCGCGCAGCCGGTTCTCCGCCTCGTCCGGCTTGCGGTCGACGATCGACAAAAACACCTCCTTGTGGGCGTCGACGAGGAAATTGCGGATGCCCGAGGGCACGATGCGGCGTCGCGACACGTGCGACTGCATCAAGAGCGGTGTCAGCGCTCGATAAAGCGTGCTCAGCGCCGGGCTGTGGCTGGCCCTGACGATGCCGCTGTGGAACTCGTAGTCGGCCTGGCCGCCGAGCACCGGGTCGTCGAGCGTGTCGAGCAGCGAAGTGAGGCTGGCGGCGATGCGGTTGAGGTCGGCTTCGCTCGCCTTTTCACAGGCGAGCCGTATCGCCTGGCATTCGATGGCGATGCGCGACTGGATGATGTCGTCGAGCACGTCCGGCTGCTGCGCCATGCAGAAGGTCAGAAAATCGCTGACAAGCGCGATGTCGGGCTGGCGCACATAGGCGCCGCTGCCCTGGATGATCTCGAGAAAGCCGAGCATGGCGAGCGACCGCAGGGCCTCGCGCAGGATCGGCCGGCTGACATTGAACTTCAGCGCCAGTTCGCGTTCCGGCGGAAGCCGGTCGCCTGCCTTCAGTTCGCCTGAGACAACGCGGCTGCGCAGCGCCAGAAAAACGCGCTCCGCGCCTCCGGTATCGTGCGTCTCGTCAAGGCGGGATGCCGCGACCATATCTCCTCCCTAGATTGGTAAAGCCAAAATGATCGATGTTTTCCGTACGAGTCAAGGCTGTTTCGACTTCCCTACAAAAATGAAGAACTATTGGTCTGACCAATCTGTCAGCTCCGAGTTCTCACGGGGCTGGTGGTTGGAGGCGACAGTGCTGCCGGAGATCGCGGCCGGAGATGCGCAACTCCCGTCCGGCAGATCGGTCAGGAACGGTGCGTTGTCATCCAAATGTCACCGCAACGTCATCCCGCTGAAATATGCCTCGCCCAAAGCAAGGCACTTCCGATCCAGACAAGGAGATGCACCGTGCCACGTTCATCCGCGCTAATTGCCCTGACCGCGGCGCTCGCCGCTTCGGCTTCGTTGCCGGCCCATGCCGACATGATGTTCAACCGCATTGCCAGCTTCGCGGTGGCCGACAACCTGCCGGCCGAAACTGACGCAAACACCGCAACTTCCTCCGAGATCATCGCCGCCAGCGAGGACGGCAATTTGCTGGCCTATTCCGACAGCCCGCTCGGCGCGATCGGCTTCGTCGACATCACTGATCCGAAGGCCCCGAAGGCCGGCGGTATCGTCCGCATCGACGGCGAACCGACATCGGTCGCCATTGTCGGCGGCAAGGTGCTGGCCGGCGTCAACACCTCAACGAGCTACACCGAGCCTTCCGGCAACCTCGCCGTGATCGACATCGCCTCGAAGGAAATCGAAAGCTCCTGCGATCTCGGCGGCCAGCCGGACTCGGTCGCCATCAGCAAGGACGGCAAATTTCTCGCCGTCGCCATCGAGAACGAGCGCGACGAGGACCTCAACGACGGCGAAATCCCGCAGATGCCGGCCGGTGACCTGAAGATCTTCACGCTCGCCGACGGCACGCCCGACTGCGCCACCATGAAGACCGTGGCGTTGAGCGGCCTTTCCGAAATCGCCGGCGACGATCCGGAGCCGGAATTCGTTGCCTTCAACGATGCCGGCCAGATCGCCGTCACCATGCAGGAAAACAACCACGTCGCGATCGTCGATGCGGCAACCGGCGACATTGTCTCGCATTTCTCTGCCGGCTCCGTCTCGCTCGACAAGATCGACACAAAGAAGGACGGCGCCTTCTCCTTCACCGGCAAGGTCGACAACGCCCCGCGCGAGCCCGATGCGGTGAAGTGGCTCGACAATGACCGCCTCGTCGTCGCCAACGAGGGCGACTATCGTGGCGGCACGCGCGGATTCACCGTCCTCTCCAAGAGCGGCGAGGTTCTGTTCGAGTCCGGCGCGTCCTTCGAGTACGAGGCAGCCAATGCCGGCCACTATCCCGACGCCCGCAACAAGAAGGGCATCGAGCCCGAAGGCCTTGAGACCGGCAAGTTCGGCGACGACAGCCTGATCTTCGTCGCCGCCGAGCGCGCCTCGCTCATCGGCGTCTACAAGGATACAGGCGCCGAGCCGCAATTTCTCCAGGTCCTGCCCTCTGGCGTCGGCCCCGAAGGGCTGGTCGCCATCCCCCCCCGCAACCTGCTGGTCACCGCCAACGAGACCGACCTCGTCGAGGATGGCGGCGTCCGCTCGCATGTCATGATCTACGAACGCGCCGAGGGACCCGCCTCCTATCCGATGATCACAGCCGGGCTGACCGACGAAGGCACGCCGCTCGGCTGGGGCGCCCTTTCGGGCCTCGCCGCCGATCCGGCCGAATCCGGCAAGCTCTATGCCGTGTCGGATAGCTTCTACAAAAACTCCCCGGCGATCTTCACCATCGATGCCAAGCAGACGCCGGCGCTGATCACCGGCAAGACCGTCGTCACCCGCGACGGCGCGCCGGCCCAGAAGCTCGATCTCGAGGGCATCGTCGCCGACGGCGAAGGCGGCTTCTGGCTGGCCAATGAAGGCGATGCGGCAAAGCTCGTCCCGCACGCGCTACTGCACGTCAACGGCAAAGGCGAGATCAAGCAGGAAATCGGCCTCCCCGTCGACCTGCTGGCCAGCCAGGAACGCTTCGGCCTGGAGGGCGTCACGGCTGTCGGCGAAGGCGACGACAAGATGCTGGTGATGGCCGTGCAGCGCGAGTGGGGCGACGACCCGAAGGGCCAGGTCAAGCTCCTCGCCTACAAGCCGAAGGACAAGGAATGGTCTGCGGTGCGCTATCCGCTCGAACAGGCCGAGAGCGGCTGGATGGGCCTGTCCGAGATCACCGCGCATGACGGCAAGCTCTACATCGTCGAGCGCGATAATCTGATCGGCAAGGCTGCCAGGGTGAAGCGCGTCTATTCCGTGTCGCTCGATGGCTTCAAGCCGGAGAAACTGGGCGGCGAGCTTCCAGTGGTCGAGAAGACCCTGGTGCACGACCTGATGGACGATCTGAAGTCGACCGGCGGCTATGTCGTCGACAAGGTCGAGGGCTTCGCCATCGACAAGAACGGCGAGGCTTTCGTGGTCACCGACAATGACGGCGTCGACGATTCTTCCGGTGAAACGCTGTTCCTGCGCCTCGGCAACATCAGCGCCGTCAACTGACCGGCGTCGCTTGAGCCCCGGCTTTCTGCCGGACAGCGTCAAAGAGGGCCGCGGCATCCATGCCGCGGCCCTTTCGTTTCGGCCGCCTGTCGCTGACAATTCCCATCAAAAAGCCATTTTCCTGAAAGACCCCGCATTCTCCCGGATCGGTTTGGGTCGGTGGCTGCACCGGAACCAGTTTGCGCTATGCACCGGGACCGGTTGGCTCCACGATCAACGCAGCTATCCAGAACATCCGTGGCGATGTATCGCTGCGGGAACAATTTCGACTGTCCGGCACATGTCCCGGCGTTAATCCGTCAAGGGTCTCGATGCAAAATCCGCCGGGCATGTCCCCCCACATCCTCCGCCTGTTCGACAGCGCCCTTGACGCGGTCGTCGGCATGGACGACGCCGGTATCGTGATCGCCTGGAACAGGAGCGCCGAGCAGATATTCGGCTGGGCCGCTTCGGCGGCGCTCGGCCGCAACATGGGCGACCTCATCATTCCGCTTCAGCACCGCGCGGCGCATGATGCGGGGCTCAGTCACTATCTGAAGACCGGCCACGGGCCCGTCCTCAACAATCGCATTCAGATCACGGCGCTCGATATGGGCGGCCGGGAGTTTCCGGTCGAACTGTCGGTGATACCCATCGCCGCCGACGGCAAGACGGTCTTCTACGCCTTCATCCGCAGCCTTGAGGAACAGGAGAAGAGCAGGCGGCAGCTCCAGCAACGCGCCATCGAGGCCGAAATCCTGTTCGAGATATCCCAGAAGCTGGTCGATGACGTAAGCTCCCCGGCGCTGGCCGAATTCTGCCTGCAGAAAATCTGCGAGGTAACCGGGTGCTCTGTCGGCCATCTCTACGAGGTCGGTGGCCCGAGCGGCGGCGCCGAGCTTCGCTCATCGAGCCTCTTTCATATCGCCGAGGAGCGCTACCTCCCGGCACGCGACATCTCTCGCCGCACGTCCTTTGCCAGGGGACAGGGACTGCCCGGCAGGGTCTGGGCGTCGGAAGCTCCGCTGGTTATCGAAAACATCCAGAACGACGCCAATTTCAAACGGGCCGACGAATACGCGGCGCTCGGACTGATCAGCGGCTTTGCGTTTCCGGTCCGCCGGCGCGGCGAGGTCCGTGCGGTGATGGAATTCTTCTCTGCCACGGAAATCCCGTTGAACGACCACCTGATCAAGACCGCCTATACGATCAGCGGCCATGTCAGCCTTGCGCTTGATCGCAAGGAGGAGAGCGAATCCCGCGAACTCCTGCGCCGCGAACTGGCGCACCGCGTCGGCAACAGCATGTCGATCCTGGCTTCGATCTTCCGCAACTGCTGCAAGTCGGCCGACACGGTTGCCGAGCTGCAGGAGTCTTTCGAAACCCGGCTTCTGACGATCGGCAAGGCCAACCGGCATTTCATTGACGCCGTCGATGGCCCGGCCTCGCTGCGCACGCTCATCGATGAGGCCGTTCAGCTGTTCCCGAAAGCCAGTTCCCTCACGATCGAGGGCGAACCCGTCGACGTCATGCCCTCGGCGATCATGCCCCTGTCGCTGATGCTGCACGAGCTCGTCACCAACTCGCTCAAGCACGGCGCGGTAAGCCGCCCGACCGGCACCGTCGCCGTAAGCTGGTCGGTAACCGATGCCGGCCAGCTGAAAATCCTCTGGAAGGAGGTCCTCGACGCGCCCGTCGCCGACAGCGGGCGCGAGGGATACGGCACCGTGCTTATCCGCGCAGTCATCGAACGCATGCTGGGCGGCAGTTTCCAGCGGACTTTCTCCGGCAATGAGTTCGAATTCCTGGCGACCATCTCGCAGGCTCACTTTCAGAGGGCGAAGGGCAGCAAGGGGACAGGCGCGAAGGCGCCGGCCTGAGGTCTTGGCGCCCCAAGAACCTTGCGCCGAGGGTCGCGCGGCCTGGACTCTCTGTCGCTAGGCTACGTCGAGCACGATCTTGCCGATATGCGCACCCTCTTCCATGCGTTCGTGCGCGCGCCACGCCTCCTTCAGCGGGTAGATCATGTCCATCACCGGCGCCACTTTGCGCGCCGCCAGCAGCGGCCATACCTTGGCCTCGAGAGCCGCGGCAATTCCGCCTTTGAACTCCGCGGTGCGCGGCCGCAGCGTCGACCCCGTATGGGTCAGACGCTTGACCATCAGCCGGGAGAAATCCGTGCTCGCGACGGCGCCGCGCTGCACGGCTATCTGCACGATGCGGCCCTCAACCGCCGCCGCTTCGTAGTTGCGCGCCACATAGTCGCCGCCCACCATGTCGAGGATGACGTCTGCGCCCTTGCCGTCGGTCGCTTCCTTGACGGCGGCAACGAAGTCCTCATCCTTGTAGTTGATCGCCCGGTCGGCTCCGAGTTTCAGACACGCCTCGCATTTCTCCGCCGAACCGGCCGTCGCGATGACATAGGCGCCGAAGGCCGAGGCCAGTTGGATCGCAGTCGTGCCGATGCCCGACGAGCCGCCATGCACGAGCAAGGTTTCGCCGGCCTTCAGCCCGCCGCGCTCGAACACATTGTGCCAGACGGTGAAGTAGGTCTCGGGGATGGCCGCTGCCTCGGTGAAAGTGAACCCTTCCGGCAACGGCAGGGCATTGCTGGCGTGAACCGCTACATATTCGGCATAGCCGCCCCCGGCGACCAGCGCACAGACTGCGCTGCCGACGCGCCAGCGCGGCGCATCCTCGCCCTGCGCGACCACCTCGCCCGAGACTTCGAGGCCAGGCAGATCCGATGCGCCTGGCGGCGGCGGATAGGCGCCCTTGCGCTGCAGCACATCCGGCCGGTTGACGCCCGCCGCCTTGACCCGGATCAGTATCTCGCCTCGTCCGGGCCGCGGGACCTCCCGCCTTTCCGGCTTGAGCACGCGTGGGCCGCCCGGCTCCGAGATCCCGATCGCAGTCATCTTCTCGGGGATTTTCGCAGCGTCGGTCATCTCGCGTCCTTTGGCATCGCCGGCTGATGCGGCGTTGGTTCCTGTGGTTGGACTATGTATGCTTTGCCGCAGACGATGCAAACGGAGCAGCGCCATGGCGATATTCGACGACGAACCTCGCAAGAAGTCCAAACCGCACGAGATTGGCCAGGACCTGTCGCTCCTTTCTGCCGGTGAACTGACCGAACGCATCGAGATGCTGCGCCTGGAGATCGCCCGGCTTGAGGCGGATCTCGCAGCCAAGAGCGCAACCAAGACGGCCGCCGAGGCGCTTTTCCGGCGCGGTTGATCGCCATATCGATTGCCCGTCGGGAAAAAGCCTGAAAGCAGCTGTCCACGGGCAACGCACCCGCCACTGATTCGAAAGCCTTGTTCGCATGCTTGCCACCTACCGCCCGATCCTCTCCCTGCTGCGCGGCACCGCGTTCCTTCTTGCCGCATCGGGTCTGCACGGGCTGCTCTTGCCGTTGCGCGGCCAGATGGAAGGCTTCTCGACAGCTTCGCTCGGCCTGATGGGCACTGCCTGGGCAGGTGGGTTCGTTGCCGGTTGCTTTCTCGCGCCGCGCATCGTGCGCCGTGCCGGGCATGTGCGCGCCTTCGGCACCTTCGCCGCGGCAGGCGCCATCGTCGCGCTGCTCAGCGGCCTCATCATCGACGAGTATGTCTGGATCCTGCTGCGCGCCTTCACCGGCTTCGTCATGGCCGGCGCCTTCATGGTGATCGAGAGCTGGCTCAACGAGAAGTCGACCAACGAGAACCGTGGCACGGTGTTCGGCCTCTACATGATGGTCACCTACGCATCCATCATGGCCGGCCAGATGATCGTCGCGGCCGGCAATGTCGGCAGCGCGTCGCTGTTCATGGTCACCGGCATATTTTTCTGCTTGTCGCTTATTCCGACGGCCGTCTCGACCGCCGCCAGCCCGGCTCCGCTGCAGGATGTCTCGCTCGACATAAAGGGCCTCTACGCCAATTCGCCGGTCGCCTCCGCCGCCTGCCTGCTCACCGGCGTCGCCAACGGCGCCTGGGGCACGCTCGGCGCCGTCTACGGCGCCCGCATCGGCATCTCCACCGCCGAGATCGCGCTGATGATGAGCCTTGTCGTCGTCGCCGGCGCGGCGCTGCAACTGCCTGTCGGCCGCCTCTCCGACAGGACCGACCGCCGTTTCGTGCTGACCGGGGCATCCGCATTGTGCGGCCTCTTCGGCGTCCTGATCTTCCTGGTTGCTCCGCGTTCCGGCGTCTGGGTCATCGTCATGACCGCCGCCTACGGCGCCTTCGCCTACACGCTCTATTCCCTTGCCGTTGCGCATGCCAACGACCACGCCAGGCCGGAGGACTTCGTCAAGGTTTCCGGCGGCCTGCTGCTGCTCTACGGCTTTGGCACCATGATCGGGCCGATGCTGGCGGCCGCGTTGATGGGCGCGCTGCGCCCGGAGAGCATTTTCCTCGCGACCGCTCTGCCGCATTTCCTGCTGGTCGGCTACACGCTGCTGCGTATCTCCAGGCGCGCGCCGGTGCCTTTCGAAGACCGCGAGGCGTTCAAGACACTGCCGGCCGAGCGGGGTGTCACCCCGCAGGCAGCCCTGCTCGATCCGCGCACGCCCGAACAGCCCGAGCAGTCCGAGGAACTCAAGCAACAAGACAATTGAGATTGCCGGCTTCTTGCCGCACAAGGGAGTATGACTTTCGCCGACGCCTTCGCGGCCATCGCCGATCCCAACCGCCGCCACCTGCTCGAGGAGTTGCGCAGGGGACCGAAGACCGTTGGCGAACTCGCCTCCGGGCTGCCGGTTTCCCGCCCCGCCGTTTCGCAGCACCTGAAGATCCTGCTCGACGCCGGTCTGGTGAGCGCGAAGGCCGAGGGCACGAGCCGGATCTACGCCGTATCGACGCCGGGCTTCCTCCAACTCAACATATGGCTGGACCAGTTCTGGCAGGAATAGCAGCCGCCGCGCCATGCATCACCCTGCGAGATGACGGCGCTCAAACCAATTGGTAGGATGCCTGCGGGCAGCAAATCTGAGAAGGAACCGCGATGCTAGAGGCGATCGGAAAACTGGGGCCCGCGCTGCGTGGACTGGGCCTGCTGGCAATGCTCGGTGCATGTCAGGTTGCGTTGCTTGGCGCGGCATTCGCCGCCGTCGATTGCAGGACCGACGCGGCGCCCGGCGTCGACTGGACGGACTGCGAGAAGAAGCTGATCATCCTGCGCGGTGCCGACCTCAACGGGGCGGTCCTGACCGACGTCGACTTCACCTCGACCGACCTCCGCGACACCAACCTGCTTGCCGCCAATCTGGAAAAAGCCACGCTGGTTCGTGCGTCGCTTGCGGGCGCCGATGCCAAGGGCGCAAAGTTCGACCGCATCGAGGCCTATCGCACCGATTTCAGCGGCATCGATGCTCAGGGCGCGGTCTTCAACAGCGCCGAGATGCAGCGGTCGAACTTTACCGGCGCCAACCTCCTCAATGTCGACTTCAGGAAGGCCGAACTGGGCCGGGCGGAATTCCTCGATGCCGAACTGACCGGCAGCAGCTTTACCCTGGCGAATCTGGCGAGGGCCGATCTCTCAAAGGCGAAGTTCACCGGCCCTATCGACTTTGCCGACTCGTTCTTTTTCCTGACGCGGATCGACGGTCTCGACCTCAGTGCCGCGACCGGGCTTGCCCAGTGGCAGATCGACATGTCGTGCGGGGATTCCGCAACCAAGCTGCCGGCCGGCCTCACGGCGTCGGCAAGCTGGCCCTGCGATTTCGACTGACCGACCGGCCGGCAGGCCGCATCTTCGGCCGTCCGCAAGCCCTTGCAGAAGTAGAAATCACATCCGGCGGCACCGGGGCGCCGCCGGCAAGCTACCCGGGGTTCGGGCTTGATCGGGTGTGGCTAGTGGCGCGTCGGCTGCGCCTTCAATTTCTCGATTTCGTCCTTGATGGCCAGCTTGCGCCGCTTGAGGAGCACGATTTGTAGATCGTCGACGGACGGATGAAGCAGTGCTTCGTCGATCTCGCGTTCGATATCGCCGTGTCTCCGCTGCAGTTCTTCAAGGTGGTTGGCAAGCGACATGAGTGGTTGCTCCCTTGTTGGGTTCCTCGAGCGCACCGCCCACAGCCGATTTCCACCGCTGGTCCGCACTGTGACGGCACGATGACAGTGTGCCATTTTACGACTTCGATGTCGAACATGCGTTGGTAGGATTTCCCGCAACAACGAAATGTGCTAAGGGCTGCGCGCCGGTCGTCTTTGCCTCCGGACCTATCCGGATTGGCGTGCATTTTCGCAGCCGAAACTTGCAGACGGTGGACATTTTGGACCAGGAACAGACTGAAATCCGCCTGGAATATGCCAAACTGAAACAGGATCACGCCGATTTCGACGCGGCTATCGAGGCGATGATAGCGATGGGCTGCGACCCGCTGCAGATCCAGCGGATGAAGAAGAAGAAGCTGGCCTTCAAGGACCGGATCAAGAATCTCGAAGACAAGATCATCCCCGATATCATCGCGTGATTCGCATCATGCGGGACCCTGTCCTTGCGGCGGGCCGGGATTTCCGTTACTTCCCGCCCTCTTTCGGCAGGAAACGGGTCTTTGACGAACAACCGCGCTGACGTCGCCATCATCATGGGCAGCCAGTCCGACTGGGCGACCATGCGCCACGCGGCCGAAGCGCTCGATGCGCTCGGCGTGCCCTACGAAAAGCGCATCGTCTCCGCGCACCGCACACCCGAAAGGCTCTACGAATTCGCCAGGGGCGCCAAGGCCGCCGGCCTCAAGATCATCATCGCCGGCGCTGGTGGCGCTGCCCATTTGCCCGGCATGACCGCTGCCTTGACCCCGCTTCCCGTCTTCGGCGTTCCTGTGGAATCCAAGGCGCTCTCCGGGCAGGACTCGCTGCTTTCTATCGTGCAGATGCCTGCCGGCATCCCGGTCGGCACGCTGGCCATCGGCAAGGCCGGCGCCGTCAACGCTGCCCTGCTTGCGGCGGCCGTGCTGGCGCTCGCTGATGCGGATCTGGCCACCCGGCTCGACAGCTACCGCTCGGAGCAGACTGCCCGTGTCGCCGGCGAGCCTTCCGACACGCCATGAAGCCTCTTCCTCTCGGCGCCAGCATCGGCATCATCGGCGGCGGCCAACTCGGCCGCATGCTGGCGGCCGCCGCGGCGCGGCTCGGCTACCGCACCATCGTGCTTGAGCCGCAGCCCGATTGTCCGGCCGCCCAGCTCGCCAACCGCCAGATCGTTGCCGCCTATGACGATCCGGAAGCGCTGGCCGAACTGGCCAGCAACTGCGCTGTCGTCACCTATGAATTCGAGAATGTGCCGGTGGCCACCGCGACGAAACTCGCCGCATCCGTGCCTGTCTGTCCCCCGTCCTCGGCGCTCGAGGTCAGCCAGGACCGCCTAGTGGAAAAGCGTTTCCTCAACGCCCAGGGGATATCCACAGCGGACTTTCTTCCTGTGGATAACGATGCCGACCTTGCCGCGGCACTGCAATCTTTCGCTGGCGCTGGCGTCCTGAAGACCCGCCGCATGGGCTACGACGGCAAGGGTCAGCGGGTCTTTCGCCAGTCATCGAGCGAACATGCCGGCGGCGTGTATGACGCGATGGGAGGCATACCGCTGATCCTCGAAGCACTGGTCACCTTCGAGCGGGAAATCTCGGTCATTGCCGCCCGAGGCATGGACGGGCGGCTGGCTGCCTACGACCCCGCGGAAAACGTGCACCGCGATGGCATACTGCACAGTTCGACCGTGCCGGCGGCAATTGCGCCCGCCACGGCAGAAGCCGCACGGCAGGCCGCCTTCGCCATCCTCGAGGCGCTCGGCTATGTCGGCGTCATCGGCGTCGAGTTCTTCGCATTGCCGGACGGTGCCCTGCTGGTCAACGAGATCGCGCCGCGCGTTCACAATTCCGGCCACTGGACCGAGGCGGCCTGCATCGTGTCGCAGTTCGAGCAGCACATCAGGGCGATTGCCGGCCTGCCGCTCGGCGAGACGGCGCGTCATTCCGACTGCGTCATGGAGAACCTCATCGGTGAGGATGTCCTGCGTGCGCAGGCACTGTTTGCGGAGCCGGACCTGATGCTGCATCTATACGGCAAGGCCGAATGGCGCCCGGGACGCAAGATGGGCCATTTCACGCGCCTGCGTCGGGCATCGTGAACGGGCGATTGTGGGCCGGCAAAGGTTGACAGCCACGACGATCGTCGTCTAAGAGCCAGACCGAATTCCGGCGCGCTCTTGGGCGCGTTTTTCAGTTTGGCCCGGCGAAGGGCCTATCGACAGGCCAGACCCATGAAGATCAAGAACTCGCTCAAGGCCCTCAAGGCACGTCACCGCGACAACCGCATGGTTCGTCGCAAGGGCCGCATCTACATCATCAACAAGACCGCTCCGCGCTACAAGGCGCGCCAGGGTTGATGACGGGCCTGTCTGACAGGCCTCTCAACACGAAAATTTCAGTTTGACCTGCCGCGTCACGGGATTAGATTCCCGTGGATGCGGTATTTGCTTGCTTTCTGCCTTGCCCTGTTTCCGGCGTCCATCGTTTCGCCAGCGGTCGCTGCCGAATCCGTCGCTGTAGCCACGCCTGCCGATCCGCAGGAGGGCAGCAGGATCGACACGCTCTTTTCCGAACTGAAGCGCGAGCGCAACGAGAAATCGGCCGAACGCATTGCCGCGCGCATCTGGGATAGCTGGTCGCACTCCGGCAGCGCTTCCATCGACCTCATGATGATGTGGTCGAAGACGGCGATGGACGCCCGCAAGTTCGATGTCGCGCTGGACTTCCTGGATCAGGTCGTCACGCTGCAGCCCGATTTTGCCGAAGGCTGGAACCGCCGTGCCACGGTGCACTTCATGATGCAGAACTACGCCAAGGCCCTTGCCGACATCAACGCGACGCTCGTCCTCGAACCGAGGCATTTCGGTGCGCTGTCGGGTCTGGCGGAGATCATGAAGGCCTCGGACAAGAAGGAACTGGCGCTCAAGGCCTGGCAGCAAGTTCTGGAGATCTACCCGATGATGCGGAGCGCCCAGAATCAGGTTGCCACCCTGTCCGAAGAGCTGTCCGGCGAAGGCATTTGATTATCCAGACCGGACTGCCGGACAAGGTGCTGGCTGAGTTCAGCCTGAACGTGCGGCCCACCGCATGAACCTGGTCTATGCGGCCATCGCCTTCATCCTTGCGCTGATTCTGGTACTGGTGGGCATCACCAGGGCCGGCTCCTGGCTGATAGAGCGCCGCAATCCGCCGGTCGGGAGCTTCATCGACGTCGACGGCACCCGTCTGCACTATGTGCATGTCCCCGGCCCGCCGAACGCCGATCTGCCGCCCCTTGTGTTCCTGCATGGTGCCAGCGCCAATCTCATGGACCAGATGGTGCCGCTCCGACCGCTGCTCGAGGGCCGCGCCGAACTTCTCTTCCTCGACCGTCCCGGCCACGGCTGGTCATCGAGGGGTCCGGGAACGAATGAGACGCAGGCCGGCCAGGCAGCCACGGTCGCAAGCCTCATGGAGCGCCTCGGCATGGAACGCGCGATCATCGTCGCGCATTCGTTCGGCGGCTCGGTTGCGACCGCCTTCGCCCTCGACCATTCGGGAAAGACGCAAGGGCTGCTTTTCCTCTCCGCTGCCACACACCCTTGGCCTGGGGGTGCTACGTCCTGGTACTATAAAGTGACAACCGCGCCGGTGCTTGGCTGGCTGTTCTCCGAAACCATCACCGAGCCGGCAGGGTCGATGCGCATGGCCGCCGCGACAGAATGCGTCTTTGCACCTAACGAAGTGCCGGCAGACTATTCGGCACGCGCCGAGATTCCGCTGGTTCTGCGCCCGAGCGCCTTTCGCGCCAACGCCGTGGATGTAGAGGGCCTCTACCGCTTCGCCCTCGACAACGCTCCAAAGTACAAGCAGATCGCCGCGCCGACGGTAGTCATTTCAGGCGATGCCGATACCGTCGTCTACGAGGAAATCCACTCGGTCGGGCTGGCGCGCGACATCCCCGGCGCAGAACTCGTCTGGGTCACGAACCTTGGCCACAAGCCAGACTGGATCGCACCGGACCTCGTCGTCGCCGCAATAGAGAAACTGGCGGGTAAGCCGCGCAACCTGCAGGAGGCAGCGCAGCGGGTCGAAGCACGCATTGCCGGCGACAGCTTCGGCGCCGGCAAATGTCTCGACATCGGCGCGCCGCCGGAAGCGGCGCCGCTGCCCTAGAGCGCGGTTAGGCTGCGTTCAGCGTGGCTTGTTTTCCGACACTGCCCAGCGGCTGCCCTGCCCCTCCGAACCGATATAGGCAATGCGCAGCATGTTGGTGGATCCGGGGGTCCTGAGCGGTACGCCCGCCGTTACGATGATGCGGTCGCCGGGCTTGCCGAACCCTTCCTCGTGGGTGATGCGGCAGGCGCGATCGACCATGTCGTCGAGATCGGTCGCATCGGGGGTCACCACGCAATGCGTGCCCCATACAAGCGATAGGCGCCGCGCCGTGTCGAGGATCGGCGAAAGCGCGATGATCGGAACTTCCGGCCGTTCGCGCGCGGCACGCAATCCGGTGGTGCCGGATGCGGTGTAGCTGACGATGGCCATCAGCTTCAGCGTGACCGCGATTTCCCGCGCTGCCAGCGATATGGCATCCGCGCCCGTCGCTTCCGGCGTCGTGCGCTGAGCATTGATAATGCCCGGATAGGTCGGGTCCTGCTCCACCTTTTCGGCGATGCGGTTCATCGTCGCCACGGCTTCGACCGGATAGGCGCCGGCTGCCGATTCGGCCGACAGCATGATGGCGTCGGCACCCTCGAACACGGCGGTAGCGACGTCCGACACCTCGGCACGGGTCGGCACCGGTGCGGTGATCATCGATTCCAGCATCTGGGTAGCGACGACGACGGGCTTGCCGGCGCGACGCGCGGCGCGCGTGATCTGCTTCTGGATTCCGGGCACCGCTTCGAGCGGCATCTCGACGCCGAGATCGCCGCGCGCCACCATCAGCGCATCCGAGAGTTCGATGATCTCGGCAAGCCGGGTGACGGCCTGCGGCTTCTCGATCTTCGACATGATCAAGGCGCGGCCCTGCGCGATCTTGCGAGCCTCCGCCAGGTCTTCCGGCCGCTGGATGAAGGAAAGTGCGACCCAGTCCACGCCGGTCACAAGCACGGCATCGAGATCCTTGCGGTCCTTTTCCGTCAGCGCGCCGACCGGCAGGTCCGTATCGGGCAGGCTGACGCCCTTCTTGTCTGAGATTCCGGTGCCGGCCACCACGGTTGTCACGATCGACTTGCCGTCGCTGCTCACCGCCTTCAGTTCCAGCTTGCCGTCGTCGATGAGCAGACGGTGTCCGGCCTCGACCGAGGTCAGGATTTCCTTGTGTGGAAGGTGCACCCGGGTCGCATCGCCCGGCGTCGGATCGTCATCCAGCGTAAAGGTCTGGCCGACAGTCAGCTCTTCCTTGCCATTGGCGAATTTGCCAACCCTCAGCTTCGGTCCCTGCAGGTCGGCCAGAATGCCGATCGGCCGGCCGACTACTTTCTCGACCGAGCGAATGCGCGCCACCAGCGTGCGCATCAGGGTGTGGTCGGTGTGGCTCATGTTGATGCGGAACACGTCCGCACCGGCCTCGAACAGCTTCTGCAGCATTTCCTCGGACGAGGAGGCTGGGCCGATCGTGGCGAGTATCTTGACCTTGCGGCTACGTCTCATTGAGGATTTTGTCCCGTGACGGCGGCGGTGCCATCCATCGTTGCGGACTCGTCGGTCAGCTGAACCATCCAGCTCGCCTGTTCGCCCGTATCATATTCCTGGAAACCGGCGCGCTGGAATCCGCGCGCGAAGCAATCGTTGACGCCGGCGATCTTGAACTCCTTTTCGGCGACGCACATGTTGATCGGGCCATCCCAGCGTCCGCCCCGCTCCGCGTCTTCTGCATAGAGATAGTAAAACCTCGATGACAGCGGCCCCTCGATGAGGGTCTTGCAGGTCGAACCTTCGATGTGCCACCAGCCCTCGGTCACCCATCCGGCCTTGGCGCGGTAGCCGATACCGACACCCACCAGGTTCTGGGTGGCGTTGCAGACGCGGAAGTCCGCATGCGCGCCGCTTGCCCCGAAAATCAGCAGCCAGGCAAACACGGCCAATGGCCATGACGACCAGAGGCGCGATCGCTGTCCCCCGGCCAAATTCATCACCCAACCCCTCATGTGCTCGAACAGCATATTCGGCGACCCTTTTCGGAAAAGTCGAGGCGCATGTCAACGCGCTGCCGCAACCGCATCCAATCGATTTAGATGCGGTTGCGCGGCGCATTGCGGCAACCTATCCAGAATTCTTCTATAAGATTGGCTAAACAACGGCATCACCTTGCCGGTCTCCCGCATGCCACAGGCCCTGCACACATGACGCGTTCCGCACAGTTCAACCCTTTCGAGATTGTCGAAGGCCGGCGCGACCTCGGTCTGGTGCTGCTTGCCGACCATGCAAGGCGCGACCTGCCCGACGAATATGGCGACCTCGGCCTGCCGCCGGCCGAATTTGAGCGGCACATTGCTTATGATATCGGCGTCGAGACCGTGACGCGGCGGCTTACCGCCCTGACCGGCGCGCCGGCGGTGATCGCCGGATTCTCCCGCCTCCTGATCGATCCCAACCGGGGTGAGGATGACCCGACGCTGATCCGCCAGCTCTATGACGGCACGGTGGTGCCGGGAAACTACCCGATGGCGGCGGAAGAGCGCGAACGGCGGCTCGAGCGCTTCTACCGCCCCTACCACGACGCTGTCGGTGCGATGATTGCATCGGTGGCCGAGGCCAGCGGCGCCGCGCCCTTCATTTTTTCCGTCCATTCCTTCACGCCCGTCATGCAAGGTATCGTCAGGCCGTGGCAGGTGGGTGTCCTATGGGACCTGGATGACCGGGTGGCGCGTCCGCTGATCGACATGCTGGCGACGGACGCACGGCTTACTGTCGGAGACAACGAGCCCTATGACGGGGCACTGCGTGGCGACACGATGTACAAGCATGCCATCGTCAACGGGTTTGCCCATGCGCTGATCGAGATCCGCCAGGATCTGATTGCCGACGAGCGCGGCGCCTTCGAGTGGGCCGAAAGACTGGCCCCGATCGTTGAAGCGATCAACGCCCGACCCGATATACATGAAGTCAAGCAATTCGGCTCGCGTACAGGGCCTGTCTGAAGGAGTTAATGATGGTCGATCTCAGCCAAGACAAGCGCCGCGATTTCGAGGCCGCCGCGTTCCGGCGTCTCGTCGAGCACCTGCGCGAGCGTACTGACGTGCAAAACATCGACCTGATGAATCTTGCCGGCTTCTGCAGGAACTGCCTGTCGAACTGGTATCAGGATGCCGCCGGCGCCGACGGGGTCGAATTGTCGAAGGATGAGGCCCGCGAAATCATCTACGGCATGCCTTATGCCGACTGGCAGGCCAAGTACCAGCTCGACGCCCCGGCAGCCAAGAAGGCCGCCTTCGAGGCAAACCGCCCGAAGGATCACTAGGCGGCCCCGGAAAGCTGCGGGCTGAAGTTCTGCCTTGACCGTCCAGCCGCCTTCGGGCATCGAACCGCAACTTCGTCGCGCCCGCGAGTCGCGGCGCCGATGATCACATAGCGGAGACCGACATGGCAGCCGACGAGATTACCGAAACCAGCCAGACCGTTGCCGCCGGCCAGCTGCGCGCTTTCATCGAGCGCGTCGAGCGGCTCGAGGAAGAGAAGAAGACGATTGCCGACGACATCAAGGAAGTGTTCGCCGAGATGAAGGGCACCGGCTTCGATACCAAGGCGGTGCGCGCGATCATCCGCCTGCGCAAGCAGGACCAGGCCGAGCGTCAGGAAGCCGAAGCCATCCTCGACCTCTACAAGGCCGCGCTCGGCATGGAGTAAGGCCAGCCGGCCGGCCGGCGGCGCCCCGGCAGGACCGGAAACTTCGCCGGTTTTATGCCTTGCCTTCGCGGGAGCGCGCGGAAGCGATCGGCGATCCTGCCGAAGGATATTCTGGACAGCGACAGTAGTAATAGTAGAATTGCGGGCGATCACCTTCACATGGAAGTGAAGCGAGTTCGCGATGCGGCGACGCGACGTTCTCCTGATGGGCGGCTCGGCTGTTCTCTGGTCTGCCGGAGCGGCTGCACAGGGCCACGACGTGCCCGTGATCGGGTTTCTCAGCCTCGCGTCCGAAGACAGCTTCGCCCATCTCCTTGCCGCCTATATCGAGAGCCTGCGGAAGGCGGGATTCGCCGACGGCCGAAACGTCGCCATCGAGTATCGCTGGGCAAATGGCCGCTATGACGAACTTCCGACGCTGGCGGGTGACCTGCTTGCTCGCGAGCCGGACGTCATTGTCGCAAGCGGTGGCGACCGGCCGAGCCTCGCGCTGAAGGATCTGACCTCCACCGTTCCGGTGATCTTCGTCGGCAGCGACGATCCGGTCGGGCTGGGCCTTGTGGACAGCCTCAGCCATCCGGGCGGAAACATGACTGGCGGCTCGCTTTTCACGTCCGAGCTGGAGGTCAAGAAGCTTGAACTGCTGAGCGAGGTGGTGCCGAAGGCCACCCGCATCGCCATGCTCGCCAATCCGGGCAACCCGGTCGCCGTCAGCGATATTGCCAATGTCGCCGCGGCCGCCAGATCGAGGAACCTCGAACTCCTGATCGTGGAGGCTGCCAGCGCCGAGGAAATCGACACCGGGCTTGGCGGTCTGGAAGCCACCCTCGTCCACGGCCTGATCGTCGGACACGACCCCCTCTTCAACAGCCGCAGGGAACAGATCGTGGCGCATGTCGAGCGGCTGAACGTGCCTGCAATCTACGAGCATCGCGAGTTCGTGGAAGCCGGTGGGCTCATGAGCTACGGTTCCGACATCGCCGAGAACTATCGCATAGCGGCCGATTATACGGCCCGCATCCTGCGCGGCGCCATGCCGGCGGAACTGCCGGTGCGCCAGGCGACCAAGTTCCTGCTGACAATCAACCTCAAGGCGGCTGGAGAGCTCGGTCTCGAGTTTCCGCCGCTCATGCTGGTGCGCGCCGACGAAGTCATCGAATGACTGCCGCTCGCGCGGGAGCAAACCTGTCGCTCTTCAAGAAATACCTGCTCGCGTTCTTCGCCGCCGTTCTCATTCCCCTGTTGATCAATGGCGCGAGCGAGGCCTGGCTTGGTTATCGCGACCAGCGCGAGATGATCGACGCCCGGCTGACCGTCGAGGCCAGGGCTGCTGCCGACAGGATCGAGGCTTTCATCGACGGCATCCGCGACCAGATGGGCTGGGCAGTGCAATTGCCCTGGAGCGACGACAACGGTGACGCCCACCATGTCGACGCGGTCCGCCTGTTTCGCCAGGTGCCGGCCATGGTGGAACTGGTCCTAGCCGACGACCGCGGGCGTGAGCGGGTCCGCATCTCCCGCATCGGCCAAGATGTGATCGACAGCCAGGCCGATCTCTCGGCTGATCCGGCGCTCATCGGTCTCCGCGACAATCGCGTCTGGCACGGACCGGTCACGCTCAACCGCGGGTCGGAGCCCTACATGCGGATTGCCGTCGCCGGCAACCGGGCGGCGGTTGGCATTGCCATCGCCGAGATCAATCTCACCCTGATCCAGCAGGTGCTCTCCGCGATCCGGGTCGGCGAGACGGGGCTCGCCTTTATCGTCGACGGCAGCGGTGCCCTCGTGGCTCACCCGGACGTCAGCCTGATGTTGCGGGGAACGGACCAGGTGATGGCCGGAAGGCTCCAGGCGCTGCGCGCCGCCCTGGTTGCCAGCGATGGCGAGCCGACCGTTGCAACCGACTTCGCTGGGCTTCCTGTGATCGCCGCGGCAGCCACGATCGAAAGCCTGGGCTGGCTGGTCGTCGCCGAACAGCCGACGTCGGAAGCATACGCGCCGATCGTCGCGGCTGCGTGGCGGACCGCGCTGCTGGTCGTTGCGGCAGCCGCCGCCGCGTTGATCCTCGCCTATGTCCTGGCGCGCCGGATGACTGGCCCGATCCGCCTTCTCGAAGAGGGAGCTGCCGCAATCGGCGCCGGACGTTTCGACCACCACATCACTGTTCGAACCGGAGACGAACTGGAGCGGCTGGCCGGTAGCTTCAACCAGATGGCGGGCGACCTTGCTTTGTCGCAGGAACGGTCCGAGCGCATTGCCCGGCTGAAACGGTTCCTGTCGCCGCAGGTCGCCGATATTGTCGAGCGGTCGGGCGAGATCGATCTGCTTGCGGCACGGCGCGCCGACGTGGTCGTCGTGTTTGCCGATCTGCGCGGCTTCACGGCGCTGTCGACGAAGGCGGCGGCCGAGGAGATCATGCGGATACTCGGCGAGTATTACGGCGTGCTGGGTGCATGCATCATGCGCAACGAAGCGACGCTGACGCATTTTTCCGGTGACGGCGTGATGGTCCTGCTCAATGCGCCGCTCCCCTGCCAGGGCAATCCGGTGCTCGCGGCGCTGAAGATGGCCGGCGAGATGCGGGCCGCCGTGCAGGAACTGATCCAGGAATGGCGCGAACGCGGCCAGTTGCTGGGATTCGGCATCGGACTGGCCAGGGGCGAGGCCACCGTCGGCCGGTTCGGATATGAGGAAAGGCATGACTACACGGCGATCGGCAGCGTCGTGAACCTGGCCTCGCGGCTTTGTTCATCGGCGGCCGACGGTCAGATATTGCTCGACGAGGCGACCGCGCGCGACGTGGCGGCCGAAATCCCGGCCGCGTCCCTTGGGCCGAGGCAACTGAAGGGATTCTCGGAGGATATAATCGTCTATGCCGTGTGAGGTTCGCCGCCACTTGATGCGGCGGCACAACGTTGGTCGCACCGCTGCACGCGATGCGTCTTAGGCCCGATCAAAACCATGGGGCCAACCCGGCGATGTTGCGAGCGCGGAGGTACCTGCGCTGTGCGCTACTCGGAAACGATGTCGGCCGATGGTGACTGGTCAACGTCCGCGGCGGTGTCGGGCGTCGACATCGGTCCCTGCACCTCGTCCGTCACGACGCTCGCAACCACCGTCTGGTCGACTTTCGCTTCGACGGAATTCTTGAAGGCGCACGCACCGGCGCTCGAAATCATCAGGCCAAGGCTCGCGGCCACGACAAGAAGTCTGGTCATCCTGCTATCCTTTGCTGCTTGTGCTGACGTAAGGATAGCAGAGGCGGCGCGGCGATCAAAATCACGCTTTGCGTGATGGCCGCCGGACTCAGTTGACGGCTTTGACCGTGTAACCATCCCCGCGAAAGAGCTCGATCAGGCCTTTGTCGCCCGGCAGATGCAGGGCGCCGACGGCGATGAAGGCGTTGCCGCGCTTCAGGATCGGCGCGGCATTGGCGGCCATCGTGCGGTTCCTGGCCGTGACCATGGCTTCCTCGAAGGCAGCGTATCCGACGCCGGCATCATCCGGTTCGGGAAGCACGGCCCGGAACAGCGGCCAGAACATGCCGGTGTCCTCGCGCTTGTAAAGCACGATCATCGTCTCGATGACATCGTCTATCCGATCGCCGAGCTTCAGCGTTTCGACGAGCCCCTGGATATGGAAGTCCATCGGGAGCGAGGCCATCGCATCGAGCTGGTCGAGGGCCGTTTCCAGCCCCTCCAGCGATTTTCCGCGCGCCTTGGCCTGCTTGCCGAGCCAGACGTCCAGCACAGGCGCGCCACCTGCCTTGCGCGCAAGTTCGCAGGCCGGCAGCGCAACCATCGCCGACAGCATCCATGGCTTCATCTTGGCGACGGCGGACATCGCAATGCCCCGCCTGCCGAGCCCCGCTTCGACGGCCGCCGCATCTTCAGGCGACATGAGCGATGCCAGCGTGGCGCCGTCGGTGAACATCATGAGATCCGGGCGGGCGGCAAGCGTGGCGACCATGCGCGCCTCGTCCAGAATATCCGTCGTTTCGATCACCACGGTGTCGGCCGCCTCGAATGCCGCCTTCGCTGCCGGCGGCAATCGCGTGACGCGCGGGTCGGTCATGTGCATCGTGCCGAACAGGAAGGACGGCGCTTCGCCGGCCTTTTCGAGCTTCCAGAGAAGGCCCTTTCCATTAGGCGTCGCGGCGGCCTCGCCGGCGATGGCTTCGAGCAGCGCCGGATCACTCGCCGCGAGCGAGGCCAGCATGTCGCCGCCCTTGCACGATGGCACTTCCGCACGCGCCCGCGTGGCTGCAAAGGCAATGAGGAACAGGAAGGTGACCAGGAACAGCAGGTTGAGCGCCGCAATCAGCCTGAGAGACAGCGTGGCTGCCCGATCGGCTATGGCAATGGCGCGACTTCGATTCATGGACCTATTGCTAGGCTCCAATTGCCGACAATCCGTTAACCGGATGGGGAAAATGTCGCCGACCGGTCACGAACGCGGATGCGCCGAATCATAGATCTCGAGCAGCCGCGCCGTGTCGACGCCAGTATAGACCTGGGTCGTCGAAAGGCTGGCGTGGCCAAGCAGTTCCTGGATCATGCGCAGGTCGCCACCGCGACCCAAGAGATGCGTCGCGAACGAATGTCTGAGCGCATGCGGCGTTGCCGTTTCGGGCAGGTTGAGCGCCGAGCGCATCTTCTTCATTTCGCGCTGGATGATCGCCGGATTGAGCGGCCCGCCCCGGGCACCACGAAATAGCACGCCCTTGGGATCGAGAAGGAAGGGGCAGAGACGGCGATATTCGGCGACGGCGGCAAGCACCACGGGCAGCACCGGCGCCAGCCTTGTCTTGCTGCCCTTGCCGGTGACCCTCAGCACCGTCTCGCCAGAGCCGGACAGTTCGGCGCCGGTGACGGCCAGCGCCTCGGAAATGCGCAGACCCGAGCCATAGAGCAAGGCAAGAACGGCAGCGTTGCGCATCGCGATCCATGGTTCCTCGGCGAGCTGGGCCTCGGCCGAGACGACGCGCCGCGCATCGAGCGCATTGAGCGGCTTGGGCAGCGATTTCGGTTGTCTGGGTGCGCGAAGGGCAGCCGCTCCCGCCGCATTGGCGAGCCCCCGGCGTTCGAGGAAGCGCAGCAGCGAGCGGACGCCAGCCAGGCCTCGCCCTAGCGTGCGCGCACTCGCCCCGCCGGACCGCCGATGCGATAGAAAGCCCCTGAGGTCGGCAGGCCGCAACGCCCCGACATCGACAAGGCTCGGCGGCTCGCCGCAATGGCCGGTCAGGAATTGCAGGAACTGCCGGCTGTCGCGCTCATAGGCCTCGATCGTCTCGGGCGACAGGCGCCGTTCCTTTGCCAGCATCGTCAGCCACGCCTGGCGTGCCGCCTGCAGGTCGGGCTTGGCGGAGATGAGGAATTCCTGCATTGGCAGACGGCATCCTGTTGAATAGAGCACTGTTGCGCTATCGAAGTTAGCAACCGGTGAAAGCGAAGGCCACGCCCAAATGTCCAAGCTCAGCAATCCCGTCCAGATGGCCGTCATCGGGGCGGCGCATGGCATCAAGGGCGAACTGCGCGTCAAGCCGTTCACCGGCGACCCTATGGCGCTCGGCGACTACGGGCCGCTGTTCGACAGGAACGGTCGCGCCTACGAGGTGGCCGCCATCCGGCCTGCCAAGGAGGTCGTCGTCGTCCGCTTCAAGGGCGTCGCCGATCGCAACCAGGCCGAGGCGCTGGCCGGCACCGAGCTCTTCGTGGACCGCTCCGTGCTGCCGGACGACGTCGAGGAGGGCGAGTTCTATCATGCCGACCTGATCGGCCTCGCCGTGCGCGACGAAAGCGAGGAACCTGTCGGCAAGGTGACAGCCGTCCACAATTTCGGCGGCGGCGATATTCTCGAGCTTTCGATCGGCGGGCGCGGCGGCGTGCTGATACCTTTCACTCAAGCCGCCGTGCCGGTGATCGATGTTGCCGCCGGCTTCCTTCGCATCGACAGCGCCGCGGCCGGCCTTGTCGATGACGACGAGGATGCGCCGCCCGACACTAGCGACGAACCTGGCGGGAGAAACCGATGAGTTTTCGCACCACGGTTCTGACGCTCTACCCGGAAATGTTCCCGGGCGCGCTCGGCGTGTCGCTGGCCGGCCGGGCACTCGAAGCCGGGATCTGGTCGATGGACGCGATCCAGATCCGCGACTTTGCGCCCGACCGCCACCGCACGGTCGACGACACGCCGGCAGGCGGCGGCGCAGGCATGGTCATGCGGGCGGACGTGCTAGCCAGGGCCATCGACCACGCGTCACCGGAGGGCGACCCGCGGCCGCGGCTGCTGATGTCGCCG
>CAMYMG010000094.1 GCA_947259295.1 uncultured Rhizobiaceae bacterium
CCCCCTCCACCATGCTGCGCATGGTCCCCCTCCCCCGCTTCGCAGGGGAGGATCAACCCTGCGCGTCCCGACTGCCGACTGCCTACTGCCGACTGCCAGAGCGACGCTGCGTCTGGCCCTACACGCGGCGACAATTTCCGGCTAGACAGCATGCATGAACCAGCACGCCAGCATCCAGCAAGCAAAAGCGAAGATCGGCCATTCGGCCTGCCCGCACGATTGCCCGTCGACCTGCGCGCTCGACGTCGAGCTTCTCGGCGACAACCGCATCGGCCGCGTCCATGGCGACAAGGCCAACAGCTATACGGCAGGCGTCGTCTGCGCCAAGGTGGCGCGCTATGCCGACCGCGTCCACCATCCCGACCGCCTGCTGAAGCCGCTGGTGCGCGCCGGCGGCAAGGGCGAGGGGTCTTGGCAGGAGGCGAGCTGGGAAGCCGCGCTCGACCTCGTGGCGGAAAAATTCATCGCCGCCGAACAGAAGCTCGGCAGCGAGACGGTGTGGCCCTATTATTATGCCGGCACGATGGGGCTGGTGCAGCGCGACGGCATCGAGCGCCTGCGCCACGCCAAGAAATATTCCGGCTTCTTCGGCTCGATCTGCACCAATCTCGCCTGGACCGGCTGGGTGATGGGCACGGGCGCCCTGCGCGGATCCGATCCGCGCGAGATGGCGAAGTCGGATTGCGTCGTCATCTGGGGCACCAACGCCGTCGCCACCCAAGTCAACGTGATGACCCACGCGATCCGCGCCCGCAAGGAGCGCGGCGCGAAGCTCGTCGTCATCGACATCTACGACAACGCGACGGTGAAGCAGGCCGACATGGGCCTGGTGCTGAAGCCCGGCACCGACGGCGCGCTCGCCTGCGCGGTCATGCATGTGCTGTTCCGCGACGGCATGGCCGACCGCGCCTATCTGGAAAAATACACCGACGACCCGCGCGGGCTCGAGGCGCATCTCGCCACCCGCACGCCGCAATGGGCATCCGCTATCACCGGCCTCACGGTCGAAGAGATCGAGGCCTTCGCCCATCTCGTCGGCACCACGAAGCGCACCTTCTTCCGCCTCGGCTACGGTTTTGCCCGCCAGCGCAACGGCTCGGTCAACATGCATGCGGCGCTGTCGATCGCCGCCGTCACCGGCTGCTGGCAATACGAGGGCGGCGGCGCCTTCCACTCCAATTCGGGCATCTTCAAGCTCGACAAGAGCCTGATCGAGGGCTCGCGGCTGCGCGACCCCGCGATCCGCCATCTCGACCATTCGCGCATCGGGCCGGTGCTGGTGGGTGCGCCCGACGCGCTCTATGGCGGCCCGCCGGTCACCGCCATGCTGATCCAGAACACCAATCCGGTGAACGTCGCGCCCGAGCAGCGGCTGGTGAAGCAGGGATTCCTGCGCGACGATTTGTTCACCTGCGTGCACGAGCAGTTCATGACCGATACGGCCAAACTCGCCGACGTCGTGCTGCCGGCCACCATGTTCCTCGAGCATGACGACATCTATCGCGGCGGCGGCAACCAGCACATCAATCTCGGCCCGAAACTGATCGATCCGCCTGAGGGGCCGCGCACCAACCATTTCGTCATCGAGGAACTCGCAAAACGCCTCGGCGTCGCCGACCAGCCGGGCTTCGGCATGACCGAGCGCGAGCATATCGACGTCATGCTGGGCAAGGCCGGCTTCGGCAGCTTCGCCACGCTCAAGGACGCCAAGTGGCTCGACGTGCAGCCGGATTTCGAGACGGCGCATTTCCTCAGCGGTTTCGGCCATCCCGACGGAAAATTCCGCTTCCGGCCGCAATGGGCGGGTGGCGCCGCGCCCAACAAGCCGCCGAAGAGCATGGGCGTCGCCTTCGGCCCCTACGACCGGCTGCCGGCGTTTCCCGACCATGTCGACCTGATCGAGGTCGCCGATGCCGAGCATCCGTTCCGCCTGGCCACCTCGCCGGCGCGCAATTTCCTCAATTCGAGCTTTGCCGAGACGTCTGCGTCGCGGACGCGGGAAGGCGGCCGGCCAGAGCTCCTCGTCCACCCCGACGACGCGGCAGGCCTCGGCATCGCCGATGGCGGCCGCGTCGAGATCGGCAATCGCCGCGGCGAGGTCGTGCTGCACGCAAGACTGTTCGCCGGGCTGAAGCGCGGCGTCGTCATCGCCGAGGGCATCTGGCCGAACGATGCGCATGAACGCGGCGAGGGCATCAACGTGCTGACCGGCGCCGACGCGCCCGCACCCTATGGCGGCGCCGCCTTCCACGACAACAAGGTCTGGCTGCGCGCGGCGGCTTGATTAGCGGCCGCCGGCTACTGCTCGTCGCCGAGCTCTTTCGGCTTCAGCACATGGGTCAGCCGCGCACCGCCGCGGCCAAGCGACGCCCACGGCCCGGAAAACTCCAGCCGGGCGAGTGTCGCGGTCGGAAATTTGCGCGCCGCGCTCTGCACGGCCGCCGCCTCCGAATCCTTGGCCGCGAGACTGATGAGCAGCTCTGCCATCCCCGGATTGTGGCCGACCACGATCAGGGTGGCGATCCGGTCGCGGGTCTGCCGGACTTCGGCCAGCAACGCCTCCGCGGCGGCTTCATAGAGGGCGGGGCTGAACGAGGCTTCCGGCTCAACGCCGAGTTCCATGCAGGCGAGTTCCCAGGTGGCGCGGGTGCGCGCCGAGCTCGACACCAGGGCGCGGTCCGGCAGCCAGCCGCGCCGGCGCAGC
>CAMYMG010000095.1 GCA_947259295.1 uncultured Rhizobiaceae bacterium
CCTCGGGCGACATCGCCAACACGCCGCCGACGGTAACAGCCGACCCGGCACCGGCGGAGACTGCCGCGCCGGCCGAGACCGCCCCCGCTGAGGCCGCTCCGGCAGAGACCGCCGCACCTGCCGAGACCACCGCACCGGCTGCCGAGACGATGGCCGGCGAAAGCCATGTCGTCGAACCCGGCGACTCGCTGTGGACCATTGCGCTGAAATATTACGGCGCGGGCTCCAAGTGGAAGATGATCGCCGACGCCAATCCCGAGGCCAACCCCAACGACCTCGAGGTCGGCTCGACGCTGAAGATCCCGCCGGCCAGCTGAGCCAATAGCTGCAAACGGCACAGAGGCCCGCCCGATCGGCGGGCCTTTTTGGTTACCGGCTGCGGCGACACGCTGCATTGAAAACCACGCCGGTCGCGCTAATTTCGGGCGGTGCGGGAGAACCATGATGACATCTGATGTGAGACGCGTGGCGGCCAAGGCCGTGGGCCCGCTGCCGGCCGGTCATCCGCCGGTCCGCACCGGCAAGGTCGGTGTGCTACTAGTCAATCTTGGCACGCCGGACGGCGCCGATTTCAAGCCGATGTGGCGCTATCTGCGCGAGTTCCTGTCGGACAAGCGCGTCATCGAACTGCCGCGCGCCATCTGGTATCCGATCCTCTACGGCATCGTGCTGACGACGCGGCCTAAGAAATCCGGTGCCAACTATGCGCGCATCTGGAACCGCGAGCGCGATGAATCGCCGCTCAGGACCTATACGCGTGGCCAGGCCGAGAAACTTGCCGCCGCACTTGCCGACCTGCCCGACGTCGTCGTCGAATGGGGCATGCGCTATGGCAATCCCTCCACTGCGAGTGCCGTGCAGCGGCTGAAGGACCAGGGCTGCGAGCGCATCGTCTCGCTGCCGCTCTACCCGCAATATTCGGCAACGACGACGGCGACTGCCAACGACCAGCTGTTTCGCGCGCTGATGAAGATGCGCCACGCACCGGCCGTCCGCACCGTGCCGCCCTATCATGACGAGCCTGTTTATATCGACGCGCTGGCGGCCTCGGTGACTGAGCATCTGGCGACGCTCGACTTCGAACCAGAACTGGTGATCGCCTCCTATCACGGCATCCCGAAGGCCTATTTCGAGAAGGGCGACCCCTATCACTGCCACTGCCAGAAGACGACGCGGCTGCTGCGCGAGAAGCTCGGCTGGGACGGCAAGAAGCTAATCACCACCTTCCAGTCGCGCTTCGGCGCGCAGGAATGGCTGCAGCCCTATACGGAGCCGACACTGGAGAAACTGGCCAAGGAGGGTGTAAAGTCTGTGGCCGTCATCAACCCCGGCTTCTCGGTCGACTGCATCGAGACGCTGGACGAGATCGGCCGCGAGGCGGCGCACGCCTTCCATGAGGCCGGGGGCGAAAAATTTTCCCACATCCCCTGCCTCAACGACAGCCCGGAAGGCATGGCGGTGATCGAGACGCTGGTGCGGCGGGAACTGCAGGGCTGGGTCTGAAGGCGAGAAGCCGGAACCGACCGGCGATCCGGGCGTTGACCACGACCCTCCGGAGAATTTCATGTCCCGCAAGCTCGACCTTCGAACCGGCCGACCCGTCTGGTTCGCCTATCGCACGCCCAAGATCCCAACAGGCGCGTTGACCCGCGACATCAAGACCGACGTGCTGATCGTTGGTATGGGCATTAGCGGCGCTATGATGGCCGAGGCGCTGACGGCGAGCGGCCACGATGTCGTCTGCATCGACCGCCGCGGCCCGATGCAGGGCTCGACGCCGGCGACCACGGCTTTGGTGCAGTTCGAGATCGACCAGCCGCTGATCAAGCTGTCGAAGATGATCGGGCGCACCAATGCCGAGCAGGCCTGGCGGCGGTCGCGCATGGCGGTGCAGAATCTCGGCTACCGTATCGACAATCTCGGCATCGACTGCCGTCCGGCTCCCCGCCAGTCGATCTACCTTGCCGGCAATGTGCTCGGTCCGGGCGAGTTGCGCGAGGAGGCCGGACTGCGCAGTCAGGCCGGCATTCGCGCCGACTACCTGTCGCCCAAGCCGCTGTCCGAAAAATTCGGCATCGACCGCGACGGCGCGGTCGTCTGCGACGGCAACATCGCGCTCGATCCGCGCAAGCTGACGGCTGGCCTGCTGAACAAGGCGCTCGAGCGAAAGGCGCGCTTTTTCGCCCCGGTGGAAGCCGAGAAGATCGAGGACTCCAAGGACGAGGTCGTCATCCAGACAAAGGGCGGGCCGACGATCACCGCGAAGCATCTGGTTCTGGCGACAGGCTACGAACTGACGGACATGGTGCCGCGTGCCGCCCACCAGGTGATTTCGACATGGGCGATCGCGACGAAGCCGCAGTCGGACAAATTGTGGCCGGGACCGGCCTTCATCTGGGAAGCCTCCGATCCCTATCTCTACATGCGCGCCACCTCCGACGGCCGCGTCATCTGCGGCGGCGAGGACGAGGAGTTCACCGACGAGACGCTGCGCGACGAACTCATTGCCGACAAGACCGCGCGGATCGCCGAAAAGCTCGGCAAGCTGATGCCGCAGCTCGACACCACGCCGGACTTCACCTGGGCCGGCTCCTTCGGCACGACGACGACCGGCCTGCCCTATATAGGAGCAGTCCCGCAGCATCCGCGCATCCAGGCGGTGATGGGCTATGGCGGCAACGGAATAACCTTCTCGCAGATCGCATCGGAACTCGTCTCGGCTTCGCTCGGCGGGCTCGACGACGCAGATGCCGGATTGTTCGCTTTCAACCGTTAAACCGCGTTAAGAACGATCCCTAACCAATCGACCACACTCTGATTGTATAGGCGTGGTCCGATTCCTATGTGATTTTCAGGCGGCGATGGCCGCCCAACGGGGGAGAAGCGGAATGTTCACGGGGCTAGACATCATCATACCGGTACTCGTGGTGCTGGTTCTGCTGGTCATCTTCACCGGCATCAAGACAATTCCGCAGGGCTTCAACTACACGGTCGAACGCTTCGGCCGTTATACCAAGACGCTGTCCCCGGGGCTCAACATCATCATCCCGTTCGTCGATCGCATCGGCTCCAAGATGAACATGATGGAGCAAGTTCTCGACGTGCCGACGCAGGAGGTCATCACCCGCGACAACGCCATCGTAGCGGTCGACGGCGTCGCCTTCTACCAGGTGCTCAGCGCGCCGCAGGCCGCCTACCAGGTGTCGGGGCTGGAGAACGCCATCCTCAACCTGACGATGACCAATATTCGCTCGGTGATGGGCTCGATGGATCTCGACGAGCTGCTGTCGAACCGCGACACGATCAACGAGCGGCTGCTCAGAATCGTAGACGAGGCCGCCAGCCCGTGGGGCATCAAGATGACCCGCGTCGAGATCAAGGACATCAACCCGCCGGCCAATCTGGTCGACTCGATGGCCCGCCAGATGATGGCCGAGCGCAACAAGCGCGCCCAGATCCTCGAGGCAGAGGGCCTCAAGCAGGCGCAGGTGCTGGAGGCCGAAGGTCGCCGCGAGGCTGCCTTCCGCGACGCCGAAGCCCGCGAACGCGCCGCCGAGGCCGAGGCGCGCGCCACTCAGGTCGTGTCGGAAGCCATCGCCAAGGGCGACGTGCAGGCGATCAACTACTTCGTCGCCCAGAAATACACCGAGGCCCTGGCCAAGATCGGCTCGGCCCCGAACAGCAAGGTCGTGCTGATGCCGATGGAGGCATCGTCGCTGGTCGGCTCGCTGGGCGGCATCGGCGCCATCGCCAAGGAAGTCTTCCGCACCGAGGGAACGGCCGGCGCGCAGCGCCAGGCGTCACGCCCGCCGGTCATCCGTCCCGACGAAAACTAGGGCAGCGGGATGATCATGCTGGAACGCATCTTCGGAGAGCTCGGCCCCTGGAACTGGATGGTGCTGGGCTTCGTGCTGCTGGCGCTGGAAATTGTCGTGCCCGGTGTCTTCCTGCTGTGGATCGGCCTTGCCGCCCTTGTCGTCGGCGCGGTGTCGCTGGCGATCTGGGAGGCCGGATTCTGGATCTGGGAGGTCCAGGTCGTGGTCTTCCTGGTACTGTCGCTGATCTCGGCCTTCGCCGGCAAGCGGATCATTACGGGGCGCGGCAACGACACCGACCAGCCTCTACTGAACAAGCGTGGCGCCCAGCTCGTCGGACGCACGGCGACGCTGAGCGAGCCGATCTCCAACGGCCGCGGACGCATCAGGATCGGCGACACGACGTGGCGGGTGGCCGGCCCCGACCTCCCGGCAGGCGCAACGGTCCGCATCGTCTCGGTGGCCGACCTCGAACTGGTCGTCGAGCCGGTCTAGGGGAGCGTCAGGCTGCGCCGATGCGCAGCAGGTCGTGGAAGTGGACGATGCCGACCGGCCTGTCCTCTTCGACGACGACCAGCGCCGAAATGTCGTTCTCGTTGAGGATGGCCAGCGCCGCACTTGCCATGATCTGCGGCCTCACCGTCTTCGGCAGGCGGGTCATGATCTCATCGACCGCGGTTTCGGCGAGGTTGCGCTCAAGATTGCGGGCAAGATCGCCGTCGGTGACGATGCCGGCGAGCCGCCCGTCCACATCGATGACGCAGACGCAGCCGAACCGTTTCCGCGACAGCACCTTGACCGCCTCCGGCATCATCGTGCCGAGTGCCACGAGAGGCAGGTCGTCATGCATGATCTCGGAGACCCGGGTAAGGTTGGCGCCAAGCTGGCCGCCGGGGTGAAGGTCGCGGAAATGATCGGGCGTGAAGCCGCGCGCCTCGAGCAGCGCGACGGCTAGCGCGTCGCCGACGACGAGTTGCAGCAGAGTCGAGGTTGTTGGCGCCAGGCCGTGCGGACAGGCTTCGGGCGTCCGCGGCAGGCGCAGCACGACGTCGGATTCGCGCGCCAGCGCCGAGTTTTCGCCGGCGGTGATGGCGATCAGCGGAATGCCGAAACGGCGCGAATAGGCGATGATGCCCTTGAGTTCCTGGGTTTCGCCCGACCAGGACATGGCAAGGATCGCGTCGTCGCGGGCAATCATGCCGAGATCGCCGTGATTGGCTTCCGCAGGATGGACGAAGAAGGCCGGCGTGCCGGTCGAGGCGAAGGTGGCGGCGATCTTTGCGCCGACATGGCCGCTCTTGCCGACGCCGGTGACGATGATGCGCCCGCGGATGCCGGCGATGAGTTCGACGGCGTGGGCGAAGGGTTCCGCCATGCCGTTTTCCAGGGCGGCGGCGAGGGCCGCGACACCCGCCTGCTCAGTGGTGACGGTGCGCAGCGCCGAGGCGATGGCCGCCTGCCGGTCCGGCTTCTTCAACGGTACAGCGTGCATGGAAGATGCGATTAGCGCTTCGCGGTGCTGCTGTCCAATAGTATCGGAACCTCTCCCCGCCGCCGCTTCAACCCTCCGTTAACCATCCCGATTTACGGTTCGGTAAGTTTGGCGCATTGGCGCCATCAATCCAGTCAGGTGACGATGTCCCGGGTACGCCCTGAACCACGAACACGCTTCCGCTCGGGGGCGCTCTGCGCCCTGCTGCTTGCGGCGGGTGCAGCGGGCGTGGCCTGGCCGGCGCACGCGCAGCTGCGCGGCACGGTGGCAGAG
>CAMYMG010000096.1 GCA_947259295.1 uncultured Rhizobiaceae bacterium
CTGGCGCGGCGCCGCCCGTGTGCCTGGCATAGGCCACGGCGATCTTCCGGTCGTAGCCGTTCACCCGAAAGCCCGGACCGTTATAGCCGCGCGCGAAGGCTTCCCAGTCATGGTTTTCGATCGCCTGTTTCAGTCCGGCCTTGTCGATGAAGCGGGCCATCAGCCGCGCCTGGCCGGCAGCGCCCTGGCGCGCTTCGGCGACCAGCGCGTCGACGCTGTCAAAACCCAGCCACTGCCAATGCGCGCCCATCACCTGGCCGAGCCCCCACGACACCGACTCGTAGGCCGCCTGCCGGTCGATCGCTGCGGCGCGACCGAGCAGCCGCCAGCGGGCTTCCTGGCTCGCCGGATTGGCGACCTCGCCGGCCACCGGCGAAGCGAGACCGTCGGCGCGGGCGCGTGCCCGGTCGGCGTCCGACAGGCGCTTGTCGAAATAGTGACCCTCGAAGCGGATCAGCGGCTCGTCGCGACCGTCGACCCTGGCAAAGACCTGGCCGCCGCTTTCGACCTCGGCGATGGCGAGCAGGGCCGCCGGCTCGATCCCGGCGTCCCTCGCGGCGCTCTCGATTTCCTCTGCGGTTTTCAGCTCAAACATGGGTCGTTTTCTCCCGTTTCGACGCATTTTCAGGCCAAAACCGGTACCGTGGACCAAACTGTGCACCCAAACCACGGCCAAACGGAGCGAAAATCGGGGCCGGATCGGGTTAATGTTGAAACCCCGCGAGCAAAGTTCTAGGCGTTCCGGCATGAACGCAATCGCAGAGAACCCGCCGGTACGCGTCGCCGCGCTCTACCGCTTCTGCCGGCTCGAGCGCTTCGCCGACCTGCGCGAACCGCTCGCCGCCTTCTGTTCGGCGCGCGGAATCAGGGGCACGCTGCTCCTGGCGCGCGAGGGCATCAACGGTACGGTCGCCGGCGCAGCGGAAGCGATCGCGGCGCTGGTCGCACATCTTGAGACCATGCCGGAGCTCACGGGGATGGAGATAAAATACAGCAATTCCAACGACATGCCTTTCCACCGGATGAAGGTCCGCCTGAAGCGCGAGATCGTCACCATGGGCAAGCCGGACATCGATCCGCTGCGGAATGTCGGCGCCTATGTCGAGGCCGGCGACTGGAACGCGCTGATCGCCGATCCCGACACGATCGTCATCGACACCCGCAACGACTACGAGGTTTCGCTCGGCACGTTCGAGCGGGCGATCAACCCGCAGACCGCGACCTTCAGCGAGTTCCCCGACTGGGTGGAGAAGCAAGTGCCTGATTTGAAAGGCAAAAAGGTCGCAATGTTCTGCACCGGCGGGATTCGCTGCGAAAAGGCGACGGCCTATGTGAAGTCGCTCGGCATTGACGCGGTGTTTCATCTCAAGGGCGGAATTCTCAAATATCTCGAAGAGGTTGCGCCGGAGGAAAGCCGCTGGCAGGGCGAGTGCTTCGTCTTCGACGAGCGCGTGTCAGTCGGCCACGGGCTGGCGGTCGGCGATGCCGAACTCTGCCGCGCCTGCCGCCATCCGGTCACGCCCGAAGAGCGCAAGTCATTGAAATTCCAGGAGGGAATTTCCTGCGAACGCTGTTTCGACAATCGCAGCGGGGCCGACCGGCAACGCTTTGCCGAGCGCCAGAAGCAGGTCGAGCTGGCCGAAAGCCGGGGCAGGGGCCGCCACATCGGCAGCTGAAACGTGGCCGGTGCGTCATTGCAATGTCGCTATCGGCACCTACCTCTTCCTGACCGCAACTGCGTAATTTGCGCTCGTCTGGAGGACCCATGTTCGATCCCAAGAAACTGCTTGATGACCTGCTCGGCTCGAAAATCCCCGGCACGGAATCGACCGTGCGCGACAAGGCCGGCCAGGCGACGCAGCTTGCCAAGGACAATCCGCTCGCGGCCGGCGCGCTTGCTGCCGTACTCCTGGGTACTGGAAGCGGCCGCGCACTTACCGGATCGGCCTTGAAGCTCGGTGGTCTCGCGGCCATCGGCGGCCTCGCCTATAAGGCCTACCAGAACTATCAGGCCGGCAACAAGCCTGTGGAACCGGGCGCTTCCGGCGAGCCGGAGTTGCTGTCGCCGCCCTCCGATAGCGACTTTCATCCCGCGAAGGCGCCGCAGGGTACCGAGGAGTTCACCCTGGCGCTGGTGCGCGCCATGATCGCCGCCGCCAAGGCGGACGGCCATATCGATGACGCCGAGCGCCGCAAGATCGGCGACCGCCTGAGCCTCGCCGGCATCGGCGAGGATGCCGAACGCTTCATGCGCGAGGAACTCGAGCGGCCGCTCGACATCGATGCGCTGGTCGCCTTGGCGACGACCGAGGCGCAAAGGGTTGAACTCTATACCGCGTCGCGCCTGACGATCGATCCGGACACACGCGCCGAGCGCGGCTATCTGGACTTGCTTGCAGGCCGGCTGCAGCTGCCTGATGCGCTGGTCGACCATGTCGAGGCCACGGTGTCGGAGGCCAAGGGCGGCAACGCCGCCGTACCCTCGCGTACGCCCGCCGAAGGCCAGGTCGGCTCCATCTGGTAGCTCCGGCAAGAGGCGATTCGAATCTGAATGGTTTTGTTAAGCTTTCGTTAACCCTTCAGGCGCATCCTTTTCGTCAGTCGGATAGGCTTTCCTCCTCCCAAGCACGGTCCAGATCAGGGCGGTCGCCAATGACCGCCCTTTTTGATGGCGGTCTTGCCAGATCATCCTCCATTTGCGATGCGTGGCTTCTTCACGGGAGGAGCTAATTCATGGCCAGCGGCAAGACTGCAATCGTAACCGGTGCGGGCACGGGGATCGGCAAGGCGAGCGCCGCCGCGCTGCTTGCCGCCGGCTGGAATACCGTCTTTGTCGGCCGCCGCAAGAACCTGCTCGATGAGGCGGTTGCCGAGGCGCAGAAGTCCGCAGCGGCCGGCGCCAAGGGGCTTGCAGTCGCCTGCGACGTGACCAAACCGGCGGATGTCGATGCGCTCTATGCCGAGATCGACAAGGTGTTCGGCCGCGTCGACTTGCTGTTCAACAATGCCGGCATGGGCTTCAAGACGGCGACCATCGATGAGGTGCCGGTCGAGGTCTGGACCGAGGTCGTCAACGTCAACCTGACAGGCTCCTTCCTCGTCGCACGCGGCGCGTTTGCCGCCATGCGCAAGCAGCAGCCGATGGGCGGAAGGATCATCAATAACGGTTCGATCTCGGCGCATGCGCCGCGGCCGGGCTCGGTGCCCTATACGGCGACCAAGCACGCCATCACCGGCCTGACCAAGACGCTGGCGCTCGACGGCCGGCCCTACGACATCGCCTGCGGCCAGATCGACATCGGCAATGCGCTGACCGAGATGGCCGTCGCCATGACGAAAGGCGTGCCGCAGGCCAACCTGACGACGGCAATCGAGCCGGTCATGGACGTGCAGCGGGTGGCCGAGGCCGTCACCTACATGGCCAGCCAGCCGCTCGATACCAATGTGCTGTTCATGACCGTGATGGCGTCGAAGATGCCGTTCGTCGGGCGGGGATAGTGGATCGCGTCAGCGCCGGCTCGCTTGCACGCGTCACGGTATTCCAGGCAGCCGCGCTCAGGCGACTACGGCTTGGGATCGCGTCGCGATGGCTCAAACATAGCTAGAATCGGTGCGTGAACCCGACGGTACCCTTGATGCCGTAGCTGCCTCCGAAGCTTGAGGCACCGGTGAGTTCGCCATGCAGGGACTGGTGCCCGTCGTTCCAGTCAGACGTCGCGCCAAGTCCCAGTTCGCCGCCGAATTCCTGCCCGGCAAAGGCCAGGTCGGTGCCCGAGACGATAACGCTGGCGCCGTCGAGAAACTCGTAGGTCAGGTTGGCGATACCATAGATCTTCGAGGCTGCCTTGCCGTTCTGGTCGCCCTGCCAGCCGGACGCATAATCGACGGCCAGGCCAATCCTCCCGACCAGACTGTCGTTGTTGCCGACAGACACTTTTGAGCCGAAATAATCGGAGAAGCTGTCGAAGTCGACCGAGGCGTAGCTGAACTGTGCCTGCGGGGTCAGAGCCCAAGTACCATCAAGCTGAAACTTGCGGCCAAGCTCGGCGCCGAGCGCAAACCCGGTGCCGTTATTGTCATCGACTAGTGAATAGCCGAGGGCGTCCAGAGCGGTCGAGAAACTGGCCAATTGCCCCTGTAGGTCGACATAGGTCCCTTCAGCGCCCCTCCATGTCAGCGTCGCGCCGACGCCAAAACTTTCGGTGCTGTTGCTGCCGTCTCCAAAGGGGGAGAAGACATCGGCATTCAAGCGGTTGTATTGACCGGTCAGCGCGGCGGTTAGCGACCCGGCCGCGCCGTCGACGAACACACCTTCGAGCCCGACCTCCACAAGGGCGAGGTTGCTGTCATAGGATGCGCCGGTGCTCGAGTTCGAGGCTTCGTAGTGCCCGGCAGCTCCCTCGATGCGGGTCCACAGTCCGGGTGCGGCATCGCTCCTGTCGCCGACACGCTGGCGCAAAGTCGGCAGTTCGATCATGCCGAGCAAGGCCACCGGATAGTTTTCGAAGACCGGCGTGGTGGGCGCCAGAATATCGGTGTTGCGTAGGTACCAGTCCCCGTCGGTCGGAAAGCTTATGCCGTTTTGAAAGAGCTCGTAGACATAGGCGCCACCGATCGCCGGACCGTTGAGCACGAAAACGCCGGCGTCCGAGGTGGCGCCCATCACGTCAACGATCTTGATGCCCTCGATCGTCTCGTCCCCCAGGCCGCCGAGGTTGAGGACGGACACCTGCGTCGGGGCCAGTCCCAGCAGCGAGTTGCCGGTGATTACCAGCTGATCGGTCAACGACAGATCGTTGCCGAGCACCGTTTCGATCTCGAGCGCGCCGCCGTCGCTGACATAGTCTCCATTGATGGTCAGCATGCCGATGGAGTTGCCAGGGGCGATGGTGCCACCTGCTACATTGTGTGTGGTGCCGACGCTGCCGGTGCCCTGCAGCCTGCCGCCGAGCACGTCCATGGTGCCACCAAGGCTGCCGTCGACTTCGAGAATGCCGTCATAGACATAAGTCTCGCCGGTGAAACCGAGTTGATCGGCAGTCAGTGTGGTCTTGCCGCTGCCGACATGGTTGATCGTGCCGTTGCCCTGCATGGCCACGTCGAAACCATAGTCGGCGTCGATGTGGTTGAAGTTCAGGATGCCGGTGCCGGCGCCAAACTGGACCAGCGCCGCATCGATGGTGCCGGCGGCCGTGGCGGCCATTCCGGTACCGCCGCCGATGTTGAGCGTTGCCTTGCCGTTCGCATTGGTGTTGGTCAGCTTGATGGTGCCTGTGCCGCCGCCAACGGTCACCTTGCCGCCATCGGCGACTGTCAGTCTACCGTCACCCAGAAAGCCGATCTCGACACCTCGGGCTGCCGTCGTAATGAGTTCCGATCCGGTGCCGGAGACGGTCGTCGTCCCCGTCTGGCCGGCGAGCGTACCTATACTCATGTAGCCGCTCGACACGACACCGCGATCGAGGATGTCGAGTGCTCCCATCGACATGAAGAACCCGGTGGCGTTGTCCCAGCGGGAATTTTCACCGGACACGATGATGAGGCTACGATCACCGGTTATGCCCGGCGAAACAATGAAATTCGCACCGGAGGCTCCTCCCATGCCGACGTTGCCGGACTCGATGTGGCCGCCATCGGTCACCCTGATCGTGCTCGTTCCGCGCAGTGAGTCGATGCTGCCGCGGAAGAGCGAATTCTCGCCGGTGACATTGATCGCCGCCACAGTCCCATTGCCGTTAGCCAGCGTCGTCTTGCTGTCATTCACGTAAGTGCCGCCGTTCTCCACGTTCAGCGTAGCGCCTGCCGCATCGCCAAGGTGCATGCCGCCCAAGTTGGTGACAAGCGTCCCGGCACCGGTGACCGTCACGCTGCCGCTACCGACGCTGAGGGTGCCAGGTCCACCGGATGTGCCGGCTTTGAAAGTGAAGACCGCACCATCCTTGAAGACTGTATTGCCACTCCCGTTATGGAGCTCCCAGGTGAGCGAGCTCGGGCCGCCCGTCAGGTACAACGTGCCTCCACCGGACTTGAGCAGGCTGCCTTGGAAGCCCGGGGTTCCGGTGACGCGAATCCTGCCGTCGACTGTCAGCTCGGCGCCATCCGCAACATCCAGCCCCATCGTGCTGGGGGCAGAAAGCTCAAATCCACCGGCGTCGATGATGAGTGTCTTGGTGACCGATGGAATCGAACCTGGATTGGCCAAGGCGAGGTTACCAGTCAATGTAATTGTCGAGCTCGCATCGCCATCGGCGTTGGCCTGATCGATGGCGCTGAACAGTTCGGCCTGTGTGCCGGCTGTGTACGATGCCGCATAGGCCGGAGCAGCGGCCATCACGCTCAAGGATACGACTGATGCGCTCGTCTTGAGCAACCGGACGAAGCGTGCCGACTGACCGCTGGGCCAAACTGTTTCCCGGACGAAAGACATGGCTACTCCTCGTCGGGAAGGCCACGGCCCTCCCTTCATGCTTATGATCAGGGGTGCCGCAAAGCTTCCCCATAAGTAGCATTGCAGAAAGGCAAAATTCGTGGGCGCCAGAACGTCTCATTTCTTGGGGCCATTTGTCTCATTGCCGGGACAACTTGCCGTTGCCTAACAAAACGTTTGCACCTGTGACCTCCTGCGGTGCTTGTAAACATGATCGAATCTGCCTAGCTTACGTAACGAGAAGCGATCCAAAAGCCATCTGGAACGCAGTGAACTGCGGCACAAGTTGGCGAGCATGGATGAGCTTTTTCTGTCGACGGATATGGTCGACCCTGACATGCGCACTGAAGCATGGCGCGAAACGACTCGCCTGTTTTTCGACACGACTCATCGACCCGGACGCGAAGACCAACCCCTCGAAGGTTCCCTATGCTCGCGCCTGGTTGGGGGGATGCTTATTGGGCCGACCAGCTTCAACGACCAACAATATCGCCGTGATCGACGGACCATCGTGGCAAGCGGTCTCGACCAGTTCCTGATCCAGCTGTTTGTCGAAGGGTCGCTCGAAGGCGACTGTGCCGGAACGGCAATCCGGGTGGAACGGGGGGACATCTGCGTCTTCGACCTGGCCCAGCCGCTCACGACGCAGGTAAGCCGGGGATCGACCATTTCGGTCATCCTGCCCAGGGACGCTGTTGACAGGCTTTCGGGAGGGCGAAACCTGCATGGCACGGTGCTGAGCGCTGACGATCCGTCGACAAGGCTAGTGGCAGACGTGATCAGAAGCGTTTCAGGACTCGCCGCCGGGAGGGCAGGAGACCATCGTTTCACGGCCATGGCCGAACCGGTTGCCGGTCTGATCATCTCCGGCCTGATCCAGGGCGGTGCCGCGCATCTCGAGCAGGGATCGTCGCACACGGTTCTGCTGCGCCGGAGAATGCTCGACTTCGTTGAACTGCATCTCACCTCACCGGAGATCGGACCGATCGTCCTGATGAAGCAATTCAACATCTCCCGAGCGCATCTCTATCGCATGTTCGCGTCGGAGGGCGGCGTCGCCCGGATCATCCGGGAGCGGCGCCTGGACCGATCTTACCGCGACCTTATGGGCTCGGCTGTGGCCCAGCGCTCGATTTCTGACCTCGCCTATCTCTATGGCTTTGCGAGCAGCCGACAGTTCCATCGATCCTTTCGCGCGCGCTTTGGCGTCTCGCCGAGCGATGTCGCACAGGAAGGCGTCGCACCCATCATGTCGGACCAGCGGCTGGCAGAGATACACGCACAGTTCGCTCTCTATGCCGGACAAATGGAGGCGCTGAAGCAGCGAGAGACGGTCAGCGCATCCGCGCCAGAACGTGCCCGCGCCAGGGAACGCAGGGCACCCGTCCCCGAAGGGTCAGAACACGAATGACGCTGTCGTTGGATCGGGTCCGGTGCGGCCGTCCTTTGTATCTAGGGCAGCGAGTTTCTCAAGGTCGTCGGCATCGAGCTCGAAGTCGAAGACATCGAAATTGGAAACGATGCGGTCGCGGTTGGCGGATTTGGGGATGACGATCAGCCCCTGCTGGAGGTGCCAGCGGATGATCGTTTGCGCGGCACTCTTGCCGTGCTTCGCCGCGATCTCGCCGATCGTCGGGTCGTCGAGCAGGCGGCCGCTGCCGAGCGGGCTCCAGCTTTCGATGGCGATGTTGTGGCTGGCGTGGAACTCGCGCGTGTCGCGCTGCTGGAAGCGCGGGTGGAGCTCGATCTGGTTGACGGCGGGCGTCACTCCGGTCTCGCCGATGATGCGCTCGAGGTGGTCCTGGTTGAAGTTCGACACGCCGATGGAGCGGATGCGGCCGGCGTCCCTCAGCTCGATGAGGGTCTTCCAGGCCTCGACATAGTCGCCGCGCCCGGGCATCGGCCAGTGGATCAGGAACAGGTCGAGCTGTTCCAGTCCGAGCTTTTCCATCGTGGCGTCGAACTCGCGCAGCGCCCTGTCGCGCTTGTGCGCGCCGTTGCGCAGCTTCGAGGTGATGAAGAGTTCGTCTCTCGGCACGCCTGCATTGCGGATCGCCTCGCCGACGCCCTCCTCGTTGCGATAGCCTTCCGCCGTGTCGATGGAGCGATAGCCGGCTTCGATGGCCCAGCCGACGACCCGTGCCGTGGTGGCGGGATCGACCTGCCAGACGCCGAGGCCGAGCTGCGGGATGGAGGAGCCGTCGTTCAGTTCGATGTTCTTGACCATGCGGGGGTGTCCTTCCGATAGATGCGACGTCCTCCCACGTGCCTATGTAGGACGATAGAGGCGGGTGCCAACTGCCTGGTGATCTTCCGGCCGATTTGCGGAACTAGGACGGGCGATTCGGCAAGGCAAAGTCGGGGATCTGGAAGCGGCGGCGGTAGGCCGCCGGCGTCAGCCCCGTGAAGCGCTTGAACAGGCGGCGGAAGAAGGCGGCCTCCTCGTAGCCGACCTTCCAGCTGATATCGTCGACCGATTCCTCGGTGCGCTCCAGCCGCCGCTTGGCTTCCTCGATCCTGAGACGCTGCACGTAGGCAATCGGGCTGAGGCCCGTCGCGGCTGTGAAGCGCCGCTTGAAGGTGCGTTCGCCAAGCCCGGCATGCCGGATCATGCCCTCGAGCGGGTTGGCTACCGGGAAATGGGTTGCGATCCAGTCCTGGGCCGCCTGGACCGGAAGGTCGCCATGGTCGCTGCGCCCCTCGAAGACGATGTAGGGCGCCAGGCCATCCTGGTGCCATTGCAGGGCGAACATCCGGGCCACGGTCTGCGCCGACGTCGCGCCGGCGTGCCGGCCAATCAGGTAAAGCACGAGATCGTGCCAGGTCATGGAGGCGCCCGAACTGATCAGTTCCTCGCGCTGACCCGAAACGACCAGAACACGCTCCGGGTGGATCGGGACCGCGGGAAAGCTATCGGCAAAGGCGCGCGCATAGCCGAAATGCACGGTCGCATCGACACCGTCGAACAGGCCGGTTTCAGCGAGCAGGAAGATGCCGGAACAGGCCGAGCACAGCAGTGCTCCCTTTCGGTGCATCGCCTGGATCCATTCGACCAGTTCGGGATGGCGTCCCGGTTGCCAGCCGGCCGCATCGAGCAGGATGGATGGAACGATGACAATGTCGGTACGGTCGAGCGTGTCGATGCTGCGCTGGACCGGGATGGGGACGCGGCTTGCGAGTTCCAGCGGGCCGGTCTGTAGCCCGACGATCTCGACATCGAAGGGCGCAGGACGGCGCGGCGCCTGCATGCCCGGCATCATGGCGAAGGCGTTCATGACGTCGAAAATGCCCGAGATCGTCGATACGACCGCTTCGGGAAGGGCGACAAGGCTGACGTGGAGCGGGTGCTGAACGGTGTTCACTGCAGTCACCAACGTATCGAATCCTGTCGCAACGGCCGGCGAAGGCTCGGGCGGGGAAGTCTAGCACGACGGGCCGAACCCGTCGCGCTCGTCAGGCGTCCGGAACCTCGGCCGGCATCATCCCGGCAAGATGGCGCAAACGGCCCGATACTGGCCCGCGCGGCTCTGCCCAAGGGGCGATGCATCTGCGATTCCAGCGTCGCCCCTGGATTTTCCCGGGCGCGTGAACGGAGACAAGAACATGATGGATACCCAGAGCACCATGATCGATGCGGCCAAGCTCGACGCCCTTGTCGGGCGAGCGGTCGGCGATCTGTCGGCCGGCTATGGCGGCGTGATGGTCAGCCTTGGACACCGCCTTGGCCTTTACAAGGCGATGGCCAGGGCAGGCCCACTCAGCGCCCAGGGCGTGGCGACGAAAGCAGGTTGCGCAGAGCGCTACGTGCGCGAATGGCTGAACTCGCAGGTCGCGGGAGGCTACGTGGACTACCACGCTATCAGCGACACCTACGAACTGACACCCGAGCAGGCCATGGTGCTTGCCGATGAGGACAGCCCGGCCTTCATTCCGACGGCCTGGTCCGTGCCGGCCTCCATGTGGTTGGACGAAGACAAGGCGATCGATGCATTCAGGACAGGCAAGGGCATTGCGTGGGGCGACCATGACGGGCGGCTCTTTTGCGGCGTTGCCGCGTTCTACCGCAATGCCTACAGGGCAAGCTTGGTCGCGGAATGGCTTCCGGCGCTGGACGGTGTCGTCGAAAGCTCGATGCGGGAGGGCTTGTTGCCGACATCGGCTGCGGCCACGGTCACTCGACGGTGCTGATGGCGGAGGCTTTTCCAGCGTCGCGGTTTCGCGGCTTCGACACGCACGAAGCATCGATCGCCGAGGCACATGGCGTCGCGGCAGCGGCCGGCATGGCGGAACGCGCGAGCTTCATCGCCGCGCGGGCCGACAATTATCCCGGTCAGGGCTACGACCTGCTCTGCTTCTTCGACTGCCTGCACGACATGGGCGACCCGCTGGCGGCGGCCGAGCACGCCGCCAGATCCATCGCACCCGATGGAACGGTGATGCTGGTCGAGCCCTTCGCCAATGACCGGGTGGAGGACAACATCTCGCCGGTTGCCCGCCTCTATTATGCAGCGTCGACGACAATCTGCTGCGCTCATGCAATCTCGGATGGCGGCCGCATGGTGCTCGGTGCGCAGGCCGGCGAAAAGAGGCTGAGGGAGGTGTTCCGCCAGGCCGGGTTCACCCGGTTCCGCCGCGCCCACGAGACGCCTTTCAACCTGATCCTCGAGGCTCGTCTCTAGAGCGAGACGCCACCCGCTGCGGTCGCGTCGGGTGGCGTTCGGTGCTCAATCGACCGCGGCAGGAAGGGGCGCGCCGGGGAGGTAGAGCATGACCGGGCGGATTTCGTAGACGGCGCTGGGGTTGACGCGGGCGAGGTCGCGTGCGGCCTGGATGGCCTCGTCGCGCGTCTCGACATTGACGAGATAGAGGCCGAGGAGCTGTTCCTTGGTCTCGGCGAAGGGCCCGTCGATCACCAATCCGTCGCGGAGCGTGCAGGCGGTCTGGGTGTAATCCAGCCGGGCGGCAGGCCCCAGCTTGCCCTCCTCCGTCAGCCGCCGGTCGATCTTGCGCAGTTCGACCATGAGGGCTGCGTCTTCTTCGGGAGTCATCGCCGTGATGGCGCCTTCGACATGATACGCGAGAATTGCGTAGTGCATGGACAATCACCCTCTTCTTTTTCCAGGATGGAATGAATAGTAAAGGCTCTTGGTGCTGAGCAATATGCTTCGCGACGCCATTGCTGTGTGCCAGATTCGGCGACAGAATTATTGACGTCTCCTGCCATCATGCTGTCAGCAGTGCTGCGCTATTCGAGGCGACGCTGGAGCGTCCCGCAACGGCGATCAGGGGGCCCAGAATGATGATTACTGATACCTGCCGCAGCTGACGCTTGCCTGGTCGATCCAGGCGGTGGGGATCCTGTCGCCGGGGCCGAGCGTGGCGCTGATCCTCGGCGTGGCGACGAGCCGCGGCCGGCTGCCTTCGCTGGTCACTGCCTTCGGCGTTGCCTGTGGGTCGATCGTGCTTTCGGTGGCCACGATCATCGGGCTGACCGCCCTCCTGGCGCAGGTCGCGGAACTGATGACGGTGCTGCGGTGGGCAGGCGCTGCCTATCTCGCCTGGCTCGCCTACAAGGCGTTCCGCAACGCGGCCTCGGCGACCAAGCTGACGGTCGAGAAGGTCGGCCGCGAAAGCGTCTGGCGAACCGGACTGGCCGGTTTCGCGCTGCAGGTTTCAAACCCCAAGGCGATCATGTTCTGGCTGGCGATCGCCAGCCTGGGCGGCATCGGCGACGCGCCGCTATCCGTGGTGGTGCTCTTCGTCGCCGTTGTCTTTCTCAATTCGTTCATCGGTCACGGCGCCTATGCCGTGCTGTTGTCGTCAGCACCGGCGCGCAATGCCTATGGCCGCGCCCGCCGCTACATCGAAAGCGGGCTCGGCAGCTTCTTCCTGTTCGCCGGGTTCAAGCTGGCGACGACGCGGCTCTAGAACCGCTCAGGCTTCGCCGGTGTGGTTCTGCGAGCGGGCGAGGAAAGCCTCGATTCGCTCCAGCGCGCGCAATATGTTCTCCTCGGAATTGGCGTAGGAGAGGCGGATATAGCCTTCGCCGAGAATGCCGAAATCCGGCCCGCCGATGAGCGCAACGCCGGCCTCCTCGAGGAGCGCCGAGGCCAGCTTCTTGGCTTTCCAGCCGGTAGCAGAAATGTTGGGGAAGGCGTAGAAGGCGCCCTTCGGCGTGATGCAGGAGACGCCCGGCAGTTCGTTCAGCCCCTCGACGACGACTTGGCGGCGGCGGTCGAAGGCCTTCATCATGGTGGCGACCTCGTCCTGGGGGCCGTCGATGGCCGCGATGCCGGCGAACTGGCTCGGCGCGTTGACGCAGGACCAGCAGTTGACCGCGAGCTTGCGCACCTTGTCGTAGAGGTGGTTGCCGGGCTCCCCGTTCGGCCAGATCGACCAGCCCAAGCGCCAGCCGGTCATCGCCCAGGTCTTCGACCAGCCATTGAGAACGATCAGCCGATCGCGGATTTCTGGAAACTGCAGCAGCGAACAGGCGGTCTCGCCGTCATAGGTCATGACGTCGTAGATCTCGTCAGACATGATCGCGACGTGAGGATGGGCCGCCAGACCGGCGACCAGCTTCTCAATCTCGGCACGCGGGGTGACACCGCCGGTCGGGTTGGCCGGCGAGTTGAGGATCAGCAGCCTGGTCTTCGGCGTGAGCAGCGACAGCGTCTCCTCGGCGGAGAAGGCAAAACCGTTCGCCTCGCGCATCGGCACGGGAATTGGCGCCGCACCGGTGAACTCGATCATCGAGCGATAGATGGGGAAGCCCGGGTCGGGATAGAGAATCTCGGCGCCCGGCTCGCCGAACATCAGGATGGCGGCGAACATCGTCGGCTTGCCGCCGGGCATGATCATGATCGTTTCTGGCGAAACCTCGATGCCGGTGGTGGTCAGCGTGCGGCGCACCACGGCCTCGCGGGTGGCGAGCAGGCCGTTCGCCGGCGTGTAGCCGTGATGCCCGTCGCGCAATGCCTTGATCGCGGCCTCGACGATGTGCGGCGGCGTCTTGAAGTCGGGCTGGCCGATGCCGAGATTGATGATGTCCTTGCCCTGCTGCTGCAGGGCGGTGGCACGGGCCAGCACGGCAAAGGCGTTTTCCTCGCCTAGTCTGTCGAAGGCGGCAATCGTTTGGAGCATTTTTCCTCCCCATCTGGTGCTAAGAGCGGGTGCGTGTTTCTGTGAGCCTGCGGGCACAAAGTCAATTGCACCGGAGCCTGACCGTGAGCGGAGAGCTGAAAAACTGGCAGGCGAGGCCGCGGCCCGAGCGCACCGTGCTGGAGGGGCGTCATGTGCGGCTCGAGCCGCTGAACGCCGGGCGGCACGGCGACGGGCTCTACACTGTCGCAACCGCCGACGATGCAGAGCAGAGGTTCCGCTGGCTGTTCGAGAGCAGACCCGAGAGCCGAGAGGCCTTCCAGACGTGGCTGGAAAAGGTCGAGGCAAGCGAGGACCCGCTGTTCTTCGCCGTCATCGACAAGGCTTCCGGAGAGATCGCCGGGCGCCAGACGCTGATGCGCATCGAGCCGGCGCATGGCGTGATCGAGATCGGTAATGTGCTGTGGGGTGCGCAAATCGCCCGCAAGCCGGCGGCGACGGAGGCACAGTACCTGTTCGCCCGCCATGTGTTCGACGACCTCGGATACCGCCGCTACGAGTGGAAGTGCAACAACCGCAACGAACCCTCGAAGCGGGCCGCGGAGCGCTTCGGCTTCAGCTTCGAGGGAATTTTTCGCCAGCACATGATCGTCAAGGGCGAGAACCGCGACACGGCGTGGTATTCGATGATCGACAGCGAGTGGCCGTCCTTGCGAAATGCATATGAGGGCTGGCTCGACCCCGGCAATTTTGATAGTGACGGAAACCAGAAGAAGCGCCTGGATGACTTTCGTAAGTCCTTGGTGTGAAAGGTTATTTCGTTACAGGCGAGGTCAAAAGTGGCGCACACTGCCGATCATGGCGGACATGATCACAACCATGCCGGGCACGGCCATGCCGGCCACGACCACGGGTCGACGGACAAGAAGCGGGTCCTGATCGCGGCACTTCTGACCGGCGGTTTCATGTTCGCGGAGGCAGCAGGCGGGCTGCTCACCGGGTCGCTGGCACTGCTGGCCGATGCCGGGCACATGCTGACCGATTCGGTGTCGCTGATGCTCGCCTGGTATGCGTTTCACCTCGCCGGCCGTGCGGCCACGTCGCGCATGACCTACGGCTTCCACCGGGTGAAGACGCTGGTCGCCTACACCAACGGCATCGCGGTGTTCGCAATCGGCATCTGGATCGTGGTGGAGGCGTTCCACCGCCTGAACGAGCCGTCGCCGGTGCTCGGCGGCCCGATGATGGTGATCGCCATCATCGGGCTGGCCGTTAACATCGCGGCGTTCTTCGTGCTGCATGGCGGCGATCGCGACAGCCTCAACATGCGCGGCGCCATCCTGCATGTTCTTGGCGATCTGCTCGGTTCGGTAGCAGCGCTGGTGGCCGCGCTGGTCATCATCACGACCGGGTGGGTGATGATCGACCCGCTGCTGTCGGGTCTCGTTGCGCTGCTGCTGTTCCGAAGCGCCTGGGCGCTGACGCGCGAGTCCGGCCATCTGCTGCTCGAAGGCGTGCCGGCGAGCCTCGACCGCGACGACATAGCCCGCGATATCGAGGGAAACGTGACGGGCGTCACCGGGGTGCACCACATGCATGTCTGGTCGATGGACGGCGCCAAGAACATGGCGACGCTGCACGCCTGCCTGGCCGAAGGCGCCGACGCCGACCAAGCGGTGCGGGCGATCAAGCAGCGACTGGCACAAAGCCACGGCATCGAGCATGCGACGGTCGAGCCGGAATTCGGCGCCTGCGCGGATGCGGTCGCCGAACACAGTCATCACTGAGCATCTCAAAAGCATTCAAAGGGGGGAAATCATGGCAGGCAGACTGAAGGGCAAGGTGGCGGTCGTAACCGCTGCGGGGCAGGGCATCGGCCGGGCCATCGCAGAAGCTTTCGTGGCCGAGGGGGCGACGGTCTTCGCGTCGGATATTTCGCGCGAAAAGCTCGAAGGGCTGGCGCGGGCGAAGAAGGCCAAGCTCGACGTGCTGTCGACCAAGGCGGTAGAGGCCTATGCGGCGAAGGTCGGGCCGGTCGACATTCTCGTCAACGTTGCCGGCTACGTGCACCATGGCACGGTGCTGAACACCAGCGAGAAGGACTGGGACTTTTCGTTCGACCTCAACGTGAAATCCATGCACCGCACGATCAAGGCCTTCCTGCCCGGCATGCTGGAACGCGCCAAGGAGAGCGGGGGCACAAGCTCGATCATCAACATCTCCTCGGGCGCTTCGTCGATCCGTGGCATCCCCAATCGCTATGCCTACGGCGCCAGCAAGGCGGCCGTGATCGGGCTGACCAAGTCGGTAGCCGCCGACTTCATCCGCGATGGCCTGCGCTGCAACGCCGTGGCGCCAGGCACCTTCCGCTCGCCCTCGTGGGAGGGGCGCGTCGAGGATCTCGGCAAGGAATGGGGCAGCAAGGAAAAGGCGCTCGAGATGTTCGTGCAGCGCCAGCCGACCGGCCGTATTGCCGACGCGGCGGAGATTGCGCCGATCGCGGTCTATCTGGCGTCCGACGAGGCCGCCTTCACCACCGGTACGGTGATGTCCGTCGACGGCGGCTTCTCGCTGTGATGGCGCGCGCACGATGACCCCGGAGAACCGCAACGCGGCGATTGCCGCGGCCGTGCTGCTCGCCGTCTTCGGCTTCGGTGCCTATTTTCTGCCGACGATCATGCTGGCGGTGGGCAATCTTTCGCCCGTAGCGGCTGGCGCTGTGGCCGTGCTGTTCGTGGCGGCGTTCTTCCTTGTGTTCTGGCTGCGGGCCCGGATCCAGAAGCGGCGGGACGAGTAGTGATGCGCACCGATTGCTTTTCGTACACTTTTATTTTGACGCCGCTGTATTTTCCGTGTACATTTAATGTGTGAAGGTCATCTGGGACGAACCGATGCGCCGGCACAATATAGCCAAGCATGGTTTGGACTTTGCTTCTCTCACCGCTGAATTCTTTGAAGCGTCGACCCTCTACCCGGGCAGAGCCGGTCGTTTGATTGCTGTCGGGCAAATGAATAGGCGGACCGTGGTTGCGGTGGTTTTCCGTCCACTCGGTTCCGAAGCCATTTCAGTCATTTCCATGCGACCAGCGAGCCAAAAGGAAAGGAGGCTTCCATGAACGACAAGTTTTCATCAAAGCGTCCGCTGACCGACGAGGAAGAAGCCGAAATCCAGAAGATGATCGCCAGCGATCCGGACAATCCTGAACTCACCGACGAGCAAATCAGCCAGGGCAGGCCGTTCAGGGAGGTCTTTCCCGACCTCTACGAGAGCATCCAGCGTTCTCGTGGCCGACCACGGGTCGACAAGCCCAAGCAGGCCGTCACCCTGCGGATCGATCCCGATACGCTTGCGCGGTTCAAGGCGCGGGGGAAAGACTGGCGCGCCCGCATGGCGCGGGCGCTGGATGACGTGACGCCGTAGGCGATCTTGCCGTTCTAGCCGGCAAGACTTGCGCTTAGCAGGAGCAGGCCGAGCAGGAAGACAAAAGCCGCGCCGCTGATCTCGATCGTCGTATGCACGCGGTTGCCGGCGCGTCCGTCGCCGGCAAGGGCGACGGCCCAGTTCTTCGCTGTGACTGCCAGGATGGCGAGCGCCGAAACAGTGATCGCCGTACCGAGCGCCATGGCGAATACGGAAAGGATCCCGCCAACCCACAGACCGTTGAGGAAGGCGAAGCTCAGTACGATCAGCGCGCCCGAGCAGGGACGCAGGCCGACTGCGACAATCGCCGACCAAGCGGTTCGCCAACTGAAGCGCTCGCCCGACAGCAAGGCAGGGTCCGGCGCATGGCTGTGGCCGCAGGTGGCGCAGACCTCGCCGGCGGCATGACTGTGGGAATGATGGTCGTGCGCATGCTCATGGCTGTGACTATGCGCATGGCTGTGGGCGTGACTATGCCCGTGGTCGGAATGCGCGTGCGCATGGGCTGCCGAGAGGCTGTGCGCTGGACCGGTGCCCAGCAGGCCCAACACCAGCGGCCCCGCCTTCCGCCACAGCAGCCAGGCGCCAAACAGCGTGATCATGGCGTAGCTCGCGATCTCCAGGAATGTGGTCGCGTCGGTCATAGACACGGAGGTTCCGCGCAGCACGAGGAAGGCGAGTGTCATGACGGCGATAGCCGTCAGGGCCTGCAGGAAGGCCGAGACGAAGGACAGCATTACGCCGCGCCTCAGCGCCACTTCGTTGGCCAGCATGTAGGAGGAGATCACCGCCTTGCCGTGGCCCGGCCCGGCGGCGTGGAAGATGCCATAGGCAAAGGACAGGCCGACCATCAGCCACAGCTTGCTGCCGTCGTCGCGCATCGCCTTAAGCGCCCCGGTCAGCGACCGGTAGAATTGCTGCTGGTGGACATTGATCCACTGCATCCAGTGGGCGAAGGGACCGGTCGATTGCACCATGGCGTCGTTGTTGCCGATGCCGAGCGAGCTTGCCGCGTGGGCGTGGCCGACGAGATGCGATGCGACATAGGCGGCCACAAGGATGGCGAAGATGACGCGGACGGTGATCTTCTTCACGGATTAACCCTGGGCCTGGCAGTTGAGTTCGAGGCGGGTGGCAAAGATCTTGCTGAGGTCGGTGCCGGAGGGGTCGCTGAAGAAGGCATCGGTGAGGCTGCCCTGGTTCTGGGCGATGGCTTCGTCGGGGTCGGGCCGGATCACTGTGCGCGTGCAGTCCGCAGGCATGTCGGCGACGGCCATGTTGGCGTCTTCTGTGAAGTCGATGGCGGTGTAGAAGGTCGGGTCATAGACGCCGAAATCGACCTTGCCGCTGAGCGGCAGCGCCGCCTTGGGCTGGGATTCGAACATCACGATCAACTGGTCGTTTTCGTAGTTTGCCATCAGCTGCGGAGGCGGGTTCATCGCCACGTCCTTGCCGTCGACAGACACGAGCTGGAAATAGTTGAACTCGGCCAGCGAGGCGTAGATCGTGTCGGAGACTTCCTTCAGTTCGCCATCGTCGAGCTTGAGGTCACCGTTCTGGTCGAACTCGACCAGAACGGTGCTGGAGAAGAGATCGTCGAAGCGCCACAGGTGCCTGAGCGACTTGACCGTCCCGTCGCCATTGACCACGACGTCGAGCCTGGCCTCGGCGAAAACATGCGGATGGGCTGTCGCCTCCCCCGAAAGGGCAAGTGCCGCCGCTATGGTCGTAAGGCTGACAATGAAGCGCTTGCGCATGAGCCGGATCACGATCGAGAGGGATTGAATTTCGAACAACTTATCAGAAACCGGGCGAAATTGGGACAGTGTAACTGTCATCAGCCCTTTTCATGGGCCTTGAACCACTGGACGAGGAAGTCGACGAAGACCCTCACCTTGGCCGGGAGATAGCGACGATGCGGATAGACTGCGAAAATGCCGCCACCCGTGAGCATGCGGTCGGTCAGGAGCGGCACCAGCCGGCCCGCCTCTATGTCGGACGCGGCAATGAAGTCCGGCAGGATGGCAAAGCCCAGGCTCGCCACGGCCGCGGCGCGCGCCGCCATCGGGCTGTTCACTTCCAGCGGGCCCGAGACGCTGACGCTCACCGGCTCGCCATTGTCGCCGAGGAACGGCCAGTTCGACATCCAGCGGCCATTGGTGTCGATGATGCAGGGGAGATGGGCGAGATCCTGCGGCCTTGTCGGCGTGCCGCGCCTGGCGATCAGGTCGGGTGAGCCCACGACCCTTACGGAGAAGGGGGCCAGGCGCCGCGCGATCAGCGAAGAATTCTCCAGCCGCGATATGCGTATGGCGAGGTCGAAACCTTCCTCGACGAGGTCGACGAAACGATCGTCCAACTGGATATCGAGAACGATGTCGGGATGCTCGACGGCGAAATCGATCAGCGACTGGCCGATCGCGGCATCGCCGAAGGTGCGCGGCGCCGACAGCTTGATGCGGCCGCGCACGTCGCCCGAGGATTCCCTGACGGTCTCGGCCAGGCTGTCGACGTCCCGGATGATCTCCGATGCGCGCTGGAAGTAGGTGTGGCCGGTTTCGGTGAGCGAGAACTGGCGCGTCGTGCGGTTGAGGAGCAGGGCGCCGAGGTCGTCCTCCAGTTCGCGCACATATTTCGACAGCAGTGCCTTGGAGCGGCCGATCTTGCGAGCCGCCGCCGAGAATCCTTCCGCCTCTACGACGTCGATGAAGGCGCGCATGCGGGTGAGCGTGTCCATGGCTCATGCCCTCCCGGCGGCGGTAAGGATCTCGATGCCGAGTGCGATCAGGGCGCGGTCGGTATCCGGCGGGCCGAGCAGCGAGATGCCGAAGGGCGCGCCGTCGATTTCCCCGAGCGGCAGCGTGATCTGCGGGAAACCCGAAAGGCCGGACCAGCACAGCATGCAGATGGCACGCTCGCGGAAATCCCGGAACTCCTCGGCCGTGCCGTCGCTCTTTGGCGCGATGCATGGCGCCGTCGGCATGACGATGAAGCCGTCGTCGCTGAGCATGTCGCGAAGCTCGGCGCGGAAGGCGTCGCGACGGGCATTCTCGCTCGACACGTCGGCGTCCGAGACGGTCTTGCCGAATTCGAAGCGATCGAGCGTCGCCTTGCCGAGCCTGTCCTCGCGGCCGGTGATCCACGCGCCATGCGCAGCCCAGGCCTCCCGGGCCTGCAGCTTGCGCATGCACCAATAGAGTTCGTCAGTTGTCTGGGTGGGTGGTGCCAGGCGCGTCGGGCTGCCGGTGACGCCGGCGACGATGCCGACCAGCCTACGGTGCTCAGCCGCCTCGAGGGCCCCCTGTACGAGTTCGTCTAGGAGATCGACTGACAGTGGCCGGGTGAGTGGGGTTGCGTGGCGGTCCTGCCCCAACATCACTCCACCGACCGCCGCATAGGTCGCGGCATCGCGGGCGAACCAGCCGAAAGTGTCGAAGGAGGGGGCGAGCGGCATCGTGCCCTCGAGCGATATGCGGCCCTGCGTGGTGCGCAGTCCGATCAGGCCGCAGAAACCCGCCGGTATGCGCACCGAGCCGCCGGTGTCGGAACCGGTGGCGATATCGACCAGACCACCAGCGACCGCCGCGACCGATCCCGACGAGGAGCCGCCGGTGACGCGGCCGGGTGCGGCCGGATTGACCGGGTGGGGGAAATGCACGTTCTGGCCGAGCATCGAGAAAGCGAGTTCCTCGGTCTGGGTCTTGCCGGCGAAACGTGCGCCGGCGTCGAGCAGCTTCTGCACCGCAGGGGCCGTGGCTCTTGCCGGCTCGCCCTCGGCGAATTTCTCGGGATTGCCGCAACCGGTGACGTAGCCGGCGACATCGAAGATATCCTTCACGCCGAGCGACAGTCCTGCGAGGGGCCCGGTGGCGGCACTCGCCACGGGCACAGCCGACAGATCGAGAAAAGCGTTGAGCGGGTCGCGGGTGGTCAGCATTGTTCATCATCCGGATACGACGGACGCACCTTTGTTCGACGCAGGATTTTTTTCAAGCGAGGCACCGTTTTTAATTGATTGTGAATGCAGGCGACTCTATATCCGCCTTGCCCAAAGTCGCACGTGCCTGTGGGTGTCCGCCGATCCTCGAATGGTGAGGGAAATCGGTAAGGTAACTGGAGCTAACCCCTCCAGCCGGTTCGACGGCCAACCGCCAAACCGGGGACATCTTGAAGCAACGACGGTGAGGGCCTTTCTGGTTCTCTTCCGGCTGTCCAAAAGCCGGGGTTACTGAAGAGGCACACCATCATTGCCGGCAGTGCGGAACGGGGTCTCCCAATCCAAGCCAAGGCAGACAAAGCGGACCGGAGCCGGGCAGGCCGAGGTTCATCGCCGCGCGATACGCGCTCGTGAATCCGGGGTCTCCACCGGCTGGTTTCATGAGAAGCGACCGCGCCTTTGTCCACCGCGGAGAGGCGTAGCCTAGAGGCACGCCGCCGCAGCCTGATTGCGCATGGAGAAATCCTTGCGATGGAGAGACCTATGGCTACCCAGCGCGTGCTCGACTTCCTCGCCACCCGACGTCCCGCCGGCCCCTGCCTCGTCGTCGACCTCGACGTCGTCGGCGACAACTTCCGCGCCTTCGAGAGGGCGCTGCCGGACTCGAAGATCTACTATGCCGTGAAGGCCAACCCGGCGCCGGAAATCCTGCGGCTGCTTGCCTCGATGGGCTCGTCCTTCGACTGCGCCTCGGTCGCCGAGATCGAAATGGCGATGGATGCCGGCGCCACGGCCGACCGCATCTCCTTCGGCAACACGATCAAGAAGGAGCGCGACATCGCGCGCGCCTTCGAACTCGGCATCCGGCTGTTCGCCGTCGACTGCGTCGAGGAGGTCGAGAAGGTCGCCCGCGTCGCACAGGGCGCGCGAGTCTTCTGCCGCGTGCTGACCGACGGCGAGGGCGCCGAGTGGCCGCTGTCGCGCAAGTTCGGCTGCGTGCCGGCGATGGCCGTCGACGTGCTGCGGCACGCCCGCAAGCTCGGCCTCAAGGCGCATGGCGTGTCGTTCCATGTCGGGTCGCAGCAATGCGACCTGACCGCCTGGGACCGCGCGCTCGGCGACGCCAAGCAGGTCTTCGCGACGCTGGCCGAGGAAGGCATCGTGCTGAAGATGGTCAACATGGGCGGCGGTTTCCCGACCCGCTATCTGCGCGACGTTCCCGTTGCCCAGGCCTACGGCCAGGCGATCTTCGGCGCGCTGCGCAAGCATTTCGGCAACCAGATCCCCGAGACCATCATCGAGCCCGGCCGCGGCATGGTCGGCAATGCCGGCGTCATCAAGTCGGAAGTCGTGCTGATCTCGAAGAAGTCCGACAATGACAATGTGCGCTGGGTGTTCCTCGACATCGGCAAGTTCGGCGGTCTCGCCGAAACCATGGACGAGGCGATCCGCTACCCGATCGTGACGCAGCGCGACCAGGACGAGAAGAGCCCGTGCGTGCTCGCCGGCCCGACCTGCGATTCGGCCGACGTGATGTACGAGAAGACGCCCTATCCGCTGCCGCTGTCGCTGACGATCGGCGACGAAGTGCTGATCGAAGGCACGGGCGCCTACACGACGACCTATGCCTCGGTCGCCTTCAACGGCTTCGAGCCGCTCCGATCCTACGTGATCTGACGGCTCGCAAGAGCCGACAGGTCACGCGACGCCGGAACGGAAGCTCCGGCGTCGGATTGCATTGTTCGCGGATGGCGTCCGCACGATCAGGATCAAGGACATGGAAATCGCATTCGACCAGCCGGCTGTCGCTCCGGCACTGACCATCGGCATCGAGAACGAGGGCGACATCGCCGCCCGCGAGACGCTGCTTGCCCGCGCCATGGGCCCGAAGTGGAAGAAGAAGTCGTCGCAGAAGCTGAGGCGCGGCCGCCGGCCGTCGGAGGGGCTGTCGCTCGTCGCGCGGGATGAGACCGGGCGGCTGGTCGGCACGGTGCGGCTGTGGGACATCGCGCTTGGCGCCGATGGCCCGGCCGGGTTGCTGCTCGGGCCGCTGGCAGTCGAGCCGTCGCACAAGGGCGCCGGTGTCGGCTCGGCGTTGATGCAGCGCGCGATCGCCGAGGCGGGCCGTCTCGGCCATCGGGTCATCCTGCTCGTCGGCGATGCGCCTTATTATGCGCGCTTCGGCTTCTCGGCCGAGAATACGGGCTCGCTGGCGATGCCCGGTCCCTATGAGCGTGACCGCTTCCTTGCGCTCGAACTGGCTCCGGGCGCTATCGGCGATGCCAGGGGTACGCTCAAGGCGACGGGCCGCAAGGCCAGAAGGCACGAGACCCGGCTGCGGAACGCAGCCTAGGCGCGACTGGCCCGGCCTGACAGAAATCCCCGCAGCCATGCTGCGGGGATTGGAAGCGTTGCTCGGTCAGCCGATGAACTGGCTGAGCGACATCGCCACCGACATGTCACCCTCGACCTTGATCTTGCCCGTCATGAAGGCGGTGGTCGGGCTGAGATCGCCGGCAATCAGGGATTCGAGATCGTCGAGTGACAGCTTGATGGTGCAGTCGGTGGGCTGGTCGGTGGTGGAGACCGTTTCGCCGTCGATGACGATGACGCCATCCCCTCCGGTATCGAATTTCACGGAACGGTCGAAACCCGACGATTCGACTTTCGGCCTGATCTGCTCGGCGATTGCTTCGGTGCCCATTGCGTTCTCCTGTTGGACGATGCCGCGCCGCGCGCAGGCCATGCCGCAATGTGGAAGCGGCGCTGCTGTCCGTCAACAGTCGCCGAACGATCCGCCAGTGGCGAATGGTCCCGCTGCAGCAATCCGACTCGGGATTTCCTAGTGTTCCTTGAAGCCCTTCGACATTTCGCGGGCGGTTTCGCCGGCCTGCATCTTGCGGCGGATGGTGTTGTCGCGGATTTCTTCCTTCGACAGGAAGTCGACCTGTTCGATCATCACTTCCTTGATCAAATCCTCGCCGACGCGCTTGTTGATGCTGTCGCGCAGCCCGGCACGGAAGATGTCGAGATCAAGCGTCTCGTGCCTGACGAAGTCGAGGTCGGGATTGCCGTAGACATAGCTGTAGACCTGATCGGTTAGCAGAGCGTCGGCCGGCACGGACAGCCTCGCAAGCTCCTTGGGCTCGGCGGTGTAGACGAGCCTGGTCAGGAAATATCCGCCGATTCGGCCGTCGCGCATGACCGGCACCGAGACGATGTCGGTCTTGATGTAGTCTAGCCCGCCGAGGAGTGGCGGCGGCGGCGGGCCGTCGATCTTGGCCGACGCGGACTGGAAAGAATAGAAGACGGCGCCGATCGCCACCGCGCATACCCAGATTGCGGCCGCGACGAACTTGATCATCGCGCGTAGCCGAACTCGCCGGCCGAGTAGGTACCGTCCGTCTCGGCATTCTGGATGGCATTCTGCATCAGCGTGGCAATCTCGTTGACGGCGTTGAGATGGGCCCGGATGGCGGCTTCGTTGACGGCGAGCTTGCCGCGGAGGCGCTCGAGTCCCTGACGATGCTCAACCGGCGGCGGCGCGTCGCCGGCACCCCGCAGGGCGCGGGTCAGTTCATACAGGAAGCGGCTCTTGCGCACGTTGGAGGCCTTGATGTCGAAATTGATGTCCGTCCGGATGGCTGCCGTCTCTTCGTCGACGGCTTCCTCGATGCGTCCGATCAGGACGCCGAGATTGCCGGCATGCTGCGGCATCGCTTCGGCAATGGCCGTGCGCAGCGCGAGATCCTGACCGGGAAGACCGTATTCAGACATGACTTTTACCCGCGATCTCTGGTTGAGGGGCTGGAGCCCGAGAAGTCCTGAACGAGCGTATCGTTGAGCCTGCGCAGCATGTCCTCGATGATGGCCGGCGCAATCTGAGAAGGCGTCGAGGGTTCGGCACCGCCGGTTGCGCGGGGAGGGCTATCCGGCACACCAAGCTTGCCTGCCGCGGCATAGTGATTGCCGAGGACCCGTTCGGCGATGCCGATACCGCCGCGCTCGGCGATCGAATCGGCGACCTTCTCGGCGAGCAGTGACTTCCACATGTCGCCGGCCATGCCCTTGCCGTAGACGGCGCCGGCGTCCTTCGGCAACATGTTCTGGATGAAGGTCTGCAGCACCATGGCCTCGAAGCGCTTGTAGGATTCTGGCGTGCCCGTCCTGGCTTTGGCGGCGCCGGCTGTCCCCGTGGCGCCGCTCTCCCCGACCGAAAATGGCTCGGCGTTTGCAGCTACCTGACCGGCGCGCCCTGCCATTTCGGCGCGGGCAGCTTCGACACCCGCCGGATCCGCTGCGCGGACGACGTCCAGAACAATGTCGCTGGGTGGTGAGATTGCCAAAAAGTGATGTCCTTGACCCTGATTCTGGCTGCGATCATGGACGTGTAAACTTGCGGCAACCTTACTTGCCGCCCGGCGGCAGGAGCCGCTGGCCGATGATGTCCAGCCGCTCGCGGTCGCCCTTCTGGCGATCGTCCTCCATGCGCGCCTCGCGGTAGGAACGTTCGACCATGTTGGTGCGCGCCGTCGCGGTGGCGAGCCGCGACGCCTCCTTCTCCGCCATGCCGCGGTTGGCTTCCTCGCGTGCCAGGGCAGCGCCGACCCTCCGGTGATAGACGTCCGGAAACAGCGCGGACATGGTTTCGCTGGCGTTGAAATGATCGACGAGGTCGCTTGCTTCCTGCCTGGCCGAGACGGCCTCGGCGACAAATCCGGCACGGCGGATTTCATGCAGGGCTTTCAACTGTTCCTGCACCGCAAGAAGCTTCTTCAATCTGACGAGGCGCGAGGACATGGCGCTATCTTCCGATGGTGATGTCGACGAAGCCGTCGGCAAACAGGCTGAGCATCGTGCCGATGCCGAAATAGATGAGGATGAGGCCGCCGGCGATGACGAAGGGCAGGGAGATGAAGTAGACCGGAATCTGCGGCACCAGCTTGTTGACGAAGCCGATGGTCAGGTTGACGAGCAGCGAGTAGGCGACGAAGGGGCTGCCCAGCCTGAGCACAACGAAGAACGCCTCCGAGACGGTGTCGGCGACATCGATGAGTGCGCCCTGCGGATTGAAGAGCATGTCGACGGGCGCCACCCGGTAGGAATTGACGAGCGCCCGGATGATCTCGTGGTGGAAGTCGAAGACGAACAGCAGGAGCAGCGCCGACAGCGAGATTATGCTGGCGAGTGCCGCCTGCGGCTCGCCATCCTCGATGTTGGGTCCGGCAACACCACTGAAGCCGATCAGCATGGCGATCGCGGACCCGATGAACTGCAGCGCCAGGATGTAGAGCCTCGCCATGATGCCGATGAGCGCGCCCACCAGCACTTCCGAGACGATCATCGGGACCAGTATGCCGGGGCTGGTGCTGACGAAGGGAAAGATCTGGTCGGTGAGATGGACGAGCAGGCCGGCGGTGGCCGAGATTGCGACGTAGAGCCTGATCTGCATGGGTACGCGAACGCTGGAAAGCCCAGGCATCAGCATGAAGCAGCCGCCGATGCGGCAGAAGGCGAGAAACGCCGCGATGACGACGTTCGACGCCAGCGTGTTCAAGAGATGGTTCCGAGTATCCGGATCTCGACGCCCTTGGCGATTTCGACGTGGCTGAGCACAGGGAGCGTGGAAAACAGCCGTTCGATGATCATGCGCACATAGGGACGCGCGTCCGGCGCCGTGACCAGCACGAAGCGCTCGCCGGCATCGAGATGGGTGCGGATCGCCTTGGTCGCTTCCTGGCCGAACTCTTCCAGCTGGCGCGGGTCGATGTCGAATTCGCGGATCTCGCCCTTGGCGTCGCGCTTGAGACTCTGGTGGAAGGCGAGGTCCCAGCGGTTGCCAAGACGCAGCACCTTGAGGACGCCGCCTTCCGTCAGATCGCCGCAGATCTGCTGCGCCATGCGGATGCGGACATGCTCGACGATCTGCTCGGTGCGCCGCACATGCGGGGCGATCTCGGCGATGGCCTCAATGATGAGATGCAGGTTGCGGATCGAGACGCGCTCGGCGAGCAGCAGCTTCAGCACGGCCTGCAGGCCAGGATAGGAGATGTGCGAGGTGCAGATTTCCTCGGCGAGCTTGCGGTATTCGGGATCCTGGCGTTCCAGCAGCGCCTTCATGTCCTTGTAGGAGAGGAGCTGCGGCAGGTTGTTGCGGATGACCTCGGAGAGATGCGTCAGCAGGACCGACATGTTGTCGGCGAAAGTGAACTGTTCGCGCTTCAGGTCTTCCGAGAACATTTCAGGCACCGACCATGCACGCATGCCGAAGGCGGGCTCGCGAACCTCCTCGCCCGGGATGGCCGGTACTTCCCGATTGCCGAGCAGAACCATCACCTCGCCGACACGCATCGAGTGCTCGGCCACCACGGTGCCGTGGACCTTGATCTGGTAACTCTTCGACGGGATCGCGAAGTCGTCGGTGAGGCGGACCTCAGGGACGACGAAGCCATACTGGGTCGCGAATTTCTTGCGCATCTTGCTCATGCGGAACGCGAGTTCCTGATGCGCGACAATCAGCTTGGTCGACAGTTGCTTGCCGATGAGAAGCTCGATCTCGGCGGTGGCGAGCGACGCCTTGACGGAATCCTTGTCCTCGTCGGCCTTGGTGGCCTCGGCCTGTTTCTTCAAAGCCTCGGCGGCTGCCAGCCGCTGGTCCCGGCGCTGCGGGATGATGTAGCCCAAGGCGGCCATGGCGCCGGCAAGCGCCACAAAAGGCAGCATCGGCAGGCCCGGCATGGTGGCCAGCAGGAGCAGAAGGGCACCGGCGACATAGAGCGCGCGCGGGTGGGCGCCGAGCTGGCCGAAGACCGCCTTGTCGGCCGAGCCGCGCGTGCCGCCCTTGGAGACAAGCAGGCCCGCGGCCAGCGAGATGATCAGCGCGGGAATCTGGGTGACCAGCCCGTCGCCGACCGACAGCTTGATGAACACGTCGGCTGCTTCGCCCATGTTCATGCCATGGCGGAAATAGCCAATCGTGATGCCGCCGACGATGTTGATGAAGGTGATGATCAGGCCGGCGATGGCGTCGCCGCGGACGAATTTCGAGGCACCGTCCATCGAGCCGAAGAACGAGCTCTCCTCCTCGAGCTCGCGACGCCGAAGCTGCGCGGTCTTGTCGTCGATCATGCCTGCGGAAAGATCGGCGTCGATCGACATCTGCTTGCCGGGGATGGCATCCAGGGTGAAGCGCGCGCCGACCTCGGCGATACGCGTCGCGCCCTTGGTGATGACGATGAAATTGACGATGACCAGGATCATGAAGACGATCAGGCCGATGACGAAATCGCCGCTCATGACGAGCTGGGCGAAGCCGCTGATGACATAGCCGGCCGCGTGCGTGCCGTCGTTGCCCTCCGACAGGATCATGCGCGTGGTGGCGATGTTCAGCGACAGGCGCAGCATCGTCGAGATCAGCAGGATCGTCGGGAAGGAGGAGAAATCGAGCGGCCGCTGGATCCACAGCGCGACCATCAGGATGAGCACCGACAGGGCAATCGAGAAGGCGAGGCCGACATCGATCACGAAGGCCGGAATGGGCAGGAAGAGGACCGCGAGGATGACCACGATGCCGAGCGCGAAGAACACGTCGCGGGCATTCTTGGCGACCGGATCCGGCGTAATTGTTTCTGCGATCGCCATGTTCACCCAAGCCGCGTTGCACCAGCCGGCACTGCGCATGGCGCTCCGGCCGGGTCAAGCTATGCGATCAAGCTTGTGCGAAGGTGGGCCGAAGACGGTGAATCAGCAGCAGGAACGTTGCTACGAAGGTCGGCTTCGAAAGGCGAAGTGGGCGGCCGCCAACCGGCCGCCCTTGCTGTGTCAGAAAACCCTGTCGACGGGCAGCCCGAGCGCCATCGAGCCAGTGTAGGCGGCCTGCGGCCCATGCTGGAGCGGATGGAAACGCGCGCCCTGGACATCGCGGAACCGGCGTTCCAGCCCGTTCGAGCGGTAGAAGCCGGCGCCGCCGGCCAGTTCCAGCGCGAGTTCGACCGTCTTTATCGCATGGTCGGCAACCAGCGTCCGGCCGATCATCACCTCGTTGACCGACGTGGCCGAGGGAGCGTTGGAGTTGGCGGTATCGATCATGTGGCGATGCGCCAACTGTGCGGCGCGGAGGCTGGTCTCCATGCGTCCGGCGAGATCGACCAGATGCGGGTTTGGGCTCTTCTTTGCCGCCATCCCGAGCGCGATGTCACGGGCACTCTCGGCGACGCCGAGATAGACGGAATAGATGAGCGGGAAGGCGATCGTGGCGATGATCTGGAACAGCGGGTGCCACTCCCCAGCGTTGCGGGCAAGCGCGACGCCGGCATCTGGGATGAACAGGCCGTCGATGACGACGTCGTTGGAGCCGGTGCCGCGCATGCCGAGCGTGCGCCAGGTTTCGACGATGGTCACTTCGGTCGACTTCATAGGCACGGCAAAATGCAACACCTTGGCAGGCGTTTCGTCCTCCAGGATGGCGCCGGTCATCAGCAGGTCGCCGGCCTGTGCGCCGGAGGTGAAGACCTTGCGGGCCTTGATCCGGTAGCCGCCCTCGACCTTCGTCGCACTACCCGAACCGCCGATCCAGTCGGAGCCGCCGCTCGACAGCAGGATGATCCGCTCGGCCGCGACCCGCTTGAGCAGCGGTTCGACGGCGGCGAGTTTCTGGTGCCGCCAGCGCCATGCGGGGATGGCTACCTGGTGGGTGTGCATGGAGAAAGCGAGCGCGGTGGAGCCGCAGCTGTGGGCTATCATGCGCAGCATGTCGCAGAGCTCGCCGAGTTCGGCGCCCCGGCCGCCGAGTTCGGCCGGTACCGCGGCCTCGATCAGGCCGGCTTCCTTGAGCGCCTTGTAGTTCTCGGCCACGAAGCGGTCGCTGTCGTCGCATTCAGCTGCGCGCGAGGCGAAGTCAGGCAGCAGGCCCGCAACGCTGTCGGCAATGGTACCGCCCGCTTCGGTTCCGGCCGATGAAATCCTGGTTGCCATGGTCATGTGTTGCTAGTCCTCCGATTTCTATTGCTCGACCATGCGACTGCGATGACGTAGGGTCCAGTATCGGAACTGTACTGGCGTTCGACGCGGTTACATTCTCGATCGCTCCGACGGCAAATGGCTGAAACCGGACCCGGCAAGACTGTCTCGTCGACGACCGGCGGGCCGCCGGGTCGTCAGGACATGGTAGCAAGGCGATGGATCGAGGCGGATACGGACAATTTTGCCCGGTTTCCATGGCGGCAGAGATCTTCTGTTCGCGCTGGACGCCGCTTGTGCTGCGCGAGCTGCTCGCCGGGACGACTCGCTTCAACGATTTGCGCCGGGGCGTGCCGAAAATGTCGCCGGCCCTGCTGTCCAAACGCCTGAAGGATCTCGAAAAAGCCGGCATCGTTTCGGTGGCGCGGCAGAACGGCGCTGTCGACTACCGATTGACGGAAGCCGGGGAAGACCTGCGCGAAGTGGTGATGGGCCTTGGATTCTGGGGGACGCGATGGGTGGAGTCGCAGCTGTCGCTGCGCAATCTCGATCCGTCGCTGCTGATGTGGGACATGCGCCGGCACCTCGTCATCGAGCCCTTGCCGCGGCGCAAATGCACGATTCAGTTTCAGTACCCGGAATTGTCGCCGCCCAAGCAGAATTTCTGGCTGGTCGTAGACGGCGGCGTGGTCGATCTCTGCGCCTTCGATCCGGGCTTCGAGATCGACCTCCTGGTGCGGTCACCGCTGAGAACCATGACCGCGATCTGGATGGGGGTGGCCAAGCTCAGGCAGGAGATCGAGGCCGGCAACCTGGAAATCGACGGCGATCCGTCAATCGCGGGTGCCATGCAGACCTGGCTGGGGCTCAGTCCGTTCGCCAAGGAGAAAAGCCGGGTCGGCTGACGGGCGACGAAACGCCGGGGCGGACTTCTAGAATCCCGTCTCGACGCGCTCAAAGATGACGTTGGCGAAAGCCGAAATCTGGCTGCCGATGAAAGGGCCGGTAAAGGCGACGACCAGCATGATGGCGACGATCTTCGGCACGAATGTCAGGGTAATTTCCTGGATCTGGGTAAGCGCCTGGACCAGCGCGATACCGACACCGACCAGCATGGCTGCGGCCACGGCCGGCCCCGATGCCGTCAAGACCGTCCAGATCGCATACTGGACGATGTCGAGGGCATCGGCCTCGTTCACGCGGCGTCGCCTGCCGATATCGTGATCCCGGGGCCGACGGCAAGTTCCTTGCCACCTTCGAGAACGGCAACGATGCCATTCGATGTCAGGCGCACTTCCTCGACCTTGCCGCTGGTCTTGCCGTCAGCCGAGGTGACGGTGCGGCCGATCAAGGCGTCGGCCTGGCCGAGCACCGACGACTGCAGCATCTGGTCGAGCTTGGCGTTCATCTGCACGGACTGCTCGACCTGGCTGAAGGAGGCCAGCTGCGCCATGTACTGGGTCGAATCCATGGGATTGGTCGGATCCTGGTTCTTCATCTGCGCGACGAGCAGCTTCAGAAAGGACTGGTAGTCGACCTGCGTCTTCGAGGCGGCATCGGCCGTCGTCCTTGGGGGTGCGCTGGTTGCGCTGTCGACGTTCATCGCTGGCCTCCCTGGGCAACCATCTGCGGCGGGTGTGAGGGCTCGTCGTCATTGTCGCCGAGGACCTTGCGTTCGAGCGGATAGAGCGAGCGGATCGCCTTCAGCGCTTCGTAAATGTGACCCTCGCCGACCAGCTGGTCGATGTGCTTTAGCGTGCTGGTGATCTCGGGATCGGAAAAGCTCGCCAGCATCAAGGGCAGCGACCGGCGGAACAGCTCATAGGCCTCGTTGGCGCCCGTCGGGTTCATCAGCATGACCTGAAGGATGAAATAGAGCTGACGCAGCGGCGTCGACGCCTCGTCGATCTGCAGGACATGGCTCTCGAGCAGGAACTGCACATCGTTCAGCAGTTCGATCGTCACCTTGCGGTCGACCTTGATGACCGCGCCGTTGAGATAGATCTTCTCGTTCGGCTTCAGCGAAATCTTCAGCGTGTTTTTCATTGGATTCCATCCCGGATGATCTGAGAGACCTCGATCAGACCCTCGAAATTGTCCGACCGGCCCTGTCGCACCTCTTCGGCCTCACGCAAGAGCCAGAGGCCGATCGAGATCAGATTGGCGCGCAGTTCCTTTGGCAGGGCATTGTCGGGGCTGCCGAGGTCCTCGACGAACGAGGTCCACACGCGGTTCATGAAGTGGAGGGCTTCGATGGCCTCCATCGAGTCCGGGCCGACGGCGCGCGCGGCGATCAAGAGATCGATCGAGCGGGTCAGCAACTGACGTTCGCGATCCTTGGCGTCGGCGACGGAGTCGGTCTGGATGTCGGCGTAGGAGAATTGATACATGTCGTGTCCGTCTGGCGTCGCCGCTGGTGTTGCCGTTAGCCCAGGAATCGAAGCAGGCTGAGTTGCTGGATGCGCGCGGTCAGCGCGTAGGAAGTCTCGATGCTCGACAGAAGGTCCGATACGCGCGTCGCTGCCTCGTAAGGGTCGACCCCCTCCAACTCGCCGATATTCTTTTCGAACAGATTGGCCTGCATGGTGATGCGTTCGCTGGCGTCGGAGACGCGCTTCTGGATGACGCCGGTCTGCGACTGCATGTCGGCAAGGCCGGCGATCGCTTCGCTGACCATGGCGAAAGCGCGTTCGGTCAGCTGCTTCTTGCCTGCGACGCTCAGATTGCTGCCGGCCAAATCGCTTACCGAGGCGGCCGCCATCGCCAGCTTGCGGATCGGGTCGGCATTGGCGCTGACCGAGGTTTCGGAGGTTTCGTTGAGGGCGATGCGGCTGACGATCTTCTGGTCGGTGGCGCTCGACCAGTTGGCTTGCCAGCCGGCGCCGAGGAACTGCGGCTGAAGTGCGGTATCGATGAAGTTGTCCATCTGGGCGGCCGAGATGTTGGCCGCCGCAGGATCCGATTGCGTGAAACCGAAATGCGCCAGAAAGCCGGCGTCGAATGCCGCCTTGGACGGCGAACCCGGTTCGGTGAAGCCGCCGAGCGGCCTGACATCCGTGTTGACCCCGGCGAAAAGGTGCTCGCCGTTGAGGCTGGTGTTCAGGAGCGAAGTAAGTTGCGAGAGCGCCGACGTCGCGCTGGCCTGTACGAGCGCATCCGCGACATCGCCGGATGAACTCGCCGTCAGCGTCGCCAGAAAATCCTGCGCCGCGTCGGACATCTTGCCGAGGGCCAATTGGGTCGAAGCAAGCCTTGACGATACCAGCGCGTTGGAATCGACGATGCCGTTCAGGCGTTCGAGGTCGCGGGCGAAGCTGACGACCCGTCCGGTCGTCGCGCCGAGGGCCAGCCCGGTGTCGGCAACCTTGCCGGTCTGCGCTTCCTTCTGCGCCGAAACAAGCGTGCTCTGCGTGCGCTGCAGGGAGTAGCGCAGCGCCTGCGACACAGCCGAGGTGGAGACGAAGGAAGCCTTCATCGCGCTACCTCACCGCCGACAGGAGCGAGGCGAGCATCTCGTCAATGACGGAGAGCAGGCGCGCCGAGGCTTCATAGGAGTGCTCCAGATCGAGGAGCAGCGACATTTCCATGTCGACATTGACGCCGGTCTCGTTGGACAAGGCCTCGGCCGTCCGCACGGCGAGCGCTTCGCTGGACTGAAGCGCGGAGTCGGCGTTTTTGCGGAGGCCTTCGAGCCAGCTGATCGAACTGGTCGAATAGCTGCTCAGGCTGGCCGTCGAGTCGATGCCGGCTGCCGGGTCGAAGGCCATCGAAGCATCGATGCGGTCGTTATAGGCGATCAGCAGGTCGGCATAGGAGGAGCCGCCCGTCGGGTTGGCAATGTATGCCGCGCCGTTGGCGCCGCCGTCGCGCAGGAGAGTGGCGTTGCCGCCCTGCGCCGTGTCGATGGCGGCGTTCAGCCGGATGGTGCCCGCCAGACCGTTGATCAGGGTACCTGCCGGCGGCATGCCGGGCGCACCCGGCCAGGTGAAGAGGCCCGGAGCATCCGGCTGTGCCGGGGCCGTTTCTGCAAAGGCCGTGATCAGGCCGCGCGCGACTTCGTCGAGCTGGCTCTGCATGGTCGTGGCAACGCTGTCGCGCAGCTGGATCAGGCCGGCGATCTTTCCGGACGCCGGATTGCCGCCCCGCACGGCAACGCCGTCGATGAAGACCTGGTTGCCATTGGTGCCGGCGGCAAGGACCGGCGACGGCGTGAAGGTGACCGACCGGGGCACGGTCTCAAACAGCATCGTGCCGTCGCTGGTCATCACCACCATGTCGTTGTCGGCGCGCGAGAAGGTCGTTACGGGGACGTATTCGGCGATCTGTTTGAGTGTCGCATCGCGCCGGTCGAGCTGGTCCGACACGTCGCGGCCGGCGCGCGTGCCGGCGATGATGAGATCGTTGGCGTTCTTGAAATCGGCCAGAAGATTGTTCAGCTCGCCGACCGACGTCGCGACCTCGAGGTCGCTCTCGGAGCGAAAGGTCTGGATGGCGGTGGTTCCGTCATTCAGCGTGCGCACCACCTGACGGGCGGCATCCAGCGCATTCTGGGCGAGGTTCTGATTGGACGGCGAGGCGGAATAGAGCTGCATCGCCTCCTGGAGCTTGCCGATCGCGCTGGCCGGCGAACTCGAATTGGAGACGCCGTTTACCGCAATGCCGAGACGGTCCATCCCGGAGTAGAGCGCGCTCTGGCCGCTCCATTGCGACAGGGCACCGAGGTTCTGGCGAAACAGCTGATCGCTGGTGGCGCGCTGAATCTCGAGAATGCGCGCGCCGGGCGCCGTGCTGGAGACGACGGCGGTCCGGCGGCTGTAGTCGGTGTTGCTGGCTTCGAGCACATTGCGCGAAACGACGCTGGTCTGACGGCCTACATTCCTGATCGACGATTGTGCAATGCTCAGGGCAGATGACAGCGACATGCTTTATCTCGGTAGCTTCAACGCTACCTCTTGAGGTTGACGAGGACGTCCATGAGGTCGGCGCCGGTCTGGAACACCTTGGAATTGGCGGTGTAGCTGCGCTGGGACTCGATCATGTTTGTGAGTTCCTCAGCGATATCGACGTTGGAATTCTCGAGCGCTCCGGCGATCATTTCGCCGCGGCCACCCTCATTGGCAAAGCCGATCTCGATGCCGCCGGAATCGGCACTTTCGGAGAAGACGTTGCCGGGCAAGGTCTTGAGCTGGTCGGGACTCTGCACGGTGGCGACCGGGATCCTGTAGAGCGCGAGATAGCTGCCGTTCTCGTACTGCGCGTAGACGGTGCCGTCGCTGCTGATCTCGACGCCGGCGACCGCGCTCGGCGCGTTGCCGTTGGCCTTGGCCGACAGCACGGTGAAATCCAGTCCGAGCTGCGTCGTCTGGGTCAGGTCCAGGTCGAAGGAGCCGCCGCCCGGAACAGGAATGACGATGTTGTTGGCACTGGCACCGGTAAGCTTGCCGGTGGTCGCGTCAAAAGACAGCGACTGCGTCGAGAGAGGCCCCGACGAATAGGGGAAGGAGGTGGTCGGCGCCGCATCGGCCTGATTGTAGACAGCCACTTCCCAGGTGTTGGCGCCGGTCTTGGTGAAGTAGACGTCGAGCACGACTTCACCGCCGAGATTGTCGTAAACCACCAGCGAGGACTTGCCGTTGGACTCCGCCGTGGGAGCATTCAGCGACGGAAGGTTTGCCGGCGCCGGCGCCGTCGCGTTGCTCGGAAGATTGGAGACGAAGGTGCCGGTGGTCGACGGCGTCGCGGTAAGCTCGACCTGCGAGATGCGGATCGGCTCGAGACCGCCGAAGCCATTGGCTACCGCGCTCGGCGTGCCATTGGCGAAGCTGTAGCCCATGAGATAGAAGCCGGCGGCATTGACGAGCCTGCCTTCACCATCGGGCACGAACGAACCGGCGCGCGTCAGGAACGGGCTGCCGCCGGCATTCTGCACGACGAAGAAGCCTTCGCCGTTGATGGCGAGGTCACTTCCCGAGGTGGTGTATTTGAGGTCGCCCTGCTGCGAGATCGCGTGCCTGACGGTGGTGGTGACGCCGCCCGACGTGTAGCTGCCAGCCGTCGTCGGAATGATCAGCGAGGAGAATTCGGTGCCCGACCGCTTGTAGCCGGTGGTGCCGGAGTTGGCGATGTTGTCGGCGACCGTCGAGAGGCGGTTGGCCTGCGCATTCATTCCGGACACGCCGGTCCGCATCATTCCGTAGAGGCTCATCGAGCTTTATCCCCGCTTACCGTGCAACCAACGATGATGTTACGCCGATGGACTTGCGCGAAGCTGGCGGACCGATGGCCGGGCATGCGAAACATCAGACAACCAGGCGGTAGCCGAGGAAACGCTTCGAATCGATCGGGTCGAAGCCGAGGCGCTCGCGCAGCTTCTTGCGCAGCTTGCTGATGTGGCTCTCGACGACGTTCTCCTCGACCTCATCGTCGAAGATGCCGTAGATGGCGTTGAAGACCTGGGATTTGGTGACGCGCCGGCCGCGATTGCTGGCAAGATATTCGAGGATACGCCGCTCGCGGCGGGGCAGGGGCAGCGATTGCCCGTCGATCTCCGGCTCGCGACCATCGAGGAATATCTTCATCGAGCCGACCTCGATGTGCTCGTGCTCTTCCTGAACGCGGCGCCGGATAGCCGAGATGCGGGCGAGAATCTCGCGGATATGAACCGGTTTGCGAATGACGTCGTCGACGCCCGATTCAAACAGCATGAGGGTGTTTTCAAGCGAGTGATGCTCGCTGAGTGCAATCACCGGTGCGCCGGTCCTGTCGCGTATCTTGCGGGGGGAGACGGCACCGTTGCTGCAGTCGCCGATCAAGAACGCCCGGACCGATTTCAGGTCCTCGTCGGCGACCGTGGTTACCCACTCGCCGAACTCGTTCGACCCGAAGGATGCCGTTGCGACACCCTCACGATCAAAAAGTGAATGAAATCCCTCTTGTACGAGCTCACGCTCGTCTACGATCACTATCACCGGCCCGCCCTCCGAATCAGAACTTTTTGCCTGATTACCAACGGTTAACGTGTGTCTTTAATCCTGAACAACCTTCATTTTTTGCGGGTAGTTTCTTGCGAGTCAGGGATCGTGCAGGTTGCAAGGCCCGCCAAGGCGCCACGCTTCCGGTAGGCTCGCGTTTTTCTTGCCGACGTCGTTGTGCGATCGCCGGAATGCCCTCATGGGTTGCAGAACGTGCGGGCGTTACTCGTCCATTTGCCGAACCCTGTGGCGACCATGTTGGCGATGACGCGGCATATGTAGCGCTTCTGCGCCGGGTCGTTGTCGGGACCGGCGTGATAGCGCGCGACCGCCATCGACCAGGACCGGTGGCGCTCATGAAGCTTGACCAGAAACCGTGCCGCGTAGTCGACATTCTGGCGTGGGTCGAGCGTGTCGCCGACGCCTCCGAATTGCCCGGCGTGATAGTGCTGGTTGATCTGCATGCAACCGATATCGATGAGTTTCGTGCCGGCGGCGCGCGACGCCTCGACTGCCCTGATTGCGTCCTGCCGGTTCTTCTCAGACCGGACTTTCCCGCCGATATTCAAAGCGTTAGGTTGCAGGGTACCCTTCTTGCCGGTTTCGGCGAGGCCAACCGCATAGAGGATGCCGAGCGGAATTTTATAGCGCTCCGAAGCGGTCATGATCTCGGGCTCGCAGGGGTTCTGCGGGGCCCCGGCGTAAGCGTGTTGCAGGTCAGATATAAACGCCGCCGCCAGCGCGATCCTGATCGCCCACAGCGCGCTGCGGGCCTGCCTGGTGCGGCGCCGAACCGTTCGATCCAGGTTGCTGGTTGCCTGTTCCGGCATTGCCATTTCCGGATGCTCCGGCGCCGGGCTGTCCGCTGCCCTGGCCCTGACGGGCCGCTTCGGATGTTCCCGCATCTGTTCTCGCCTGAGTTGTATTTGTTGCTGCAGGTTGCAGGATAGTAACGCGCTCCACGTCGTAGCCGAGACTCTTGAGCGTTTTGACGAGACTCTCGCTGTCGGCGGTCAGCGTCCGATAGGCGTCGGCATTCTCAACCTGTAGTTCAATCGTGAGTTGTGTCCCGCTGAATTTGAGGCTCGCCGTGACCATGCCGAGTTCGGCCGGATGCAGCTGAAGCGACAGTGAATGGACCGGGCCTGCGCTTGCCTGGGCCTGGGCAGCCTCTACAAGAGGGGCCGCCGGGCTGAATTTCAACGCGCCGCTTGCGGAAAGCGTCTGTGCCAGTGCCGCTGACGTGGACTGGGCGGGCGCCGGGAAGCTCTGTTGCGCCAGCACCTTGACGCGGTTTTCCGCGCCGACCGGATCGCGGGGTCCATTGGCCGACTTTGTGTCCGGCTCATCGACTGCAATGGCGAGCGTTTCACGCGCCGGCTGCTGCGAGGAAGATGCCGCAGGCTTCTGCGGATCTTCCGCCGCAGCCGCTGGGATCGGGTTCCGGCGAGAGGCGGCGGCGTCTTGCGCGCGCTGGTTGGCGACACCATCCTCGTCGGTGGCGGGCTCGTCCGCGATCTCCTGTCCCTGCGCTGCAGCGGCGCTGCGCGGGGCCGGGCGGGCCGGTTCGACGGCTGGCCGAGCGGCCGGGATCGTCTTTTCGGAAGCCGATGCTTGCGCTACGACCTGTCCGGTCGTGGGCGGTGCCGGTGGCATGTCCCTGGACGTTGAACCCTTGGAGGACAAGTCAGCCTCCTCGGGGATCGGGTCAGCGTCGGCCTGGTCCTTCAGGTCGATACGTCTTTCGGGCACGGACTGGGGTTCGGCCGAGACAGTTTCTGCGGGGATTGCGGCGTCGGGGTGGTCGCTGCGGTTGACCTTTTGCGGCTTTCGGCTGGCTTGGGCCGCGTCGACATCCGGGGCGTCCTCTTCGGAGGGCGTGGTATCCGGCTCCGTTCCCAGCTTAACTTCCGGCTCCGTGTTCACGCCGTCCTTCGACGCAATAGCTGACAGCCTGTCGATGGCGGAGCCGAGCCTGTCGCCGAAACGCAGCCAGTGCGGCTTTCCTTCGACCGCCGCTTCCGGATCGCCCTTCGTGTCGGCTTTCGACATGCGGCCGAGCGCTTCGTCGAAACCGGCATCGGACTGGTTGTCGCGGAGCGCATTTCGATCGCTGCCATTGGCCGGCATCAGGATGCGAGGCAGTGCCTGGTCCACTCCGCTAGTCATTCCGGCATTTCCCCCAGCAGTTTGTCGATGTCCGACAGTTTTGCGCGCGCTTCGGTCATCAGTGCGTCGGCCTGGTCGGCGGCGGCGTCGATGCTCTTGGCCGCGACGGTCGGCTTTATGTTGGTCGTGTCCGGCTTGGCGGCAGGCGCCTCGAGCGCGGCACGGGAGGTCGCGGCTGGCGCTTCGGGCCCAGCCGGCGCATCGGGCTCGATTGCCGGTTTAGGTCCGACGGACCTTGTCGTCGGCACCGCCTTTCGGGCAGGCATGCCGGCCGGTACCGCGGCTACTTCCGTGGCGATTGCGCTGGCCGCATCCAGCAGTTGCCGGTCATTTGCCGACAGGCTGCTGCGGTCGATTTCCGACAGCTTGTCCAAAACGTCAATGACGCTGCCGGACGTCACCGAGGACAGGCTCGAATAGAGCATGGTGCGCGGGTCCTCGGTCTTGCCTTCGGCCCTGGCCGAGGCAAAGGCGGACAGATCGATCAGGCCGTCTATCGCCGCGTGCCTGGCGATGCGCAGATAGATGACCTTCTCCTGCTCGGGGTCCATCAGCGAGGCGATGGCGCTGACGGCATCCAGGTCGATCGCGGCGTGAAGCGTCACCACACCTGCAACGAAGTTGTCGGCAAACTGGCTGGCATAAGGCGACCGAAGATAGCCACGCACATATTGCTCGGACGCTTTCAGGAAGCGCCCGGTGTCGCCAATCGCGGCCGCGATGGCGATCGACCTTCGCAACGCCGCCTCTTCGACCAGCGTGCCCGGGCTCAGCAATCGCGCCCGGTCGAGCATCGCGACGGCGACCTCGGGCTCGTCCTCGGCAAGCACGGAGCCTTTGACGAGCGCGAGATAGGCGCCGATGTCGGGTGCATAGGCCGTCGGATCCATGGCCTTCATGGCCGTTTGCGCGGCCATGGGCTCGCCCTTGATATAGGCCAGAATTCCCGCGCCGAGCTTGACAACGGGATCATCCTTGCCAAGCCGGGTGAGGGCGGCCTCGACCGTTGTCGGATTTCCGCCGCTCATCGCATAGACGAGCAAGGCGTGCCGATTGAGCACATTGTCGAACCGCGTGTAGTCGTCCGCCGCGAAGCGGGCATCGATCATTTCCAGCAGTTTGCGCTGCATCGGCAGGGCGGCATGATCGCCGCCGGCGATGCGATCCTGCACCAGTTCAAGCGAGCGCACCATCTGGAACGGCTGGAGCTGTTCGGACTCTTGCGCCCGCAAATCGGTTGCAAGGGCCGCTGTCAGCGACACCCCGGCCGCCAGCCCGCAGATGGCGCGAACAAGCATCATCCGTCGACGTCCAGCAGGATCTCGATGCGGCGGTTTACGGCGCCGAACGGATCGGCCTTGTCCTTGAGATCGCGGTCGGCGTGACCGATCACCTCGGTGATGCGCGCTTCGTCGAGACCGCCGCGCACCAGCATGTAGTAGGCCGACTGGGCGCGCGCGCTGGAGAGCCGCCAGTTGTCGTAGTTCGCATTGCGGAACGGACGTGCATCCGTATGGCCGCCGATGGTTACCTTGCCGTTCTGGTCGGCCAGCGTGCGCCCGATCTTCTCCATCGCGAGAACCAGCTCGCGGCGCGGCAGGGCCGAGCCGATCTCGAACATGCCGAAGTCGAACTGTTCGGTGACCGAAATCCTGACGCCCTTTTCGTCGGCAATGACGGAAAGGCCGTCGGCTAGCCTGGTGTCGGCCTTGAATGCCTCCGCCAGTTCGCTGCGGATCGCGTCTGCCGCCTTGACCGTTTCGGGGGTTGGCTCGGCAGGCTTCTCGGCCTGAATGTCGGAGGCGGCGCTGTCGACTTTCTCAGGTTTCTCAGTCCGGGGCTGGTCCTTGGCGAGCGGTTCGAGAGGATTTTCCGTCGCCGATCCCTCCTGCGACATCCCGGCGGCTGCCGCGGCGGATTGAGTTTCTTCCGAATGTACGGCGGAGGCATCGCCTGCCTGCGCGGCACCTTCGGCGGTTTGCCCAGCACTGACGACCTGCTGCGACCAGAAGTCGGGCGCGAACGGATCGCGATAGGCTTCGCCGCCGGACGCACCTGTCGACGGGCCTGATGTCTGTGCGCCGCCATCACCTTTCGCACTGACATTCTGCAGCACGCCGGTCTGCTCGGCGATCTCGGACAGCACGGCGTAGGGGTTGGCGAAAAGATGTTCGTCGGAATGGTTCTTGCTGTCGACGGCGGACTTGTCCTCCACCTTGCTCGAAGGCTCAATGTTCTGGTTCGACTCCTGACCCTCGTTGGCATTCTTCAGCATCGCCTCAGCGGCGATCGTGCCCGCGGCCTGGGGCCCGTCGCCCAGATCCTCCAGCCCCTTCTTCGAGGAGTTCCGGTCGATGAGCTTGACCGGATTGAAGTAGCTGGCGACGGCTGCCTGCGTCTGCTCGTTCGAGGCATTGATCAGCCACATCACGAGAAAGAAGCACATCATGGCCGTCATGAAGTCGGCGAAGGCGATTTTCCAGACGCCGCCATGATGGCCCTCGTCATGGTCGCCATGCCCGCGCCTGACGATGACGATCTCGTGTTTCGGTTCGTCTTCGGCCGTGATGCTCATGCCAGGATATCCGCAAGCACAGTGGCCCACTCCGAGAGGCGCGTTTCGAACAGGTTGCCGTCGATGTTGACGACGAGATCGAAGCCCGGTGCCTCGATGAAATCGAACTCGACGGCGCGTTCGCCGAGCGCAGCGCTCAAGGTGGCGAACAGAGATTGCGGGCCGTGAACGGTGACGCGGACGGCTTCGCGGTCGGTGGCGGCGGCGCGGATGGACTGCGCCAGGCTTTCGATCGACCGCTTCTGAAGCTCCTCGCTGAGGAAAGCACCGAGGATGCGGGCCGCCCCGGCAGCCGATTGCTCGCCGATCCGGCTCTCCATCTCGCTGATCCGGGTGACGATCGTCTCGCCAGCCTGTTCGCCGAAGCGCTGGAGGAGCGCCTCCATTTCGGTTGCGTGTTCCTGCTTCAGCGCATCGATGGCTGCATTGTGGGCGAGCGTCAGACGTTCCTCGGTCGCTGCCTCGGCCTTCGCAACCTCGGCGCGGAGCGTCTCCTCATGATCGTGTTGCGGCCAGTCCAGAGGCGGCGGCTGTGCGACAGAGGGAGCCGGCTCGATTTCTTCCGGCATCGAGGTGGCAGCTTTCGATCGGCTGATGCCGAAATCCTGCAGCACGTCGAAGAGGTCGACTGCCGCCACTAGGATGCCTCCTGATGCGACCACTTGCGCAGTATCTGCGCGGTCCGTTCCTCATTGAGGTCAACCATGCGGGCGAGCCTGTCCTGCGGTGCCGGGCGGATCTTCTGGCGGAGTTCGTCGAGCGGCGTGGAACCGGAGCGGGAGGCGGCGAGGCTGGCGGCGGCCGACTCCGGGGTACCCGGCGAGTTGGCGGCCTGAGGGCTGGGCAGCGTGCGTTGCGAGTCGTCTTCCTCCGGTCCTGAAAGCGCCGGGCTCGACTGACTAAGCGCTGCAACCATCGGCTTCAGGCCGAAGAATGCCATCAGGAAGGCGACGACGATGAAGGATGCGGCGTTGATCATCGTGCCGGCATGGGTGCCGATCGAGTCCAGCATGCCGGCCTCGGCGATCGGCTCGCCGTCGAGGCCATCGATGAATTCGACGGCCGATACGCTGATGACGTCGCCACGAGCCTCGCTGAACCCGGTCGCGGAGGAGACGAGCGTCTGGATGTCGGCGACGCGGGCCGCGATCTGTTCTGGAGTGGCCGCGTCGCCAAGGATGGCCGCCAGCCTCTCCTGATTGACGACCACGGCGATCGACATCTTGGTGACCGTGTAGCCGTTGCTGATGGTGGCGATCTTCTTCGAGTTCATCTCGTAGTTGGTGGTCTCTTCCTTGCGCTCGCTCTGCTCGGATGATTGTGGTCCATCGGTGGAGGCGAGATCGGATTCGGGAAGGTTCTGCTCGACGGTCGTCGGCGAACTGGAGGATGTCTGGCTGTTGTTCTCGTTCGATTTCACCACCTGGATCGAGCGCTCGACACGCGACTCGGGATCGAAGATCGTCTCCTCGGTCTGGCGCGTGTCGGTGTTCACGTCAGCCTTTACGCTGGCACGGAAATTGTCCGGTCCGAGGTAAGGTGCCAGCGCACGGCGGATATTGTCCTCGATCTGCATTTCGATCGTGCGCTCGACGCTCAGCGACTGGCTTGCGCTGTTGTTGTTGGGGTCGTCGCCGGCGGCGAGCAAGGTGCCGGTCGAATCGAGAACGGTCACGTCTTCGGGGCTCAGTCCCGGAACTGCCGCGGAAACGAGATAGCGAATTGAATTGGCGCTGCGGCCGGAGTCCATGTTGCTCGAGCGGATGACCACCGACGCCGAGGGCTTCTGCTGATCGCGGCGGAAATTGGCGCGCTCGGACATCACGATGTGAACGCGCGCGGCGCGGATGCCGGAGATCGACTGGATGGTGCGGGCGATTTCGCCCTCCAGGGCGCGCACCCGCGTGATCTGCTGCATGAAGGAGGTGAGGCCCAGCGAACCGACATTGTCGAACAGTTCGTAGCCGGCATTGGCGCTGGTCGGCAGACCTTTTTCGGCGAGCATCATGCGCGCCTGCGCTGTCTTGCCGGCAGGCACGAGCACCGTGGTGCCATCAGAGGCCACGTCGAAGCCGATGCCCGCTTCACCGAGCACGAGGCCGATCTGGTTCACGTCGGAGCGCTCGAGGCCGACATAGAGCGTGTCGTAGGCCGGACGGTTCAGATAGACCGACCCGAAGCCGATCACTGCGAGCACCATGACGAGCACGCCGCCCATGATCGCCAGACGCCGCGGACCGAAGTCGAGCAGGTTCTGGAGGATAGGCTTCAACTGCTCTGGCACGGTTCGACTCCCGGAATTGCGCAACTTCCGATGCTAGACGCCGAAGCTTGTGCGAAAATGAAACCGCGTCACCGCGCCAGCGTTCAACCGCCGGCCGGGTGAGGGGGAAAATCGATGCCGAACAATGAAATAGAGCCCGATCCTTGACCGGTGATTCCGGTCGGGATCGGGCTCTCTTACCCTGTCTTCAGAGTGAGACTGGCGGGCGCTAGTTCTGGAAGAGGGAGAGAACGCGCTGGGCGTTGCTGTTGGCGATCTGGAGCGCCTGGATGCCGAGCTGCTGCTGTACCTGAAGGGCCTGCAGGCGGGTGGATTCCTTGTTCATGTCGGCATCGACGAGCTGGCCGACGCCGCGTTCGATTGAGTCCATCAGGCTGGTGGTGAATTCCTTCTGCAGATCGATCTGCTTCTTGGCGGCGCCAAGCTTGGTGGCGGCATCGGCGATTTCGGAAAGCGTCTGGTCCGCAACCGTGATCATCTGGGTGATCTGGGTATCGGTGAAGCCGACCACAGTCAGGGTCGACACCGAATAGCCGTCGGTTGCGGCGATCGTGCCGCCGACGCCTGCTACTGCCGTGTCATCGCGCTTGCCATCGGTCGCAAGGCGAAGTCCCTCGACAATGCCTTTAGTCTCTTCGGTCGTCGCTGCGGCGTCGTAGAGCTTGATCGACTGCACGTCGACCTTGATCTTGGAGAGCACCACATTGCCCGCGGCGTCGCGGGTGAAGGAGGAGACGATCTCGGCATCGGCATGGGTGCCGGCCGCCGGATTGCCGGCGGCAACGGTCGAATCGACCGATAGCCAGTTCGTGCCCGAGAAGCTTGCGGATTCGGCGAAACTCTTGAGCTGCTGCTGGAGCGCGGCGATCTCGGACTGGATCTTGTCCTTGTTGTCGGCGCTGGCGCCGACAGCCGCGACAAGCTTGACCTTGATCTCGTCAACCCGCTCCATGATCTTGTTCATGGCGGTGTAAGCCGTGTCGACCTTGGATGCGCCGAGCCCCAGGGCGTCCTGTACGACCGAAAGCGCCTTGTTGTCGGACCGCATCGTGGTTGCGATCGACCAGTAGGCGGCATTGTCCTTCGCCTCGGCAACCCGGTAGCCGGTGGAGATGCGGCTCTGCGTCGTCTCAAGCGACTTGTTGGTCGCACTGAGCGTCTGAAGCGCTGTCATCGCCGAAGCGTTCGTCATGATGCTTGACACGATACTCACCCCTTCTTGTGGCGGCAGGCTCGCGCGTGCCGGATCCCGACCAATTGGCGAAGCGGCATCATGCCATCTGACCGCGACCGGTCTGCCCGCCCATAAGCTATTGGTTAACCATAACTACAGGCGATATGGTTAATGCGGAATTAAAGCCGGCGGGGTGTCACCGGCAAAATTCATTTTTTGTGCACGAACGCAAAAGGGCCGCGCTGATGCGCGGCCCGTGATGCGAGGCTAGGTGCCTCGGGAAGTAAACTGCCCTTAGCGGAACAGCGACAGGATCGACTGCGAGTTGCCGTTGGCGATCGACAGCGCCTGGATGCCGAGCTGCTGCTGAACCTGCAGGGCCTGGAGGCGGGTCGATTCCTTGTTCATGTCGGCATCGACCAGCTGACCAACGCCGCGCTCGACGGAATCCATCAGGCTGGTGGTGAAGGTCTTCTGCAGATCGATGCGGCTCTTGGCGGCACCGAGATTGGTGGCGGCCGTCGTCATGTCCTTCAGAGCACCTTCGACGACGCCGAGCATCTGCGTCACCTGCTGGTCATTGGCAAACAGGGTGCCGTCGGTCAGTTCGAGATCGGCAACCGTGAAGGTGTTGCCGGCCGCATAGGTGCCAAGCGTGGCCGCGGAAGCTGCCGTACGCGCGCCCGCCGCGTTGCGGGTGCTGTCGAGAATGCCAGCATCGGTTTCGTCGGTCTGGCCGGCATCGTAGAGCTTGATGTCCTGAACCTTGACGTCGATGGTGCCGAGCGAGACCGTGCCGGAAGCGCTGCGGTTGAACGATGCGACGATCTTGACGTCGTCGAACGTGCCGGCGGCCGATGTACCGGACGTGGTATCAGTCGACAACCAGTTGGCGCCCGAGAAGGTGGCGGAGTCGGCATAGCTCTTCAGCTGCGACTGAAGCGCCTTGATCTCGATGTCGATCTTGGCCTTGTCGGCGTCGGATGCGCCGTTGGCTGCCACGAGCTTGACCTTGATCTCGTTGACGGTTTCGATCGCCTTGTTCATGCCGGTGTAGGCGGTGTCGACCTTGGAAGCACCGAGGCCGAGCGAGTCCTGGACCGTCGACATCGCCTTGAAGTCGGACCGCATGGTGGTGGCGATCGACCAATAGGCGGCGTTGTCGCTGGCGTCGGCGACGCGGTAGCCCGTCGAAATGCGAGACTGGGTGGTTTCAAGGTTCTTGTTGGTGGAATTCAGGCTCTGAAGAGCCGTCAACGCCGAAGCGTTGGTCATGATGCTGGCCATGGTACTCGTACCCTCTTACACAACGATAGTCTTTGCATACCGGATCGACCGGTATGACGGTGCGGCATCATGCCAATGACCACTGGAAAAAGATCAACCCGTCATATGCTGCAACTATGTCAGCCACTCCCTGCAAAAGGGATAAGCGGCATGGTTAACTGCTTATTTCAAAACGCGTTTCCCGGTTTCCGAATCGGTCTTACAAACGAAAACGGGCCGCGCTGATGCGCGGCCCGTTTTGCGAGGCGAAGTGCCTCGGATGTGAACTGCCCTTAGCGGAACAGCGAGAGGATCGACTGCGAGTTGCCGTTGGCGATCGACAGCGCCTGGATGCCAAGCTGCTGCTGAACCTGCAGGGCCTGGAGCCGGGTCGATTCCTTGTTCATGTCGGCGTCGACCAGCTGACCAACGCCACGCTCGACGGAGTCCATCAGGCTGGTGGTGAAGGTCTTCTGCAGGTCGATGCGGCTCTTGGCGGCACCGAGGTTGGTAGCGGCCGTCGTCATTTCCTTCAGAGCAGCTTCGACAACGGTCAGTTGCTTGGTGATCTGGGCGTCGGTGAAGCCCTTAACTGACAGAGTAGAGACGGTGTAAGTGTCGGTGGCGGCATCGGTGCCCGCTACTGCTGCAGAAACGGCATCCTGTCGTGCGCCGGTCGTGCCGAGACGAGTTGCGTCAAGAATACCGTCTTTGGAGCCCAGAGACGCTGCTGCAGCGTCATACAGCTTGATGTCCTGGACCTTGACGTCGATGGTGCCAAGCGAGACCGAACCCGAGGCCGAACGGTTAAACGATGCGACGATTTTGACATCGTCGGACGTGCCAGGAACGGTATGGGCCGACGTGTCGGTCGACAGCCAGTTGGCGCCCGAGAACGTCGCCGCGTCGGCATAGCTCTTCAGCTGTGACTGAAGGGCCTTGATTTCAATGTCGATTTTTTCTTTGTCGGCAGCTGAGGCGCCGTTGGCGGCGACCAGCTTGACCTTGATCTCGTTGACGGTCTCGATCGCCTTGTTCATGCCGGTATAGGCGGTGTCGACCTTGGAAGCGCCGAGGCCGAGCGAGTCCTGGACCGTCGACATCGCCTTGAAGTCGGAACGCATGGTGGTGGCGATCGACCAGTAGGCGGCGTTATCGCTGGCATCGGCGACGCGGTAGCCCGTCGAAATGCGCGACTGGGTGGTCTCGAGATTCTTGTTAGTGGAATTCAGGCTCTGAAGAGCCGTCAACGCCGAAGCGTTGGTCATGATGCTGGCCATGTACTCGTACCCTCTTACACAACGATAGTCTTTGCATACCGGCTCGACCGGTATGACGGTGCGGCATCATGCCAATGACCACTAAATCAAGATCAACCCGCCATCGGTATCGACTATGCCGGGCAGACCCTGCGAAAGGGATAAGCGGCATGGTTAACGCTTTGCTGTAAAACACTTTTCTCACATACGGCCTTCTGGTGGCAGTCGGAAAAGCGAAACGGGCCGCGCTTGCGCACGGCCCGTTCGAGCTATTCGGTCAGGAGAGGGATCAGCCTCTGAAGAGCGACAGGATCGACTGCGAGTTGCCGTTAGCAATCGACAGCGCCTGGATGCCGAGCTGCTGCTGAACCTGCAGAGCCTGGAGCCGGGTCGATTCCTTGTTCATGTCGGCGTCGACAAGCTGACCAACGCCGCGTTCGACGGAATCCATCAGGCTGGTGGTGAAGGTCTTCTGCAGATCGATGCGGCTCTTGGCGGCGCCGAGATTGGTTGCCGCCGTCGTCATGTCCTTGAGCGCACCTTCCACCTTAGCCAGCATGCCGGTGATGAACTTGTCGTTCACACCGGACGCGGTGATGTCGAGATTGTAGACCGACACGCCGGAGATCGAGGTGGCGGCGTTGTCTGCGGCTACCGCAGCGGCGTCGGCTACCACGTCCGCAGCACCGTCGTCGTCGCCTGCAGCCAGACGTGTCGCGTATGCCGCATCATAAGCGGACTGAGCGGCCTCCGAATCCCAGATCTGGGTGGTGCGGTCCAGAATGCCCTGGTTCTTGACCTCGCCGACGACGCCGCTGTCGAACAGCTTCACGCCCTCGATGTCGATGTCGATGGTGCCGAGGGAGATCGCGCCCGAAGAGCTGCGGTTGAACGAGGCGACGATCTTCACATCCTGCTGGACGGCATCATCGGTGCCGGCCGCGGCTCCGGCCGCCGTCTTGTCCGAGGTGACGGCCAGCCAGTTGGCACCCGAGAAGGTCGAGGAATCGGCGTAGCTCTTCAGCTGTCCCTGCAGGGCCTCGATCTCGGTCTGGATCTTGGCCTTGTCGGCGTCGGATGCGCCGACAGCGGCGACGAGCTTGACCTTCAGTTCATTGACGGTCTCGATCGCCTTGTTCATGCCGGTGTAGGCGGTGTCGACCTTGGAAGCGCCGAGGCCGAGCGAGTCCTGGACGGTGGACATCGCCTTGTGATCGGAACGCATGGTCGTTGCGATCGACCAGTAGGCAGCGTTGTCGCTTGCTTCGGCGACGCGGTAGCCCGTCGAGATGCGGGACTGCGTGGTTTCGAGGTTCTTGTTGGTGGAATTCAGGCTCTGAAGAGCCGTCAACGCCGAAGCGTTGGTCATGATACTCGCCATGATACTCGTACCCTAATACTCGGGAGATTTGCATACCGGCTCGACCGGTATGACGGTACGGCATCATGCCCGTGATCGATCAACACTCGATCACCCGCCATAGTCAGGGGCGACTATCGCAACCGTGTGCTGCCAAATGCCTAAAAATCGTGGTTAACGAATTGTATTTTCGAAAAATTTTGCGCTCAGTTGAACGAGCGCACGAGGCTGCCGACAAGCAGGTTCCAGCCGTCGATGAGGACGAAGAACAGAATCTTGAAGGGCAGGGACACCACCGTCGGGGGCAGCATCATCATGCCCATTGCCATGGTTATCGTCGCGACGATGAGGTCGATGACCAGGAACGGCAGGACGATCAGGAAGCCTATCTCGAAGCCGCGCCTGATTTCAGAGATCATGAAGGCGGGCACGAGAACCCTGAGGTCCACCGTATCGCGGGCGACCGTCTCGCCGCGTTCCGCCGCCAAATCGGCGAACAGGTCGAAGTCCTTGTCGCGGACGTTCTTGACCATGAAGGCGCGGAAAGGATCGGAGATGCGCTGGAAGGCTTCCACCTCGTCGATCTGCTTGTCCATGAGAGGCCGCACGCCATTGCTCCATGCCTGGTCGAATGTCGGCGCCATGACGTAGAAGGTCATGAACAGCGACAGGCTGATCAGGATCATGTTGGCTGGCGTCGTCTGCAGGCCGATGCCGGCGCGCAGGATCGAAAAGGCTATCACGAACCGGGTGAAGCTGGTGACCATGATCAGCAGGCCGGGCGCCACCGACAGGACGGTGAGCAGGCCGAACATCTGGATGATGTAGCCGATCGTCGTGCCGTCGGCCTGGCCGATGGCACCGAGATCGAGTTGCTGGGCCGAGACGGCAACCGCCGTGGAGAGCAGCAGGGCGATGGAGAGCGCGAGACGCTTCATTCGAACAGCAGCGTCTTGATCAGGATACTCTTGACGTGTCCGTCGCTGCGGATCGCGGCGCGTTCCTCGAGGTCAGACTTCAAGTGACGGAAGCCGCTCGGTCCCTCGATCTGGTGCATCTTGATCGTTCTCAGATAGGCGAGCAGATCCTGCTGGACGATGCCGGCGAGCTCCGGGGCCTGCGGCGCGTCGAGGACGATCGAGGCTTCCATGCGCACCCAGACATCGGTCGGGGCGCCAATGTTGGTGGTGATTGCTTCGAGCGGGATTACCGTATCGCTCACCGGGGCATCGCCGTGATCGTCCTTGCCGCCGCCCGCGTCAGCACCGTGGCCGCCGGCAGCCGAGGCATGGGCCGCCGGTGTGGCGCTGTCGGATCCGGAAGCGCCGGTCAGGAAGCCGCCGGACACCCAGCCCATGCCGGCGGCAGCCGCCGTCATCAGCAACAGCGCACCGAGCTGGACGACGATCGAGGGCCCGGACTTGCGCGGTGCTTCCTGTGCCTCGTCAGCCATGATGCCTGCCTCGGTTCATCATCAGAAGGGCAAGACGCGGTCGAGGATCTGCTGACCGTAGGGAGGTTGCTGCACCTCCGTGAGCCGGCCGCGGCCGCCGTAGGAAATCCGGGCCTCGGCGATACGCTCGTAGGAGATCGTGTTCTCAGGACCGATATCATAGGGTCGAACGATGCCGCCGATCGTCAGAACGCGAAGCTCGGCATTGACGCGAACTTCCTGCGTGCCCTTGATGATCAGGTTTCCGTTCGGAAGCACTTCGACGACCACGGCGGCGACGAGCAGTTCGAGGTTCTCGGAACGGGATGTCGCGCCGTCGCCGGCCGTGGTGGTTTTCGAACCGATGTTTCCTTCGCCGCCGCCGCCGGTCCCAACACCGTCCCATTCGAAGGCGAGGTCGCCGTTGATCGAGCGGTCGGCGGTACGGCTGCGCTGAGACTCGTTCTTGAACTTGGCGCGGTCGTTGATCCTGATGCGCACGGTCAGAATGTCGCCCGGCGAAAGTGCGCGGGGATCCGTGAACAGCCGGCTCTGCCGGTCGTTCCAAAGCGAGAAGCGCTTCACCGGCGGCGCCGGATAGGCGTCGTATCCGTCGGCGGGCGGCGGTGCCGCGTCGAGCCCAGAGCCGACAGCCGAGAGAGCCGGCTCGACGCCAATTTCCCGGAAGGGACCGGAGGCGCAGCCCGACAGCAGGATCGTCGCGGCGATGCAGATGCCGGCGCGGATCATGTCGGGTCGTTCCGGCGCGCCGCGCTCGCCATCACGCCGGTCAGCATGGCCGCCGCCTTGCGTTCCATCTCGTTGAGGATGACGCCCGCCTTGCGTGCGTCGAGTTTCATGAGGATGCCCGCCGCGAGGCTGGCGTCGAGTTCCGCCAGGCGTTCGGCGGCCGCGTCGGGGCGCATGCCGGCATAGATCTTGACGACGCCGTCCTCGGCCTGCGAGAGGAATTCCTCACGGCGCTTCAGCCAGCCCTCATACTCTGCGCGCTTCTCTTCGAGCACCTTGATGCGCTTGTCGACTTCCTGCTGCAGAGCCTGCAGTTCCTGGGCCTGCAGCACATAGCGACGGTCGCGCGCGGCATCGGCGATGTTGGAGCAGAAACGCTCGATCTCCGTGCCCGTTTGCGCCGGCGCGACAACGGGGCGGGCAGGGGCCGGCTCGGCGGTAACGGACCGGACCGCGGCCTCGTCTCCATGCGTCGTTGCCTCGGTTGCTGCCGCAGTGCCGAGCGCCGCCGACAGGGCCAGCGCCGCTATCGAAGCGAGGCCGGTCCGCCGGGCGGTGGTGGGCAGGGTGAACGAGCGGCAATGCATGAACGGCCTCTATTGAAGAACCAGGTCGGCTTGCATGGCGCCAGCCGTCTTGATGCCCTGGAGGATGGCAATGATCCCGTCCGGCTTGACCCCCAGGCGGTTCAGACCGGAGACCAGCGTTTCGAGATTGGGACCGTCGAGCACGGCGACGCGCGCATCGGGCTGCGTCGCGTCGATGGCGGTGTAGGGTTCGAAGGCGGTGACGCCATCGGAGAACGGCTCCGGCTGAACGACTTGCGGCGCCTCGGTGATACGCACCGTCAGCGCGCCATGGCTTACCGCGACGCGGGAAATCCTGACATCGTTACCGATGACGATGGTTCCGGTCCGCTCGTCCACGACGACGCGCGCCGGCGCGTCGGCTGCGACGGCGATGTTCTCGATCTCTGCATAGAAACGGGCAGCCGAAATGTCCTTCGGCTTGCGGATGACGATGGTGCGCGAATCCTGCTCCTGCGCCAGGCGGGCGCCGAAGCGAACGCCCGAATAGGTGTTGATGGCGTCGGCGACGCGGACAGCGGTGGAAAAGTCGGCGTTTCTCAGTTGCAGGACCAGCGTGGTCTGGTTGGCGAAGAGTGCCTCCACCTGACGCTCGACAATGGCGCCGTTCGGCACTCGGCCGGCGGTCGGTACGCCCTGGCTCAGCGATTCGGCCTGACCTTCCGCGTTGTAGCCGGAGATGACCGGACCCTGGGCCACGGCGTATATCTCGCCGTCGGCCGCCTTCATGGGGGTCATGACGAGCGTGCCGCCAGAGATCGAGGTCGCATCGCCGAGCGATGCCACGCTGACATCGATGCGCGAGCCGGACTGGACGAAGGGCGGCATGTTGGCGGTGACGATGACGGCGGCGACGTTCTTGGCGCGGGCGCGGCCACCCTCGCTCGCGATGCCGAGGTTTTCGAGCATGGCCCGCATGGACTGTTCGGTGAAGGGCGAATTGCGCAGGCTGTCGCCGGAGCCCTGCAAACCGATGACCAGACCGTAGCCGACCAGTTGATTGTCGCGGGCGCTCTGCAGCTGCGCGATATCCTTGATGCGTGCGACGGTGCCATGATTGGGCAGGTTGCTGTCGCCGATCGTGTATCGCACGAGCTTTCCCTGGACGCCTTCCTGTCCGGTAGGAACGCCGTCCGACGGAGCGGGAAATTGCCCCAGGCTATTCTGGGCGGGCATGGTGACCGACATGTCGGCCGCCGCCGCCGGGATTACCGAAAGCCCGCCGAAGATTGCCAGAATCGCGATCCTGATCATGAAGCTCCAACCCGGATGGAGCCGTCCGCCATGACCGTGCCGGACAGGACCTTGCCGCTGTCGATATTGCGCACCTTGACGAAGTCGCCGGCGGCTCCCGGCTGCAGGGTGATGGCCGCGGCAGAAATCATAAGGCCGCCGGAGATGAAGATCATCTGGACCGAGGCACCCTGTTTCACCACCCAGGGCTCGCGCACCGAACTGGCTGAGATGTAGCGTCCGGGCAGCAGCGTCCGGCTGGCGACCTTTCCTTCCAGGTCCTGGAGGTCCACCGTGACGGCCGGCGGGATGATCTTGCCTGGCTTCAGCGTCACCTGCTTCAGCGCATCCATCCCGATGGTCTCGCCCGGATAGATGACGCGGTTGGGGATGAACACGACCTCCTGCGCTTGCGCGGGAAGGATGCCGCAAGCTGCCAGGAGTGCGGCGGCGATTGCAGACCTGCCGATCATGCGCGCAACGACCTTCATCATCTGATGTTCTTCGAGACCACGGCGGCCATCTCGTCGGCTGCCTGGATGACTTTCGAGTTCATCTCGTAGGCGCGCTGCGCCGAGATCAGCTCGGTGATTTCCTTGACCGGATCGACGTTGGAGTTCTCGAGGTAACCCTGCTCGATCGTCGCATAGCCGAGGTCGCCCGGCACGCCGACATTGGCGGCGCCGGATGCCGGCGTTTCCTGGAAGAGGTTGTCGCCCAGCGGGGCCAGGCCTGCCTCGTTGGCAAAGGAAGCGAGCGTCAACTGGCCGAGTTCCTGAAGTGCGGCCTGGCCGTCGATGCGGGCAAACACCTGGCCCGACTTGTTGACGATGACTTCCAGGGCATCTGCCGGAACGGTAATGGCGGGACTGACGGTGAAGCCATCGACCGTCACCAACTGGCCGGTTGCGTTGGTATTGAAGGCGCCGGAGCGCGTGTAGAGGGTCTGGCCGTCGGCACCCTCGATCTGGAACCAGCCATTGCCGGTCAGGGCGAGGTCGAGACTGTTGCCGGTGTTGGTCAGGCCGCCCTGGATATGGACGTTGCGGACAGCGGCCGTCTTCACGCCGAGACCGATGGAGACGCCTTCCGGTACGATGCTCGCATTGGCGCGGCTCGGAACACCCTGCATGCGGTCGACCTGATAGAGCAGGTCCGAGAACTCGGCGCGGGCGCGCTTGAAGCCCGTCGTGTTGATGTTGGCGATGTTGTTGGCGATGACCTCGAGATTGGTCTGCTGGGCATTCATGCCCGTAGCGGCGATGGCGAGTGCTTTCATGACATTGGTCCCCTAGATCGCCATCCGGCTGATTTCCATGTAGGCGCTGATGATCTTGTCGCGGATTGCGACAGCCGCCTGCAAAGACTGTTCCGCGCTCATCACGGCGTCGGCCACTTCGCGCGCGTCGACATCGCCCTGCAGCGCCTTCACCGAGACCTGTTCGGCGTTGCCGAGGGTCTCGACAGTCCGTGTCGCGAGGTCAGACATCACCGATGCGAAGGAGGCGACCGGGCTCGCGCCGGAAGCTGCTCCCGTTGTACCTTCCGCAGGCCCGGCGGGACTGCCGATGGACTTGAAATCGAGCGGGGTAATTGCACCGATCATCACTGGCCTCGCATCAGGTCAATGGTCATGGAGATGAGATCGCGTGCCTGCTTGATGACCTGCAGATTGGCTTCGTAGGAGCGGTTTGCCTCGCTCATGTCGGCCATTTCGAGCAGCACGTTGACGTTGGGCATCTTGACGTAGCCGTTCACGTCGGCGGCTTCGTGCCCGGGCAGGAACTCGACGGGAAACTCGCTGCGATCCCGGTCGATCGATCCGATCTCGACCATCGAACCGCCACTGGCGCGATCGAGCTCGGCCGCGAAGGTGACGGTCTTGCGGCGATAGGGATCCGAACCGGGCGTGTCGCCGGTCGATTGGGCGTTGGCGAGGTTTTCCGAGACCACGCGCAGGCGCTCCGACTGGACGCCGAGGCCGGACGATGCGACTTTGAGGGCTGCGGCAAGCGGGTCCATGATCAGCTCTTGGAACTCAGCATGATCATGCGGTGAAACGCCTTGACGATGGCGGTGTTGAGTTCGAACTGGCGGCGGATCTCGCCGGCCTTGAGCATCTCGTTCTCAAGAACCACGGTGTTTTCCGACGGCAGCATCGACTTGCTGGCATCGTCCTGGCGGAGCGAGAAGCCGGATTCGGTCGTGCGCCCCCTGAGGTGGCCGACCTGCGTCGTCGAAAGGGAGACTGCCGTATTGTCCAGGACCTTCTCGAAAGGCTCGACGTCAACCGTCCCGTAGCCCGGCGTGTTGGCATTGGCCACGTTGCCCGCGACTGCCGACTGACGCACGGCGAGCCAGCGCGATTGCTGGGCGGCAAGCTGGAATAGATTGACAGGCTCCATGTAGATCTCCGGGCAGGTTCCCGAATAGTACGGAGCCAGTCTTGCGTGGGCCTTGCGTGGACCTTGCCGGGTCTATTCGCCGACGTTCAGAACGAGGCCGGCGTCGGTAACCAGCTTCCATTCGCCGTCATGTTCCTCGATTGCTTCGACCTTGCTCGAGTCCGGCAGCACGGAACCGCGCTGCACGACGAAAAGGCCGCTGTCGTCCTCAATCAGGGCACGGCCATTGGCGACATGGACGAGCCGGAAATTGACCGGCAGCGGCGGAAACGGCTGACCGGTCACGCCCGGAGTGCCGCGCTCATTCTCGTCGGTTTCATCGGGCGTCGTGCCGGTGGCAAGAAGATCGAGTTCCATCGGCGGGATCACCGCGGCATCGCTCGGCGCGCCGACGCGCTCGGGTTGCGATCCGAGGAGAATGGGTCCGGCATCGGACTCCGTGCCCTCGAACTTCATCGCCCGGATGCCGAAATCGTCCTGATTGAAGAAAATGTACCAGGGAAACAGCGCGCAGATGAGCCCCAGCGTGACGCCGAGCGCCGCCACGGTGAGGTCGCTGCGCCGGTCGCGTTTCGCGGGTGGCGGCTCGGCCGTGAACGGTACGGGCGCCTGCTTCGGCTGCATGAGCCGGCCAAGAAACCCACGGCGATCCGCGGCCACGTCCTTGAACACGGCGCGTTGGTTCTGCTTGACCAGTCTGGCGAGGTTCCTGTCAGCCCGGCTGAACCGCATTTGGCCTCTCCTTGCTCTTCAGATGTCGCGCGAGATCGGCGAACGCATCGGGCGAGGGGCGATCCCTCGGCGTCTGGGTCATGGCTTCGTATATGAGCGGCACCTGCCTGACGGCGGCATCCAATTCTCCGTCGGCGCCCGCCTGATAGGCGCCGAGCAGCCGGATGTCCCTCGTGTCCTCGTAGCGCGAGATCATCGACTTCAGTTGCGTGACCAGCTTGCGCTGGTCGTCGCTCCACGCCTTCGGCGCCAGCCTCGAGATCGACGACAGCGGGTTGACCGGCGGGTAGCGCCCCTGCTCGGCGATCGTGCGGTCGAGGACGACGTGGCCGTCTAGAATACCGCGCACCGAATCGGCAACCGGGTCATTGTGGTCGTCACCGTCGATCAGCACTGAGATGATCGCGGTCACCGAGCCCGAGCCTTCGGCGCCGGGGCCGGCGCGCTCGAGCAGCTTGGGAAGGTCGGTGAAGACCGAGGCCGGGTAACCGCGCGCCACGGGGGGCTCGCCCGTACCGGTGGCCACTTCGCGCAGCGCATGGGCAAAGCGCGTGATGGAGTCGAGGACCAGCAGGACGCGGTCGCCCTTCATACTGAAATGCTCGGCGACGCGCATCGCCGTGTCGGGCGCGCGCTTGCGCATCATGGCGCTTTCGTCGCTGGTCGATACGACCGCGACCGTCTTGGCCATGCAGGCCGGGCCGATCGTGTCCTCAAGGAATTCCCGCACTTCGCGGCCACGTTCTCCGATCAGCGCGACGACGACGGTGTCGAACGCCTCGGCGCTCGCCAGCATGGCGAGCAGCGTCGATTTTCCGACGCCCGAGCCGGCGAAGATTCCGAGCCTTTGGCCAAAACAGATGGGCGTGAAGATATCGATGACCTTGACGCCGGTGTGGAAGGACGAGCCGACGCGCTGACGCGCCAGCGCCGAAGGCTGTACGGCGAGGGCGGCGTCGTCAGGGTCACCCTTGGCCAGCGGTGGGCCACCATCGATCGGGCGTGCCAGCGCATCGATCGCCCGGCCGCGCCAGGTTGGATGGGGCAGGACGGTGAAGGGCCCGAGATTGAAGACAGGATCCGATACGCCGGCGTCGCCCGATGTTTCGTAAGGGGCGACCAGGACCTGGTCCGGCGAGATCTGGACGATTTCGCCGTGGCGCGAGCCGACCCGGCTTCGGTGCTCGACCATGTCGCCGAGCCGCGCCGTGTCGGAGATGCCCCGCACACGGTAGTGGGTCGGCGAGACCTCGGTGATGCGGCCACCGCGCCGAACCAGGGTCCGTTCGTCAGCGATGCCGCGCCAGGCTCGATCCAGCGCGTCGAGCGGGTTGTCCCGCGGCATGTCGGAGGTGAAGCGCGCCGTGGGCAGCGAGAGCGTCATGCGTGAAAACTATTTCGAGCCAAGTGTCTTGATGGCGTCCGTGTAGGAGGACTCGGTCGTGCGCAGCATCGCGGCAACGTTTTCGAAGGCCCGCTGGACCTTTATCAGACGGGTTATCTCGAGCACCGGATTGACGTTGGATTCCTCCAGGAAGCCCTGCGCGACGCCGGCATCCAGCCGGTCGACGAGAGGCTCCGGCTCGCCATCTGGAACGATGCCCGAATTGTCGAAACGGACGAAGTTGGGACCCGGGTCGAACGCGAAAAGGCCGAGCGCGCCGACCTGCTGGTCGCCCTGGCGCAGCGTGCCGTCGGCACCGGCGGTCGGCGGGCCATTTCGCGGGTCGAGCTGTATCGGCGCGCCGCCGGCGTCGAGCACGGCGTAGCCCTCGATGCTGACCAACTGGCCATTTTCCGACATGGTGAAGCGACCGTCGCGCGTCATTACCGTGCCGGCCGGGGTCTCGATGCCGAACCAGGCGTCGCCGCGGACCGCAAAATCGAACGGGTTGCCGGTTTCGCGCAGCGGTCCCTTGATGTCGGAGATGTAGGTGTCGCCGGCGGAGGCGAACGCGATCGAGTCCTCGCCAAGTCCCGAGACGACGTCCTCGAACTTCACCCCCGTGGCGCGGAAGCCGACCGTCGAGCTGTTGGCGACATTGTCGGCGATCGTGTCCAGCCGGCGCTGCAGCGCGACCTGGGCCGACAGGGCTACATAGAGTCCGTCCTGCGTCGCCATGATCTATCTCTTCATCGACTGGATGGCGAACAGCGTGTTGGTCGAGATGCCAAACTCGACCGGCTGGCTGAACAGGATGCTGGCGGAGGTCAGCGCCGGGGAGCTCGGATTGTTGATCTCCCACAGGCTGGTGAAACGCGTCAGGAATTCGCCGAGCTTCTCGGGATCGGAGAAGTCCTCGATGTTGAATTTTTGCTCGAAGAACTTGACCTGCTTGTCAATGTCGGCGGAGGCAAAGGAGTCGGGGAGTGAGAGCGCGGTGCGCACGACGCGGGCAAGAGCGGGGTCGGCGAGCACCTCGTAGAAGGAGGTGAGCAATGGTGCCTTGCGCTCGAAGTAGAGGGCGAGGCGAACGCCTTCGTTCTGTTCTCCGGCGTTCTCCTCCAGCGTCTGCCGGAGATATTTGTCGACCGCCGGCTGCTGGGCACGGCTGTAGGTCGTCGCAGTCTCGCCCTTGCCCTCGAAGTCGAAGGCGGCGACGAATGCCTTGTAGTTCAAGTTGTCCGACTTGTTGGCCGGGCTGTCGGGATCACGCGTTCCGCCATCGAGCATTTTCTCGATGAGTTCCATGTCCGCGGTGCTCGAATCAAGTTCGTAGGCCGCCATTGCGTAGGTCAGCAGCTCGGTGTCGGCCATGAACTCCTTGACCGACTTCACCTTGCCGATATTGGCGAGGTAGTAACTGGTTTCGGTCTTGACGAATTCGGAGTCGCGCGGGATGCCGGCGATCTCGGCCTGGATGGCGTAGTTTGCCGGGGTTTCGTGCTGCGCCTTGTTGTAGACCGTGGCCAGCGAACCGCGGGCGGCGAAATTATAGGTCGTGACAAACTCCGCATAGCGCTTGTCCGAGAGCTTGTTGGCAAAGCTGTCGGGATCGGTGACGCCTTCCTTGAGCGCCTTGACCATGAAGGCCTTGGCATAGGTCATTTCCTCCAGCCCATGCGCCTTCATGGCGTAGCGGAACAGCCGGTCGTCCTTGACGAACTCTTCGATCGACGTGACCTTGGTTATGTTCTCCTGATAATATTTCGTTTCCCGGTCGACGACCGGCTGGTTCTCGACCCGGTCGATCGCCTTCGGAATATCCCGCGCGATAAGCTGGTAGCTGAGATAGGTACTGAGCAAGGACGGGCCTCCGGCCTGAATCTTTTCCGAAGGTTAGGGCGGCTTGCTTGTGCGAGGCTTATTCGCGCCGGGCGGGGTCGATTCAAGCCTCACACAAGGCACGGGCTGTACTTCTGGTCGCATCGTTGCGTGTTGGAAGGACCCACCCTTGAGCATACTCATCGGATTTGTTGTTACGCTCGGCTGCGTCCTCGGCGGTTTCATGGCAATGGGCGGGCACATCGAAGTCCTGATCCAGCCCTGGGAAGTCGTCATCATCTGCGGCGCCGCGCTCGGCTCCTTCCTCATCGCCAATCCGATGAAGGTGGTGAAAGACACCGGCAAGGCCTGCCTGGAAGCCTTCAAGCAGGCGGTGCCCAAGGAACAGAATTATCTCGAGACGCTGGGCGTGCTGCATTCGCTGATGCGCGAGCTGAAGACGAAATCGCGCAGCGAGGTCGAGGCCCACATCGACAATCCGGAAGAGTCGGCGATCTTCCAGGCGTTCCCGACGGTCATGAAGAACCATGACCTGCTGCATTTCATCTGCGATTACTGCCGCATCATCATCATCGGAAATGCCCGCTCGCATGAGATCGAGGCGCTGATGGATGAAGAGATCCAGACCATCCGCACCGACAAGCTGAAGTGCTATCACGCGCTGACAGCGATGGGCGACGGCTTCCCGGCGATCGGAATCGTGGCCGCCGTGCTCGGCGTGGTGAAGGCGATGGGCGCCCTCGACCAGTCGCCGGAGATCCTCGGCGGCCTGATCGGTGCGGCGCTCGTCGGCACCTTCCTTGGCATCTTCATGTCCTATTGCGTCGTCGGCCCGATAGCCACCAAGGTCAAGTCGGTGCGCGAGAAGCAGAACCGGCTCTATGTCATCGTCAAGCAGACGCTGCTTGCCTACATGAACGGCTCGCTGCCGCAGGTGGCGATCGAGTTCGGGCGCAAGACGATCTCGGCTTATGATCGTCCGTCCATCGACTCGGTAGAGCAGAGTACGATGAGCGCAGGCGGGGCCGCAGCCCAGCCGAAGGCTGCCTGAGCAATGATCCGCAGCAGCACGAGCATGGCTTGAGCATGGCCAACCCCGTCACACCGGCAGACATGCGGGCCTACATCATCGAGCGTCTCGTCGGCGAGACAGGCGAGCCCGACCATGTGACCGAGGCTGCCCGCAAGCTGGCGGAGCGCGCGCTTCCGGCGATCACCGATGGACTTGCGGAAACGCTGACAGTTTCGGCGACGATAGAGCTGAAGACCGTTGAACTCTCGCGCTTTGCCGATGCGCGGCCGAGGGGCAAAGGCCACGCAATGGCGGTGGCAGCGTCGGCGTCCTCGCCGGACGCGATGATCCTGACCATCGATCCCACCGCCGTGGCCGTGATCGTCAGCACATTCTTCGGTGGCGACCCGGCCGCCAAGGTTACGCCCATTGCCCGCCCGCTCTCGCCGACCGAGACCGAGGTGGCGACTATGTTCTTCGAGGAAATCGCCAAGGCGATCAATGGCTCGGGCGAGCGCGCCTTCGAGTTCAAGCTTCCGCTGGGACCGGCGATCAGCGGGCCGGAACTCGACAAGCATGTGATCCGCGACGGGCCGGGCGTTCGTGCCGTCTTCTCGATCTCGATGCCGTCGGGATCTGGCACATTCGCCCTGATGATGCCGCAACGCATCCTGCTCAAGCACCGCGGCGGCAACGAGAACACCGGCGCACCCGGCCAGTGGCGCCAACGGTTCAGCGACGAAGTCATGCGCTCTTCGGTGGAACTCCACGCGACTATGCCGCTCGCGACCATGACGCTCGGCCAGGTTGCCGGGCTGCATGAGGGGCAGGTCATCGAGATCGATGCGCAAGCGCAGTCGAAGGCTTTGTTGTCGGCGCGCCAGAAATCGCTGTTCGTGTGCGAGTTCGGAAAGCTCGGAAAGAACTACACGGTCCGCATCAGGCATCCCTTTGATGCCGGGCAGGACCTCATCGAGGGGTTGCTGTCCGCCTGAGGCGGGCAGGCAGTCCGGCAGGGAATTGGAGAAGATCGATGAACCAGACAAGTCCCGCGGCGGAAAAGGCTTCGCCGAACGACCAGTTGAACCGGGCGATTGAAGAGTTGCGCGGGGCACTGCACGAGGACGACAAGGACGCCAAGCCCGGCGCCGCCTCCGCGACGCCGGCTGCCGCAAGCCCGGCGACTGCCGCCAGTCCTGCCGCTTCGA